>NZ_FNJI01000030.1 GCF_900104445.1 Desulforhopalus singaporensis | reverse complement strand
TCACATTATTTCAATAGATTAAGTTCATACTTCATATTAAATGTTTACGAAAGATGATTTTGCTGAATGGCGCAATTTCAATGACTTATATTTACATCGGGAATAGCTGACACTGAAGTTTAGAGTTTCGTAAATCCGCCACCACCGTCATAGCGGTGGATTTACGAAACTCTAAACTTCAGTCACAAAAGCATAAGACATAAAATTACACATGTAATACCAGCACCCCAGACATAAAAAACCATATCATACCGCTATCATTGCTTTTTATTGATATACCTAACATTTTATGATATATCATCTGTGGCTCAAATTAAATGTAAAAACAATATCCTGAAAACAAGCCGACAATAATCCCATACAAACTTTTAACAACAAGGTATTTATTATGCTAGATGGCCAGAACAATCAAATCGACAACCTTAAAGCTGAAGACCACAACAGGCGTATCGTCCTCAAGACCATAGTTGGCTCATCCGCAGCCTTGGCTACATTTTGTGCTCTGCCGACCAGATGGACCACACCTGATGTCGACCATGTTATCCTGCCTGCCCATGCAGCGACAAGCGGAGAAGTAATCTTGATTGAACATACGCTTGATTCGTGCATCGTTGAACTCGCTACCACCACCGAAACTGAGAAGCACTTTTCAGTTACCACTGCGATTTCGCCTCCGGCAGCGGGAATCAATATCACAATTATTTTTGAAGCCAAGTCGCTCGGTCAGACTCACCCACCGCAAACTACTCATGTTGTTACCGATGCAGACGGCTCGATAAACGCCTCGATTATCGCTCCCTTGACAGTACAGGAGGCTTGGGTCACGGTTTCCATAGATGATACCGAGGAAACGACAAAATGCTTTTATTTCATCCAGGCCCCGGTCCCTATTCCTTGACAGCTGAAAATAATCTGTAGTTTTTATTCTTTTCCTGTATCCCGGTTTCTTCTTCTGCCGGGCTATAGGAAGTTAAAGAGGACCAACTGTTACAAAGAGTTGCCTTACACCCTGTCGTGCAAGATATAAAGACCGATATGGTGAAATAAAAAATTATTTTCCAAATCGGCGGGTTCAATTTAAGTTCACAGGCCCATATCACCCTGCGACCGTATCAAGACCAAATTTTTTCTCCCTTCCATTATCCATTCTTATCCGGATACGCAAAGAGTATTTCGACAATAACCGGCCCGGCAATGCACCCTACGACCAGCCTCTCTCGGCCCCGTTTTTTCCATTTTTTTTGATAAAGCTGCAATAACTTCAAAAACGACTAAAAACAGGCGGATTTTCCTCAATATGTTGAAACTTATTGCAGGAAAAGATCTTTTTGCGGTTTACTTTCATAAACAACGAGTAGAACAAACGCTGGAGTCAGGGGTAACGAAATAAGTGAATAGTTACACCTGCGACCTTATCGCATCTGATCAGTGGAAAAGAGGCAATACCCGTACATGGATACAATAAGAAAATTATATCGAGTGGGCACGGGGCCATCAAGCAGTCATACCATGGCGCCGTCCAGGGCGACCAGGATCTTTTTGGCCAGATGGCCGGACGGTTGTCATTACCGGATTACATTATTTGCAAGTCTCGCTGCAACGGGCAAAGGACACCTTACCGACAAGGCAATAGCAAAAGAGATGGGGGCACGCTCTTTTGAGATCTTATGGAAAGAAGAAGAAGTACTGCCCCTGCATCCAAACGGTATGCTCTTTGAGGCCGTCGATGACAAGGAAAGACTTCTTGGCAGCTGGGAAGTGTACAGTGTGGGAGGCGGGGCGTTGAGCGACAAGGACTCCAAGGATGACTCCAGCAGTATCTATCCCCTCACCACCATGGACACTATCCTTGATCACTGCCACCAAAGCGGTCAGTCATTCTGGTCCTACGTCGAATCCTGTGAAGGGGAGCAGCTGTATGATTTTCTCGAAGAGATCTGGCAAACCATGAAAACATCCCTTAAAAAAGGGATTGCTACCGAAGGCACTTTACCGGGCGGACTTGGCCTTGCGAGAAAAGCCAAATCGCTTTACAGCAAGACCAAGATGTTGAAAAAAGAATTCGGCCAGGATGGTTTTCTTGCCGCCTACGCATATGCGGTGGCGGAAGAAAACGCTACCGGCGGAACTATCGTCACCGCGCCGACCTGCGGTGCCTGCGGAGTCGTCCCGGCGGTCTTGTACTATCTGACCCAGACCATGCGGCTGTCTTCGTCCGATGTGGCAAGAGCGCTTGCCACCGCCGGACTTGTTGGAAACCTGGTCAAACACAACGGTTCCATCTCAGGTGCCGAGGTCGGCTGCCAGGGAGAGGTCGGAACCGCATGTGCCATGGCTGCCGCTGCGGCAACCCAGGTTATGGGAGGTTCAGTCCGGCAGATCGAATACGCGGCGGAAATGGGCCTTGAACATCACCTGGGGCTCACCTGCGATCCGGTGGACGGTCTTGTGCAGATTCCGTGCATTGAAAGAAACGCCCATGCCGCCACCCGGGCATTGAGTTGTTGTCACTTTGCCCTGCTGACCGACGGCAACCACAAAATCAGTTTTGACGATGTCACCAGAGTAATGAAGGAGACAGGACAGGCCATCCCATCGTTATACCGTGAAACTTCCGCTGCCGGCTTGGCAAAGGTATACAGGAAAGAGAAAAAGAGTTAACCGGAAGTAGACAACTTAAAGTGAGCAGGAGCAAAATCAATGGATTTACTGAAGACTTTCTTCAACGAAAAGCATCGCGGGCTAGGAGCTAAAATGGTCGATTTCGGCGGATGGGAGATGCCTGTCAATTACCCGGCGGGAGTATTGCAGGAACATCTCGCGACCCGAAGAAATGCTGGATTGTTTGACGTCTCCCACATGGGAAGGTTCGCCATTTCCGGCCCCGATGCACTGCCCTTTCTTCAATACGTTCTCACCAACAATGGTGCGGCACTCAACGTTGGCGAAAGTCAATACACGATCATCTCCGACAGTGACGGCCATGCTCTTGACGACGCGTATCTCTACAGGTTTGACGAAGACCGGTATATCCTGGTGGTGAATGCCTCCAACAGGGAAAAGGACTGGGATCATTTTCTTGAACAAAGCGGAAATTTTCCCGATCTGTCCCTTACCGACCGCACCTTCGAAAGCGCGATGCTCAGTTTGCAGGGCCCAAAAGCAAAAGAGATACTCTCGGACCTGATTACCTCCGGCCATCTTCCCATACCGGCGCGAAACAGTCTCAGCAGTGTTTGTCTCAAGGAAATACCGGTGAACCTTGCCAGAACAGGGTATACCGGTGAGCCTATCGGCTTTGAACTGTTTATCGAACAAACTGACGCGCTTGAGGTTTGGGACATGCTTCTGGCAAAAGGTGTCCAGCCTGTTGGTCTCGGAGCAAGGGACACCTTGCGGCTTGAGGCCTGCCTTCCCTTGTACGGCCACGAATTCGGAGTTGATGCCGAAAATCACCCAATTCCTATCTTCGCCTGCCCGCTGGCAAAATTTGCAGTCAGCTTTTCAAAAGAGAAAAAGGACTTCATCGGACGCGATTCCCTACTGGAACAGTTTTCTGCCTTCAAGAAAATTGTCGCTTTTGATTATTCTAAAAAATCAGCACTGCCACGAATCATCCTGCCCCTGGCGATCACGGACAAGGGTATCGCCAGGGCGGGAGATGAAGTTTACAAAAACAACAAACTTATCGGTCACGTCACCAGCGGGACCTCGGTACCCTACTGGAAAGTTACCGGGGAAGGCATCGCCTCGGGCTATAGTGAAGAAAACGACAGGAGATCAATCTGTCTGGTCCTGATCGACTCAGACACATCACGGGGCGAGGAACTTGAGATCAAGGTCAGGAAAAAATTTCTCAAAAGCGTCGTGGTCCCATATCATATGCGAACCGATGCGCCGCCCCACTCCCGTGCTGTTTTGTGGAACCAGCTGTCCCTGCCGGAAAAAAGCGACAACAAGGAACAGGAGACAATAAAAAAACTTACCTCGCTAATAGATAAAACCATTGCCAACACCAGATGGCGGCAACAGCAATGTATCAACCTTATCCCTTCTGAACAGTCAGTTTCCAGAATCGGGGCGATGCTGTCCATTGCTGATCCTGCCGGGAGGTACGCCGAGCATAAAAAAGTAAAAGCTTTTTTCGACAAGGAAGTTTTCTATTACCAGGGCACCGGTTTTATTCGGGAGGTAGAGAATCTACTGGCCGATGAGCTCAGCAAATACCTGCATTGCCGCAACGTCGAGACCCGCCTGATTTCCGGCCAGATGGCCAACACAGCCGTTTTCAGCGCGCTAGTGGATTATCTCAACAGAGCCGATCGAAAAAGTGAACAGAGAAGGATACGCAAGATCATCAACAACCATATCCTCAACGGCGGCCACCTGAGCGCACAACCCATGGGCGCCTTAAGAGACTTTGTCGCCAGGGATCCCCGGACAGACCGCCCCGCGGTTGTCAATTTTCCCGTATTAAAGAATAATCCCTACAAAATCGATATTGCTGCCTTAAAAGATATTATCGAAATCCACAGGCCGGAACTCATCATTTTCGGGAAAAGCATGACCATCTATCCCGAACCGGTGGCTCAGGTTCGCGAGATGGTCGACGCTCTGGAGATACCCTGCGTTATCATGTACGATATGGCCCACGTTCTCGGGTTGGCAGGCCCACACTTCCAACAGCCCTTTCAAGAGGGGGCGGATCTCGTTACCGGCTCTACCCACAAAACCTTTTTCGGTACCCAGCGAGGTATTGTCGCCGGCAACTTCGAGGAGCACGATCCTCAATACGCTTTCTGGGAGACTATTGAAAGACGAACTTTTCCGGGCAGCGTCAGCAATCATCACCTTGGCACCATGCTCGGCCTTCTGGCCGCCGCCTATGAGATGAACCATTTCAAGGATGAATATCAGCAACAGGTTCTCAGCAACGCCAAAGCCTTTGCCAGGGCCCTTAGCGATGCGGGTTTCAGCGTGGCCGGAGACCCGGAAGACTCATTTACCCACACCCACCAGGTTATCGTGCATGTCGGCTACACCAAAGGTCCCGAAATCGCAACCCGCCTTGAGAAAAACAACATCATCGTCAACTATCAGGCAACTCCTGAGGAAGAAGGTTTTACCGCGTCAGGCGCCTTGCGTATAGGTGTAAGCGAAATGACCCGGTTCGGCATGAAAGAAACCGATTTCCAGGAACTCGCCCAGCTTTTTGTAGACGTTATACGCCATAACAATACCGTGAAGACAGAAGTTGCACAGTTCAGGCAGAAATTTCTTGAAATGCAATTCTGCTTCAAAAACGATGAACTGGATGGATTGACAGAGCAATTGTCACAGCTTATGGGATAATATTTCTGGCGCGTGAATCCGGGCGATGCAGTACGCTCCCCTGCATCGCCCGAACAATCGCCCCCGTACCGTTGACCGCTCTCTACCCGACTCCATGGCCCAACGCCGCCATTTTCAACAAAACGCACACCCATGACAACAGAACAGTACCAAGGAGTAAAATTTACCTATCGCTCCCGGAAAAAAACCTATCAGTACGATACCAGGCTTAACCGACTCAACTACTGGGCATACCTCTTCGCCGAACTCGGCCTTGCTCCCGCTCATACGGGCGGCACATACGGAAACTCTTCATACCGAACCGGTGAAACCAGCTTCATCATCACACGCTCCGGCATGACTCCTTCAGCCACGCTCGACGTAAACGCGTACAGCCATATAGTAGGCTATGCTGAAGAATCCGGAACTTTTCTTACAGAAGGGGTTGCAACACCTTCCTCCGAGAGTTTTCTACACCAGTATCTCTATCAATCGCTGCCACGGGTCAATGCAATCCTGCACGGCCACTGTTTTCTGCTCAACATGAGGGCTGAGCAACTCGGCATTCCGGTTACCCGGAATTTTTTTGACTACGGCACCAGAGAACTCGCCCGGTCCGGTCTGGAACTAGCGCTTGAGGGGTACAGTTTTTTTCTGCTCAAAGATCACGGATTCGTGGCTCTTGGCACAGATATCGACTCCGCAGGAAAATTAACGCTGCACTATTACGGTCAACTTGTGGCACTGCTCCGGTCAGCCTGAAACAGGACATCGCCCGGTTGTCAGGAAAAAAAATATTCACCTTGATTTTCTTTTTTTATTTTTTCACCAACATGCAACACTTTGAAACTGCATATTATTTTGACACATTATAGGTAAATATACCTATAATACCTTGTTATTCTCCTCAATTTACTCTTTCAATTGTCTCCCGTAGTATGAGTGGTGTGTAAAAATACTTCATCTGAGGAGAACGCCATGTCAGATAACCCGTTGTTGTCAGAAATCAGCACCGCCGTCCCCAACCACTCCCAGAGCTGCGCCATAAGCACAAGTGGAGGAACCAGGATTAAAACGCCGGATCACAACTACGTCATAATAACCCGGAACAGGAACAACTCCTGGGTCGATGATCTCGACACTTTTCATAAACTAAACCAGCTTCACCGGGTTTTCAACTGAACCATCAAGCGGCCGGGATACCAAAGACCTCCCTCCCTTCCCTGACCTATTGCCAAGGGTCAAGGACAATCCCGGTACAGATTGGTTGCAGTAGTACCGAAAAAGCTGCAGCCACAACGAAACGGCGGCCGGATACAATCCGGCGCTGTTTCAGATGACACACCCCGATACACGTTGCATCAAGGCAACAGCCGTATAGACATTTTTTTTTACCGCATTTTATGGTAAGATCCGGTTCTGGTAAGCAATTTCTGCACCGTAAAATAGTCCAATCCTCCCTTAAAAAAATACGCCATGGCCCTCGAACAACTCTATCTGCATGTGTCTGCTTTTGTGGTGAGAAACCAGTTTGTTTTTCTTCTTCTGCTGCTGACGGTCGCCGTATTTATCTGGAAAAAGCCGTCATTGATGCTGAAATTGACGGTGGTTACTGTTGTCTTGGCCGCAGGCCTCTATTCAATATCCCTGCTGACCGACTCCGTCAATCTTCAGCCTGGCCACCGGTATGAAAGCACCACCAAATCCCTTGGGGATATCCCACAGGATTAACCGGTTTCTCCACCGGCAAAGGCTGTCTTGAAAAAAGCAGCTGGTGCCCGCGACAGGACCATAGCCGTTGTCGCCCTCCCAGTTGCCGCTGTCAACCGCCGCCTTCTTCCTGCAAACCGTTCAGGCCCCTGATCCGGACCGGCTCCAACCGGATTTATTAACGCTTGTTGGCTTACCCGTGAAAATTCCTGGCAATTCTTTTTGACCTGCAGCTCCATCAAGATTTATAATACAAGCAGCAGAACAAGAGATTTTGTTGCGCTGGGGAGATCACCCGAAGTGAAACAGTTCTATAAACCCAGAACGGAGAATCCATATGCAATCACAAACCTATCGCGATATTATCGACGAAAAAATAGAGGAATGGCAGAAGGGTCTTAAAAAAATCGAAGAGATTGCCGTCAGAGCTCCCTCAACCGACCGGACAGACCTGATTGCCCAGAAAGATAAGCTCAAGGCCGCCATAGAAGCCGCCACGGCCCAGCTCCGCGAACTGGACGAACAGGAAACAGTACAAAACACCATTGAAACAAAAGATAAGATCCTGAAAATATTCAGCGCCATCGATAGAGATTTATCCAAATATGACGACAGCACCCCGTTTATGCTCTGAGCGGTCACAGGTGAGTTGTCGTAGAACTTCACTAAAAGAAGCGGTCTGCTGATACTTTTGATCGCTTTATCAGTTGACGTTCCCATTTTTTCGCTTATGGGCGGCAAGAAATAACCGCAACGCACAAGTGCGCGATTTCTTGCCAAACTGGCCATTGACACCAAACAAAAAAATGTCATAATGTTTTTGTTCAGACCAGTCGATTTTCAGGCGCTTTTACACAACTATTACAGAGGAGAGATATGGTCCGCATTTCGGCTATTTACGGAAGTCCTCGACGTGACGGAAACAGCGCCGGCCTGCTCAGGCAAGCGGTGGCCGGAGCCCGGGAAAACGGCGCAGAGGTGGAAGAAATCATTCTGCGCGACTACAAGATCTCACCCTGTCTTGAAATATACAACTGCATCCAGACCGGCAAATGCGCAATCAAGGACGATTTCCCTAAAATTGAGAAAAAACTGGAAGCCAGTTCAGGGATAATGCTGGCCTCACCCATATTTTTCTACAGCGTCAGTGCCCATACCAAAATTTTCATGGATCGGTGCCAGTCTCTATGGGTAAGAAAATACTGGATCAACAAGAAATCCCTGGGCCAGGAGCCACATAGTCGCAAGGGACTGTTTATCTCGGTCGGAGCTACCGAAGGGAAAAAACTATTCGACGGGGCTATTCTCACGACAAAATACTTTTTTGACGTCCTGGATGCTGAGTTGTGGAGAACAGTTCTTTGCCGCGGCGTCGATCGCAAGGGAGAGATTGAGCACAGACAGGATTATCTGCAGCAGGCGTATGAGGCGGGAAAAGATCTAGCGCAAACTCTCAGCCAAAAGGAATGCAGGTAATTTCTGCCAGCAGCAGCTATCAAGATGACGCCAACAAATGGTGAAGTTATTGCGTAGTTTCCATAAGACAAGAAGATACACCGTTGCGACCGTATTTTTCATGCTGGTTTTTCCTTTATTGTTCAACGGCTGCGGCAAAAAACCAGTTGACCATCCTCTGCCTCCGGTTATTGAGCCCAAACCAGCTGTAAAGAAAAGCAGTGATGACAACACCCCAGCGGCCCGTATCAACCGCTGGCTTGCGCTGATGAAGAACAAATACACTGTTTCGGTGCGGGAAAAGCTGGAACTGGTCAACCTGTTCTTCAATCAACTCGAATTCATCGATGACATATATCTCTGGGGCACAGAGGATTACTGGGCGACACCCCAGGAGATGCTGATCAATAATGGCGGCGACTGCGAAGACTTCGCCATAGCAAAATATTTTACCCTCAGCAGGATGAACGTTCCCCAGGAGAAAATGCGTCTTGCCTATGTAAAATCCCTGCGGCAACAACAACCGCATATGGTGCTGAATTATTTTTCGGCAACAGATGGTGACCCGCTGGTTTTGGATAATGTCGAACGTGAAATTTTATCTGCTTCACAGCGTCCTGACCTGATTCCTGTCTACAGCTTCAACAACCGCGGACTCTGGATAGGAGAGAACCCAACCCCAAAAACCTCACCCCATGGTTTGAGCCGCTGGCAACAGCTCCAGGACCGTTTTTACCAAAACACAGTAACCCATCTCCGGGACGAACTGGTGGATTAAGATCTTTCCCACATCTGGTGTGCATCAGCCTGGATCCTGGCAAAACAGGAAAACCGCTTTTTACGTATCAGTGACATGGTTATTTTCAGGTAAATTTTGCACCAAACCGCATTCCTTGCCCTTTTCTTTTGCTGCACCAGACAAATCTTATAGATTATTACCACTTTTTTATCCGCAGCAGTGGGTGCCGACAGTGAAAGGTTGCCTGTGATGCTGTGATCTTACGCCAAAAGGAGGCACATATTCATGAAAAAAAATACCTCGTCCGGTAAGAGAAAATTCCTGTTGTTAGTGGTTACCGGTGTGCTGCTGTTGGCTGCATGTCTGGTGTTTTTCCTGCCCAGCATCATCTCCTCTCCATGGGGGGTCAAAACGGTTCAACAATCTCTTAGCGACAGATTACCCGGCCTGATAAAATTTGACAGACTCTCCCTCGGATGGACGATGCCGGTACACATAGAAGGATTTGTCTATGAAGACCAGGCGGCGAAACTGGCTGTCACCGCAGCCGATATCCAGACGTCAAAGGGACTCCTTGGGTTTCTCAGTGATCATCAGGACCTTGGAGAGATAACAATCGATTCTCCGGTGGTAACTGCAAGCCGGACCGCAGGACCTGAAAAAAACGCGACCACACAGGCTGGTGGCGACAAAACCGGGGAGCAGGGCACGACTACCCCGCCAGACCCGGTCCAGCCCCGGCAAGCTTCAGCTAAAAGCGGGAAAACCCAATTTAGTCTGCCCGCTATTACCGCCACCATTGTGGTGAAAGACGGCGCGGCAGTAATGGTATCGGATAAAGGGAATAAGACCCCCCTCCTGCAACGGCTCAACCTCACGTCAACTGTTTCCGGTCCGCAAAACTTTCTCAGTTTTTCAGCTGACTGCTATGATGGTGACAACAGCGGGAGCTTCAGGGGCGACGGACAAATATTATTTCCCGGTTCAACCGCCGCTGCAGCGGACGCTTCCCATTCCATGGCTTCCGTTGTCATAGATAATTTTCAGATTGCAAAAATACTTGACCTGGTGTCGCAGATAAACTCTTTTCCCCAGGGGAGCGGGCTTCTTAACGCCGATTTTATCCTGACGGGTCAAGACATAGACATAGCCCAGGTCAAGGGTAATTTTTCCGTTGACCAGCTCAATTTCCACGGTGGAGCTATCGCCCCTGACACTCCCTCTCTGGGCACCATAACCCTTGATGTCGACGCGGAAAAAAAAGGTGCCAGCTATGGTCTTAACCGCGTTTTACTGAAATCCTCGCTTGGGCAAGCTGTAATCAAGGGATCATTCGGTACGGCGACCGACTCCCAGATCGAAGCCGCTCTCTCCCTCGATCTGGCCCAGATTTTCCGGCAATTCCCGGCCACCCTGAAACTCAGACCGGGGGTAATAATCGACACCGGCAAAATCGACACTACCGCCCATGTGACGAGTTCAGGACCGGCAACCATGTTCGATCTCAAAACAACCCTCCAGCATCTCAAAGGCGTTGCCGACAACAGGGCCGTTTCCTGGAACGAGCCGATAACCGTTGTTGCCAAGGGCATAAAGGATCAGACCGGAATAGGGTTGGACCTATTCAGTATAGACTCCCCTTTCCTGCAGGGTAAAGGTCACGGCAATAACGATGGGATGGAACTGCAGCTGGCAGGCGATATCGGTAAAGGCCTGACCCGGATCGCCAGGTTCATAGATCTCGGCGGATACAGTGGTTACGGCAGCGTAAACGTAGCAATGAAGCTCACTGCAAAGGAAAAGGAGCTTCGAACCATAACCGGAGATCTCGCCATCGCTGACTTCACTTTAAAGCGGGGCGACACCATTCTGATACCCGCTGAAGAATTTGGTGCTTCCGTCAAGGCAGATATCCGGTTGGACCACTCCATGAGGTTCAGGAGTGCAGACAACCTTGCACTTGATATGACCAGCTGGCTTGGGAAGACAACTGTCACGGCCGACCGTATCGAAAGTGGCTCCGAACAGAAAATAGACAGTATCACCGGTTTGCAGCTCCAAGCCGGCCTGTCGCCATTTCATCTGACCAAACTACTGCACACCTTTAACAAATTGCCGGAAAACATGAAATTGGTCGGTGATAAAGCGATTGGTGTGAAACTGAGCGTTGCTGAGATGGGAAATCAAAAAGTTGTCGGCGCTGGACTCATAGACGGGATCAAGCTCGCAACGGCTGACGGTCAACCGGTCGATCAGCGACTGAGCCTCAAGCTTGACCTGGACCAGGCCGGCGACAGCGGTAACCTCACCGTCAACAGCTTTGAAATATCCTCACTCCCCGCAACCGTAAGCGGCAGCGGCACCTTCAAAGAAGGCAAAGGCGCTCAAGCGGTGGGGGGTGAAGGTATCCTGTCGCTTGACTGGAACCAGATAAGCCGGTTGATGCAAAATTTATACAATATCGACCTTACCATAAAGGACATATCCACCGAGCCGTTTGTCGTACGAACCAGTTCGCCAAACGGCAAGTGGAACGATGCGATCGCCAACACTGAAATCGCAACCTCTTTTGGAGTGGAATCGGCTGACGGCTACGGAGTCAGCATAAAACAGCTCACGGCTCCTGTACAGTTGAAAAATTCTCTTGCAACATTCGATATCCAGGGCGATCTCAACCGCGGCAGGCTCACCCTCACCCCATCGATAGACTTCACCCACAGTCCGCCACTGCTCAGTTTTCCGGAAAACAGCCAGATAGTTTCCGGTGCCGGCCTGACCGCGGCAATGTCCAACGATCTGCTGGCAAAAATTCACCCGCTGTTTAAGGGGGCGGCGATCTCCAGCGGCACCGTTGATCTGAATCTTTCCTATTTCCACTGGCCCTTGGACCATCCCGCGGGAAAAGATGCCGATTTTAAGGGAAACCTTTTCTTCCACGACACCAAGCTGCAGGCCGGAGGCATTTTACTGCCTCTGCTGGATGCGATGAAGGCCAGAGAACAACAGATCACTCTTGGCGAACAGGCGATCGAGTTTAAGGGGAAAGAGCAGCGAATCCACTGCTCGCCGCTTGAGATTAAGCTGGATGAACATACAATCCGTCTTTCCGGCTCGGTCGGATTTGACAAGAGCCTGGATTACCAGGCTCTTATTCCTGTTACCAGAAAGATGGTGGGGGGTGACCTGTATAAGTATCTCGAAGGATCTTTTATCACCGTCCCGATCAGCGGCACGGTCACCAAACCTTCCATCAACAAAAACTTTATCGACACAGCTCTCAAGGATTTGATTTTACAGGCTGGCAAAAAGCGGATATCAGACCAGGCCGGCTCAATTTTACAAAAACTTTTCGAGTAACAGTGAGTCGCTTACCCGGTTTTTGCGCCGATATTTTTTTACCGATCGGCGCAAAAACCGGTAACTGCTAGATGAACTGCGCCAACCGGCTGACAATTCTGCATCTGCTGGAAATTGAGACTATATGTCAACAATTGCTTGATATTTATTTTCAATCACGTATATTGTCGAACCTTTTATTTTGTATAAACCAGTACCGGCGTAAAAGACTGTTTTGTCTTTTACGCCAATTTCATATGTAGTGCGTGTTCGCGACGATACACAATGTTAGCAGGAGCCAGCCAATGAAAATCGGTATAGTCGGGTTGCCAAATGTCGGCAAATCCACCCTTTTTAACGCCTTGACCAAGGGGGGCGCCGAAGCCGCCAACTACCCCTTCTGCACAATAGAACCCAATGTCGGCATCGTCGCGGTGCCCGACGACAGGCTCGGGGCTCTTGCCGATATCAGCGGGTCGAAGAAAATCATTCCCACCACCATTGAATTCGTCGATATAGCCGGTCTGGTTGCGGGAGCTTCCCGCGGAGAAGGTCTTGGTAACCTGTTTCTCAGCCATATCCGGTCGGTGGACGCCATAGCGCACGTGGTAAGGTGCTTTGCCGACGACAACATTACCCACGTTCACGGTGGACTGGACCCCGTATCCGATGCCCGGACAATCAACCTGGAACTTATCCTCGCCGACCTGGAGCTGGTGGAGAAAAAACTTGAAACCGAAGGCCGAAAAGCCAAAAGCGGCGACAAACAGGCCAAGGTCAGATTAAGCGGTCTGCAGAAGCTGCAGCAGAGCCTGGAACAGGAACAACCCGCCCGGCACTGCAAGCTAACCCCGGAAGAGAAAACACTGCTCAGGCGTGACTGCCAGTTTCTTACCGACAAAAAAGTCATCTATGTCGCAAACGTCGACGAGGCCGACCTACCGGACGGCGATGACAACAGTTACGTCAGCAGTCTCAGGAGTTACGCCCTGAGCCAGGGGGATCAGCTGGTCTGCGTCTCAGCCAGGGTTGAAGCCGAGCTGGCCGAGCTTGACGAGGACGAATCGGCGATATTCCTCCAGGAGCTGGGCATCGAGCAATCAGGGTTTAAAAGACTGATCAATGCCGCCTACAGCCTTCTTGACCTGATCTCTTTCCTCACGACCGGGAAAATAGAGACCCGAGCGTGGACCATTCGACGCGGAACCCTGGCCCCCCAGGCCGCGGCAGTCATCCATACCGATTTTGAAAAGCATTTCATCCGTGCCGAGGTGGTTCCCTTCGATGACCTGATTTCGGCCGGATCGTGGAATGGGGCGAGACAACAGGGAAAACTGCGCACCGAAGGGAAAAACTATGTGCTTGGTGACGGAGAAGTCACCCACTTCTTGACCAGCGCCTGAGGTGGCAGAACAAAATCCACATCCTCGCTTGACATCCAGTCCTGAATAGGAAAATATAAGGTTTCTTGCAATAAGTTCCACTTGATTCCGGGAAACCTTATGGACCCTTTCACCCTCATAGCGGTGGCGACTGCGGCCGGCTTTGTTTTCAATAAGATGAGCGGCTCCTCTGTCAGGGAAGAACGCCGTGAATTCACGTACAGCAGAGACCTTGTCGCCCGCCTCAAACCCGATAACCGGTCCGAATTCGATCTGGCGGCAATCGATGTCCTGAAAGAGTACCGCCTGGTGAAGAAACTGGTTGACAATCAGTTTCCTCTCGTTTTTATCACCGGCGGGGCCGGCACCGGAAAGAGTACCTTTGTCAGATGGGCAATGAAGGAATTTGCAGGGTCGGTGCTGCTTGGGGCTCCAACAGCCAACGCCGCGATAACAGCAGGTGGCAAAACCCTCCACTCCCTCTTTCAGCTTCCCACCGGATGGATAGTGAAATCCCATATAAAAAAGGCGCCCCAGAAAAGAGAGTTCAGGGAAGCCAAACTTCTCATCATCGATGAAGTATCGATGGTCACAGCCAACCTGCTGGACGGCATAAGTGCTTTTTTGCGGGTTAACCGTGGAGTCAACGCCCCATTCGGAGGTCTTCCGGTGATCATGGTCGGCGATATGTTCCAGCTCCCGCCGGTCGTCACAAAAGATATTGTCCCCCTCTATAAAAAGATTTACGGAAGCCCCAAATTCTATAACGCCAGATGTTTGCAGCAGGCCACCTATTATGGTGTGGAACTCACCAGGACCTACCGTCAGTCGGACCAGGAGTTTGTCGATATCCTGACCAGGCTGCGGGAAGGTGTAGATCTGAAAAACAGCGTGGCTCATCTCAACAGCCGCTGCACCATTACCGACAGAGTTGGCCCCGGAACCGTCTGGCTTTCTCCCCGCAACAGGGAGGTTGATTTTCGCAACAGTGAGGAGATGACAAGGCTTTCCGGTACAGCGAGATCCTACCGCGGCCTGTTGAGCGGACAATTTTCCGGAGACAGGCTGCCGGCGCCGACGGACCTGACAGTGAAGGTCGGCGCCCAGATAATGTTTACCCGCAACGATGTCAACAAAAGGTGGATCAACGGCTCTATCGGCGTTGTCAGAAGGCTTCTCAACGACAAGATCTTCATCGAGCTTGCCGAGACCGGGAAGATCGTCGATGTCGGCAGAGTCAAGTGGACCGATTACCACTATTTCTATAACAAAAAAAGCAACCGGATAGACAGAACCCGCACAGGGTCGTACCAGCAATTCCCACTGGTTCCGGCCTGGGCGTCAACCATCCATAAAAGCCAGGGAAAAACCATAGAGAACGTGCACCTTGACCTTGGAGCCGGATCGTTTGAAACCGGTCAGACCTATGTCGCACTCAGCAGGTGCCGTTCACTGTCGGGGCTCACCCTTTCCAGGCCGCTGACCGTCGCCGATATCATCGTCGACTACGAATCGAAACAATTTTACGACGGATTGCGTCAGATAATAAAGAAACTCCCCCCGAAAAAAATGATGCAGACCCTCGCCGGGTAACTGTTTTTTTTACTTGAAGACCAGCTTTTATACCCATTTACCTGCAACCAGTGGTTGGCCATGTCCCGGGTGCAGAAAACCGGTATGCACAGCACCGCCCCTGCAAAGTTTCTTTTGAATTTTACCGGCGCTTACCGTAAGATTTAACAACAAATTGTTTTGTTGCGTACCGACTACAAGGAGAGAAAATGAAGATATTAGGCATATCAGGCAGCCCGCGTCCAAAAGAGCAATCCGCTGTTTACAGGCTGGTTGAGACGGTTCTTGAAAACACCGGGATGGAGTACGAGCTGATCTCTCTTCGCAACAAATCGATCTCCGGCTGCATTGCCTGCCTGGGATGCGTAAAAGACAACGTATGCAAAGTCGAAGATGATTTCACGCCCATCAGGGAGAAAATAGTCAAGGCGGACGCTTATGTGGTCGGTGCGCCAAACTATTATTCGACGATAAACGCCGCCTCCCATGCTTTTTTCGAACGATGGTTCCAGTTCCGCCATCAGGCGGGCAACCATCTCTGGGGCAAGCTCGCTGTAACGGTTGGCGCGGGAGGTACAAGCGGAAGGATTCCGGCCGACTGCCTGGAAACCTTTCTTCTCTATAATTTTATAGAGACAGTAGCCAAAGTCCATGGCCAGGGAGCCGCTTCATGCTACAGCTGCGGCTATGGCGAATCCTGTCAGGTGGGCATACCAAACATGCTTCACGGACCGGGAGTGAAAATTACCGAGGATATGATTCCGGACGTAAAAAAACAGCCGGACGTCATGGCGGCTGCGGTAAATGCCGGCAGACTGCTTGCTTCAAGACTCCAGTCTGACCATGACAGATTGGCAGTTACCGACACCATGCAGGCCAAGATGATGTCAATGTTCGAATCGGCTGTCTGATTTTACATTACCAAAAGGTTTGCCGGTTCCTGGCAGCCGACCCGGATCGCCGGCATAAGAGGGAGACATGCTCGCCGAAAAATGGAACACCCTTATTGTCGTTGCTTTTGCCATCGCAGCCCTGATCAATGCCCTGCTGGCCAGCTGCTTCTCGTTTTACTACCGGAAAATTCCTTCGGGGCGACTTTCTCACGGCCAGCTGCGGATCAAGCAGGGCAACGCCACCTTCGAACACAGGACAAACGTATTTGCAACAGCCCTGGTTTTGAGCCTTTTTAATTTTCGCATTTATCTGGGCGCAGCGCTTATATGGCTGGTGCTGAATTTTTTGCTGCTGCGGTGAGAAAATCTTCCCCTACTTTGTTATGCGTCAATCTTTGTTCTTCTGAAGATCCCATTAACCGCAGCCGTCTCAACCGACGAGTCGAGCTCAAGCCACACTCTGTTTCCGGGATTTGCCTTTTCCACCGTCTCGTCCTGTTCATCTGTCATGGAAAGAATTTTCACCCTCTGATCGGCCATGCCCCGGTCCATATATTCAACCGTTTCCCCGGGAAAGACCGTATTCCGCATCTCCACCAGAAGCCTCGGACCACTGTTTTCCCGGACCACCGCTACCGGTTCGCTGGCCTGGCCCATTCGCGAGGAAGAGTAGATCATCTCTGAACTACCGGGCCGGTCGATGATAAAATTCTCACTGGTTCCCCTGGTGCCCAGACGATGGATTTCGGCAACGAATTCCTGCGGCATCACGATTTTTTCCGGATTTTGCCATGCTGTGGCCGGAAGAGTTGCGAGATAATCCAGCGCCCTTCGGTATACCCGGACCACCCCACCGACATAAAAGATTGACTTCATCCTCCCTTCTATCTTCAGCGAATCGACTCCGGAAGCGACCAGCAGCGGGAGTTTTTCAAGCAAACAGAGGTCCTTGGAATTAAATATATATGTTCCCCGTTCGTCCTCATCGACCGGGAAATACTCCCCTGGCCTCTTCTCCTCCATCAGGGCATAGCTGAAGCGGCATGGATGGGCGCAACTGCCCTGGTTGGCATCCCTTCCGGTCAGGTAGTTTGACAACATGCACCTGCCAGAATAGGAAATACACAGCGCCCCGTGGACGAATATTTCCAGCTCCCCTTCAACATGGTTTCTGATCGCTGCAATTTCCTCAAGGTTCAACTCTCTTGCAAGGTTCAACCGCGAAGCCCCCTGGCCAAGCCAGAACTCTGCTGACAGTTTATTGGTGACATTTGCCTGGGTAGACAGATGCACGGAAAGAGCGGGAACAACTTTTTTTACCGTCTCGAGGATTCCCGGGTCGGACAGTATAAGTCCGTCCACCCCTGTTTTTTCCAGCTGAACCAGATACTGAGGCAAATCCGCCAGATCCCGGTTGTGGGCGAATATATTTACCGTTACATACACCTTCACCCCATGCTCGTGGGCAAAAACGACACCCTGACGCATAGCTTCGAGGCTGAAATTGCCCGCCTTGGCACGAAGGCTGTATTTTTTGCCCCCAAGGTAGACAGCGTCAGCACCGTAGTGAACCGCGGTTACCAGTTTCTCATAATTACCGGCCGGCGCCAGAAGCTCGGGTAACTGCAGAGGTTTTCCCCGGGATATTATTCCGGGCGCAATGTCGCTTTTATTTTTATCCATGGTGAGGTAAGGTATTCTTCTGTTTTTTTTCCGACAATCTTTGCAACTGTGTCTTATGTTTATTTTTTAAAGAGTGGACCAAGGGTAGTGAAAAACAGTCTTGTCCCTTATATGCGCATACCGATATGTATGCATGAAAATCACGATTTTCAAGTCGTAATACGCCGCACACTTTTTACTCGATAATACAGGCAAAACAAAATGAAAGTTGGCATTGCTATGAGCGGAGGGGTCGATTCCACCGCCTGTGCACTTCTGTTGCGCGAAAAATATGAAGTCGAAGGATTTTTCATGAGGCTGGCGCAACCCGCTTATGACGACCAGAAAAAAGGAGTCGAAGAGCTTGCGTCAGCCTTGGGCATCAACCTCCATATCATCGATCTGCATCACCAATTTTCGCAAAAAGTTCTTGACTACTTTACCGCCACCTACTTCCGGGGACACACCCCCAACCCATGCGTAATCTGCAACAGGGAAATAAAATTCGGGCTTTTTCTTGAGACCATACTTGATCACGGCATGGACCGGATGGCCACCGGTCACTACGCCCGCATTGAGTGCAACGAAAACAGGTGCCGACTTTTTGCCGGCGACGATTGCGAAAAGGACCAATCGTACTTTCTGTCACGGCTTGACCAGAGACAATTGAACAGCATTCTTTTCCCCTTGGGGTCGATGACCAAGGAATCGATCTATCGCTATGTGGAACAGCAGGGCTTCCACGGGTTCAGGGGAAAAGAGAGCCAGGACGTCTGCTTTCTTGAAAACAACCGCATAACCGATTTTCTCGAAAGCCGTAATCCTGCCCAGACCGGCAGCGGCCCCATCGTCACCGGTTCCGGGGAAGAACTCGGCGTGCACCGCGGGCTGCACTGCTACACCATAGGCCAGCGAAGGGGGCTGGGCATTTCCAGCGACAGCCCGCTCTACGTCATACGGCTTGACACCGCCACCAACAGTGTCGTAGTAGGGAAAAACGACGAGCTGTTTAAAACATCGGTTACGGTAAAAGAGGTGCACTGGCTGGCCGGGTCCGCACCTTCTGCCAACAAGAAGTACAAGGTGCGAATCCGCTACTCCCACCGCGGCTCTTTGGCTCAACTGAGCCTGCTTGACAACAACCGGGCACGTTTTGTATTTGACCAGCAACAGCGGGCCGTAACCCCTGGCCAATTTGCCGTTGTCTACGACGGCAGTGAACTGCTGGGCTCGGGCATCATCGAATAAAAACAGAGTATATCTGCATGAAAAAAGTTCTTATCACCACCCTCGGCTGCAAGGTCAACCAGTTTGAATCGGCATCGTTTCAAACTGGATTTGAAGAAAGGGGTTTTACGGTCGTCCGTTCCGGCAGCGATGCAGACCTCGTTGTGATCAACACCTGTGCGGTCACCGCGAGCGCAGGAGCCCAATCCAGGCAGTCGATCCGGCAGGCCCTGAGAAAAAACCCAGACGCCGACATCATTATAACAGGGTGCTACGCGGAAATCGGGGCTCGGGAACTGGAAAACGAAAAAGAGCTTTTGGGGCGGCGTTACACAATCATCGGCAACAGTGAAAAAGACAGGCTGGTCAACAGCGCCTTTACCCGGTCAAACATCGAGCCGCCAGCCCCGGGGGCAATCCTGCAGGCAAAAGATATCTGCCGTCTGCCGGTAAGACGATTCGGCGACCGCAGTCGTGCCTATCTGAGAGTCCAGGATGGATGCGACAGCTTTTGCACCTACTGCATCGTACCGTTCACCCGCGGTCCCAGCAGAAGCCTGCCGCTTGCAGAAGTAATCGAACAGGCGAAAATTTTTCATGAACAGGGTCATAAGGAGATTGTCCTGACAGGCATCCATCTGGGCTATTATGGACACGATCTCGAACCGAAACAGGACATAACCTCCCTGCTCGACCTTCTGACCAGGGCAACCCCGGAGGTTTACTACCGAATAAGTTCCCTTGAGCCGATAGAGATCTCGCGGCAACTGCTGCAGCTCATGGCCGAAAGGTCCAATATCCAGCCGCACCTGCATATTCCGCTGCAGAGCGGCGATGATTCCATTTTAAAAAAAATGAACCGACGGTATACCACGGACCAGTTTGGCGATATTATCAACCTGTGCGGCGAGTATCTTCCGGACATGGCCATCGGCATAGACATACTCGCCGGATTTCCGGGGGAAACCGAAGAACATTTCAACAACGGTGTACGATTTCTGCAATCTCTTGATTTCACCTATCTGCACGTTTTCCCCTACTCCATCCGGCCAGGAACAGAAGCTGCACGGATGAAGGGCCAAATCTCCCAGAAAGAAAAAGAGGTCCGCGTGGCCCAGCTGCGGTTGCTCAGCGACCGGAAGAAAAAGCTGTTCTACCAGAACCAGCTGGGCACCATCAGGACGGTGCTGGTTGAAGGCAAAAAGGACCGCCAGGGAATGCTCAAGGGGATTACCGACAATTACGTGGCCGTACGGTTCAAGGGTCCGGACAGCCTTCTCAACACCCTGACCAAAGTACGGCTGGATACATTACAAAACGACCATGTCAGCGCAACCCAGGTTTAACAGCATGAAAATTGAAATTATTGCAATTGGCGACGAACTCACCTCGGGAAGAATCCAGAACACGACAAGCAGTTTTGCCGCAAGGCACCTCTACGATGCCGGATATGACATTTACGCCATGAACACCATCGGCGACACCCCGGCGGTGATCGGCGATGCGCTCAAACAGGCTCTGACCCGTGCCGACGCGATAGTGGTGACCGGCGGCCTGGGAACCACTGACGACGACCTGACCAACGAGGCGGTGTCCAAGGCTTTGAACCGCCCGACCATGCCCAACCTTGAAATTCTCGCAAATATCCGCACCCACCTCGACGAGATTACCACCAGCCCGGTATCAAGCCTTGAAAAGCTTGCCTGGCTCCCCTCCGGTGCCGAAGCGCTCAATCCTCAGTCGCGCATGGCCGGATACCAGCTGATCCACGATGACAAGCCGATCTTTTTCCTGCCGGGAATCCCCAGCCAGATGCAGCGGCTTCTCATCGAAGAGGTGCTGCCCAAACTCTCCACCTGGCACGAACACCATCAGTTGACAACCTACCACCGCATCTTCAGAATTTTCAATCTGCCGGAGACAGAGGTGAACCGCAGGATAGCGACCCTGGACCTTAACCATGACGTGCACATAGGCTACTATCCGGTGTTCCCCGAAGTCCACCTGAGCCTTACCGTGCGCAACCAGAAGAACAACAATGCCAAGCGTCTGTTCAAGTCTTCCTGCAAGGCCATCAACACCGTCCTGGGCGACTCCATCTACGGTTGCGACCGGGAAAGCATGGAGAAAATCGTCGGCAAACTGCTCAAAAAAAGCAAACTGCAGCTGGCAGTTGCCGAATCGTGTACCGGAGGGCTTATCTGCAGAAGGATAACCAACACTCCGGGAAGCTCAGACTATCTCCTGGGCGGAGTCGTCTCGTATGCCAACTCAATGAAATCGGAATTTCTCGGGGTAGACCGGGAGCTGATAGAGGGAAAAGGCGCCGTCAGCCGTGAGGTTGCCGAGGAAATGGCCGTAGGTATACGAACCAAAAGCGGTGCCGACATAGGCCTTGCCGTAACCGGTATTGCCGGCCCAGGTGGAGGCACCAAGCTAAAGCCGGTCGGCACGGTCTATATCGCCATTGCCACCAGAGAGGAGAACTGGGTCACCAAGTTTCATTTTGATGGCGACCGCGGGCAGATCAGGGAAATTTCCGCCCAGAGCGGACTTGACCTCGTCCGCAAATATCTGCTGCAGCGAGCCATCAGCTGAAGGCGATCGCTGGTGCCAAAATTTTGACGAGATCCCCGTAGCCGGTTTTAAGTTTTTTAATTATTTTCAAAAGTATGGTACATAGTATCCATTCCTATTTCTTTGACATTCATATCTTCATCGGAGACAATTATGGCCGGAAGTGCTAATAAACGAGATAAAAACAGCAGTGTAGACAACGCAATCAGCCAGATCCAGAGGCAGTTCGGCAAAGGTTCGATCATGCGGCTGGGGACCCGGGAGACGGAAAATATTCCGGTGATACCCACCGGAGCGCTGAGCCTTGATATCGCCCTGGGAGTTGGCGGACTGCCCAAAGGACGCATCACCGAGGTGTACGGACCGGAATCCTCGGGAAAAACCACCCTGGCTCTCCACGTCGTGGCCGAAGCTCAAAAAGCCGGCGGAACAGCAGCATTTATCGATGCCGAGCACGCCCTCGACACCGGCTACGCTGAAAGACTTGGCGTGGATGTCGATAATCTCCTGGTGTCCCAGCCCGACTTCGGTGAGCAGGCCCTGGAGATAGCCGAAATCCTGATTCGTTCCGGAGGAGTCGACGTCATCGTCATCGACTCGGTAGCGGCCCTTGTCCCCCGTGCGGAGATAGACGGAAATGTCGGCGACTCCCACGTAGGTCTTCAGGCCAGGCTGATGTCCCAGGCAATGCGTAAATTTACCGGGGTCCTCAACAGGTCGAACACTATCCTCATATTTATCAACCAGATAAGAATGAAGATCGGCGTAATGTTCGGCAACCCTGAGACGACAACGGGGGGGAACGCGCTCAAGTTCTACTCCTCCCTCCGTCTTGATATCAGGCGGATAGGCCAGATCAAAGACGGCCAGGAAGTCATTGGCAACCGGACCAGGGTTAAAGTGGTCAAAAACAAGGTAGCTCCACCGTTCAAGGAAGCTGAGTTCGATATCGTCTACGGCGAGGGGGTATCAAAAATCGGGGACCTGCTCGACCTGGCGGTTAATCTGGAAATTGTCGACAAGAGCGGGGCCTGGTACTCCTACCAGGACGAACGAATCGGCCAGGGCCGCGAAAACGCGAAACGATTTCTCAAAGACCAGCCTGAAATGTGTACCGACATCGAAAACAAGGTCCGCATGGCGTACGGGTTAAGCGTCGCCAAACAAGCTCCGGAAGAACCAAACCCGGCCAACTAGCAGCAACCTCTTTGATAGTGCAACCGGCTCCGGATTCTCCAGCCTGGCAACAATCCGGAGCCTGGTTTTATCGCCTGCCGAGCAAACTCCGCTCCTATTTTTCTCGTTTATTATTATCTTGACCTCCGTGGCCGTGGTTGTTACCCCTTTGCTATCGGTATGTTTTATCCGGTAGTGCAAGAAACGGATGAGCGCAGCCGAGAATAAACAGGAACCAGCCACACCACGGGAGAGATGTGATGACAAAAAGCCGAAAGAAACAACAGCCGTCTTCTCAATTTGACGTGATTATTGTCGGAGGCGGGCCGGCAGGTCTTTTTGCGGCCTATTACCTTGCACAACATTCATCTCTTAAAGTTCTCCTTATTGAAAAAGGTCTCCCGCCCCTCAAACGCAAATGTCCCATCAAGGATATCGGCTGCATCAAGTGTAAACCCTGCAATATCCTGTGCGGCATAGGCGGTGCCGGCCTGTTTTCCGACGGCAAGCTCAACTTCATCCACAAACTGGGCAAAACCGACCTGACCCAGTTTCTCGATACATCTTCCGCTATTGCCCTGATTGACGAGACAGAATCGATCTTCAACCGCTTCAATATGGACGGCAAGGTATTCCCGACCGACATGGCCCGGGCCCGGGACATTCGCAAGGAAGCACGAAAACAGGGGATCGACCTGCTGATCATCAAACAGAAACACCTGGGAAGCGACAACCTCCCCGAGTACATCGCCAAGATGGCCGATTATGTGGCGGAGCGAGGTGTGGTTTTTCATCATAGTGAAGAAGTATTGACAATCACGGCCGAAAACGGCTCCGTTACCGGGGTGACAACCAACAAAAGAGACTATTATGCGCCAAACGTGATTCTCGCTCCCGGCCGGGCGGGGGCGGAATGGGTTGCCAAGACGGTTAAAAACCACGGCATAAATGTATCCCAGCGGGGCATAGAGGTCGGAGTACGGGTTGAGGTCCACAACGAGATCATGCAGGACCTCTGTTCGACCATATATGACCCTACCTTCTTTGTGCGCACATCGAAATACGATGACCAGACCAGGACATTCTGCACCAACTACGGCGGGTTTGTGGCGCTTGAAAACTACCAGGATTTTGTCTGCGTGAACGGTCACGCCTACATGGACCAGAAATCTGACAATACCAATTTCGCCTTTCTCTCCAAAGTTGTTCTCACCGACCCTGTTGAAGACAACCAGGCATATGGCGAGTCCATCGGCAAGATCGCCACCCTTATCGGCGGGGGGAAACCGATACTCCAACGCTACGGCGATCTGCGCAGGGGCCGGCGCTCCACCTGGAACCGGGTTAAAAACAGCTATATTGAACCGACCCTGAAGAATGTAACCTGCGGCGATATCGCCATGGCGCTGCCGGAAAGAATTCTCACCAATCTGGTGGATGGTCTTGAACAGCTCAACCAGGTCATCCCCGGAGTCTCCAACGACGAGACACTTCTGTATGCGCCTGAGATCAAGTTTTTTGCTACCCAAGTGGCCACTGACAACAACCTGGAAACCAAGGTCAGGGGGCTCTTTGTCGCGGGCGACGGTCCCGGGGTCGCAGGGAATATA
This sequence comes from Desulforhopalus singaporensis, assembly GCF_900104445.1. Taxonomy (GTDB): domain Bacteria; phylum Desulfobacterota; class Desulfobulbia; order Desulfobulbales; family Desulfocapsaceae; genus Desulforhopalus_A; species Desulforhopalus_A singaporensis. Next base: position 32,312 of record NZ_FNJI01000030.1, on the reverse strand, counting down.
GTTTCCGCAACCGCAACGGCACTTATTCCCTGCAAAGAGATTTCAAGAAGAAACAGGTAGGACAAAAAGACCCGTATGGCTTTTACTGTGGGTCATTTTGTAAACACCGGCCGCTGCTGCTTCGTTTTACATGTACTCTTTACCCCTCTGCCCATTTTCCTTTACCGCAGTGTCTTTTCTGTTATCCGATGCCTGAGTCAAAATGATACAGCACTGTTCCTGCCGTCATATCCTATCTCACTGTTTTTACGTACATTAAAAACCGGCATGATTATTGCAATGTTATTTTATGCAAATACACCCCTCCAACAATGGTTTTCAGAAAACCCATCAGCATAAAATTTTAATGGTTTCACTGAAACGACACCTTTAAAACAAAGAAAATCCACATTTTCAGCTGGCAGAAAATATCATTATTAAAGTTATCTTAAATATCATCCTAACTCCTCTATAGCGCTTAATTCATTTTTGTTTTTTACAAGTCTATCTTCAAATTCGCCCCCACCACTTCCAGAAAAATATTTTAAATGCGCTATTTTAGTTAGTTACAAGCACCAAACCCATCACAATCCGACCCTGTGTCGGTAATGGTTATAATTTGTCATTTTTTATAAATGATTTGTTGTAACGAAATTTATTGAGTTTAATCCTGCGCATATCAAATTTATTTACCACCGAAACACTTTTAAATTTAGTTTATTTTTTCACTAGACATAGATCTGTTTCCAAATAGCAACCTGACAACAATGAAAACCATTCCAGTCGAAAATGCTGCAGGGACGATTCTCTGTCACGATGTAACCAAGATCGTTCCGGGAGAATTTAAAGGACCGGCGTTCAAACGCGGACACAAGGTGACTCCGGAGGATATCCCTGTTCTCCTCGATATCGGCAAAGCAAATCTCTACGTCTATGACCAGCAGGATGGCTACGTTCATGAAGACGAGGCCGCCCTGTCAATAGCCCGCAGCACCGCCGGACAGCACATTGAAATCACCGGTCCAGAAGAAGGGAAAGCAACCCTCAGAGCCTCAACGGACGGACTCCTCTATATAAACCCGGCCGCCTTAAATAGTCTGAATACTTTTCAGGACGTAACCATGGCGACACTGCACAGTTACCGCTATGTAAAAAAAAATGAAGCCGTCGGTGCAACCAGGGTAATTCCTCTTGCGGTACCCTCAGGACTCCTCGACAACGTCGACCGGCTGTGCAGCACCGCATTTCCGGTAGTTGAGGTAAAGCCACTGAGAAAAGCCGCGGTCGGAATTGTGACCACCGGCAGCGAGGTCTATTCGGGACGAATCAAAGACCGTTTCGGCCCGATATTAAAGAAAAAATTCAATGATCTCGGCTCTGAGATAATAGAGCAGATTTTTGTATCTGACGAAGTTGATTTCACTGCTCGCGCAATAACCACCCTTATTGAATGCAAGGCCGACCTGATTGCCGTAACCGGAGGTATGAGCGTAGACCCCGACGACCAGACCCCCAACGCCATAAAACAAACCGGCGCTGAAATCGTCAGCTATGGGGCACCGACCTATCCGGGAGCCATATTTCTTTTGGCCTATCTGAACGATGTCCCCATCGTCGGCCTGCCCGGCTGTGTTATGTACCACAAAGCGAGCATCTTCGACTTGACGATCCCGAGGATTCTAGCCGGAGAAAAACTCCAGCGCAAAGATATCGTGGCCTTTGGATACGGAGGTTTTTGCAAAGGTTGTGATCACTGTAGGTTTCCTACGTGCGATTTCGGCACGATCTAGTCTGAACACAGGATAAAGAGATCCAGGCACGGCCGGCTGCTGCTTGTCCGCCTGTCATTTTTTTTCGGGAATGTACCCGAAAATGCTTTTACCAGAACCATCGCTAGATGGATAACGGAGGACGCGTATGATTTAAAAAGAGCTTATTGTTAACGGTATTTCAAGGCAACTTGTGGTCGAGGCAGACACTACCCTGGCCCAGGTGCTGAGATCAAACCTCATGCTCACCGGCACCAAGATCGGCTGTAACGAAGGACAGTGCGGAGCATGCAGCGTACTGATCGACGGCAAAGTGGTTCGCTCCTGTGCCATGAAAATGAGGCGTATCAAGGACGGAGCCACGATAACCACCATTGAAGGGATAGGCACGCCGGAAGACCTCCACCCGCTGCAGGTTGCATGGATAGTGCACGGCGGCGCCCAGTGCGGATTCTGCACCCCGGGATTTATCGTATCGGCAAAAGGACTTCTCGACAGCAACCCGAGTCCCAGCAGAGAGGACGTGCGCAACTGGTTCAGTAGGCACAGAAATGCCTGCCGTTGCACTGGCTACAAGCAGCTGGTCGATGCCACTCTGGACGCGGCCAAAGTCCTCCGTGGCGAAATGAGTATTGAGCAACTGCAGTTCATGATCCCCGAAGACGGGAGAATATGGGGCACCAAATATCCACGGCCGAGCGCTTTGGCCAAAGTCACCGGCACCTGTGATTACGGTGCGGACCTTGGTCTGCAACTCCCTGAAGACACGCTTCAACTCGCCCTGGTACAGGCAGAAGTGTCCCACGCCCATATCAAATCAATCGATACCGCAGAAGCCGGCCTCATGCCAGGAGTATACAAGATACTCGCCCACAAGGACATCAAGGGGAAAAACCGTATTACCGGCCTTATAACGTTTCCCACCAACAAGGGAGACGGGTGGGATCGCCCCATTCTATGCGATGAGAAGGTGTTCCAATTCGGCGACGCCATCGAGATTCATCCCGGCCCCCCTAACGTCTATTTTAAACAGCGGGTGGCAAAAGGCGAAGAGACCGAACCACTATTTGCAGCCGCCGGGTAGGTAGTCGAAAACGATTTCTATGTAGGCCGCCAACCCCATATGCCGATAGAGCCCGACGTCGGATTCGCCTATATCAACGATGAAGGCAAGCTGGTTATCCATTCCAAATCGATCGGCCTTCATCTGCATATGTTTATGATAGCTCCGGGTCTTGGGGTTGTCCCTGAAAACATGATCATGGTCCAGAATCCTGCCAGTGGAATCTTTGGTTATAAATTCAGTCCGACCATGGAAGCCCTGATCGGTGCCGCGGCCCTGGCCACAGGACGCCCCGTATATCTCGGCTACGATTATTTCCAGCAGCAGACCTATACCGGCACACGATCACCGTTCTTCATGAACGTCCGTCTCGCCGCTGACAAAAACGGAAAAATACTCGGCCTTGAATCGGACTGGTCGGTGGATCACGGCCCCTACTCTGAATTTGGCGATCTCCTGACCCTGCGCGGCGCTCAGTTTATCGGCGCAGGCTACGATATAGCCAACATCCGCGGCATTGGCAGGACTGTCTGCACCAACCATGCGTGGGGATCGGCATTTCGCGGGTACGGCTCGCCGCAATCCGAGTTTGCCTCTGAGGTGCTTATCGACCAGCTGGCGGAAAAAGCAGGTATCGATCCACTGGAATTTCGCTACCTGAACGTCTACCGCGAGGGCGCCACCACTCCAACAGGACAACGCCCTGAGGCCTGGAGCCTTCCGGAACTCCTCGACACTTTACGGCCCAGGTATAACCAGGCTGTGGAAGCAGCCGCCCTGAAATCCACCGCAGATGTCAAAAGAGGTGTCGGCATTTCCCTTGGTGTCTACGGCAGTGGGCTTGACGGTCCGGACAGTGCCGAGGCGGATGCGGAACTCAACAGCGATAACACGGTAACCGTCTACACCACCTGGCATGAGCACGGCCAGGGCGCCGACATGGGTACACTTGGGGTGGCCCACGAAGCCCTCAGACCGCTCGGCCTCGCCCCGGAACAGATACTCATCGTGCTCAACGACACCTCCCGCTGCCCCAACGGCGGGCCTGCCGGCGGAAGCCGTTCACAGGTGGTGATCGGCCGAGCCATCAAGGCCGCCTGTGAGTTATTGCTTGAAGGTATGGCAAATAATGGCGGCTATCACACCTTTGACGAGATGGTTAAAAATAACATCCCGACCAAATACAGTGGAAAATGGACGGCACCGGCAGATGAGTGTGACGAAAACGGCCAGGGGAACCCGTTCGCCTGTTACATGTACGGGGTGTTCATGGCGGAAGTTGCCGTGGAGACAGCGACCGGCAAGGCCACGGTTGAGAAAATGACTCTTGTGGCCGACGTGGGTAGGATTGGTAAGATCCCTCCCTCGGATGGCACGTGCCGTTCGGGGGAAACCTGGTGGGAAAGACCATGGACCAGAAAAAACTTCGTCCCGCCACTGTGGGCGGGGGGGAAGGAGCGTGGAGAGCTGCACAATTCTCGCCGAAAATAACAAAAAAACCTGTCGAAGTCATAGACGATTTCAAGGAAATCTGTCTCGGAGACTGGGAAGGTCTGACAACCCGGGAAGTCAACAATCGATACCCCGGCTGCTATGAGGCACGGGGCAAGAACCTTGATACCTATCGTCCTCCTGGCGGCGAGAGTTTTATCGATTTGCAGCAGAGGGTTTGGCCGGTTTTTTCAGACATCGCCGAGTCCGGTTCCCGGCTTGCGGTTATCGTTGCCCATGCCGGAGTCAACCGGGTAATCCTCTGCAGAATCCTTGGCATAAATGTAAAAAAACTCTTTATCGTCAGCCAGCCGTACGCATGCGTCAACATTATTGATTGCAACAATGGTACATACAGCCTCAGAGCCACGCTGGTTCAACCGTCAGACCCTTTCGTTAAAAATATGTGAAAACTGAAAAAATATGTCCCCTGCCCCGCGTCAACAATCGCACACCACATTCACCGTAGAAAGCGTCATACCGGCTATTTCCGAGGAGACGCAACGATAGTTAGTCAGGTTATTACTCTTTTCAGATCAACAGAAAGAAGGAGGCAATTAAGATTCATTGCCCATTATTCGGAAAATTCACCATTTTTTTATTGACTCTTCAATTCCGTTTGCTATAATTGCTCTCAAATAGGAATAATTATCATTAAATTTTTATAACGGAGGTTAACAATGGAAAAGTGGGAATGTGTATGCGGTTACATTTATGATCCGGCCGTAGGCGATGAAGATAACGGTGTTGCGGCAGGAACTGCCTGGGAAGATCTCCCCGATGACTGGGTCTGTCCACTGTGCGGCGCTGACAAAGACGCCTTCACCAAGATAGATTAATTTTTCGATAAGCTGTCCCCTGTCTGTGACGGTGGGTCAGCTTATTTTTTAGCCTACGCGTTAGGCATGCCTAACTATATAACAAGAAGCAAACATTTCACAGGAGATATACAATGAGCCTTATCGTTACCCGGCCAGCCCCAGAGTTCAGTGCCACAGCCGTCATGCCCGACAACAGTTTCAAGGATGATTTCAGTCTTTCCGATTATCGGGGAAAATATGTGCTGCTTTTTTTCTATCCGCTTGATTTTACATTTGTCTGTCCTTCGGAAATCCTTGCATTCAACAAGGCAGTGGATGAGTTCAAAGAAAACAACTGTGAACTGATTGGAATTTCGATTGATTCCGCATTTTCACATCTTGCCTGGAAGAAAACCCCCGTCAACGAAGGGGGAATCGGCAATATCCAGTACCCGCTGGTCGCAGACCTCGACAAGTCGATCTCAAAGGATTACGGGGTGCTGCTTGATGCAGGAATCGCCTTGCGAGGGCTTTTCCTCATCGACAGGGAGGGAATTGTCCGTCATCAGGTAGTCAATGACCTGCCCCTTGGCCGCAATGTCAACGAAGCGCTGCGTATTCTTCATGCGCTGCAGTTTACTGAACAACATGGTGAAGTCTGCCCCGCCAACTGGCAGAAAGGCGAGGAAGCCATGAAACCTACCGCGGAGGGAGTGGCACAGTACCTCACCAAAAACGCGGCGGAATAGATCAACAGCTGAATGTGCAGGCCACCATCATCGTGCATAACGACTGCCAGTCGTTATGCACGATGAACTCACCCCAGATTTTCATACATGGCGGTGTTGAAACCTATATAGAAGACATTTCCAATCCGTAGGGCAGGCGCCCTGAGGTTGCCCGTTCTGCCGGTAATTTTCTGCAGCAGCTGGTCTTTGTCGCTGTCAGCCGGATCAAATTCCAATATCTTCTGGCCGCTGGCAACGTATATTTTTTCGGCTCCGGCAACTGTTTCCCACACCTTTTCGCCGGTCAACACATGTTTTTTGGCATCAATCTCGTCACCAACCAGGATCATTTTCTGTTCAAAAACCGTCCAGGCTTTTTTGCATGAAACTCACCCCTTGCGCATATACGCCCAATCTATTTTCATCATCTCCTCCCGGATTAAAGTGTTGGCTCTACGTTAAGCAACCGGCGGGGTAAACACCCTCTTGCCAAGTTCCAGGTCCATGGCGAACATGCCGGCCGAATCGTTACCGATCATTTTCAGCCGGTCACACACCTCACCGACGCTGTCCTCTTCCTCTACCTGTTCGTGGACAAACCATTGCAGGAATATATTGGCGGCGTGATCTTTCTGGGCTATAGCCACCTCCATGAGGTCATTGATCAATCCGGTAACTTTTGCCTCATGGGCGACGACATCTCCTATAACATCCAGGGGCGATTCCCATTTGGTTTCCGGCTTGTCTATACTTTTCAGTTCGATGGATCCGCCTCTTTCAAGGATGTAGTCATATATTTTCATTGCATGAAACTGCTCTTCCTCAGCCTGCACCCGCATCCAGTTGGCAAATCCGGGAAGGCTCCTCTGGCTGAACCATGCGGACATGGCCAGATAAAGATATGAAGAGAACATCTCTGCATTGACTTGTTCGTTAAGCACTACGTTCATTTTTTCACTGATCATTATTTTTCTCCTGTATGTTTACGTGATGGTACCATCGATTTCAGTCTATAATAATACTTTCTTACAGTTACGCCACCGGCCCGTTCCACTAACTTGTTGTCAACCGTGCACCCAGTACGATTATCATGTGAAAAAGAAGCGAAAGATTAAGACCGGTGAAGAGGTTACGGTAATTGCTGGCAAAAAAACGACCGGCAAGAACTGTATAAAAACACCCCAGCAGCGCCACACCGTTGAACACAATTGCGTAACGGAAAAGATCATCGAACCGGATCGGCAGCGACAAAAACATCATCATCACCGTAACCAGGGCCCCTATCCAGGTGAAAAACAGTCGCTCAAGACGTTTTTCTCTGAGCTGTTTTACAAGGCTCGGTTGTGCAGAATTTTTATAATCGTTCTTATGGTAAAGCGTTATCAGCCAAAAATGCGGAACCTGCCACAGGAAAAACAGGAAAAACAACAGCCAGTGGGGATACGAAAAAAGTTCCCCACCACTTCCAAGCCAGCCTATACAGGGAGGAAGAGCCCCGCAGACAGCTCCAGGGATCAGCGCATAAGGGGTTGACTGTTTCAAGGGGGTATAGACCCCGTTGTAGAGCACAATCGCGAAGCAGCCGATCATCGTGACCAACCACGAACCCGACGACCCCAGATAGATCAACATACCCCCTGCAACAAGCAGCAGCAGCGCCTGGACAAACGCCTGGCAGACCCTGATCCGGCCGTTTACCAGAGGTCTTGATGCAGTTCTCTTCATGGTGCTGTCGATTTTACGTTCCTGGATACTGTTAAGACTCGCCCCGCCCATTGCCAGCAACACCACCCCGCCGCCCAGGGTGAGGGTTTCAACCGAAATGGCGGATGCGGCCAGCACCGAACCGAACAGCGCAGAAAACCCTACAAAAAGACAAAGTGGGAGCTTTACAAGCCGCAGTTGGTCATCAATCACAGCAGTTGTTCCCCATGCAAAAATTCACGGTTGCAGTCCATGCCGATACGCTTTACCGGATTGGTTTCAAGCGGCGGAATTGGCCTCTGGGCTGTCTATGGTTCTTCCACCCAACCATCGAATTCCTCCTGGGGAACGATTCGCAATGTGGCGACCATGGCCGAATGGCTCACTCCGCAATATTCGGTACACTCGATATCATATTCGCCAAGTTCGTCGGCGCGAAACCAGGCATAAGTGTCCATCCCCCGGACGGCATCAACCTTGATCCGGAATGCGGGCAAATAAAAAGAATGGAGCACGTCGAGGGAGGTGACGTTGAGCCTCACCGCCCTACCCAGGGGAACGACCAGCTCATTTTCCGTCTCCTTGTCGTTGTCATAGACAAAGATCCACGAATACTTCTGGGCGAGTACCTCAACCTCCATCGCATCATCCGGGACAGTTCGCAGCCCGACATAGGACTTCCAACCGATATAAAACATGGACAGCGCAATCAGGGTCGGGATGACGGTCCAGACTATCTCCAGGCCGTAATTATCCCTTATGTCGGAGGATACCGGATGGATACTCCGCCTGTACCTGATCACAAAATAGACCATCACGACAGTAATTCCGGTGAGCAGAAAGAGAGAAAAGCCGATTATATACCAAAAAGCCTGATCCACGCCTTGAACTGCGGTCATAAATTTCTCCGACTGTTATCTGAATGCCACATCCCAAAAAGTAAAGCCGATCAAGGTAACAAGAACAATCACCGTCCCGATAAAGGAGAGCTTGATGATCGTTTCTTCGTATTTCAAATGCATAAAAAAAAGCAGCACCAGGGTTACTTTGGTGCAGGCGATCAGGAGCGCAACCGGTATGTTGAAAAATCCCATGTGAATGTATGATACACCGACCGTAACTCCCGTCAGCAGCAGCAGCCCGGCAAGTACCGCAGCCAGCTGTCGGTACCCCAGGATATGGTGTGAAGACCTCTCACTATTGAATCTATCCATTACCCCTTCCCTCCCTGACCTGAATGGTTCATAAAAACAGGATCGCCAACAGTTCTCATCTACAGCACCAGGTAAAAGAGCGGAAACACAAATATCCAGATCAAATCGACAAGATGCCAGTAGAGCCCTGAATTGTCGAGCATGGTGAATCTTTGTGCAGTTACCCTACCCGTCAGCAACAGCACAAGACTCAGGCAAAGCAGCACTATCCCGACAATAACGTGGAGACCATGAAGCCCTGTTATCAGGTAGTAAAGCCCGAAAAATATATTTTCCCCAGGCTCTCCGTTCACCAGCCTTTCCGAGTTCGGATAGATGCCGTGGTCAATTTTAGCCCCCCACTCGAAATATTTGTTAACCAGAAAACCAAATCCGCACAATATGGAAAAAAGCAGCAGCGCCGCACACTTCTTCTTTTCGCCTCTCTGGACGGCGGTTACCGAGGAAGCCACGGTAAAACTGGATACCAGCAGAATTACCGTATTGAGCGTACCGATTATTCGATCCAGCTCCTTGCCTCCTTCGGAGAAAAATTGCGGATAACGGTGCAGATAAACGGCATACAGGACAAAAAGACCGCCGAAGAGGATAATTTCCGAATAGAGAAATATCCACATACCTATCTTGATTCCGGTGGTGTCGATCTCCCTGTTCATCATCTGTCTCCCGTCCTGGCACCGGCACCAGGCTGATTGCCAATCCCGGAAAAATCATAAGGAAACTCCATTATATCCGGTTGTTTGACAAAATTGTGAACCGGCGGCGGCGAGGGTACTTTCCATTCCAGGGTGGTTGCCCCCCAGGGATCGGCCGGAGCAGCCACCCCCTGCCTGAAGCTCATCAACAGATTTGCAAACATGATAACGATGCCAGCGCACAACAGATACCCGCCGAACCCTGCGAGGAAATTACCAGTTTCGTACTGGGGGAGGTAATCATAATAGCGCCGCGGCATTCCCTGAATCCCGAGAATGAACATCGGAACATAGTGAAACAGGAACCCGACTGCAGTCAGGCAGGCGCCGACATAAGCGGGCCGGAACCGATACATCACCCCAAACATCTTCGGCCACCAGTAATGCAGGGCGGCAAAAAATGCAAAGCCGGTTCCGCCGAACATGACAAAATGAAAGTGGGCAACGACAAAATAGGTGTCATGCACATGGATGTTGGTGCCCACCGAGCCCAGTACCAGTCCCGTCAGTCCGCCGACACTGAACAGATAGATAAACATCAGCGAGAGCAACAGCGCCGGCGTCATTTCTATCGCCCCTTTATACATTGTGGCTACCCAGGAAAAGACTTTGACCGCCGAAGGGATCGCCACCAGAAATGTCAGCAGAGAGAACACAAAAACTGACACATCGCTCATCCCGCTGGTATACATATGATGCGCCCAGACCAGTGAACCGGCGATCGCGATGCCCATCGACGACCAGACAATAGCCTTATAGCCGAAGATCGATTTTCTTGAAAAAACGGGAATGATTTCCGAAATAACCCCCATTCCCGGCAGAATCATAATGTACACTGCGGGGTGGGAATACATCCAGAACAGGTGCTGGTAAAGGATCGGGTCGCCCCCTCTTGCCGGGTCAAAGAGTCCGATAGACAACAGCCTCTCCATAACGACCAGCACGAAAGTTATCGATATTACCGGCGTTGCGAGAATCTGTACCCAGGCGGTGGCGTATAAGGACCAGGTAAAAAGGGGGATCTGCATCAACCCCATGCTCTTATCCCTCATCCGGTGAAAGGTGGTGACAAAGTTTAATCCGGTGAGCAGTGACGACATCCCAAGAATAAAAGCCGCCATCACGGTCAGCGATACGTTGGTATCCACCTCGATACTAAACGGCACGTAAAACGTCCACCCGGTGTCTGGAAAACCTTTTCCCACAAACAGTGAAATTATTGCAAACAGGCCTCCAAACATGAACAGGTACCAGCTGAACAGGTTGAGCCTTGGGAAAAAAACATCATCGGTCCCCAGCTGAATAGGAAGGAAGAAATTACCAAAGATTGCAGGAATTCCGGGAATAACAAAAAGAAAAATCATGATAACGCCATGGAGAGTGAAAAAGGAATTGTACAATTCCGGTCCCATGATCGTTCGCCCCTGGCTCATAAGCTCGGTTCTGATCAACAGCCCGAGTATCATCGCTACATTGAACCAGAAAAATATCGCAGCCAGATACATCAACCCGAGCCGCTTGTGGTCATGGGTCAGCAGCCACGATTTTATTCCGGTCATTCCGGGAGGAGACGAGATTTCATAAAAAGAGTGTGTTTCAGACATAATCACCCCTGTGGAGTAGTAAAAGCTCCCTGGCGACAATGGAGCTTTTTGCTTCACCTTTTCAACGTTTTTTGCGCTTGAAAGAGAAAAGAACGAATACAATCGCCACGACAAAAAGCAAGAGTACGATAATCTTTACCAGTTGGAAAACCGAGTTGTTTTCACCCGGATCGTAGTTAAAGCAAAACTTCAGCAACCGCTTGACCGAGCTTGACGGGGTGCCGGCCCTGGCATCCCTGATCCCTATATCTATATCCCCGGCGAGAAAAGTACCGTACACATATCTTATGATCCTGCCGTTTTCACCTATTATGGCCAGGGCCGACGGATGAACAAAAGTACCGTCCCCCTGTTTTTTAAAAGAAAAGCCGATCCCGTCAGTTACAGTTTTTATCGACTCCTGCGTCCCGGTTAAAAATTTCCATTCCGAGGCGGGAAACTGTTTTTCAAGGAGTTTGACATAGTTTCTTTTTGCCCTGGCCGCGGTCTCCGGAGTTTCCTGGTCATTGAAACTCAAAGCTATCACCCGATAATCCGCACCGGCTTTTGTTTTCAGATTGTTCAGGGCTGCCGCAAGATTGGCAAGATTGGTGCTGCAACTGTTGGGACAGTAGAAATAGATGGGAAGCAGAATTGTCGGTCGGTCGATGAAGTCGCCAAGTCTCAATACCGTTCCGTTTTCGTCGCGAAACTTCACGTCAAGCGGCAGAAACCTCCCGGTCTTCTCCTCCACCCATCGGTTGTCGATATTCTGTCCCTGATCCTGACCAGAATCATGGTGATGATGCTCAGCATGGTTGTCGTGGCCCGGGTCATCCTTTGCCAGACATGACCGGGGTAAAGAGATGCTCGCTGGTGCCCAGAAGGCCAGCAGCAACATGATGACAAAAAGAGTTTGGCCAGGAGTTCTCTTCATGGATCACCCTGAAATTACATTTTTTCAGCAGCACCAGTCGCTAGGTTGACTTTATACTCAACCCGATACTTATGTTTGGTCCGGAAACTGTCACGACCAGCGCCATAAGCCAGCAGCACTATGGTATCGCCATTCACGTCTATGGAGCTGTCATAGGCGTCTGCTGATTTGAGATTTATAACGAATTCAATGACAGTGGTGCCGTTTTCTTCCGTGCCGCCTACCAGGACCGCATCGTCTTGACCACCCAGTTTCCTGTCCGGTTGGTGACCGTTGGTCTCAACCCCGAACTCATCGGTTATTTTCACTTCCCCTTTTTTTACATAACCGAGGATAAAATTGGCATCCTTCATCTCTTTACTCGGGTTAAACCCTATTCCTACCCACCCTTCGGTCTTACCACTTATTTTCACCTGCAGCTTGTCGCCATCCACATTCCACGCAAAATTAATTTTCTCATCGCCCAGCTGATGCGTATACTCATTTGCCGATACAGCCACCACCGACAGCGTCAACCATAGATACGCGGACAATACGGCGGCAATTTTTTTCCTGACAATCATAATCTCTCCTTAAAAGCTTGGATTTTGGCCTTTTCACCCTACAGGTGGACAATATTTGCATCTCGGTACAACTACGAGATATAATAACACATTGTAACTGCTATAACAGTATCACACTATCTATCTCTTGGAAAGATTCAGATGCAAATGAAATTTATTTTTAGTTGCAAATAATAATTTTTCGCACTACTATTAACCGGCGGTTGCAGCTATGCCTACCGATGGTGACCAATCAGAGCAACCGGCCGTTGTCCGAAATTACTTGGCCAATCGGCGGGCAGCACATGTTCGTTGCTGACCGCATGAGTTCTAAACATTAAATAAAACCTGGAGGAATTAGAATGGCGCAGAAACTTGCAATCTACAAATGCGATATATGTGGAAACGTAATTGAAGTATTGAGCGCCGGCGGCGCGGAAATGATGTGTTGCGGTCAGAACATGACCATGCAGGTGGAAAACACCACTGACGCTGCCGTCGAAAAGCATGTTCCTGTTGTTGAAAAAGTTGAAGGTGGCTATCAGGTCACCGTTGGTTCCGTTGCCCATCCCATGACTGAAGCGCACTGGATTGAGTGGATCGACCTTATTGTTGGAGATGCTATCTACCGCCAGTTTCTCAGCCCAAGTGACAAACCCGAAGCTTTCTTTCCTATTGAAGCCGAGGGAGTAACGGTCCGCGCTTACTGCAACCTGCACGGGCTCTGGAAGAAATAACCGGAATCTTCGTTGGCCGGCACACCGCCGGCCAACTCTTTCCCCTCTTCTTTCTTTGCTGTACTGCCCTCCCCCCTCTTTCGGTAAAGCGCTTGGCGGATTTTGCCATCTACTATATGAAACCGCCCCTGTTGTAAGTATCACTCAACAGAACTCACGCTGGAAGGAGAACAACTCATCCGGAGAATTTTCCCCGTTCATGGTGATATTATCGCCGATCGTTTTTCCTTGTTAAGCGATAAAGAGCTTGAAACGCAGGGCAAACTTCTTAAAAAACTTTCCATGGGAAAATAACCTGCAAACGTCAGGTCAACTCTTTTACAAATCGTTATGCAGGGGGTTATACTAACAGCAGGACAACAAATCTAAACTTGCTCTTTCTCTACCTGCAAAAAAGGAGGGTGCAACATGGGTGGTGCTTATAGAACAGAACTGGACAGTATGGGAAAAATCGGCGTACCGGTCGACGCGCTCTACGGTGCACAAACACAGCGTGCAGTGGAAAACTTTACAATCTCCAAAGAACCGCTGCCGTGGATTTTCATAGAATCCCTGTTGTACATCAAGATGGGAGCCGCTGTCGCCAACAAGGCCATTGGGCTGATCTCGCCGAAAAATGGTGACCTCATATGCCAGGCAGTAACCGGACTTCTCAGGGACCAACCTATCGCCCAGTTTCCTGTTCCTATCCTCCAGACAGGATCCGGAACCAGCACCAACATGAACGTCAACGAAGTGATAACCGGCGCTGTTCGCAACGCTCAGGTCGAGCTGTCACCAAACGATCATGTTAATCTTGGACAGAGCAGCAACGACGTCATTCCTACCGCCATCCACCTCTCCGGATGCAGACTGATAACCGGCGAAATTCTCCCTTCCCTTGCCAACCTCGCGCAACAGATCAGGCAATTAGGCAAAAAACACCGCCATACGGTAAAGACGGGAAGGACGCACCTCATGGATGCCCTGCCGATAAGGCTTGAGGATGAGGTTGAAGCGTGGGCCCTGCAACTCGATGAATGCCAGGAACGATTCAAGGATTTATTGAAGAGACTTTCTGAGGTGCCCCTGGGAGGAACCGCAGTGGGCAGCGGCGTGAATTGTCATCCCCAGTTTACCGAAATTGCCCTCAAGGAGATCAACGCCAGGACCGGCCAGAACCTTCGCCGTGCAAGCTCAAGTTTTAAGGGGCAATCAAGCGGTGACACCTTCGTTGAATTCTCAGGTCATCTCAAAACATGCGCGGTGGTTCTGAGCAAGATTGCCAACGATCTGCGCCTGATGAACTCCGGACCACTGTCGGGACTTGCTGAAATACAGCTTCCGGCCCTCCAGCCTGGTTCATCGATAATGCCTGCGAAAATCAACCCGGTTATTCCAGAGGCGGTGCTCATGGCCGCCGCTCAAGTGATCGGCAACGATACTGCCGTAAGCGTTGCAGGCCTTGGGGGCAACTTCCAGCTCAACACCATGTTGCCGCTTATCGCCGCGAAACTGGTGGAATCTGCAACGCTTATTGCCACAAGCGCCGCCGTTCTCGGCACCAAAGCCATTGCCGACATCAAAGTCAACAGTGAAGTTTTCGACCACGCCCTGAAATACAATCCCTTCCTGGTAACTTCACTCACCCCGATAATCGGATATCTGAAAGCCGCAGAAATAGCCAAGATCGCCCGGGAGGAAAAAAGACCTGTTTTTGATGTGGCACTTGAGCAGACCGATCTCGATTACGACAGGCTCGCCGAGCTTCTTGACCCTGCCAGGCTGGCCGGCGATGAAGCACCTTGACTATCGGCCCGGATAGTGTCTTGCAAACAACGACACCAGCTGGCGCAGGTAGGCAAACACCACACTGCAGCTCATTTTTGAGCTGCCGCAGTTACGATCGCAAAATACTATCGGTATCTCAACCACTCTTATTGTTTTGCGGTATTGCGCAAGGAGCGCCAGGGCTATTTTAAAACCGGGCACCGTACCAGGGAGCGAAACAAGCAGGTCACGCTCGATGGCAAAAAAACCGGAGAGCGGGTCTTTCACGTCGCAGAACATTCTCGCGGGGATGGTCGCCAGCCTCGATTTGATCTTTCTGCCCACAGGCCAGTCCGGCATAGCCGACCCGGCTGTATAACGGCTTCCAAGAGACATATTGCTGGTACCGGCCACAAGAGGCTGTAAAAGTCGCGGAATATCCTCCGGAGGATGACTCAGATCGGCATCCATCACCACGACCAGATCAGCAGTGGCATGACGAGCCCCGGCCATGACAGCACCGGCAAGACCAACATTGAACTTCTGGGCCAACAGCCGGACAGGCGCCCTCTTTTGCCATGCCAGCACCTTTTGCTGCGTTTCATCTTCAGAAGCCGAGTCGACAAAAAGAATATCAAAAGCAAAAGGGTTGCCGCGCTGCACCTCAACCAGTCTCTCGAGCAGGTTGTCAATATTTTCTTCTTCGTTGAGAGTTGGAATGATAACTGTCGCTATTGCCACGTTGGCCCCTCTTCAAAAAAAATCACCGTGATGGTTGTAAATCGCTCCATGCTGTTGCCATATCTTTCTGACACACCGGCAAGATCCGTTTCATTGTCGTCCCGGGTAACGCAGTTCCCACCGGACCACGCAGGTCAATGATATCTTTTCCCGGGTGTCACATTCTTTTTTACATTTTATCCGCTGATTTTTTTCAGCAACAGATCGTGCATCGGCAGAATAGTCATCCCCAGCTGCCTGATCCTCTGGATCGACTCCCATGCAGCCACCGCATCCAAGTGAACCCCTGGACAGACGGCGGGTCCGTTTTCAGGAAAGTTTTTTCTATTGCAGCAGAATCCCGTTATGACAACATTTCCCTCCCCGGTCTTTACTATCACCGAAAGTCCCCCCATGGTGTGTCCCGGACTGTGGAGGACCTTTACCCCGGAGACTATCTGTTGACCATCCGTCACGTAGGTAAATTCCAAACCTTCAATAAAATAGTCGTCGTAACGATGATCGATCGGGTGCGGATTCTTGCAAAATTTCACTTCCGCTTCGTGGACATAGAATACCGCTTTGTTGAACAGCCCGTTGTTGCCGCAGTGGTCATCATGAAGATGGGTATTGATGACGATGTCCACGTCGTCGGGTACAAGCCCCTCTTGTTGTAATCCCTCCCTCAGGGTGACAGGCTCCATGCCGGTCTCTTCCTTGAACCCCGGCGGGGTAATGAGTTCATTTTCATCAAGACCGGTATCAACCATTATCGTGTGATCTTTTCCCTGCAGCAGAAATGCCCAGATCGGCAGCCAGATTCTTTTCCCGTACCCCTGCTGGTACGTCATGATTCCCTGATCCGGATTGCGTACTCCGGTAAGTATCGGTGTGATGGAATAGCTCACTTTTCCCCCGTGCATATCGGCATCGCCCTCGGCCGTCCAGGCTATCGATGCTTTTAATACTTCAGCTTGTGCAAAAGATTTAATGGCCGCAAACAGATGTACAGCTGCTAGTGCCAGTATCCACTATTCTATCATAACTTGCCAGGACTGATAAAAATCTTACGACCGATTTTCCCGTAAATTTTGAGAAATCGGAAGGTTTGATGATACCTGTCCGGCTTTGGTTGACCTACTGTTTAGAACCTGCCACACAGATCTTGTTTTTATTCTCCAGCACGATCAATTACCAGAACATTATTCTTGACTTATCTATTTTTCATCAATATATTCGGAACACAACCAATGAGGTAGAGAATGATAGACAATATTAGCTTGCAAATTTTAAAAATATTACAGGAAAAGGCCCGTATTCCAAATGTAGAGGTTTCCAGAAGAGTTGGCCTTGCACCATCCGCTGTTCTCGAAAGAATTCGGAAAATGGAAAAGCAGGGCATCATCGACGGATACGAGGTACGTCTCAATCCCGAGCGTTTCGATCGGGCCCAGGTTGCGTTCGTCCATGTTTCCACAGAGGCCGGATATTCGGAGCAGGTCGGTGCGAAATTGTCGGATATCCAGGAGATACAGGAAGTTCACTTCGTCTCGGGTTCAGACTGCTTCCTGATCAAAGTGCGAAGCGAAGATACAGCATCTCTTGGACAGCTGTTGCAGCAGCGCATCATGAACATCGCCGGCGTGACAACCACGAAAACCGAGACTGTTCTCAGCACATTCAAGGAAACCAGCCGTATTCCATTACCACAATCAGACTAAACAGTGAAGGACTAGCGATTATGCCAATTTCCCCATCATACCAGCAACGACTTTTCCCGACAGTCGAAACAATTGCCGAACACTTCGGCACCCCTTTCCATATTTATGACGAAAAAGGAATACGGGAGACCGGAAAGAGGCTGCTTGACGCCTTTTCCGGGGTGAAAAAATTTCGGGAATTCTACGCCGTAAAGGCTCTGCCCAATCCGGCCATACTGAAAATAATGAAAGACCTGGGATTCGGGTTTGATTGCAGTTCAATCGCCGAGCTGGTCCTGAGCCGCATGATCGGAGCCACCCCTGAAGACATCATGTTCACCTCGAACAACACCAGTAGACAGGATTTCAAGGCAGCAGCGGACCAGGGAGGCTGCATCCTCAACCTTGACGACATAACTCTCCTGGACAAGATGGAAGAAATTCCCGAACTCCTCTGTTTCCGCTATAATCCCGGCAAGCGAAGAACCGGAAACGAAATTATCGGCAATCCGGTCGAGTCAAAGTACGGTGTCAGCCATGACCAGGTCATAACTGCGTATCGGCGTGCGAAAGAAATGGGGGTGAAAAAATTCGGTATCCACACCATGCTCGCCTCCAATGAGCTCAACTACAAGTACATGGTACAGACCGCCGAAATGCTTCTGGAGCTTATTGCGGAAATTTCCACCGACCTGGGCATCGTTTTCGATTTTATCAACATAGGAGGAGGGTTGGGAATTCCGTATCAACCAGGGGCTGAAGGTCTTGACCTTGAAGCCATGGGCAGGGAGACTACCGTGCTGTTTGACCAATTTGAGAAAAAGCACGGGTATCAGCCCGCTCTGTACATGGAAAGCGGCCGTTTCATGACCGGTCCCCACGGGGTGCTGGTGACCAAGGCAATCAACCGCAAGGATATCTACCGTACCTACATCGGAGTCGATGCGTCGATGAGTTCGCTCATGCGCCCGGCGATCTACGGGGCGTACCACCATATAAACGTCGTCGGCAAAGATGATTCCGCCAACCAGGAAACGGTCGACGTGGTGGGTTCGCTTTGTGAAAACAATGATAAATTTGCTATTCAACGGCTGTTGCCGGCTATTGAAAACGGGGATATTCTCGTGATTTCAGATACCGGAGCACACGGTATTGCCATGGGATTCAACTACAACGGCAACCTTCGTCCCAAGGAGTTGCTGCTGACCCAAAGCGGCAAAGTCGAGCTGATCAGGCGTGCGGAGACGGTACAGGATTATTTTGCGACCTTAAATTTTGATCCCGATAAACTGAGCCTCTGATTTTTTCCCGCCGTAAGACTGGGGGCAAACTGCAGAAAAAAAGTGTGAGGTCAACTGTTCCTCACACTTTTTTGCTGTCACTATGGATGCAGAGACCCGGTGAGTGCGCAGCCGCAGAAAACGGTACCAAGAAGTTTTTTCAAAAGACCAACAGCTATTTCCATGACAGTTGACATAGACCACTTCCTCGCCGTAGTTGACAAAGCGGTAAAAGACGCAGATGTTCCGGTAGTCGATCTTATTGCCGTACAGACCAGGGATCCGTTCAAGGTTCTCGTTGCCACCATCCTCTCTTCACGGACCAAGGACGAAGTCACCGCCAAGGCTTCCAAACGGCTCTTCAACAAGGCCACGACCCCTTCAGCCCTTGCTCAGCTGTCCGAGGAAACCATCGCCGGGTTGATCTATCCGGTTGGTTTTTACAAAACCAAGGCCCGTCACTTAAAAAAACTTCCCAACTGCCTGGAGCAGTTCAGCGCCGTGGTTCCCGACACCATCGATGAACTGGTGCAGCTCCCCGGAGTCGGCAGAAAAACGGCCAACCTGGTGGTCAGCGTGGCGTTTGGCAAACCTGCGATCTGTGTCGACACCCATGTTCACAGGATCATGAACATATGGAAGTATGTTGCAACGAAGACACCTCTGCAGACCGAGATGACCCTGAGGAAGATCCTGCCCGAGAGGCACTGGATCAAAGTAAACTCCCTGCTGGTTGCCTTTGGCCAGTCGATCTGTCGTCCGGTTGGACCAAAATGTGATATCTGTCCCCTTTGCAGGATCTGTCCGCAACAAGGCGTAGTACCCCGAAAGATTGGTGGTAAGAAAAAAAACAGAGGGGAATTGAGATTTATCTCCTGGAACGTCAACGGAATACGGGCAGTCGAAAAGAAAGGGTTTGCGGATATAATTGCCGAGCTTAACGCCGATATCATAGGAATACAGGAAACTAAGGCCCAACCGGATCAGTTGTCCGAGACCATAACCAATATTGACGGATATACCTCGTTCTGGCACAGCGCCGAGAGAAAAGGATATTCCGGTGTAGGGTTCTACACCAGGCTCACTCCGCTCAATGTCGAATACGGACTTGGCGATGTGGAATTTGATTGCGAGGGACGTGTCATAACCCTGGAGTTTGAAAAATTTTTCATAACCAATATCTACTTTCCAAACGCCGGCAGCGAACTACAGCGGCTTGATTACAAGTTGCGGTTTGACCGAAGCCTTCTTGAGTTCGCAAAGAAAAAGGAGCTTATCAAACCGATAATCCTTTGCGGCGATTTTAATGTCGCCCACAAAGAAATAGACCTAAAAAACCCCAAAAACAATGAGAAAAATGCCGGATTCACCCCCGAAGAAAGGCAATGGATGAACACCTTTGTCGAAGCCGGCTTTATCGATACCTTTCGCATGTTCGACCAGAGACCGGAACAATATACCTGGTGGAGCTACCGCTTCAGTGCCAGGAAAAGAAATATCGGGTGGCGCATCGATTATTTCTGTGTGAGCGAAAACGGCAGAAAAGGAATCAGGGATGCCTTGATAAAACAAGACGTCATGGGCTCCGACCATTGCCCCGTAGAACTCGTTTATTATCCATGACATGTTGTTTTTACTTTGATTTTTTTAAAACCTTGCTATACCTTGACACAATTGTCCGATTCTGTTGTTGAGCTGTCACCAGGGAGTAAAAATAGTGCAAAACGATCATTCTGAAAGCCTTCTGGTTCATTTTCGCCGCATTGAAGCGTTACGAGCGGAGGCTCTGGAATTAGTCTCCATCAACCTGTCATCCCGTCAGCTATGCGATCTTGAGCTGCTGCTCAACCGAGGATTTTATCCCCTGAGCGGATATATGAACCAGGACGAGTACCTGAGCGTTCTTGAGACCATGCATCTTCCCGATGGGACGGTCTGGCCGATGCCCATTTATCTTGACATCCCTGACTCCCTGGCCACATCCCTGAAACAGGGACAGAGGGTCGCTCTGAACGACCAGGAAGGATTTCTGCTGGCAATTCTGACCATTGAACAGATATGGAAGCCGCAAAAGAAACTTGAAGCCTCCTCGGTTTACGGCACCGAAGACAGTTCCGGGCATCCGGGTATCAGACATCTCTTTGACCGTGTCGGCTCAAGCTGCCTCGGCGGGAGCCTCGAAGGTGTCAGCCTACCGATCCACTACGACTTCCGCCACCTTCGCCTCAGCCCCTCGGAGACTGTCCGGATCTTCACCATGAACGGCTGGCGCAGGGTTCTCGGATTCCACACCGACGATTATCTGCACTGCGCCCATCGTGAAATGGTGATCAATGCCGCCCGTGAAGCAAGCGCCGCTATTTTTCTGCAGCCGGTGGCTGACCTGACCGATCCGGGGGCACTCAATTACTATACCCAGATCCGTTGCTATCAGGCTTTTACCGGCAAGTTTCCGCCGAACATGATCCAACTCGGCCTGACCCCTTTTGCCAGCCGCAAAGCGGGCCCCAAAGAAGCCTTGTGGCAGGCTATCATGCGAAAAAACTTCGGATGCAGCCATTTTATGGTGGCCGAGGACCACGCCGACCCGCTGACCGGCAGCTCACAGGAAAAACGATTCTACCCGTACGGCCAGGCCCAGGAACTTGTAGCCAGTTTTTCTCATAAAACAGGCATAGAAATGGTCCCCCAGCGAAACATGGGTTACGACCGCAAGCAGAACAGATATATCGTTCTTGAGGAAAATCCCTCAGAGGACGTAGCGAATATTAGTTCGCGTGAATTACAGCGCAAACTTATCGAGGGGGAGGATATACCAACCTGGTTTTCCTATCCGGAAATAGTCGACGAGCTGCAGTGCTCTTTTCCTCCCCGATCGAAACAGGGCTTCACTATCTTTTTGACCGGATACTCCGGGTCGGGAAAATCGACAATCGCCAAGGTCCTGCTCGTCAAGTTCATGGAGATGTGCGACCGCCCGGTAACTCTTCTCGATGGTGATATCGTACGAAAAAACCTCTCGTCGGAACTGTCCTTTTCCCGGGAACACCGCAACCTCAATATCACCAGGATCGGTTTTGTCGCAAGCGAAATTACCAAAAACGGCGGCATTGCCCTCTGTGCGCCAATAGCGCCCTATGAGGAGTCCAGACAGGCCAACAGGGAACTTATCAGCAGTTACGGCGGCTATATCGAGGTGTATGTGGCAACCCCGCTGGAAGTATGTGAAATGCGGGATAGAAAAGGATTATACGCCAAGGCGAGAGCGGGCAAGGTCAAGGGAGTCACCGGGATAACCGATCCCTACATCCCGCCGTCAAACCCCGAGCTGACAATCGACACTTCCGATATAACGCCGATGGAAGCGGTGCAGGAGATCATGCTCTATCTTGAAGAACAGGGGTATATTGTCTGAAACGGCGGCAGCCGCCCAACTCACGCAGCGGTTATAATTTCGGTCCACCGGTTTTCCAGCTGCTCAAGGATCTTTCGCGGTCCTGCCGGAAAACTGTAGTGCTCCAGCTGGTCAGGTGCTACCCAGCTGGAGTTTACAGCCGATCGTAATACAGGGACATGGTCCTGCCGTGTAAGGCTGCAGAAATAACAATCGAGCACGACCCTGTTGCTGGTGTACTGGTGCCTGACCGACGCAACCGGGTCATGAACCGTAACCGCCAACCCTGTTTCATCAAAGATACTTCGTCTGAGCAGTTTTCTTACTTTTTCTTCATCCACTTTTTGCCGCCTCCCCTGCAGATCGGTCCCGGGAAACTCCCACAAATGAGGCCAGACACCGCCTACGCCGCGCTGCTGGATAAATATTCTTTCATCATGGTGAATAAGCCCGACAACCCTGTGGATTTCTTTTGCCTGCACTCCGGGGCTCTTGACCGGGCGCAACTGTACCAGACCATTGTTGCAGGCCCTGCACTCCTTATGTAAGGGGCAATCACTGCATCGCGGGATTTTCGGGGTACATACCAGCCCCCCAAGGTCCATCAGCGCCTGGTTGAACTGCCTTGCTCTCCCTCTGGGCAGCAGTTCTTCCGCCAAGGAACTTATCCTGTTTCTCGCCTTGGAGGTTTTTATCGGCTCGGCAATGTCAAACAGTCTTGAAAAAACCCGGCAGACATTGGCATCCACCGCCGCAATATCTTCATTACCGGCAATGGAGGCGATGGCGGCAGCGGTATAGGGTCCGATTCCCGGCAGTCCGATCAGCGCGGCGGATGAGCAGGGAACGACACCGCCATGTTCCCGGATCATTATTTTGGCCGCCCTGTGAAGATTCCTGGCCCGGCTGTAATATCCGAGCCCTTCCCACATCTTGAGGATCTCCTGCTCCGGAGCCTGTGCCACGCTTACAAGGTCCGGAAATCTTTCGATCCATTCGAGAAAGTACCTGATCCCCCTTTCCATCTGGGTCTGCTGCAGCATAATCTCCGACACCCAGACATGATAAGGGTCATAGGTGCTCCGCCATGGAAGATCCCTTTTGACCCGGAAAAACCATGACAACAGCTCGGTAACGATTGCTTCCCGGTTCACGTACTCCACCCGAGGTACCGGCCAAGCGCAACGACACCCATGCCGACAACTACCGTTGCCGATAGC
Source organism: Desulforhopalus singaporensis (assembly GCF_900104445.1). Taxonomy (GTDB): domain Bacteria; phylum Desulfobacterota; class Desulfobulbia; order Desulfobulbales; family Desulfocapsaceae; genus Desulforhopalus_A; species Desulforhopalus_A singaporensis. The sequence continues at coordinate 9,007 of NZ_FNJI01000030.1, read as the reverse complement.
GACTTGAAGCGATAGGCTACGGGAAACGCGATAAGTGCAGCGACAAAAAACAGATTGTCAAAGCTGAGGTCCAGCCTCTGTTCCCGAACGATCAGCGACGGCAACAGCATGGCTGAGAGTACTGCGGGAGGGATCAACCTGAGCCATGCACCTGCAATCGGATTCAGCTTCCTGCCGCTCAAAAAAAGGGTCGGAAGCAGCCGCGGAATGTAGGTAACCAGGGCCATTCCAAGAATAGTCCAGAAAATTACTTCTTGATCCATTGCTCCACCCCCAGCCCTGCAGTTGCCGCAATAACCGTCGCTATTATGATATGAAACTGTTGAAAACCGGCGAGGAAAAGAACGGTGGCAATACCTCCGCCAAGAATTGCGGTTACAATCTTGATAATGGAATCGCATTGTCCGACCAGCAGACCGATAAACATCGCTGCCAGCGCATAATCGAGACCAAGCGGTTTCACATCCCCAATCAGCTCTGCAGCAAAAAGGCCAAGGATCGTTCCAGCCACCCAAGACGCCTGGGCGGCAACGTTGAGCGCCAACGCTTCTGGTCGGCACTGGTTGAGGATTGACACCCTGGTGGAATGTAGTGCAAATGTTTCGTCGGTGAGCTCAAAAGCAAAAAAGGACAGATATTTTTTCTTCCAGGCCGACATGTGAGGGGCCAGCGAAGCCGCCATCAGCAGGTGCCTGAGATTCACCACGAAAGTGGTCACTATGACCGCCGCCGGCCCCGTGCCGCTGGCAAAAAGACCGACAGCAATGAACTGGGCCGAGCCGGCAAAAACAATAAGAGACATCAGCAGCGCATTGGCTTCCGATATTCCGCTTTTGCCGGCAAGCACCCCGTAGGCAAAACCTATCGGCACATAGCCCAGCACAATCGGCAGCGCCCTTTTCATACCGGTTGCTATCTGCTGACATATGGCTGGGTCCGCAGCATCAACCGCATTCGTTCTTCTCATCTACAGCTACATCCTCAGGTATAGTTCAAGACATTTTTCCCGGGTCATTATGTGCCGCCAGTCGGGCCCGAGGCAGTTTTCCCACAACGGCGTCAGGTTCAATGCGGTGGTCACCATCAACTGCAGCTTCTCCTGGGACAGGGGCGCAGCCACCTTCTTCGGCAATACTATCTGGTGGCGGTCCATCATCTTCCTGAATTCCAGGACTCCCTCGGGATAGATTTCATCAAGCGCGTCAAAAGCCATGCAGCAGCCAATTCCGTGATGGGTACCGAGGACATAAGATAAACCATATGACAGCGCATGGCATGCGCCGACCTGGGAATATGCAATGGACATTCCTCCAAAATAGGAAGCCATCATCAGCTTATCGTCTGCATCGGGATGATCTTCCAGAAAGATCTGGCGACACATATCTATCGACTTTTCACCATAGGCCTTGCTGAACTCGTTGATAAATGTTCCCTTAAGAGACTCCACGTCATGAATGTAACAGTCCATCCCGGTGTAGAACCACTGGTCTTTCGGAACTCCCTTGAGCAGCTCGGGATCAAGAATAACCTGATCATACAGCGTATAATCGGAGTTGATACCCAGTTTTTTTTCAGGACCAGTGAGAATCGCCGTCCTCGATATTTCCGCTCCTGTCCCGGCCAGGGTGGGAATGCCGACATGATAGACGGCAGGATTCTTGATAAGATCCCATCCCTGGTAATCAGCTGAAGAGCCTGGGTTGGTCAGCATCAGTGAAACAACTTTGGCGATATCCAGTGTCGATCCGCCGCCTATGCCCACGATCCCGTCCGGCAGAATCGTGTTGTGTTGTTTCACCTTGTCGACCAGCAGGTCGGTATATTCGGTTTTCGGTTCATCATCGACATTTACATAAAGCACCATATCGCCATCTTCAACCGGCAATCTCTTTTCAAGCTCGCTGCCTGCAAACACGTCATCGAGAACAAACACCACAAAACCATCGGAATTGGTCCGCCTTTCCTCAAGGACATCTCCCAGTTGAGCGAACGATCCCCTGCCAAACATTACTTTGGGCACCAGGCTGAAATTTTTATACATAGAATCACCTTATGATTGTAAAAATATTTTGCGGTCTGCTACAGCATGCAACCATCGTTGTGGGTAACAAATATAATAACAAAACTCAAGGGGAGTTTTGTCGCTAGACAGCAGGACATCTCTTTACTGTCGCACCTTCTGCCTGATTATATTATGTTGTACTGATAATGCCCATTGTTTTAAACTCTTCATCTACCATTTCAGCCGGTGCAAATCATGTCAGTAATCAGCGAAGACAGCGTTTTTACCTCACTGAAGCAACAGGGCCCCCTGGCGGTGGAGGATAGCGTAAACCTGTGCAGTCCCTTCAGTGCGAGAACTAGGACCTGGGTAAAATGTCTCTGTTACAACAGGATCAACGCCACCAAATACCGGGCTCTGCGCAGCCAGATCTTTGAATTCCTCGGGATAGAAAGCTTCTCCCAGATACCTGAACTGCTCAATGCCCCAGAGATGCAGGCCGAACGAAGCCGCCGTGCCTTCGGCCTGCTCGGCAACATGTTCGGGCTCCACGGGACGGCAAGAGAAGTCGAGGCCAGGGTACAACAATATGCACGGACGGCCGACGCCGTCGCCAACTCGCTGAAGGTAAAAATCTTAAAACCGTACGCTTCCTACATTGCGACCACCAACGAGATAGAGGTGGCCAACGATCCGGTAACCCTGCTGCTCATCATGTTCAACGACCGCTATCATAAGAAGGCACGATTTGAAGCGAGACGGAAGCTGGTCCTGATGACCCTTGCCGGCAGCATCGACCAGCGGGAAAGGGAGACCCAGATAGAAGAAAAATTTTCCGCTTTTCTCCACTTTCTCAACGATTACGTATGGAGTAAATCGCAAAAAATTGGCGAACACGACATTATCTATCTGAAATCAACCCACAACCCGGAAGATTACAGCTGCCAAACCGTCACGGTAATCGACAGCAATGCCGCCGCAAAGGTGACCATTGCACCGGGAACCAAGCTGACGCTGCTGAAACGGAGAAGGTTCCGCATCGGCAACAAGGATATTCCCATATATGTCTCGATCAGGAAAAAACCGCCGGAAGCAAAGGTGCTGAAGTTGTTGCGGAAAAATGAAAAAAATCCTGCTGTCGCCGTAGACGACGAACTTGGCCTGATGGCGGTTCTTGATTCGGTCGCCGATATCAAGACCTTTCAATACCATATGACCAGAAGCGCATCCAAGGCGGACAGCTTTATGGTTCTGGAGGATATTACCGATACCCTGTCGGGGCCGTCACCGTATCAGTCAAGCGCGATCGGTTCGAGTACCAAGACCGAGATGATAAAATTCTTTGCCAGGCTGGGCGGCATGCGCGTTGAGTTTATTATCCACACCAACCGGTCCTGGCTCAACTATATGTACCAGAAAGACGTTGCCCATGACGAATACGAGGTCAAGCGCCTGTTCGATACCGGCGTTATGGAACTCCTTTTTCCCGCCGATATCTATCACCTCGATCACCATCTGATCAGAAACGACATGATAAGACGCTTCCGGGCGCGTATCGAAGAATAACACGGCAAAAAGTGGTCCATCGCTCCACCCGGCGCTCATTTTCCGGGTGGACCTCCCACGTCGTTGATTATCTGCTGTCTGTCCCTGACAGATACGCCTCATAGGCGTTTTCAAGACCTTCTTTCAGGCTGTATGCCGGTTTCCAGCCAAGCTGGCTCAACCTGGTGATGTCGAGTAGTTTTCTCGGGGTACCGTCCGGTTGATCACTATTAAACCTGGTAATTCCTTTATACCCTACAAGCTCGGCAATAATCTGAGCGATCTGCGAAATCGGGATATCTTTTCCTGCCCCCACGTTGACAAAGGAGGGATTTGCGCCGACAAACAACGACTGGTCAAGCGACATTACATGAACGCAGGCTCCGGCCATATCATCGACATGCAGAAATTCACGCCTTGGCGTACCACTACCCCACAAAACCACCTCACACCTTTTATCGTCGGAAAGTTTTTTTAAATCCTGCCGGTAGCCGATCGCCCGGCTAATATCTTCAGGAATCTTGCCGTAGCGAGCCTGGTCCGCCTCTATCGCCGCGACGTTACCATCCATTGCCAGCTTTGCCAGGTGATACTTTCGCACCATCGCCGGAATCACGTGGCTGTTCTCAAGATGATAATTGTCACCCGGCCCATAGAGGTTGGTAGGCATTACCGAACGATAGCAAGTGCCATACTGCCTGTTATACGACTCACACATCTTGATCCCTGCAATTTTCGCTATTGCGTAGGGCTCATTGGTCGGCTCCAGAGTCCCGGTGAGAAGATGGCTCTCCTTCATGGGCTGAGGGGAATATTTCGGATAAATACACGAGCTGCCGAGAAAAAGAAGCTTTTCCACCCCGCATTTGAAAGCCTGATGAATGACATTGGACTGTATCATCAGGTTGGTGTAGATAAATTCGGCTGGATAGCGGTTATTGGCATGAATCCCGCCGACCCTGGCGGCAGCCAGAATAACCCGGTCTATTTTTTCGCCCTTGAAAAAATCCTTTACCCTGCCCTGATCAACAAGATCGAGCTCGTCATGACTGCGGGTGATTATATTGCGACATCCCTGTCGGCGCAGTTGCCTGACAACCGCTGCCCCGACCATTCCCCGATGGCCCGCCACAAAAATTCTTTCATCTGGTCCAATCATCGGCCGACTCTACTCGTGATGGTTTAAAATCGTGAATCCTTCCTTGCGGCACAGTTCGTCCTTTCTGGCCTCGTCCAGATCGTACCGCATCATCTCGGCTACCAGCTCGCTAAAAGATGTTGCCGGCGTCCAGCCCAGCTTTTCCCTGGCCTTGCTCGCATCCCCGAGTAAAGACTCCACTTCGGTGGGGCGAAAATAGCGGGGATCAATTTTCACTATGGTACGTCCGGGCATCATGGTTGCGTCATTGGCGCCTTCGACTGTTTTTTCCACTATCCCCACCTCGTCGACACCGGCCCCCTGCCACCGGATGGTTACACCCAGTTCAGCTGCCGCCGCATTGACAAAATCGCGAACCGAATGTTGCTCTCCGGTGGCGATGACAAAATCCTCTGGGCGATCCTGCTGCAGCATCAGCCACTGCATCTGCACGTAATCGCGGGCATGGCCCCAGTCCCTCTTGGCGTCGAGATTGCCGAGATAAAGACAATCCTGCAGACCAAGAAAAATCCTGGCCATGGCCCTGGTTATTTTCCTGGTGACGAAGGTTTCTCCGCGCAGCGGCGACTCGTGATTGAACAGGATACCGTTGCACGCATAAATATTGTACGCTTCCCGGTAATTGACGACGATCCAGTATGCGTACATCTTGGCGACGGCATATGGCGATCGCGGATAAAATGGCGTCTTTTCAGTTTGCGGTACCTCCTGTACCTTGCCGAACAGTTCCGAAGTGGAGGCCTGGTAAAATTTTGTTTTTTCGGTCAGGCCGAGAATCCTTACCGCTTCGAGCAATCGCAGCGTTCCCAGTGCATCAGAGTTCGCGGTGTATTCCGGTTCCTCGAAAGATACAGCGACGTGCGACTGAGCCGCCAGGTTATAAATTTCATCGGGCTTTATTTTACCAATAATATGGATAAGGCTCGAAGAGTCGGTCAGGTCGCCGTGATGAAGGATGAAGTTCCGATCCTCCATGTGAGGATCCTGATACAAGTGATCTATACGATCCGTATTAAAAAGGGACGCCCTTCGCTTGATGCCGTGAACCTCATACCCTTTATCCAAAAGAAACTCGGCGAGGTAAGCCCCGTCCTGACCTGTAATTCCTGTAATTAACGCTTTTTTCTTCATCTTGTCTTCAGAGCTGATATATTTTTGCGGTAAGCTTTTTATGGTACAAGTTGCTCCGGTACCGATCGAGTTAACTTACCTTTACTGTTTTTTTATTATCGACCGTCCCCGTCCGATACCGTAATAACTCAAGCCATGAGCCTCCACCCTCTTTGGATCGTAGAGGTTGCGGCCATCAAAAATAACCTTGTCCTTGAGTTCTTCAAGCATCTTTTCAAAATCGGGCACCCTGAACGATTTCCATTCGGTTACGATTATCAACCCGTCGGCATTGTGCAGCGCGGCTTCCTTGGTACCCATGAGAACCATATCGTCACGGATTCCATAGATTCGCTGAGCTTCTTCCATCGCTTCGGGATCGTAAGCTTGGACCTTGGCTCCTTCTTGCCAGAGCGCCTCAAGCAGCACCCGCGACGAAGCTTGCCGCATATCATCGGTATTGGGCTTGAACGCCAGCCCCCAGACGGCAAAAGTCTTCCCGGCAAGGCTTTTACCGTTATAAAAAGACTTCACATGGTGAAACAGGACTTCTTTTTGACTATGATTCACCTCTTCGACGGCTTTTAAAATCTTAGCGTCATAGCCAATCTCTCTTGCCGATCTCTCAAGCGCCTGAACATCTTTTGGAAAACACGATCCGCCGTATCCGCATCCCGGATAAATGAAATGGTAGCCGATACGGGAATCGGAACCGATGCCTTTTCTTACCTCCTCTATATCGACGCCCAGCCGCTCGGCAAGATTTGCCATTTCATTCATAAACGATATCTTGGTTGCGAGCATGCAGTTCGCTGCATATTTGGTAAATTCGGCGCTGCGCACGTCCATAATCATCACCTTGTCACGATTACGGCTAAAAGGCTCATAGAGTTCGCGCATCAAGAATTCGGCGTCCTCACTGTCTGTTCCAATTATAATTCTCTCAGGGCGCATGCAGTCCTCAAGAGCGGAGCCTTCCTTAAGGAATTCCGGATTTGAAACCACATCATATGAAATATCCAGACCCCGCATCGACAAGATGTCACTAATATGGCTCCTAACCCTGTCCGCAGTACCAACGGGAACGGTGGACTTGTTGATAATAATCTTCGGACTGTCCATGATGGAAGCGATCTTCCCCGCAACCGATAAAACATAGCTCAAATCGGCACTCCCGTCTTCGTCAGGCGGAGTTCCCACGGCAATAAACTGCAGTTCGCCATGGTCGACCCCTGTCTGGGCATCTGTGGTGAACTGGAGCCGTTCTTTCTTGAAATTATCAACCACAAGATCGGTGAGACCAGGCTCGAAGATTGGTATAATCCCGTTTTTTAAATCATCGATTTTTTTCTGATCCACATCCACACAACATACATTATGGCCGACATCGGCAAGAACGGCAGCCTGCACCAGACCCACATACCCGATACCAAAAACTGTTACATTCATATATTCCCCGGACGATACACGTATTAGTTCCTCACAGCCGATTTGTCATCAGCCAACCTGGTCTCAACTGCTAGTTCCTGTTAGCCTGCAGCCTCAAGAACAGAGGGACGGCCCTACCATTGAAAATTCAGGATATGATCTTTTTGAGATATTCTGTCAGCTTATCTTTTATTTCAGGATGTTCTAGAGAAAATGCGATGTTGGCCATCTGAAACCCAACCTTGTCGCCACAGTCAAAGCGCGTCCCCTTGAATTTATACCCGAATATAGGTTGTTCCTTGAGCAGCTCGACCATGGAGTCGGTCACCTGTATTTCATTGCCGGCGCCCTGTTCCTGCCTGCCGAGCAGATCGAAAATTCGCGGCGTAAATATGTATCTGCCTATCGCAGCAAGATTTGAAGGCGCGTTTTCCGGGGCGGGTTTTTCCACCATTGACCGGATACGCACCGTACCGTTATACGCTTCTTCCGCATCCAGTATTCCGTATTTATTGGTATCCTCCATCGGCACCTCGATAGTGGCGACCATTGACGCCCGAAGCCTGTCGAACTCCATCATCATCTGGTACAGAACCGGCACCTCGCTCTGGATAAGATCATCGGCGAGCAGCACCGCAAACGGTTCATCTCCCACAATATCCCTTGCACACCATATGGCATGTCCCAATCCGAGCGGCTCGCTCTGCCTGGTATAAATGATGGTCCCCGATTTAGGAACCAGCGATTCGATAGTTTTGAGAAGATCAATTTTCCCCCGGTTACGAAGGGTATCTTCAAGTTCGTATTGACAGTCGAAATGATTTTCAAGAGCGGTCTTGCCGCTGCCGGTGACAAATATGATCTGTTCTATTCCAGATGCCAGTGCTTCTTCCACTGCATATTGAATGATTGGCTTATCGACCACAGGAAGCATCTCCTTGGGCATAGCCTTAGTCGCCGGCAAAAACCTGGTGCCCAGTCCTGCAACCGGAAAAACGGCCTTCTTTATCTTCACGTTTTCCTCTTTATATGAACTTTTTGAAAATCGGTGCATCAATGTGGAATAGTTGTTTTTCATCTCTGCCATGAAATGAAAACGTTGACTCTTCACAGCTCCTGATTTTCAAGGAGCTTGCACCGAAAACCATGTGGTATTATTTCTGGTTTACCGCAGACCTTTCATGACACTGCAGCATATCCAACCTTTTTTACTTATTCGCAACCATAATCGTTGTTCGCATTTATTGCCACAATGGTAAAATCTCGTATTATAACATATAGCAATTATATTTTTCTATTTGATTTAGCAGGAAAAACATCTTTGAGCAAACAACCAGGTTGATCGACCGGCGCAAGTTGCTTATCAGGCGTGATCACGTAAGAGGAGTTTTTTTCAACATGCCCAAACAAAAAAGCCCCGTAATGCATTTGCATTACGGGGCTTTATATATAAAACCGGCGGCGACCTACTCTCCCACACAGTCGCCCGTGCAGTACCATCGGCGCAGAAGAGCTTAACTTCCGTGTTCGGAATGGGAACGGGTGGAGCCTCTTCGCTATGACCGCCGGAAAAATCTGTTTGTTTCCTTTAGCAGGGAAGGGGGGTGGGATTGCGACCCGCCTTCCTATAGTAACTCAGATAATCGAATAGTAGAGCAATCAGTAGAGTATTAATCAAAAAATATGGATAAGCCGCACGGCTTATTAGTATCGGTAAGCTCCACGTGTTGCCACGCTTCCACACCCGACCTATCAACGTTGTG
>NZ_FNJI01000047.1 GCF_900104445.1 Desulforhopalus singaporensis | reverse complement strand
GGAGTCATTTAAGCCGACCACCGGGGCGCCGACCTTTGCCGCGGCGTCCAGGACCTTGACTATCTTGCGGGCGTGCATTTCCCCCAAAGACCCGCCCTGCATGGTAAAGTCCTGGGAATAGGCGTACACCACCCTGCCGTCAATCTGGCCATATCCGGTCACGATGGATTCGCTTTCGAAATCGAGCTTGTCCATGCCGAACCTGGCACACCTGCTTTTGATAAAGGCATCGATCTCAATAAAAGTACCCTGGTCAAAGAGATGGGTAAGCCGCTCCCTGGCGGTCATCTTGCCCTTGGCATGCTGCTGCTCAATTCTCTTTGGCCCTCCGCCTGACTTTATCTTTTCTTTTTTTGTTGCCAGGTGTTTGATTTTATCAGTGGTCATAAATGTAACCTCAATATGTGGCGGTTCGGTCTCTGTTGCATCGGTTTTCAAATTTTACAGCAAGGGGTCGCATTGCTGTTTACTGCCAGATATCTTTGTATTCTTATCTTCTTGTCAGACAATTGATGCGCAACGACAGCGTTCTACAGCAAGATTGGCGTCAGATTGCAATATTCACCATTTTTTCAATTGCGTCCCCATCCAGGTGACCGAAATTGATTGAGCCAAATCAACTGACTGTCAACCCGGTGAGCATTTTGAAAAAGGTCACACGCAGCAATAAGTATCGTTGTGAAATCGATCGTATCTTGTCGCGTGATCTGTCCTGTCTGCCCCCCGGATTACTGCTTACTGTTGTCAAGAAATTGAAATAAATATCCTTGTTATCTCTGCTGAGGGTTGATCGGAGTTGTAAATTCCAGGGGACAAGCCTGTTCGAACAATGCAGCGGCCGACAGGACTCCTGCTTCATCTCGCGGCCGCCCGACGATTTGCATGCCGACAGGAAGCCCTGCTGATGTAAACCCGCATGGTACTGAAATGGTTGGGCAGCCGGTCAGCGTTAATACAAAAGTGAGCGTCAGCCATCCGATATATGAGTCAAATCTTGTTCCGTTCACCTCGGGCAAGTATCTCAATTCACTTGAAAAAGGCGGTGCCACAACGGTTGGTGTCAGCAGGAAATCATGATCTTTGAAAAAAGCTATAGTGCTATGGAACAGGTCTCCGCGGGCTTTGTCGGCCTTGGCAATATCGCCGGACGTCAACTTGAAACTCTTTTCAATATTCCATATGACTTCAGGTTTCAATTGGTCGCGATACTTTTCGAGCAAAGGTCCCATTCTCGATGCGTAGTTGACCGAGCGCAATGTTTGAAAAACATCAATGGCGTCCCCGAAGTCGGGGCAGCCTTCAACGACTTCGCACCCGATATCCTGGAATTTTGCTGCCGCACCAGAAACAATTCTTACAACCTCGGGATCAACCGGAGCAACACCAAGGTTTGGGCTGAAGCCTATCTTGCAAGGATTTTTCGGGGCATCAACCGCATCCACGAAGGGTTGTGCCGGGCGCGGCAGCGACCTGGGGTCTGCCGGGTGCATTCCGCACATCGCGTCCAGCATGAGCGCAGTGTCGCCAACCGTTCGTGCCATCGGTCCCCGTACGCTAAAAGTTGAAAATGGCAATGCTTCGGGGCCTGTTGCAATCCTGCCGGGACTGGGTCTGAGGCCTACTATAGAACAAAAGCTCGCCGGGGTTCTGACACTTCCGGCAAAATCAGTGCCCTGGGCCAACCACACCTGTCCGGAGGCAAGAGCGGCTGCAGCACCTCCCGAGGAGCCGCCGCAGGTCTTAGATATGTCCCAGGGGTTTACCGTAACGCCGAAAACCTCATTGAAGGTCGTGCCTCCGGAACCGAATTCCGGGGTATTGCTTTTCCCCATGACGATGCTGCCGTTATTTTCCAGGGTTTCGACCATATACCCCGAACTGGTTGATACATTGTCTGCAAAAATCGGCGAACCATAGGTTGTGCGGACACCCTCCACCTCATCAAGATCTTTGATTGCCAGCGGCAGCCCGTAAAGATACCCGTGAGGAACGGGGTCGGGCGGGTTGTCCATAATTGCACGCGCGTGGCTGCGGGCACGGTCAAAACATTGAATGGGAATTGCGTTGATAATTGAATCTACTTCGAGAATTCTTTCAGCTGACAGTTCCACAAGTTCCAATGGGCTCACTTCTTTTTTCTGCAGAAGTGCGACGACCTGTCGCGCCGTCATTTTTATCAGTTCGTTCATGTTCGATCTCCAGTTATTGACTCAGCCAAAATCTCTATCGATTTTGTAGGTAACTATTTTAGTGACAGTTCTGTGCTCATCAGGTCGGTGCCTGACAGGATTTGCCAACAGAACCCATAAATTTTTGCATGGACCACAAGGCTATCAGCAGAACGGCTCCGGCAATAATCGATTCGTACCTTGGAAAGAAGAATGCTGCCGACGCGACAAACAGAAGCAACCTTACGATAATTCCGGTTCTTTTCCCGCCCAGATATCCCATCAGCGCACTTCCCACCGCTATGCATGCCAAAACACCTTGGATGCAGGCAAAAAATATTTCCATTACTGAGCCGTTCCATATAAGGGCAGGGTTATACACAAACAAAAATGGAACAATGTATGCGATCGCTGCCAGACGCATTGACTGGAATGCGGTAAGAAACGGTGATGTGTTGGCAATCCCTGCACCGGCAAAAGCGGCAAGGGCAAGGGGCGGAGTGATGCAGCTGAGCACAGCGTAATAGACGACGAACAAGTGCGCGGCAATGGGGTCGACATTGAGCTGAATTAAGACCGGGCCGGCGATCATAACGGTTATAATGTAGGATGCTGAGACGGTTAGGCCCATACCGAGAATCAGGCAGGTAAGCATAACCATTATCAGTGCTGGGAAAAGCTGGCTGCCGGCTGCTTCGATGATCAGGGAGGCAAACTTGAGTCCCAGCCCTGTCTGGGTAATCACGCCGATGATAATTCCCGCTGTAGCGCAAGCGCACATAACAGGGAGAAGGGTTTTGGCGGAGTCTACGAAAGTCATGATTATTGTCTTGAAACTCATCCGGGTTTCAGCGGAGAAAGAGCTGATACCAATGGCTGCGACAATTGACCAGAATCCTGCTTTGGTGGCAGAATATTGCATAACCAGCATGCCTATGAGCAGGACGGCAGGGATAACAAGATGTATCCTGCGGAGCGTGGTGGATAATTTAGGCAGGCTGTCTTTGCTGACCCCTTTAATGTTAGAACGTTTTGCCTCAAGATGAACCATGTAAAGCAGAGCAAAGAAAAACAGCAGGCCGGGAAGGATCGCGGCCTGGCATACGCGAATATAAGCTACCCCCAGCATATCAGCCATGATGAATGCCACCGCCCCCATAACAGGCGGCATAAACTGGCCACCGGTAGAGGCTACGCTCTCTATCGCCCCGGCGATAACAGGTTTGAACCCCACGCGTTTCATCAAAGGTATGGTGAAGACGCCGGTGGTTGCCACGTTTGCAACGGCAGCCCCGGAAATCATGGCAAAAAAACCGGATGAAATAACACTTACCTTGGCCGGTCCACCGTCGTAGTGTCCCGCCAGCTTGTTTGCCAGATCGTTAAAGAATTCACCGACGCCGGCCTTGAGCATAAAGCCGCCGAAAAGGATAAAAAGGAAAATGAAATTCGCTGATGCTCCCAGGGCTACTGAGAAAACGCCTTCTGTGGTAAGGTACTGATATTCCAGCAGCTCGTCGATCTGCAATCCTCGATGACCCCAGCTGCCAGGTATGTAGTCGCCAAAAAGGGCGTATGCAAGCGCCAAAAGGGCGACGATTACGAGTGCCGGGCCGAGAGTTCTGCGTGTAATCTCGAGGACTACCACAATGAGTGCCGCGCCAAGGATGATGTCGGTCTGGGTAGGAAGGCCAACGTGGCTCACCAGCTCTTTATAGTTGAATGCCATATACGCACAGGCAAATCCACCGCCCAGCAGAAGAATTAAGTCGAAAACCCGCAACAGTGGATGACCCCATCTTTTCCCCTCTCCAAAGGGAAAAAGGGCTAGCGTGAGCACAGTTCCCATCAGAAGATGGATGCTGCGCTGAACCGGAGCCGCAAACAAACCGAACTGGGCGGTATAAAGATGAAACAGTGAACCCGCGGTTGCGACAACAATCACCACCTGCCAGGCAAAAGCGGAAAAGCCTTTCTTTTTTTCTTGTTGCAATTCCATGACGACCTCCTACTTGAAAGAGTATTTTTCTGGATATGTCATTTTAAAAATTTTCGTTATTCAATGCTCTTCCGCTCTGATGACTACTACATCACCGCCTTCATACCAGTCGGACAAGCGCCACTGCTTGAGGCCGACCTGAACCTTGTGGTTTCCCAGGTCCGGGCTGCCGGCTACAAAACTTATTTCATTGGTAATCCTATTCTTCGGCACCATCTCAAGCCAACCATCTTCACGGAGGTTGACCTGGGAAAAAATGATATCGGAACATTGACTGGCTCGCTGAACGATTCTGGTCAGCTCGATTTGTGACGCACTTATGAGGCGATAGTGCTCATGGACAGGAAATTTTGAGTACGAATGTAAATAGGTCAGGACAAACTCCTCTCCATATGAAATCGGAATCTGCAACACCGGTTTTTCCTGTTTTTGCTCTTTTGCAAAAACCAGAAAAAGTTCCGATGCGTTTGTTGGTTTAATCGCAGCAGCAATCAGCAAACTGCTTAAGGTTATCGTTAACCAGGCGATGGTTAACCTGAACTTTTCAGGACGATGGCTTATTGCCTTCAATTGATCTCTCATGACGTCAAAGCCCAGATTTTTTTCTTGGATAAACAGCTACTCTTTGATCTTTTCACCAAAGAGTAGACTAAAACCCGTTGCCTGAATGGAAATGCCAGCCAACGGGTTTTCTGAATGTTTGTCCGACCGCTTTACTGAATGAGGCCTTGTTCTCTCCAGTACCGCTCAGCTCCCGGATGCAAGGGGATCTTGATGCCCTTTAAAGCACTTTCTTTTACGATCTCCTTGAACTTTGCATGGATATGGTCTATTTCCGGTTTGTTCTCAAAAACAGCTTTTACGATATTGTACGCGAGTTCATCATCCATCTTTTCGTTCACAATGATCATGCCGTGATAGGCAAAGGTATTGTAATCTTTATCCTGACCGGTATAGGTACCGGCTTTAACGACGCTTGGGCTGTAGTAGGGATATTTTTCCAGAAACTTGGCGCGTTGCTCTTCTCCCATCTCAATAAAAGTAATATCGCGCGAGGCTGTTAAATCAAGAATCAGCGAATGGGGTGTTGCGTGGGAATACATGGCAGCGTCAAGGGAGCCGTCTTTCATAGCCATGACAGCTTCTGGAGCGGAAAGGAAGACTTCATCAACGTCGTCATAGGACATTCCGTAGTGATCAAGAATGAGCCGGTTGCATACTTCCGTACCGGAACCGGCGGCACCCACTGCCACTCTTCTGTTTTGAAAATCAGCAACCTTCTTGATATCACTGTTATCTTTCAAGGTGTATAAGTAGATGTCGGCACCAAAAATTGAAAACAACGCCCGTATACCTTCATATTTTTCCTTTTCAAAGCTGCCCTTTCCATTGTAGGCGTTGTAGGCTGCATCGGGCATGGCCATTCCTATGTCAACGCGGTTACGACCGACATTACGAATATTCTCAATGGAGGAAGCAGAAGGTTTTGCTGTAGCAGATACATCGGGGACATGTTTAGAGACCACTTTAGAAAGGGCGCCGCCAAAAAGGAACCAGGCCCCTCCGGTAGCCGATGTGGACATAACCAGCCGGGTTTCTCTGGCAAAGGCGATTTGGCTTAACAACAGAAAGATCGACACTGTGACCAGTAGAAACATTCCGGTTTTTTTAGTTTTCATTTTGTTCTCCTTTCGTTTGATGTTTTTCTGCTTGCTTGGATAAAGATAATAAGCAACTTGTATGACAAGAAGATATCCATACAATATGGTTAGAACATAAATAGCTATCTGTCAAGAAGAAAATATGTTAATATGAAACCGAATTGAAAATTGCCGGATACAAAAAGAATCGATCCTGCAGGGACTTCGCCCGGGAGCATGTTGCTGCGGAGTCAGGATGAGTCAGGATGAGTCAGGATGAGTCAGGATGAGTTGGGAGTCGCAGCAGCTCACGGGAATTCAGCCGCTACCAGAGGGAAGGTATCTAAATGAAACTCAAGAAAATGAATCCAAAAGTGAAACGTCAGGAAAGACTTGCCGAACAGGTCGCTGACTTTATCACCAAAGAGATCGAATCCGCATCATTTCGACCGGGAGATATCTTTCCTCCTGAGGCGGAATTGGTTGAGATGTTTGGTGTCAGCCGTGCGGTAATAAGGGAAGCGCTCGCCAGTTTGAAACATGCCGGCCTGCTTGAATCGCGACAGGGAGGCAGGACCAAGGTTGCAGATCTGGAAAACCAGAAAAGTTTTCGATTGATACTGAACCCCGCCACCAAAAAAATGAATCTGGGGTATCTCTACGAGCTTCGGGTAGCCCTTGAGGGTGAGGCTGCAGCCCTGGCGGCAGTAAGGGGTACCCCGGAACAGATTGTAAAGATAAAAAAATGCCTTGATGCTCTTGAGCAGGCCATGAGCGATGGGCAGAGCGGAACTCCCGAAAATTTAGCCTTTCATAAAGCTCTCACTGAAGCAAGCTCCAACCCGCATATTATCCATTTCATAAATTGGATGCACAGCAGGATAGAGGAGCAGATACAGGCCGGTAGAGAAGTATCGCCGGACAGGAAATTGCCACCCCTGGTACAACAAGAGCATACGGCAATCTACGAGGCTATCAAGTCTGGCGATCCCTTGAAAGCCCGTCGTGCTACCATCACGCACCTTAAAAATTCAGCCATGAAATTTTTTGGCATTGACTTGCCTAGCGCCGGTTTATAATGCACCTGAAAGTTCTGCCTTTACCACGACCAGGCACCAGTAATTTTTATACTTTGGCTTTTCCATATTCGATTTAAGGCAGCGATAACCAAAGGGGAAAACCGGAAGCCCAGGCATCGTAATCGCCTGTTTTATAAGAAGTTCAGAGTGTTTGCTTTATCCGTTGGTCATGGAGAATGGGTTGCCTGCAATAAAAAAAAGAAACCGTGACACGATCGTTCAGCACTTTGGCAACTGCCAGTGCTGTAGAGGTCTTTACAACGAGTTTGTTCTATCAGGATGTAGGCCGGGAATTGGCGGAGACTGTTCACCTTTATCGGTACATATGGTACTGAACTTGATACAGTCTTCCCGCTCCTGATGGAGATGCTTTTCGTGCATTTCAATGACCGGACAGCTGAAACCGTATTTGCCAAGATGCCTTGTTATCATGTAGAGGGAATCCTCTCCTATCCGTTGATCGGACTCCCCGTACCTGTTGTAGATGACTCCGGCAAGATTAAGCTGCCTGTTTTGCAACGCCTCAAATGAAGCAAAGGTGTGATTGAGAGAGCCAAGCTTGGAGCTGGTCACAAGGATTACCGGATAGCTCATTTCACTTAGGTAATCTATCAGGGTATAATCGGTTTGCAACGGTACGAACAAACCTCCGGCCCCTTCCAGCAGGACAACGTCGTATCGGTCGCAAAGTCTGTCCGTCGCCCTGGAAATCGTATCGGGGAAAATTTCGGCGGATTCAATTCTTGCGGCAAGATGAGGGGAGCAAGGTGTTGAAAAAAGATACGGACAGGTAAGGCCTGCCTCATCTTCCGGTAATATCCCGCATCCCATCGCGTCCCTGTGGCTGAGAATATCTTCGCTCAGCCTGTCGCACCCTGTCTGTACAGCTTTCTGGGTTATAACCGTACGCCCGGCTCCAAGAAGTCCCCTGGCAATGAGGCCGGTGGCGACTGTCTTGCCGATATCCGTATCGATCCCTGTTATGCAGAATACGGTTCCTTTATCCATTTTTTCGTGCCACTGCAAATATTGCCGAATAATCAAGAGCAACTCCCCGTTGGTCTGAAAAAAAGGCGTTATAACGTTGTTCAAACCGTTTCAACCGGGATCGCGTCCACCTGAATGGTGCGACCCCGCCGACACCTGTTTCGCGAATGTGGCGCAGGACTTCTCTTGGTGTGGGGAAAAATAATGTGTAGTTTACAGCCTCGATAAAATCTACAACGAATCCGTGGTGCATCATGGCTTTGAGCTCTTTCTGGTCCGGATAGCTCAGCCCCACTCCTGTGAGTGCCCTGACCTGAAACATTGTTTTCGGGCCAAGCATGGAAAACACCAGGTAGCCGCCAGGGTTCAGGGAATCGTGAAATTTTGCAAGACAGCCGGGCAGGTCGCTAAGCCACTGAAACGTCGATGAGGAAAAGATAAGATCGAGGTCCGGCGGCGGCTGGACCGTCTCAATATTGCCGGGCATCAGGACACAGCGTGTTTCCGCGTTTTTGGCCTTTTCCGCTGCCCGCTCGCAACATTCGGGAACCAGGTCGTTGAGACAGAGCAGCCCTAGCTCCGCATGGCGGCAAAGCGCTCCGGTTGTCAGCCCGGTACCGCATCCAACTTCAAGGACCCGGCAAAATGCAACACCGCAAAATTGTTTGATAAGAGCAACTAAACGGTTGCCGATAGCCGCCTGCACTGTTGCGCTGCGGTCATAGCTCTTGATACTGCGCCTGAAACAGGCACCTATCCTTTCAGGATCGGTTTGATGCATTTTCCGCCTGCTCCTGGGAGGGGACATTCATTGTTTGTGCTGTGAAAAAATGGACGAAATGGTCCCAGCTGCTGTAGTCATAGAAGAGAAAATGACTTCCCGGCACCAGGGTTGTCTTGTCGGTTTTCCAGAATGATAACTGGTTTTCCGTCCTGACAATCCTGTCCTTGTCACCAACGACCACATGTGAGTAGATACTGTCGGATTTATTGATGCAGTCTGCGTTTTCCAGGTAAAACGCCAGTTCATCCCTCTGGTCTGCACAGTCCCTTGCTGGGAATTGTCCGGAGAAGTTGTCCCACACCGCGCGATTGCCGCAGAGTCTGCTGTAAAATTTTCTCCTGGCCGGCTCCGACCATCCGGACATGGTTCCTGCAAAAAGCTCTTGGGGAATCCCGTATCGGCTGTGAATGGGGCAGAGTGTTCCGTTTACCGCTATTGCAGCCGAAAATATCGGCGCGGTTTTCTCGAAGTAGTGGTGTGCGGCCCATACCCCCATGGACCAGCTGACGAGAACCGGAGCGGTGTATCTACGTATACGCGACAACAGTGGTTCAGTTGTCCATGGCGGTCTGTGGTCATATATATGAAGGACATCGAATTCTTCGGAAGGAATTGCTGTAAACGGACGGTCGTCCATCCCCCAACCGTTGCAGAATACGATGAGACGGTCGCGATTACGCTGTATCAGCCAGTTGTGTTTCATGGTACAGTCTGCTCTTGAGGTTTAGTGGTTTGCCCGTTGATGATCATGGCCAGGCAGGGCGCAATTCCCCTGATATCGTTTTCCTGCATATCGGCGGTGAGTGATAAGCGGAAACGGGAACTCCCCTTGGGTACCGTGGGCGGCCGAACCGGCAGGATATAATATCCCAGCTCCTGCATCCTGCGGGCGGCTGTTACGGTCAGGAGATTGTCGCCGATAACCACCGGAACGATATTGGTCGTGCCCTTAGTCTTCAGGCCGTGATTTCTCAGGTCATTTCGTAGCAGAGTCGAAATATGGTTCAGGTGATCCCGCTTTTTTTGCAGTGTCAGCATATGGTTGAAGACAAAAAGGTTCCAGCTGGCGACAATGGGTGGAAGCGCGGTGGTAAATATGAGCGCCCTGCTCTTGTTGATCAGTACCTGCCTGATCTCTTTGGTGCAGAGCACCAAAGCTCCCATTGAACCCGGGGCTTTGCCGAACGGGGCGACAAGCAGATCAATATGGTGCAGAACGTCCTGTTGTTCGGCCTGGCCCAGGGCGCCGGGGCCGTACAGGCCAATGGCATGGGCCTCGTCGAGATAAAGTGTGCAGTCAAATTTCTCTTTCAGCCGGACAAGTCGCTGCAGGTCCGCCACATCACCGTCCATGGAGAAGACCGACTCGGTCACGATCACCGCATTTTCATAACCACCTCTGTGTTTTGTCAGCAGCTGCTCGAGGTGCTCATAGTCGCAGTGACGAAATCGTTTGCAGTCCGCACGCGCCAACCTTATTCCGTCATGTATCGAGGCATGGTTCAGTTTGTCTGAGAGAATGAGGTCTTTTCTGGTCAGCAGCGATGGGAGGATGCCGATGTTGGCATGGTAGCCTGAGTTGTAAAAAAGACAGGCGGGAAATCCATATCTTCTGGCTATGGTATGTTCAAGTTCATGAAATATCCTGCGGTCTCCGCACAATAACCTTGAAGAGGTCGAACCCAACCCGAATGTATCGGGAATCTCATCTCTGGTGATTGTCGAGAAAAAGCGCTGGTGCAGTTCGCTGTCTGAGCCGATTCCCAGATAGTCGTTTGACGTAAGATTCAGCAATTCCCTGCCGTTGTACGTAATCCGGCACCCTTTTCTTCCAGACAGGGGATGCAGCTCACGAAACGAGTCTGTCCTTTTCAGCTCAGACAGCAGGTTGGCAAAACGTAATGTCATAACGTCTTGATCCTTTCGACCACTTGGCAAATGGCCTGGGTAAGGGTTCTGAGGTCGTTGTTGTCGATAATATAGGGCGGCATGACATATACGAGTTTGCCAAACGGCCGGACCCAGACCCCCCTGGCCACGAATTCACGCTGCACTGCGGCCATGTCGACAGGGGAGGTCAGTTCAACCACCCCTGTGGCGCCAAGTACCCGCACATCACGGACGTGTTTCATTGGCCGCAAGGGAAAAAGTCCTTTTATGAGCTGGCTTTCTATGTTTGCTACGGCGGTCTGCCAATCGGATGAAAATAGTAATTTTATAGATGCTTCGGCGGTTTTGCAGGCCAGGGGATTGCCCATGAAGGTCGGGCCGTGCATGAAGATTCCGGGAGCAGCGGAAGAAATGACGCTTTCAACCTGTGCGGTTGCCAGAACCGCTGCCAGGGTCATGCATCCCCCGGTCAGTGCTTTGCCAAGGCACATGATGTCGGGTGAAATGCCTGCATGATTGCAACCGAACAGTTTGCCCGACCGGCCGAATCCGGTCGCAATTTCATCGGCTATGAGCAGCACCTCAAACTGGTCGCAGAGGCTTCTCACCTGGCGGAGGTATTCGGGGTGATAAAACCTCATTCCTCCGGCTCCCTGGATAACCGGCTCAAGGATAACGGCGCAGATCCGGGAATGTCTGTCCTGAAGTATGCGGGTGATTGAGGCAAGATCTCCGGGATCCCACTCTCCACCGAAGCAACAGTGCGGCGCTTCTGCAAAATAATACTCGGGCAGTATGTTTTTGTACATCCCATGCATTCCTGTAACCGGATCGCAGACCGACATGGCATGGAAGGTGTCGCCATGGTACCCGGAGCGAAGCGAGAGGAACCTGTTTTTTTCCTTGAATCCCCTGGCTCGCTGATACTGAACAGCCATTTTCATGGCAACTTCTACCGCAACGGAGCCGGAGTCTGCGAGAAAAACTTTTTCAAGCGGTTCCGGGCTGCACTCAACAAGCAACCTGGCCAAATTGACCGCAGGTCCATGGGTTAAACCGCCAAACATGATGTGCGGAAGTCTTGCGGCCTGCTCCCGGATAGCGTCGACCAGGACTGGGTGGTTATAGCCATGGATCGCCGCCCACCATGAGGCCATTCCGTCAATCAATTCCTTGCCGTTGGCCAGGCGAATGCGCACACCTTCTGCAGACTCAACCGGATATACCGGCAGGGGGTTGGTGATCGACGTGTAGGGATGCCAGAGATGTTTGCGGTCGAAGTCGAGCAGGCTTGATGTCTTTACTGAATAAGTCGTATCCATCACTTGGCCCCGCCTGATGAAGCAATTGCATATCCAAGTGAGCGAAACATTGCAATGTCCTGCTCGAGATTGTTGCCGGCGGTTGTCAAATAGTTGCCGACAATAGCGCCATTTGCACCGGATGTGAAACATGCCGATTGTTTGTTGCCAAGCATGTTCCGCCCCCCGGCCAGTCGGATAATCGCTTCGGGGTTGATGAACCTGAACATGGCGATACTGGTCAACACTTCCGATACGCCTATGGGTTTTATTCCACCATAGGGGGTGTTGGCGATAGGTGTCAGGATATTGAGCGGAATAGAGCGGATATTGAGAGCTTGTAATTCGAAGGCGAGTTCGAGCCGTTGCTTAAGAGTTTCCCCCATGCCAATTATGCCGCCGGAGCACACTTCGAGACCGGCCTCTCTCGCTGTCTCGATGGTCTTGACCTTTTCTTCCCACGTATGGGTGGTGCAGACATTGGCGAAAAAACTCCTGGAGGTTTCAAGGTTGCAGTGATACCTTTTTACTCCTATTGCTTTTAGCATTTCAGCCTTGTGCGGCGTCAGAAACCCCATTGAAGCGCACAGAGACATATCTGTTTCAGCAGCAATTTTTTCATAGATCTTTCCGAACTGCTCAATGTGCTGCTCCGATACGCTCCTTCCGGCAGCTACCAGCGAAAACCTTGTTACACCAGCAGCTTCATTTTCCCGGGCCGCCTGCAGTGCCGTGGCCTCATCGATGATTTCGTAGGTATCAATGTCGACAGGATACCATGAAGACTGGGCGCAGAATTTACAATTCTCCGAACACCTGCCCGACCTCGCATTGACGATTGAACAGAGGTCGATCTCTTCATTGTGGAAAGTTTTTCGCAGTTCGTCCGCAGCTTGGTAAAGCTGTCTGGGATTGTCGGAGTGGGCCAGCTGTAACGCCTCGTCAAAATTGAGCCCCGAGCCGTTGCGGATACGCTGCACCAGAGTCATTAACATAATCTGTCTCTTCTTGTTGCTGCCGCTTGTTTGGTGATTGCCGCAAGATTAACCGGTACATCCGGTTGTACGGCGATGCTGCCCCAGCGTCCTTTCGCGCTTGCGACCTGTACTGCTTGTGGTTGGGAACTCGCTTATCAGAGTCACAGGTTGTTTTAGTTTTTTGGCAGTGTGTTTGTTCTTAGCCCGGTAAAAACGCATATGTTTTTTAAAACCATTTGATTTGGTTAACCTGTGTAAGATGTTTTAGTTAACCGAAAAGAAGAGAAAATGCAAATAAATTGCTTTGCCGGCTCAATCAAGGATTTGCGGTTCTCTCTAGGCAGACGGCCTGTCCGCGCGCAGACAACCGGTGGTGTCGGCAGCGTCATTTCCCGTAACACCATTTGCCATATAGAACTGTAAGGAGTAGATATAGACGGTTTTCTGTGTTGGTGATCATGCAACGTAGTGCGCCACCGCGAGGATGTGTCGACTGATTGTTTGACATACCGACATGTTTGCTTGTCACATATGAAATTTTCCCTTGGGGATTTTTGCTAAATATAAAAACTGATCTTTAGGAGACCGCTATGAAACTAAGTGAAAAACTGGGGAACAAATTTGTCATAACCACCGAACTCGGACCGGTGAAGGGAGTGTTGACCGATGAATCCCTGGAAAAAGCCGAATCCTACCTTCCACTCGACGGTATCAATGTTCACGACTGCCCGATGGGTAATCTGCGGATAAATTCGGTAGCGATGGCGGGGTTGATTCAGAATAAGCTTGATATTGAGGGTATCCCGCATTTCACATGCAGGGATCGGAGCCTTCTTGGCACCCAGGCGGATCTTCTCGGGGCTCATGGCCTGGGGATACGCAATATTCTTGTGACAACCGGTGATCCGCCGAAACACGGGCCGTATCCTTCCAAGCCGGTTTATGATTACAATACTCTGGAGCTTCTTGATCTTATCGGGAAAATGAACAGCGGGGTGGATTTTAACGGCAAGGAATTCGGGGGCAGGACCGATTTTACGATCGCCTGTACCGCCAGGCCGACCGCCAGGAATCCTGAACGTGAACTGGAAAGAATGAGCAGGAAAATAGCAGCCGGAGCCGATTTTTTTCAGACCCAGGTTGTCTATGACTCTGAAAAAACAGTCTCCTTTCTCAAAGAGGCGCGAAAATTGGGCAAACCGGTACTGATCGGGTTGATGCCGCTTAAAAGTGTGAAGATGGCGAAATTTATGAATAATAATGTTGAAGGAATAGATGTACCTGAAGATGTCATCTCGCGCATGGAAAATGACGGTGCAACCGGAATTGACATCACCTGCGACCTTATACGAGAAATCGCCGAATATGCCGACGGTATACACATTATGGCGATGGGGGATGTGGCCGGAACAAACCTCATAATAGAATTTACCAACGCACTGGTCGACAACCGCCGATGAGATTCATTATTCTACCGGTCTGCCGGTGAAATTTTTTCATCCGTTAAAGCAGGGGCTGGCTCTTTGTTCAAGATGGGCGATGTCCCTGAAAATTGCGGCAACCTTCAGGCGGATGAGGAGGGCCGGTCCGCCTGGTTACAAAATCGAGAAAATCGTTTTCCGGCAGGGGCCGGCTAAAGAGAAAACCCTGGCCGATTCCGCATCCAATTGGCGACAGCACCTGTTTCTGTTCCTTGGTTTCTATACCTTCGGCAACGACGTCGATACCCAGCTTTTGGGCAACAAGTACAATTGCTTCGATGATGGCAGAATCTTTTGTGTTTACAGCAACTTCAGTTACGAATGTCCGGTCAATCTTCAGGATGGTTATGGGGAGGTTCTTCAGCCGTGTCAGGCTGGAAAAGCCTGTGCCAAAATCGTCGATTGCCAGACAGACTCCCAAATTCCTGATTTTTTTAAGAGTTGAAATGATCTCTTCGTCGTCTTCCATCGCAATACTCTCGGTAATTTCCAGCTCCAGCTGGCTCGGCTGAAGACCGGTTTCATCCAGGGCGTCTGAAATCAGGTCTAAAAATCCGGGTTCCCTTAGTTGGGCCACAGAAATATTGACACTGATCTTAAGGTGCAGATTTTCAATTTTCTGCAATCTCCCTGCATATCCACATGCCTTTTTGAGGATCCATTTCCCCAGCGGGATTATTAACCCTGTCTGCTCCGCCAAGGGTATAAATTCTTTTGGCGGGATCAACCCTTTAACAGGGTGTTGCCATCTTGCAAGAGCTTCTGCTCCGATAACGTCACCGGAAGTTAAAGATATTTTAGGCTGATAATGCAGGGTGAATTCATTATTTTTTAAAGCGTTATACAGATCATTTTCCAGCACCAGCATCTCATGGGCTTCATCGTCCATTTCCTTACAGTAAAACTGGAAACTGTTGTTGCCCTTTTTTTTCGCGGCATAGGTCGCAATACCAGCATGTGCCAGCAGGATCTCAATATCGTCGTTTTCAGGTTTGCCGGTGATGACGCCGACGCAACCTGAAACGTGAAGATCATGTTCGTCAATAACGAATGATTCCTCAAAGATACTCAGGATTCTCTGGGCAATGCGGGTGACATGTTGCATGTCCTGCACCCCCTCGACGAGAATGACAAACTCGTCTCCGCCAAAACGAGCGATAGCGTCAATGGGAAATCGTAAATGTGCGCACAACCGTTGGGCAACTTTTTTCAACAGCTGATCACCAACCGAGCGTCCCAAGGTGTTGTTGATTTTTTTAAGTAAATCAATGTCAAGTAAAAAGAGTGAAATCGGACTATTATTCAGTTTTGTCCGCCTTGCGGCCCTGGTGAAACGATCCTGGAAATATTTTTTGTTGGGGAGCCCCGTCAGTTGATCGTAACAAAAAAGATTATCGAGCTGCTTTTTATTTTCTTTGAGTTCCTGTTCTATCAGCTTAAGCTCAGATATATTGAAAACAGTCCCCAGCAGGTGGCCACATTTTCCCTTTCCGTCTGAAACAACCTCAGTTTGTAGATGTACGTCGATGATATAGCCGTCAGGGCGAACGATGCGGAAGTTGAGTGAACAGGAGGAACCTTCTGGAATTGTTTTTTTTATGGCTTTGTCGACTCTGTTGCGATCCTCGCTGTGAACAAGTGACAACAGATATTCGTAGGTGAAATCTACCGGATATGGATCAAGGCCAAGGATCTGGTGTAATTGTCTGGAGCACCAGCAGCTGTCGGCCCCAATATTCCATTTCCAATGGCCAATACGACCGACGCGTTGCGCCTTGTCGAACCTGACCTGGCTTTTTCGTAATCCTTTTTCCAATACTTTGCGACCGGTGATATCAAGCCAACTGCCAACTATTTCAATCGGTGTTCCATCACCATTTTTCACAAGTCGCTGTTCATCGTGTATCCAGCGGTAGGTACCGTTTTTATGTAAAAAGCGATATTCATGAACATATTTTTCCTGTTGGCTGAGTTTTGCCAGATTTATCAGCACTCCACTTCTGTCATCGGGGTGAATCCTGGACAGCCAGAAATCGGGATTATCGGTAAATTCCAAGGGGTCGTAGCCAAGCTGTTCCTTCACGTTTGCACTGATGGAAGTAGGTCCGTAATAGCGGTCAATCGGGCAAGTGTAGCTGACCGCCGGGCATGATGCAAAAATCAGCTGATTTCGCAGAAGACAATCAGCACCTTGAAGATCGTGAACAAATTTACAATTGAAAGTTTCCCTGCCAATAGACTTTGTCACAAGTGCTACCCTGGTTTCGTGGAGTTAGCCGTTTTATTACCAATATTTTAGTTGACCGTTCAATCTTCTAACAACAGTACCCTATCTAAACAGAGCAACAAGATCAATATTTTTCAGTTCGTTGCAGCGATTTGTGGCGTGGATCATATTTGGGTTATGTTATTAAGGAAAAAATGTTGAAAAATAACTGAAATACAATGTGATAAAACGGCGAATCTGGTGGGGTTTGTTTCTGGACGTAACCTTGAAAAGAATGGTTTGCAATGAATTTCTAGCTGTCTGATGAAGTTGTTAAGTTGGCAAAAGCTTCGAAAAATATGAAAAAAGTTTAATATTTTAAATGAGTAACATGACCAGTGATGGTTTTGTTGCCAATTTAATACACTGCTGTCTCATAAATAGTTAAGTAATTACCAATAAATATGGCTCGGAGAGCTACTTGTGTTAAAATGAAATCGCCAAAAGACATTTAAATACAAGGAGATCCGAGCCATGGCACATTCTACCACGATACTCAACCAGATTGCTTCTTTTTTCTCGAGATATGATTTTGAAAAACTTGCTCATAAACATCATTGTGGTCAAAAGTTCCGCTCCTTTAATCGTTGGAGCCAGTTTCTCGCAATGACTATTGCCCAACTCACATCCAGGAAGAGCCTTAGAGACCTTGTTGGCAATATCCAGGTGCAGAAGAAACGCATGTACCATCAGGGAGATAATCAAACAGGGAGGTTCGACACCTGTCGGTGACATTATCGCCAAGATCAATGAAGTGTTGGCAGGTTGGGTCAACTACTTTCGAGTCGGTAATTCAAGCCGAGCCTTTAGCGAGGTAAGAGACTACCTTGAGATGAAAATACGAACCTTGTTGTCTAAGAGAAAACGGAGGAAGAAGTGTAGCATTGGTTGGCGGAGATGGAGTAACGAGTATATTTACAGTGTGCTGGGTTTGTTTTGGGATTGGAAACTTAAACACCTTGGTAACGTAGAAATGTATACGCGAAAGTCGATGCCATCGCTAATAGGATTCATAAACCTTCAGAAGAATCTCATTGGGTGAGCCGCTTGAGGGAAAACCTCACGAGCGGTTGTGTGTCCAGTTAAGGCTGGTATGTTCAGCAGGAGTCAGTCCTGTTAGGGTAAGAATCAGAGGCCCTATAGCTTGGATGGCAGGTATGAGGGAAACCGATTATCTGAAGCCCATCGACAAAGCAATCCATAGGGATGTGAGCGAGTCACCGGGCCATAACGAGAGTGAACGTAGAGGTGGCCCCGAAAGTGAGAATCCCCGGAGGCCGAGCCCCCAACCGTAGGGCGAAGGCAGCATGGTTAGTCGAAATCTGATCGATACGACTGATTCACTCCGGCGGGGTGGTAGCGATAGCACGGTGACGAGGACATACCGAGCAACTGGAGAAGCCCTCCTCGTCCCAAAGAGAAATCTTTGGAGCAAGGTAGGCTCTATAACCGTCAACAGCGGGAAGTGAGCTGAAAGGCGAGAGGGTGGCGGAGGGGTTCGTATTAGCGATGAACTGGGGTAACGCCCAGGGAGCAAAGGGACCCTACTGTTAATAATCTTTTGACAACACCGGGAGGCAGGGACGAAATGATAAAAGCGTCCATCGGTCTGCAAGACCTGAGAAGGAAGATATACTTGAAGGCGAAGTCCGATAAGACATGGCGGTTTTGGGGACTGTATGTGCATGTCTGTAAAATAGAAACACTTCATCTGGCTTATCGTGAGGCGAAGAAGAACAACGGTGCACCTGGTATAGATGGAGTGTCGTTTGCTGACATCGAAGCGGCAGGATTGAAGGCTTTTCTCGAACAGATACAAAATGAACTGCACTCCAGGACATATCGACCCATGCGAAACCGAATCAAAGAGATTCCCAAGGGTAATGGCAAAGTCAGAACTCTTGGAATTCCTGGAATACGAGATCGCGTGGTTCAAGGTGCACTTAAGCTCATTCTAGAGGCCATATTTGAAGCCGATTTCCAGGAGGGGTCATATGGATATCGTCCGAAGCGAACTGCTCATACTGCGATAGATCGTGTGGCTTCGGCAGTTGTGAAGAACAAGACACGTGTCATTGATTTGGACCTAAGTGCCTATTTTGACAACGTTCGGCATTTCACTCTCATAAAGAAAGTGGCTGAACGAGTTAATGACGACGATGTGCTGCGATTGCTGAAACTGATCTTGAAAGTAGGAGGCGCTAAAGGCGTTCCTCAGGGCGGGGTAATCTCACCTCTACTTAGCAATCTCTACCTCAATGAGGTAGATAAAATGCTGGAGCGAGCGAAAGAGGTAACCCGAAAAGGCAGATTCACCTATATTGAATATGCCCGTTTCGCTGATGATCTCGTGGTCTTGGTTGACGGTTTTGGAAAGTGGGAGTGGCTGTTAAAAGCTGCCTACAAAAGGCTTGTAGAAGAGTTTGAAAAGTTGGGTGTTCAGATGAATCAGGAAAAGACCCAAATAGTTAATCTTACTCAGGATGAGACTTTCAGTTTCTTGGGTTTTGATTTTCGGCGGATTAAAACACGGCGCGGAGCGTGGGGGGGGGACGAGTTACTCCACGAGTGAAAGCGCGGACGTCTTTGCTGCAAAAGCTCAAGGACGTGTTCCGTCGACATCAGTCCCAACCTGTGGGCCGGGTTGTTTACCTTATAAATCCTGTACTAGCGGGGTGGGTGAACTATTTTCGGGTTGGTAACTCCAGCAAATGTTTTGGCTATGTGAAAGATTGGGTGGAGAAAAAGATCAGACGACATTTAATGTATGCCGGTAAACGCCGTGGTTTTGGCTGGAACAGATGGAGTAGGGCTTGGTTATATGAAACTCTGGGTTTGTATAATGACTACGGAGTTCGATACCATCGTGTCTGAAAGTGCTGCCAGCTTGATAGGTCTCATAACCCTTGAAATGAAATTAACAGTGAAAGCCTAGTGCGGGAAATCCGCATGCTGGGTTTGTCGAGGCGGAGGTTGGAAACGGGCTCCTGAGTACCGCGCCAGTCCTTTACCCGACAGCTGTTCTTCTAGTGGATCAAGCAAAATCTCAAAGTAAAGACCTTCCTCGGAACCTCAGCGAATGCTGTGTTAACACATCTATGGATTGCTCTTTGCGTCTACCTGATGTTGGCCTGTTTCAAATTTTTAGCAAAGTTCCGAGGTTCACTCACGGAACTGCTCCGGTTGTTGCAACTGAACATTTTTGAAAGGCGGCCTCTATCTGACCTACTCAGGCCCCCTGGCATGTTTATAAAAAACGTAATATCTCCACAGCTTACTTTGTGGAATTAACTATGGGACAGCAGTGTGTTGCCGCATAAACAGAGAAAAAATAGAAAAAATGGAATATTCGATGAGTGTTTTATTAGACATAATGTTTGACAGAAGGAGACCTGCCTACCTTGCCAACGTGGGTTAGAATGAAAGTGTGCAACATTCACCCCAGAGCCATAACCAAGGAGGCAGGTCATGAGAAAGCATACCATAAAATACGTAGGATTGGATGTTCATAAGGACACTATAGTTATCGCCATAGCCGATGAGGAGCGCTCAGGAGAAACCAGGAACTACGGGGCGATTCCGCATACGATAGATGCACTGGAGAAATTTCTACGGAAACAGTTGTCTCAGGGAGTTGAGTTGCGATGTGCTTACGAAGCAGGCCCCACAGGATTCGGACTCTATCATTATCTTCGGAATAACGGT
>NZ_FNJI01000033.1 GCF_900104445.1 Desulforhopalus singaporensis | reverse complement strand
CTGTGGCGCACTATTGCCGGACTGATTGGTGTGAGGATCGGTGCGTATTTGGGTGTCGGGAGAAATTACTAATGCCGCGAAAACTGTCAGATGAAGATATCTCCGCGATAGTACAGGCGCTTTATGATAGGCAGAGTGAGGAGAGGGATTGTCGATTTGAAGATATCGAGGTCTCTGAATTAAAAGAGGTTATCGAGTCTCATCGACACTTTAACGAATTTATGAAAATGTCGGGAAATACCATCGTGAAAACGGTGTTGGTTATCGGTGTCGGTGGTTTTATAACGGTATTTTTTGCTGGGGTAGCTGTAAAAGTAAAAAAGGCGATGGGGCTATAATTTTATGTACGATCCGGAAAAACTGCGTCAAATAATCAGAACTGTCATTGATGAAATGGGTATGTGGTCTCAAGCTGCTGAAGAACTTTTGCTCGGAACTGTCGCCCATGAGTCAGCGTTAGGGCGCTGGACACATCAGATTGGTGGCCCGGCCCTTGGGATCTATCAGATGGAACCGGCTACCTTGATTGATATTTATGACTCATACCTGAAATATAGGCCAGAAAAATTAAAACTTACGAAACAAATAACATCGGTCGATAGTCCTGACCTTAATCGTCTTCAGTATGACCCAGTGTATTCAACTGCCATGGCCAGGCTGCATTATAGGCGCATAAAGGATCCTTTTCCGGAGGCTCACAATATTGTTGGTCTTGCTGAGTATTGGGATAAACACTTTAATAGAAATCCAAGGAAAGGTACTACGGCGCAATTTCTTGAGAATTACCATGTCTTGGTGCTTGGTGCGACTGGTAATAATATATTTGATTACCACTAAACTTCAGGTTGAAGCAAAGACGGAAAATCCCTGTAAACTGCAGTTACTCGCCGAATAGGTCTTAGTGTCGGTTAGTTATCGTGAAGTCGCCCAAAATTAAATGAAATCCGCAGTAGCAGATAGGCCGCAATCGTTTAAATTAATTCAAAAATTTTAGAAAAAGAAGAATCACCATGATGTTACCTTGACACCTTCTTTCTAGCTCACATAAACTTCAAGTATAAAATCATCGGGCTTAGAGCGTTTTTTTTATCCTTCAATCGCTAAATAGGTGACGATAAGATGAGGAAAATTCTCAAATTGTGCCTAGCACCTCCCAAAGAAATTTCTGTTTTCTTTGGGAGGCTTGCCATAATTATCAATAAAATTCTTAAATTCTAGTTGCTAAGTCCTTTTTCGTCATGGATTACACAAAAAACAATTTTGTTTATATGGGGGAACCATGTTGAAAAATATAAAAATAGTTATTCTATCAATGCTGCTGCTCATTTGGGGCAGTTGCATTGCATTTGGCATAACCGAAATCAATGAACTGGACGGAGACGGCCATCCCATGGTCGTTTTGTTAGTGATGGATGTTGGAGGTTCGCCGGCATATCGGTGTACCGGGACTTTGTTGTCGCCAAGAGTTCTTTTAACTGCCGGACATTGCACTTATAATGAGCCCGGCGCCGAATTTACTGGTATGAGGGTTTTTACGGAATCAGACGTTGAAAACGGTACCAATAACTATCCACTTTCTGGACCGAATACTGTAGAAGCAGTTTCTTGGGCAACACATCCTGAGTTCGCCATGGAATCATATGTCGAACACGATGTCGGTGTCGTACTTCTCGGAGCACCCATTGAACTTAGTGCATATGGCGTTCTTCCTGAGGTCGATCAACTTGACGCACTCAAAACAAAGCGTGGTTTGCAGGATACTTCTTTTACTGCTGTTGGTTATGGACTACAACGAATCAACCCGGTATTTGTTGAATCCGAAAAAGTACGTATGGTCGCTTATCCATATCTTGTTCAGATCAATGTCCCGGGTCTTACGGGTGATTATTCTTTGATGCTGTCAAACAACCACGCAACAGGTGGGACGTGCTTTGGTGACTCTGGTGGTCCTAACTTCTTAGGAGATACCAATATTGTTGCCGGGGTGACTTCATTCGGCCTAAATAATAATTGTGTTGGTACTGGCGGTGTTTTTCGTATGGACAGACAAGATGTTTTGGATTTCGTTTACCCCTATTTACCGTAGTTTTGCAAAAGCCCTTCCTGCATCGGCGTTTATATGGGAAGGGCTTTTGTTTATTAAAGGGTTCGGCCACAGCAGCTTGGTCGTATCTATTCCTTTTTTTCCGATGTCGTTAACCCATCTCCGAGAGCGCTAATTGGCTATTCTCTCAGGATTCTGGCCGATTTATTCAGAAACAAAGGCAAGAATCCTCTGGTGTGCAAAAAAATTCGACCTTACAGCCGATGAAATGCTCAAATCCCGTTGGGCAAGACAAGTTGGTAATCGGGCTAAAGAATTATCTGAAAAAATGCGGAAAGGCTGATATGTAGATTTCTGTAGATTTTCCTATTTAAGGAAAAAGTGGCTTACGTTGATTTTATTGGTACACCCGGAGGGATTCGAACCCCCGACACCCGGATTCGAAGTCCGGTGCTCTATCCAGCTGAGCTACGGGTGCATTTTGAGTTGCAAAATCATTATCGGCAGGTAGTGATTGCTTCTGTCGTGAACCACTTGATACCACACCGAAAGCACAGGGTCAACTTTTAAGGTTAACTGCTCTGAAGAAATAGTAGTTAGACAAGAACCGGAAGAGCGGGTTGGTTGGGGGCGTGGCGGTGGCGTCCGTTTAGGCTAAGAATGATCATTTCGGTCTCGATTTATGGATCGATCTCTTGTTTTTTCTTGATGAAAGTTGGGAGACAACAGCTGGCGGGCGGCCAATGCGCCTGGGAGGCTTGTCTGGAACAAAAGCCAAATATAAGGGCCACGTTGTGGTGATGAATAGCAATTTCCTTTTGATTATGGATTATGATACACTGGTTTTGATCCTCGAATTTTAGGGTTTTATCCTGCTCCATTGCCAGCAGGAGTAGGGATGTATATCGGGATCTAGGTGATGACAAGGTGATTGTAGACTGGATGCTGGTAATGTGCTGACTTTATAGTGGTTTTGGTTGCGTTGTATGGTGGTCCGTAGGGAGAGGTCTTGGCTCGACACCTGAAACAGGGAGTCTCACGTCTTGTCTGGGGAACATATACGTAAAAATTGTTTGACATGTAAAGCTTTACTAGTATACTAATATATTACTCAGATACTGGGAGTGCGCTGGCCCAAAAAGCTGCATCCGGACATCTGAACGTTGAGCAGAGCAAAAAACCGTTGAGCAGCGAGATCGGTTTTGCAAATGCCAGCAGGTTGACCTGCTTGGTACTGCTCCCCTCAGGAGATAGTAAAGGAGATCTAACGCTACGACTCTTGAAAAGAAGTATGAGGCCTGACCCTCCCCTGTAATCATCGATGGAGTAAGAAAAGGAGAAATGATGAGTATTGAACTTATTACCTTTTTGTATTTTGCCTGTCTGTTTGTCGGCTTGTTTCTTGGTTTGCCAGTGGCTCTGGGACTTGGAGGAACCGCCGTCCTCTTCGCTTTCATATTTGAGCCCAGATCTCTTCTTGCCATTCCCAGTGCTTTTTACTACACCCCCTGGAATCATGTCCTGGTAACGGTTCCGCTCTTCCTGTTTATGGGAAGTCTGATCCGGTTCTCAGGTATAGCCGAAGCCGCCTATGATGCCGTTTATAAGCTCATTGGGCATATTCACGGTGGTCTGGCAATGGGAACGGTCATGGTTTGCACTATTTTTGCGGCCATCACCGGGATCACTCCTCCTGCTACTATCACCATGGGCCAGATTGCCTACCCATCGATGATGAAATACAAATACAAGCGGGCAATAGCAATCGGCTCGATCGGTGCCGGTGGTGCCCTGGGAGCGCTTATCCCGCCAAGTGTTCCATTTATCTTTTACGGTCTGCTTGCAAAAGTGTCGATTGGAGGTCTCTTCCTGGGCGGGGTGCTTCCCGGTCTGATGCTGGCTTCCTTTTATATTATCTATATAGGGATACGCTGTAAACTGCAGCCCCATATGGGACCTGCCATTCCACCTGACGAGAAGTTTTCCGTTGCGGAAAAGGTCCGGGCGGTGGTCAACATCTGGCCGTTTCTGATACTCATCCTTGTTGTGCTCGGTGCTATCTGGGGTGGTGTTGCAACTCCGGCTGAGGCAGCGGCTTTCGGTGCGACCGGTGCGTGTGTCATCAACCTGATATACCGGAAGTTGACCTGGCAGGTTTTGCGGGATTCTCTGGAGACTACTCTCAAACTCTCCGGGATGGGTCTGTGGATTCTGATTGGCGCCAATGTTTATCTCAATATCTTCAACTCCCTGGGATGCCAGGAACTGGTAACCTCAATGGTTCTCGGTATGCCAGGAGGTCAAAACGGTATTCTGGTGATGATGATGGTCATCATCCTGATACTGGGAATGGTGATGGATGACTGGGCGATCATTATGCTTTGTACCCCGTTGTACATACCGATAATCAACGAGCTTGGAATTGACAAGCTGTGGTTTGGCGTTCTCTTTATCGTCAACATCCAGATTGCCTACCTGACTCCGCCTTTTGGTTTTGTACTGTTCTGGATAAAGTCCATCCTACCCTCAGACGTGACCATGGGTGACGTCTATAAATCCGTCGGACCGTTTATTGCGTTGCAGGTACTTGGTTTGACTTTGGTCTTTATTTTCCCGCAGATAGCTGTTTGGTTGCCGAATATGATGCGCTGAAAAGCAGGTACGGAAAATTTCATAAATACGTGACACCTTAATGGAGCTGCGATATGCAAACATGGAAAATGATAGAAAAAGTCATTGATGTCTTAATGGAGATTATGGGGAAAATCGGTTGGATTCTGGTTCTCTACTGTATGATTTTCGGCGTGACCGATGTTTTCCTAAGATATGTGCTGAATGCTCCTTCCCTGTGGATAGGAACAACGATCCAGGCGGCGATGGTCCTCATGGCCTGCTTTGGCGGTGCTTATGCGCTGAACCATAACTCCTTTGTCAAACTCGACCTATTTTATGCCCGTTTCTCTGAACGGAAAAAAGCCATCTGCGACATTATTACCGTGGTCTACACGTTTCTTTTTGTAGGGGTCTTGGTCTGGAAAGGATATCAGGCGGCGATGCTGTCGATAAAGCTTAAACAGGTTACTCCTACGGGGGTACCGATCCCGATCTACCCGATCAAAACTATAATTCCCATCGCTGGCGTGCTGGTATTGCTGGTGGTAATAAAAAAACTTGTCAACGATATTCTCATCGTCATGTCGCCGAAAAACGGTGAGGAACAATGACGTTTATGTACGGTATTCCGATCCGGTTAAGGATTATTTCTTTTTGCAAGGAATAGAAATAGCTGGATTCCGCAGTCGAGGTTGTTTAACAGACAAATAACAAAACAGGAGGAGGATTTAATGAAGAAAAATGTGATTGGCTGGATAACCATGTTGTCTATAATTGCCATTTCGTTACCCGGAATGGTAATGGCTGGTGCGGATTACGGTCCTCCCAAGAAAGTGACAAAGTGGGTATTCCAGCCCTGTTTCGACTCATCTGACGCAGGATGGGGGAGTGGCCTGGTGCCATGGATCAAGGCGGTTGAGGAAGCCACCCAGGGTACGGTCAAGATTCAGTTGGAGCCAGCGGGAGCCATTACCGCAGGTTCTGAAGCCTTCGGAGCCACGGCTGCCGGAATGATAGACGGCTACGCGGGGTGGGCCACCGTATACGGCGGTGATATGCCGGAAGGTATGCTGGCATTTGGTATGGCAATGGGAGCACAAAATTACCAGGACGCGTGGGTAGCCATGTGGGGCGATCCCAAATACCGCATCGGTGACATTGTGCAAAAGGCGGCTCATGACCGCAACCTGCACTGGGCCGGCTGGAGCTGCCAGGGACCCAATGCTGCCTTCACCACTTTCCCGGTACACAAGATGGAAGATTTCAAAGGCAAGAAAATGAGAGCCGGTGCTCCCCAGGCGCTTTTTCACGAGGCCATGGGCGGTGCACCTGTATCGATGAACGCGGGTGATATCTATACTGCCATCAAGCTTGGTACTGTAGACGGAACCTATTGGGATACAGGCGGCATTGACGACATGGCTTTCCAGGAAATCGTCAAATACGCGATTATGCCAGGGTGGTGTCCTGCCCAGCATCAGGAGATCTATATTAATCTTGACCGCTGGAACGAACTGACCCAGTGGCAGCGGGATCGCATTGACGACATTTTCATGCCGACCTACTTTGAAACGAGCCGGCTGCACGCGCAAGGTGTTAAGCACGCTCTTGATGTGCTCAAAAAAGCTGGCGGCGAAGTCATCACTCTTCCTGCTGAAGAGGTAAAGAGAATTCGTGAAAAAGTTATCAGCGATGTGTGGCCGAAGGTCGCTGCAAAATCTGAAGGTTGCGCCAAGGGTGTTGAACTCTGGAAAGAATTCCTGACGGATATGGATCAGATGTAAAAATGGCTTCAGCAAAGGCTGATTTTTTTTTAGCGTATGAGAAAGGTTCGTTTCCCTGCTGCAGCAGGGAAACGAACCTTTTTTTATTTATGGTTGGTATCATTAAAAATCTCTTGTAAGAAGGCCGGAACTATTATCTTTGCAGAACTCCGGGCTAAATCAAAAAAAAGTGTTGACAACAGCGCTGTATACTAATATATTAGTATATCAGAAGGCAAGAGTCATCGGTTCATCAAGGTGACTCGCAAAAGAACAGTTAGTTGACTGTGGATGACACAGAATTTACTGAACAACGTAAAGAGGAGTCGATGCTATGAGTGAGCAGAAATTTACCAGGATTAAAAATTTTATAAATGGCGAATGGATAGAGGAAACCGGTGTAGAGTATGTTCCGCTTTACAACCCTTCCACAGGGGAGGCTATTGGCGAAGTTCCGCTTTCTTCAGAAGAGACATCGCTGGCAGCTGTTGACTCTTCCTATGAGGCTTACAAGGAGTGGAGAGCACTCTCCCTGAGCAAGCGTATGGGGTATCTTTTCAGCATGCGCCAGGCCATGGTCGATAACCAGGAGGAGCTTGCCGTCTCCATCGCGATTGATCAGGCAAAACATATCAGTGAGGCGAGGGGGGAGGTCAGGAGGGTTATTGAAATAATCGAAGCCGCCTGTTCTATACCTACCCTGATCCAGGGAGAGACCCTTGACGGAATAGCCAAAAACATCAACGGCAGGGTGGTGAAGCAGCCGCTGGGGGTTTTTGGCGGAGTGGCACCGTTTAATTTCCCGGCGCTGGTTTTCGGCTGGTTTATTCCCTACGCCATCGGAGTAGGAAATACATTTATCTTCAAGCCTTCAACCCAGTCTCCGCTTTTTATGCAGAAAATGGGTGATCTCTTCAACGAGATCGGACTGCCGAAAGGTGTTATCAACATTGTTCACGGTAACCGCTCGATTCCAGGCACCTGGTATGAACATCCCAAGATGAGCGGGGTCTGTCTGGTGGGCTCGACGCCTACTGCGAAAAAAATGGCGGAAGCATGCGGTCGGGGCGGTAAGCGGAGCATGTTGCTTGGCGGGGCAAAGAATTATCTGGTGGCGATGGAAGATGTCAACTGGGACCTCTTTATTGAAAACTTCATCCATTCATGCTACGGCTCGGCCGGGCAGCGTTGTCTTGCAGGTTCTATAGTTGCTGCAGTTCCGGAGATTTATGACGAACTGATCGAGCGTGTCGTGGAAGCATCGAAAAAGGTTACCGTTGGTGACGCCATGGATCCGGATATATATATGGGACCGGTAATTTCCGCAAAGGCGAAGGCAAGTATAGAAAACTATATCAAGATAGGTATCGAGGAAGGGTCAAAACTGGTGCTCGACGGCCGTAATCCCGAATTACCTGACAACAATAAAAATGGGTACTTTGTCGGGCCCACTGTCTTTACCGATGTGACTCCCTGCAGAACCATTGCCAAGGAAGAGATTTTCGGACCGGTGGTCTCGATCATGAAAATACGAGATATCGATGATGCCCTGCAGCTCATAAGAGAGCAGAAGTTCGGCAACGGTGCGTGTATTTTCACACAAAATCAGTACTATACGGAGAAGTTCATTTCCGAAGCTGATGCCGGCATGGTCGGGGTCAACGTCGGTGTCTGTGCCCCCCATCCATATCTGCCTTTTGGCGGTATTAAGGATTCCCACCTCGGTACCGACAAGGTACAGGGCAAAGACGGAATAGATTTCTTTACCCAGAACAAGATCGCAACAGTGCGGGTTGCTCCTCCTGCCGGGGTTGCGGACAAGAGAGAGAATAAGGACACAGACAAGTCGGTACGGAGCTGTGTTGCCCAGTAATCAGGGAAACATCTTGAAATCTCATTACATTACTGGTTATTGACAACTTCGTTTCGTTGTTCAGGTAGATAAAATCCAGACAAGACATGGACCGGAGGATACGGTCCATGTCTTTGGTTAGTTGCAGAATATGGAAAAGATGAGGGGTGTTGGCCGGTCATATCAGGCAACCAGCGCACCTATATAGAAGATCAGGGCATGGAGGATACAGTATGGCACAGTTTCAGTACGGTTTTATAATTAAAGCACCAGGGTACAGTCTTGGGCAAAACAGCCAATCCCTAGAGTCGCCACAGTTTAAGTCAAATATCGTCGGGGTAGGGTCTGTTGACGAGGCTTGTGAGGCAGCCAGGCAACTGGTGGAGAAAGGAGTGACCTTGCTTGAGCTTTGCAGTGGGTTTAAGGCAGATGATGCCCGGCTTATATCAAGCGCCATAGATGGTGCTGCAAAAGTTGGGTATATCGGTGAATTCATAGTTAAACAATAGTTGAGCCAACTTGTAGACCCGTCTTAAAGATGAGAATCGTTTGTCCACCAGGTCATCTGATACATTGCTTGTAAAGGCTGATTTGGTGGGCATAACCCCGTGCTTCATGCAGGGTGCTGCATTTTTTTGAACAGATACGATATCGGGCCGGAGAATCCTTGTTGCTCAACACTTTCAGCGTCGTTGTACGGCGATTTGTAAGTTGCTGAAATTGTTTTTTTCCTGGCAAAAAACAATCTTCTCATGTAGTTGTGTAGGCAACATCCGGCAAGAGAGGTCTTTGCGCGGTATCCCTGCCCGGCAGATAGTGTGACTGAGTTCGGAACTGGTGCGATTACTGTTGAAGATGGTTGTGATCCCGTCGTTCTCCTGGTAACCAGTGGTTTTGTACATAGTTATGGAGAAACGAAAGAAATATCAACTGGTTGCAAGTTGCGCATGAGCGGGCTGTGTAAGAAGCGCATATCCCGTATTTGATATTCCTGGTGAGGAGGAATATGTGATGGCTGAAATCTGTACGATCGTGTTGTTGACGTTTCGGGCTACAGCCAGGGTAAACAGTAAAAATGCATCTCCTCTCAGGTCGGCCAGCTGGTGGCAATAAAAAAAGCTGTGCAGGACCCGCCAGGGGGGTGAACCGGTTAATCGTGGGGACCACCTGCTTACTTTATGAGTGGAGTACAAAATGATGAATGAAAGTCGTCCCGGAAGTTATCTTCTGAGGGTACAGGTTTATGACTACCTGCAGACGCAGATGCGGATCGGAAAGCTGGAACCAGGGGCCTCGATAAGCGTTAATAAAATGATAAAAGAACTGGGGGTGAGCCGCACCCCGCTCAGGGAGGCGCTGCTCCTGCTTCAGGAGCAGGGATTCGTCACTATCCAACCACAGCGGGGAGTTAAGATAAACGTTTTTACCCTGGACGATGTGAGGGATATTTATGAAATCCTGGGAGGAATCGAGTCAAGGATAATTCTGTCAGTGTTTGATAAACTTGACGAGACCAGGGTTGCCAGAATGAAGGAGTGTAACGATGGTATTGAGGCTGCGCTTGCTGCAGGCGACATTGCCAGGCATAATATCCTCAATGTCAAATTTCACGACGCCTTCCTGGGGTTGTCGAGTAATGAGCGGATGATCAAATACGTCAACAATCTGAAAATGCAGCTCTATGATTTTCCGCGAAGAGATTTTGGCAGGCAGTGGAATAATAACAACCTGGAGCAGCACCGTGAGTTTGTCAAGCTGGTGGAAGCCGGTAATGCGATTGCGGCAGCGGATTACATGCGCGATGTTCACTGGCAGTTTGATCCACCTGATTCCTTTAAAATTATCTCCTGAGAAAAAAATTCCAGGATGAAAACCGCTATGTTATGCGGATCATATTCCGTGTAACCGTTACATGGTTTTTAGTCTTTTTTTCCGGGAAGGCGGGTGATTATTACGACATCTGTCTGCCGAAAAAGACTGCCTGCCTCAGGGGTGGTACCCTGCAGCCGATTGCTGCGGCTTCCCTGATGAAAAAATTGTCTGTCATTCCGGCAATGAAATCCCGCACTTTTTCCTCGTCGCTGTAGCCTTCTTCTAGAAGCGGTGATATATCTGTCATCAGGTCGACATTGGTTCCTAGAGTTTCGGGACTCTTCTGCAACATTTCCAGATAGTGGTTGAAAAGGCTCCGGTAACATTCCCCGATCATGGGGCTTAACTCCTTGGTCTCAGGTGCCAGGTAGATGCGTTGGTAGTTGAAAACCTTTAACTCCTTCAACGCGTCCGCAATGTCCTTTGAAAAACCGATGGAATAATCTGAGCCAGAGGGGGTGTTTTCCGCACTGTTTCGGGAAATGATGTCGGTCACCAGGTTGTAGACGATAGTGCCGTTGGTTGAGCCAAGCAGTTCAGTACAGGCGGTCGGCAGGTCGTTTCTGGTGATAAGGCCTAGTATTATTGCGTCTTCGATATCTTTGCCGATGTAGGCGATGGTGTCGGCTAATCGCACCACGCATCCTTCAGGGGTTGCCGGAAGCAGGTTATGGGCGGGCGAGAGTGATTTCTTCTTCAATTTCCTGTCAAGCATCGCAAAGGAAGCAATCGGCTGGAGCGTCAGATTTTTTGCATGCGTCTCACCGTCATGGCAGAGAATTCCGTCGAGAACCTGGAGGGTGAGATTCCACCCTCTGCCTTTGCGTTCAAGTTGATCAAGAAAGCGAACCGACTGGATGTTATGCTGAAACGGCGGCAGGCCATGGTCACGGCAGATCTCGGCAAGAAAGGATTCGCCGTCATGACCGAAAGGCGGATGGCCGATATCATGTCCCAGGGCTATGGCTTCGATCAGGTCTTCGTTAAGACGCAAAAACCTCCCTATGGTCCTGGCGATTCTCGCCACCAGCTGCACATGGAGTACCCGGTGGGTGATATGATCGTTTTTGACCAGCGAGAAAACCTGGGTTTTGTCAATGTAGCGCATGTAGGCGCGGGAATGGAGGATACGGTCGGCGTCCAATGCGAACTGTTGACGGTAGGCTGCAGTCTGTTCGCGGTTTCTCCTGATCCCGTCTGCTGATTTCGTGGCGATACGGGAAAGGCGATGCTCTTCTTCCCTGTTAAGAGAGTTGAGCATCTCCATCAGATTTTGTTCACTGTTGATTGGTGGCATCATCTTATGCTTGGCATTCGGTTGTAACAGTTCTAAATCAAGAACATAGTCATGACAAAAAAATAACACCTAACCGGGGTGCCGACAAGCGGTCGGATATACCTTTTTGACAGGCTGCATGGAAATACCAGGGAAATAAGTCGCATACGGTGGATTGAAAGAAAAAAAGTGGTGCTGAAAAAAAACTGTACCATAATCTTTTGCGCCCTGTAGGGCAAACGGATGAGCTTGCGGCAAGTTCATGTTGCTTAGCAAAAAGAAAATGACTACAGTTCAGCCTGTAAAAAACGAGTCCTGCTAGTGATGAACTTGTAGCTGGCTCACCCAGGCCTGAAAACCGGCACCGCCGTCCGTTGTGATACGAAAGAGACAGGATGAATGACAGATGAAGATATCGATTGAATATTGCCAGAAGTGAAACTATAAGCCAAGGGCCTCCAGTCTGGGGGACCAGCTTGCCGAACAATTTGGGGTCGTTGTTGACCTGCTCCCGTCTTCCGGAGGTGTTTTCGAGGTCGAGGTCGACGGGGATCTTGTTTTTTCCAAAAAGAAGTTGTCGAGATTCCCGGAAGAAGGGGAAGTGGCGCACTTGATCGAAAAACACGGGTCCTGATCTTCGCTATACAGCTCAGGTGTCCTGTTGCCGGTCAACGCACTGGGAAACACAGCTCTCGCAGCTGTCGCTTTTTTTGCCGTGGCGGCAATAGTCGGCAAAACCTTCGATCATCTCCTGTCCTGCCCTGGGACAAAACCCCATGAATTCGGTAAACTTGATCATGCGGGCGATGATCTCCGGCGGGGCGGCATGTTCCACCTTGCAGGCGCCTTCTTCGGCAACCGGTTCATCAATGGCTAGAACTTCAATGAAAAAACGTTTGAGCGCTTCATGGCGGAAAATAACGTCTTCAGCGACTTCCTTCCCTTCCGGGGTAAGGGTAATCGCTTCATATGGAGCGTAGTTGATGAGACCTTTCTTGGACAGGGCCCTGAGGGCTTCGGTGACTGAAGCCCGGCTGACGTTGAGTCTTGCCGAGATCTCTTTACTCCTGGCGACCAGTTTCTCTTCGATGATATGATAGATGGCCTCAATGTAGTCTTCAAGGCTTGCACTGAGATCTGTTTTTTCTTTCATGACGGGAGCTTGTGCATTATAAGGTTTGAAGACGAACAGAAACGACGCTCAGTGTCGGAAATGGTGTTCGCCAATAGAAAACCCAAGTAAATTACAGCCCTTTTGGCTCAGAGTCAAGGATGCGCTTAAAATCAGATGTGAATGGAAGCCGATGCTTTGCGAATTACGAGTGAAAAATCTTGCCCTGATAGAAACTCTGGATCTGACTTTTGACCACCAGGAAATAGACGGGCTGGTGGTAATGACCGGTGAAACCGGGGCCGGTAAATCGATTATGCTCCGGGCAATAGACCTGCTTTCCGGTCGGCGGGCTTCAGCCGGCTGGGTGCGCAGCGGAGAAGAGTGCTGCGAGATAGAAGCGTTGTTCGAGGTGAACAGGGATCATCGCAGCCTGATGGAGAAACTTCGCGATGGCGGATATGGTGAGGACAAGACCATCATAATCAGACGAATCCTGAGCTCTTCCGGGCGAAGCCGGTTTTATGTGAACGGTTCTCTGGCGACGGCCAGAATGGTTGCGGAAATATCCTCGGATCTACTCAATATGGCCGGCCAGCATGATCAGCAGAAGCTTCTGCAAACTCAGCAGCATCTGGATTTTCTGGACACCGTGGGGGAACATTGGCCAGGGCGCCTCAAGCTTAAAAAAAAGTTCGACCAATGGAGAATAAAACAGCAACAGCTTAAAGGGATGCGGCAGAGGGAACAGGAGAAAGAACAGCGGCGGGATTTTCTTGATTATCAGGTCCGTGAGATCAGGGAGGCTGCACCCGAAGCCGGTGAGGACGAGTTACTGGCGGCGGAAAAGAAGAGGTTGAAAAACTCCCAGACCCTTATGGCGCTCAGCCAGGATAGTTATATGCTGCTGTCCCATGAGCTGATGGACGGTCTTGTCAGGCTTCGGCAAAACACCAGCCAGATTGCAACGCTTGATGCAGGTGCAGCGCAACTGTCAGAGGATATAAGCAACTATACGTTTCTCGCCGAGGATCATATCAATTCCATACGGGCTTACAAAGACAGCCTGGAAAGCGACCCGTACCGTCTGGATCAGATTAACGAGCGACTGGACCTGCTTTCCCAGTTTAAAAGAAAGTACGGCCCGACCCTTGGCGATGTTATCCTTTTTGCCGAGGAGGGTGAAAAGGAGTTGCGGCAGCTTGAAAATATGGATAAAGAGATTGCCGCACTGGAGGGTGAGGTTGCCACTTTTGAAAAAGAAGTC
The DNA here is from genome assembly GCF_900104445.1 of Desulforhopalus singaporensis. Taxonomy (GTDB): domain Bacteria; phylum Desulfobacterota; class Desulfobulbia; order Desulfobulbales; family Desulfocapsaceae; genus Desulforhopalus_A; species Desulforhopalus_A singaporensis. Next base: position 38,378 of record NZ_FNJI01000033.1, on the reverse strand, counting down.
ATGTCTCTGGCGGCGGAACTCTCCATGCAGCGCCGCAGGACGGGAGACAGACTGATGGCCGATATGGAAAAAGAGCTTGTCTCTCTTGCCTTTGATAAACCGCGTTTCGTGGTGCACCGGGAAGCTGTTGACCAGAGTCCCGGCAGCCTCAGGGAAAACGGGTGGGACAGGGTGGAGTTCTTTTTCTCGGCAAATCAGGGTGAATCGCCAAGGCCTCTTGCCAAAATTGCCTCAGGCGGAGAGTTGTCACGCCTGATGCTTGCCATGAAATGCCTTCTTGCCAAAAAAGACATGGTGGAAACGGTGATATTCGATGAGGTGGATGCCGGGATAGGGGGCGAGGCGGCCGAGGCGGTAGCGAGAAAAATCCAGGAATTGGCGGGACATCACCAGGTGTTCTGCATCACCCATCTTCCCCAGATAGCCGCTCGCGGCCTGCTCCACTTTCAGGTGGTGAAGCGGGTGAGCAACGGGCGAACCCAGACTACGGTTGAAAAACTGAGTAACGAGATGCGGATAGCCGAACTGGTCAGGATGCTTGCCGGCGACTCTGCCACGGAGCAGACCGAGGCCTGGGCCAAAGAGCTGTTGGCCAACAGCAAGAGGAGTATACACGCGTGAAAAAGGTAAAGGCCCTTTCGCTCTTTTCCGGCGGTCTTGATTCGATTCTGGCCACCAGGCTGATCATGGAGCAGGAGATAGAGGTTGAAGCGGTGCAGTTCGTCACACCGTTTTTTAATTACGATATCCTGGAAGACCTTGCTTCCCACAAAAGTCGGATGAAGGAAAAATACGGCATAACGGTATATGTCGAGGATATTTCCCCTGGCTATCTCGATATGCTCCATCATCCCGATCACGGATTCGGCAAAAACTTCAACCCCTGTATCGATTGCAAGATAATGATGTTCAAAAGAGCCAAGGAGCTGCTGGCAGAACGAAACGCCCATTTTCTTGTATCCGGGGAGGTGCTGGGGCAGCGGCCGATGTCTCAGCGCCGTGACACCATGAATGTTATCGAGCGTGATTCCGGCACCAGGAACCTGTTGCTTCGGCCGCTCTGTGCCCAGCTGATGAGCGAGACCGAACCGGAGATCAGGGGGTGGGTCGACCGGAGCAAACTGCTGCGGATGAGCGGTCGCGGGCGATCGGCCCAGATCGCCCTTGCCAAACGGTTCGGGATCACCGATTATCCCTCTCCGGCAGGTGGGTGCATCCTTGCCGATCCGATCCTGAGCAGAAGGATCAAGCAGCTCTATCTGGGCGAATCCGTTCTTGACGGAGCGCAGATAAATGTTGCCGACATCCGGATTCTGCTTGTCGGCCGGCAATTGATGCTGCCAAAGGGAGGGTGGCTGGTTCTCGGACGGGATGAAAAGGAGAACGATCGTCTTGAAAGACTGGCCGGCGACCAGGACGCGCTGTTGCTTATGGAAGATTGGCCGGGCCCTGCTGCGGTCCTGAAAAAGGCCGCCGGGTATGGCGACCGGCAACAGCTGGAATGTGATCTGCAACTGGCCGCCTCGCTGGTGGTCCGTTACGGCAGGAAGCTGCCGGAAGGCGCTTCCTCAAGGGAAGTGACCCTCAGGCTCGAAGGAGTAAAACGAAAAATTGTTGCTCGCCCCATTGGGGGGGAGCAGTTCAGGAAATGGGTGCTGCAGTAGCAACAAAAATGGATGCAGCCTGCAGCGTTGCGGCTGGTCAGTGATTGTTCCTGAAAATGTCGTCGACAATCTGGAGATAGTGAGCGATAGTGTTGCATTTCTGTATTTTTTTGAGCTGTTTCTGCTGGCCGGGAAAAGACAGAATCAGGTAAGACCATATAAGTTTCATCCGGCCCAGAAGATGGCCCGGGCCCGATAACAGTTGCCGGTACTTCTGAAACAACTCCTGGTGGAACTGCATCAGGCGGAATATTTTATCAGACTCAACCGTTGCTTTTACTCCTGTAAGCTCTTCGGCAAGCATCGGATTGGCCAGTACTCCACGCCCAAGCATCCATCTGCCGATCGAGGGAAAACGGTTGGCGAGGGCGGCAAAAGATGGTGCATCGACGATATCGCCGTTGTATACAAGGGAGTGGCGGGAGAGTTCGAGACACATGGCAAAGCCGTCGATGTCCGTGGTGCCTCTGTATAATTGTTTGCCTAATCTGGGGTGGATAATTATCTCTTTTAAAGGGTAGTGATCGATCAACGGAAGCAGGGTGGCGATCTCAGTTTTGCTTGCAAAACCTAACCGTGTTTTGATTGACAGTTCCGTTCTGATTTTTGGCAGGACGGCGTCGAGAAAACCGAGGATAAGATCCGTATGGGGAAGCATTCCCGAGCCTCTTTGTTTTTTGGCGACCATCGGCGCAGGGCAACCCAGGTTCCAGTTGACATGGGTGAAGCCTAAATCGGCCAGCCGGTTGGCCAGGGTGATGAACGGTTCCGGTGTCGTATGGAGCAGCTGGGGGACGAGATTGCAGGCGGCCGGATTGTTTTCGGGAAGAACGTCCTTGAGGAGCCTGTTTTCAAGAAGAAAACTGTTCTGGGGGTTGATAAACGGGGCCATCAGGCCGCTGAAGCCTCCGAAGTGACGCAGCAGGATGGTGCGAAAGAGCGCATCGGTAATTCCTTTGATCGGCGCCAGATAAATGAACGGTTCGGGGTTGTTTGTCGGGATCATTTGCGATATGCCAAATACAGGTCTGAAATTGGTGCATGAGCCATTAAGCACGGGAGCGGCAATGCGGTTTTACCCAAAACCTGACGGGCCAGCTCCGGTTATGCGGAAAGTACCGCCGAAGATAGCAACAACCGAGCCGATTGGCAACGTTGATTAAACAACCTGACGTACTTATGACTGGTGATAGAGAAGACAGAGTAATCCTCAACTGCCTCGATGATGCCGCAGCAGCGCTTTACCGTGTCGGCACCAGACGGGCAGAGGCCGTCTACGCGGCAGGAGGAACCCTGCGCGATATTCTGACCGGCAGGTCCCCTCAGGATCTGGACGTCACCGTCGCCAAGGCGTCGATGAGCTGGGCACGGGAGCTGGTAACAGAGCTCGGGGGCGGTACCATAGTCGATATCTCCGGACCAGACGACGATGCGGCAAGGGTCGTCTGGCGAAAAAAACAGGTGGATATCTCCTCATTCAGGGAACAGGCGGCAACCATCGAGCAGGATCTGCGGTTGCGGGACTATACCGTCAACGCTATCGGGTTGAAGCTGGAGAATCGTAACCGGTATTGTGTCTCCGAACTGATCGATCCGACCGGCGGCCTCGGTGATCTCCACCGGAAAATCCTGAACCACCTGCCAGGCGCCTTCGCTGCCGATCCGATACGGATGCTCCGTGGTTACCGTCTATATGCAAAACACGGATTTATGCTGTCTGGAGGAACTCGTGACGCGATAAAAAGGGATGCCGGCCTGATTGCCCGGGTTGCGCGTGAAAGAGTTGAGTACGAACTCAGGCAGGTGTTCGAGTCAGACCGTACGTCGGAAACGGTGGTGCTGATGGATGAAGACAGGCTGCTGGATCTGCTCATTCCTGAACTTTATGCGGCAAAGGGTGTGGAACAACCGGAATTTCACCATCTTGACGTGTTCGGCCACTGCCTGCTCACCCTGCAGATGATGGAGAAAATAGTTGGTGATCCCGACCGTTTTTTTCCCCACGACAACAGCATGATCACCGGGTACTTATCCTCGCAGACGAACAAGCGTAATCTTAAATGGGCGGCGCTGCTGCATGACGTCGGCAAGCCCGTTACCCGGGCGGTTCGCAGGGATATGGGCGGACGTGTTACCTTCTATCGTCACGACGAGGAGGGAAGAGAGCTTTTTTTTCGTTTCGCCACCAAGTATCGCTGGAGCAACAGGGATATGCGAACCGTCGGCTCATTGATAGAAATGCATATGCACCCGTTCCATCTCTGCAACGTCCGGAGCCAAAACGGCCTGTCCCGGCGCGCGGTCCTCAAGCTTTGCAGGCGGGCCAAAGATGATCTTGGCGGTCTTTTTGCTTTGGCCATGGCCGACAGCCTCGCCAGCAGCGGAGCCAAAAAACCGGCAGGGATGGAACAGCAGCTGGTCGCCTTGTTCCAGCGGGTGCAGAAAACCTATCGCGAAAGCATAAAGCCGGTACTGCAGGGCCCGAAACTGCTCAACGGAAAAGATCTGATTGAACTTTTTGGACTTGAACCCGGTCCGGATTTTGCGGTAATTCTAGGTGAGCTGGAAGTGGCTCAAGTGGAAGGAAAGGTCATTGACCGGGGTACGGCCGTTGAATGGGTCGAAAAATTCCTCGGAAAAAGAGACCTGAGGCCGGCCGGACGCAGTTGAGAAGGTGGGTGCGCCGGTTTCGCCTTGTCAAAGATATACAAATGGACTAAAACGTGCGTAAAATAAACGACTACTATTCAAAAAAGGCCAAAAAGAACAAATATCCTGCCCGGTCAGTTTACAAGCTTGAAGAGGTGCAGCAGAAGTACAAATTCCTTCGTCGGGGTGACAGTGTCCTTGATCTCGGGTGTTATCCCGGGAGCTGGTCCCTGTTCGCCGCGGAGGTCGTCGGGCCCAAGGGGATAGTGGTGGGGGTGGACCTGCAGCAGGCGGATCGTAGCCCACGACCCGATTCCGCACCTATTCACTGGCTGACCCAGGATATTATGGAGCCGGAGCTTATTGGTGCGGTGCGAAAATATCGCCCGGCTTTCAAGGTGTTGATATCCGATCTCGCGCCGAAAACCACCGGCAACAGATGGGCCGATGCGCAGAAATCGCTGATTCTTGTCCGGCAGACTCTGATGCTGGCCGAGGAGTTGCTGCTCAATAAGGGGCACTATCTCTGTAAAGTGTTCCAGGGAGAGGATTTTCCCGATTTTGTTGAAGAAGTGAAGAAAAAATTTGTAATGGCGAAGGTACTCAAGCCCAAGAGTTCAAGGGTCGAGAGTAGAGAAGTTTTTGTCCTGGGAATGGAATTTAAAAAACATGTGATTGATTAGACAGAGTTCGCATTTCCCGAACAAAAAGCAGCTAAAATCAAGATGAACCAACAGTGTTAACAGGTGTAATATGTCAGGACATTCCAAGTGGTCAACAATTAAGAGGAAAAAAGGTGCCATCGACGCCAAGCGCGGGAAAATTTTTACCCGCCTGATCAAGGAAATCACCGTTGCGGCCCGTTCCGGCGGCGGCGATCCGGAAGGCAACCCGCGGCTCAGGACAGCAATCGCCGCAGCTAAAAGCGAAAATATGCCCAAGGACAATATTACCAGGGCGATTAAAAAAGGTACCGGCGAAATAGCGGGTGAGGTGTATGATGAAATCCTCTACGAAGGATACGGACCGGGCGGTGTCGCTGTTCTGGTGGAATGTCTGACCGACAACCGTAACAGAACCGTTGCCGATGTACGTCATTATTTTGCCAAAAGTAACGGAAATCTCGGGGAATCAGGCTGTGTCAACTGGATGTTTGACAAGAAAGGTCTGATCCTCGTAGATAAAGAGACCATATCTGAAGACGAAATAATGGATATGGCTCTTGAAGCGGGTGCCGACGATGTGGTCGAGGAGGAGTCTGAATACCAGATTCTGACATCTGTCGAGGACTTTGAGGATGTTCGCGGAGCACTGGAGGAGAAAGGCGTGAAATTCGTAGACGCCTCGGTTTCCATGATTCCCCAGAATACGGTTGAGGTCGCTGATGAGAAGGTCGCAAAATCCCTGCTCAAGCTCATGGAAAATCTGGAAGATCACGATGACGTCCAGAATGTCTATGCAAACTTCGACATTGATGATGAGTTGATGGAACAGTTGTCGTAATTCGAGGCTGTAGAGCCGTGGAGAGAATTATAGGGATCGATCCGGGAAGCAGGATCACCGGATACGGGATAATAGATGCGGCGCCGGGCAGTTTGAAATTCGTTGCATGCGGGGTTGTCAAGACCAACCCCCGCCATCCTTTCTCCCACCGGCTCAATGAAATTTTTGAAGGGATAAACGAAGCGATTCAGACCCATGGCCCGGTGGTTGCCGCCGTTGAGGATCTGTTTATGGCAACGAATCCCAGATCGGCACTGAAACTCGGTCACGCAAGGGGGGCTGCGGTGGTTGCTGCAATGCAGAACGGTCTGCTGGTGTGCGACTACAGTCCGCGCCTGGTCAAGCAGGCTGTCGCCGGTTACGGACAGGCTGAAAAGAGCCAGGTGCAGCACATGGTGCGGGTTTTACTCTCTCTTTCAGGATCGCCCAGCACCGATGCCGCCGATGCCCTTGCCGTTGCCATATGTCATGCCAATCAATACCGGCTGGCCCTGAGATAAAGAACCTGTCCGGTCATCAGGAAGAATCGCCATCAATTGTGCGCTTGTCGTTGTACAAACGATGACATTGTCATATATTGCCTCTACTGTTTAAATAAAGATGGTATGACCGGGCAGATGAAGAATGCGGGCACGATTTGCCATCAGTTACGTCTTTTACGTCAATATTTCCGCAATAAAAAAACATCCAGGTATGATCGCGACGCTTTTGGGAAAGGTACTGGTGAAAAATGCGGACCGGGTTGTGGTCGATGTCAGCGGTGTCGGCTACGAGCTCCTGGTGTCCGCCGATACGGTATCAAGAATGCCGGAAACGGGTGAAGATGTCTTCTTCCATGTCCATACCAATGTCCGGGAGGATGCGATTACGCTTTACGGTTTCTTGGAGGAGGAGGGTAAGGAGCTTTTTTTGATCCTGAAGACCGTTTCCGGGATCGGGCCCAAGCTCGCTCTGTCGATATTGTCCGGCCTGCAGGTTGCGGATATTTGCAGCGCTATCGTCGCCGCCGATATCAAAAGATTGACTGGGTTGCAGGGGGTGGGGAAGAAAACCGCCGAAAGGATCTGCGTTGAGTTAAAGGAAAAAGTGGGGCATCTGGCGGCAGCCCGGAGAATCTCGACAGACTCGGTACCGTTTTTTGCCGCTCATGATGGTGTCGAAAGCGACGCATTGTCGGCGCTGACCAACCTGGGCTACTCCGACAACGTTGCACGGGGAGCGCTGGCAGCGGTTAAGAGCCGACATGATGAAAAAGCGTATGAGGCTCTGTCGGTGGAACAACTCATCCGTGATGCGTTGAGGACTCTTGCATGAATATTGAAGAAGATATCCGATCAAGCGACGATCGACTGGTCAGCCCTGGAAAACAACAGGATCCGGAGCAGTCAAACGAAAACGCGCTACGCCCCAAAAAACTTGTCGACTATATCGGCCAGGAGCAGGTGCGGAAGAGTCTGTCGATTTTTATCCAGGCCGCTCTTGGTCGCCAGGAACCGCTTGACCATGTGCTGTTTCACGGATTCCCCGGACTTGGCAAGACGACTCTCTCCTATATCATCGCCAACGAGATGGGTGCCGGGATAAAAGTCACCTCGGGTCCGGTCATTGAAAAACAGGGAGACCTTGCCGCCATCCTGACCAGCCTGCAGGAAGGAGATGTCCTGTTTATCGATGAGATCCATCGCCTCAATCACGCCGTTGAAGAGGTGCTCTATCCGGCCATGGAGGATTTTCAGCTCGACCTGATTATCGGTCAGGGACCCGGTGCCAGGTCGGTCAAGATGGATCTGCCGAAATTTACCCTCGTCGGCGCAACCACCAGGACCGGATTGCTGACTCCCCCGTTGAGAGATCGCTTCGGAGTTATCCTGCGCCTGGAGTTCTATGCTCCTGAAGAGCTTGTGGCCATAGTCCAGCGCTCAGGCAGAATTCTCGGGATGGAGGTCGATAAAACCGGGGCGCTGGAGCTGGGTAAACGTTCCCGGGGAACTCCCCGGATTGCCAACCGGTTGTTGCGACGGGTCCGTGATTACGCCGAAGTGGGAGGGCACCGGGTGGTCGACAAAAAGGTGGCGGATGAAGCTCTGAACCTGCTGGGCGTCGATCAGTACGGACTGGACGATATGGACCGGCGGATAATGCTGACCGTGATTGATAAATTCGATGGAGGGCCAATCGGCCTTGAGACCCTGGCAACGGTGGTCTGTGAGGAGAAGAACACCCTTGAAGATGTGTATGAGCCGTTTCTCATCCAGTCGGGCTTTATCAAAAGAACGCCTCGCGGCCGTGTTGCCACGGCCAAGGCTTATCAACACTTTGACCGCCGGGTTCCCCGGCACCTAACGGCGCAACCGTCACTGTTTGACTGATTTCCGGGCAGGTGGTCCGGTTGCTCGGGGATTGCTGCAAACGCAGATTATTAATTAAGCAGGTGGTGAAACATCCACAGGAGTACAATCAGGAGAGAGGGGATGCGTAAGACGCTGGCGGATATAAAACGGATGAAGGTTGAAGGTAGGAAAATTTCCATGCTGACAGCATATGATGCCTCGATGTCCAGACTTATGAGCGGATGCGGAGTGGATATGCTTCTGGTGGGGGACTCCCTTGGCATGGTCATGCTCGGTTATGAAACCACTGTTCCCGTATCCATGGACGAGATGATTCATCATTCGCGGGCCGTCCGGCGTGGAGCTCCTGACAGTTTTGTCGTTGGCGACATGCCTTTTGGGTCCTACCAGACTGGGGAAAGAGATGCTGTCATTAACGGCACCAGATTTTTGAAGGAGGCCGACTGCGATGCCGTAAAACTTGAGGGGGGACATGCGGTGTGTCCCGTGGTCAAGGCTTTGGTGACCGCCGGCGTTCCGGTGGTGGCGCATATCGGCCTGACACCCCAGACGGCCAGCCAGCTTGGTGGATACAAGGTGCAGGGAAAAGATATAGAAGATGGCGCAAGGCTGGTTGAAGAGGCTAAAGCGCTTGAAAGTGCCGGCGCTTTTGCCGTCATCCTTGAATGTATTCCTGACAAGCTGGCAGAGGTTATCACCGAAACGATTGCCATACCGACCATAGGAATAGGCGCCGGCGTCTATTGCGACGGACAGGTGCTGGTGATCAATGACATGCTCGGCATGTTTGACAAGTTCACCCCCAAGTTCGTGAAAAAATATGCCAATCTGGCACCGCTCATCAAAACAGCTGTCACACAATACGATCTGGAAGTGAAAAATGGCTCGTATCCCACCGCTGACCACAGTTTTACCAGTGACGTTGACTACAGGGCGGCCCTGCTTAACAAGAAGTAAGTGCAATCCATATATGTTCGATATGCCCGGCTGGAACTGTTGCGTTCCCGGCCGGGCAGCTCTTTTGAATCGACCACTCCACTTTTTACCACCCTCTGATTTTTCCCCTTTTTATCTGTTCTGGTTTGTTTCTGTAAACCACTTGAAAACACATGTGTTATTGCGTCTGGGGTCAGTTTGTGGCAAAAACGAATTTTTGCTAGAAAAGTCACTTTATGTTGTATGCGTCACGAGACGTGGGCACCATATGTGGTAGCGCGTTCCGTTTTTTCTTCTCTTTTAACGCTTTGAAGTTTCGTCTATTTTTTCCTTGACACTCATTCGGTTACTGATATAAAAAAGGAGTGGAGTGGAGTAAAGTGGTTTTTATGGGAGCAGAGAGGGAACAAAGGGGCGTCTGTGGGGCAGACACGATTTCGTAGCAGGACAGAGCACAATCTGGACGAAAAAGGGCGGCTGATTTTCCCCAGCCGTTTTCGCGACGTCCTGCGTCAACATGGCTCCGACATTCTGATGATTGCTCCCTGGAAATCTCATTTGCGGGCATATCCCCTGGCGGAGTGGGAATTACTTGAGACAAAATTATTGACACAAGGTGGCGAGCAACCCGGGCTTGGGAGTTTTGTCCGCTATGTAGTCGGTGGTGTAACTGAGTGCGTTCTCGACAAACAGGGCCGGATCCGTCTTCCTCCCGATCTGAGAAACGATGCGAATTTGACGAGGGAAGTGGTGCTTACCGGGATGATAGACTGGGTTGAAATCTGGAACAAGGACGATTGGTACGCTGAAACCAGGTCTACCCGCGATAGTTTTGAAAAACATGAGGCCGGACTTGCCAAGCTGGGGATTTTCTGATGACGGCTGATTCGGCACGAAAGATTCATGTTTCGGTTCTTCTTGATGAATGTATGCACTATCTGGACCCTCAGCCGGGAAAAACCTATGTAGACGGAACACTCGGTCTTGGAGGACACACCGAAGCAATCCTCGATCTTTCGGCTCCGGACGGCAGGGTCATCGCTTTTGACTGGGATGAAAAAGCGATAGAGCGAGCGGCAAGACGTCTTGAAAAATATGGTAAACGGCTGGTGATTGACAGGCGGAACTTCGCCGACATTTCAACCGGTCTTGCCCGGATGGGGGTAAAGGATATCGACGGGCTGCTCCTGGATGTAGGGCTATCGTCTCTTCAACTCGATATGGGCGAGAGGGGGTTCAGCTTCCAGAAAGAGGAATACCTCGATATGCGTATGGATAATCGAGGGGAGACGACAGCCGCGTCGATTATCGCGCGGGCTACTGAGCAGCAGCTGGCGGATATCTTTTTTTACTACGGACAGGAGCGCCAGGCCCGACCGATTGCCGCGGCCATCGTCGCCCACCGGAAAAAAGAAAAAATAGAGACCACCGGCCAGCTGGTATCGATTGTTGCGGGGGCGGTGCCAAAGCGGTTTCATCCAAAGAAAATACATGTTGCAACCCTGGTGTTTCAGGCACTCAGGATTGCGGTGAACGGCGAACTTGAAAATCTTGCCCGGATCCTTGACGAGGGGGTGGAGTTTCTCAGGCCGGGAGCAACATTTTGTGTGATCTCCTTTCATTCCCTGGAAGACGGGATTGTGAAACGTAAATTCAAAAGCAACAAGAGTCTTGAAATTCTGACACAGAAGCCTGTTGTGCCCAGCAGGGAAGAGATAGCAAATAATCCGCGGGCACGCAGCGCACGGCTGCGGGTCGCGAGAAAGTGTTACGAGAAGAAATAAGGGGGAAAGATGATATACAGCAATACAACCCAGATTCAGATTCGATCAGCCTCCAAGGTTGATTTCCTGTCGAAGCATCGCCGCAGATCGATGGTGGTGCCCGGCAGCATGGCAATGTGGCGTAGAGTTGGTAAAATTGTCCTGATGATTCTGCCGGTAGTGTTGCTGTTCAACATCGTGATTTCCTCTACCTTGAGCAGCATGGACCGGTCCATGTCCCGTATGGAAGCCAAGGTCCAGCAGCTTGAAAACCGCAATATCGACCTGTTGGCGAAAAGGGCGAGATTATGGACGCCTGGAAATATCGAAAAACTCGCAGGGGAAAGGTTGGAACTGTACAGCGCCACCAAGGATCAGGTTGGAAAATTCAACAGAAGACTGGCAACATTCTCCTATCTCTAGTTTTTCTTTATGACTAAACAGTCCCTCCTCAGAATCAGGAAAAATAAAAAGGGGAGGCGGGGGGTACTCTGTCTGGGGCTGCTGGCGGTTCTGGTTGTTGTTATGTATAGCCTGATCAGCCGCTACCACGTTGCCGGGTATCTGTTGCGTTATATAAACAAGCCAGAAAACGGAGGGTCCTCGGGAATTCTTGAACGGGGAACCATCTACGACAGAAACCTCAAGCAGCTTGCTGTCACCTTGGACCGGGTTGCGGTCTTCGTTAGGACCAGGGAGGTTGAATCGATAAGCGATACGGCAATATCGCTCGCTTCAATCCTGTCACTCGATGCAAACAAACTGATTGATCAGCTCGAAAGCGGCGTTCTGAGATTCTGGGTTGCGGAAGATATCAGTGAAGAACAGGAAATAGAGATAAGAAAACTCAACCTGCCGGGAGTACATTTTCAACAGGAGGGGAAAAGATATTATCCCAACGACCTGAGTGCTGCGCATGTCGTCGGTTACGTCGCAGACGGGACCGGGTTGTCAGGCGTCGAATACTATTACGACAGGTTGCTGGCCTCGAGAAAACTCAAGGCACATCAAGCGGGCAAGGTGGTCAGCACGAGTCAGAACCTGGTTCTGACCGTCAATCTCAAGATCCAGCGGCTGCTTGATGAAATTGCAAGAGATATTGCGGCAGCCGATTCTGGAGCGAAGGTTTCGGCGTATCTTGTCGAGGGAGAAACGGGGGAGTTGATCGGTGGTTCTCAATTCCCGGGATTCGATCCAAACAACTTTACCAAATATACCCGTGCAGAACTTGAAAATCTGTTTTTTACAGAGCTCTATCTGCCCGACGCTTTTCGTCTTTTTTTAAAGGATTGCGCAGTACTTTTTGGTGAAGCGGACAGTGGCAGGAAGGTGTTGGCGTGGTCCCTGTCGCCATCACCTGAGAGCCTGGGGATTTACCTGAGGTTCTGGGATCTGCTCCGGCTCGGGGAGAGGACGGCGACCGATTTTTACCGTCAGGATGAATCGCCTGGCGAGAGTGACCCTGGTGTCGCCCAAAAGCTTCCCCTCGTCTCCGATGACGTCGATTTTGCGTTGATTCCCGAGATGACCACGCCGTTCAGGCTTCTCACCGCCTATTCCGCAATACTCGAGGGTGGGCTGGAGAGAACTCCCCATGCGGTGAAATATATTCTGGACACCAAAACGGGCGAGGAGATAGATCTCGGGCGACAGGGCGCAGGTAACTTTTTGTTTGATCCAAGGCTTGCCGACAGTACCAGGGAGATGAAACAGCTTTTCAAGAGCAGGGTGGACTCCTCCCATTCTTCTGCGTTGTACCTGCGGGACCGTGTTGTTGTTGCCGAGACCACGGATCTCAAAGGAAAATATGAAGTTGTAACCGACGACGTTACTTTCGTGGCAATTCCTGCGGGAGAAAAGGACTTGTACCTTCTGGTTGTGTGCAGGTACACACCTGAATATCCCCTGCCGGAGGGGAAAGGGCCGATTCCCGTGGAGGAAGTGATCGACCGCAAAGTTGGTCGTATAGCCATACTGCACCAGGTGGCGCAAACGGTTGCCGACGTTGTAGAGCCCGAACCAGGAGAACAGGGCAACTACCAGGGGCAGAAGGTTGAGGGGGAAGACAAAAGACAAGGCACCGTTTCAGACAAAGATTTGCTTCCAGCGCCACTGGCTATGCCGGACCTTAAGGGGTTGAGTCTTCGCAAAAGTCTTCGCATGCTCCAGGGAGCTGATGTTGAAATAAAAATCAAAGGTACCGGAAGGGTCGTGGACCAGGAGCCCCCGCCGGGGACTTCCCTTGAAAAAATTAAAACCTGCCGGCTCATTTTGGAACAGAGTTCAAAAATGCGTCTTGACAAGATGCGTAAAACACGTCAAGGGCAATAGACAGAAAAATTATCATCTCCAACCCGGTGCCTCATTCATGTTACGCAAAAGCCTCACCCGCCTGTTGGCAAACAGCCAGTACCAGGGGCTATATTGTCCCCCCAATCTTGATGCCAGCACCATAGAACCCCTGGCCGTCACCGCCGATTCGAGAACCGTCTGCCCTGGAAGTTTTTTTGTCGCCCATGCAGGGCTTACCAATGACGGTCACGATTTTATAACCGATGCGGCGGCGGGTGGTGCCGTAGCAATTTTGTGTCAAACCGGGCGGTTGTCCCCCGGGGAGATCGACGGCCTGGTCGGGCGGGGCGTGACGGTGGTGGAAACCGCTGACACCGCCAGAGCGTACGGCATCGTTGTCGCCAACTATTACGATAATCCGGCACAGAGTTTAACCCTCGTCGGGATTACCGGAACCAACGGTAAAACCACGGTCAGTTATCTGGTTGAGCAAGTGCTTGTTCAGGCTGGGGTAAGTGTGGGGGTGATCGGTACGGTGAACAATAGGTACACGGTCCCGGAAAAGGACACCAAGGTGCTGGCGACCCAGCTTACCACGCCGGATCCTCTTGTACTGCACAGGGTGCTGCGGGAGATGGTCGATAACGGGGTCACCCATGTGATCATGGAGGTTTCCTCCCATGCGCTGGCACAGTCCCGCGTCAATACCTTACGATTTGATATCGCAGCGTTCACCAACTTGTCCCGTGATCATCTCGATTACCACAAAGATATGGACAACTATTTTCAATCAAAAATGCTCCTGTTTACCGGGCATCTGGCTGAAAATGCGCAAACCGTGATTCCCCAGTGCCCAGAGTCCGGCGAAGGCCATGAACATGTGCATGCCCTTATGTACCTCAACGACGTGTGTTGCGGTAAAGACCGCCAGTGCATTACCTGGGGCAGGGGAGACAACGCAACGATATCCCTTTCCGAACATATCGAGAGTCTAGATAAATCGACGCTTACCGTTGTCGTCGACGGTGAAAAGATTGGCGTAACCACGCCCCTTGTCGGCTATTTCAACGTCGAAAACGTCCTCGCAGCCATCGGCATCTGTAAGGCAGCGGGAATAGCAATGGACACTACCCGCCAGGCTCTTACTACGGCAGCAGGGGCGCCGGGCAGGCTTGAAAAAGTCGCCGCGGATAAAGGGTGGCGCCTTGACGGTGCGACGGTTATGGTCGATTACGCCCATACCCCGGACGCCCTGCTCAAGGTGCTGACCACCGTCAAAGCTTTGCCCCATGGAAGACTTTACTGTATATTCGGCTGCGGCGGCGACAGGGATCGCGGCAAGCGGCCGGTTATGGGGGCTGTCGCCGCACGTTTCGCCGATGTGGTTATTGTGACCGACGACAACCCGAGAAGTGAGGAGCCCGGCCTGATAATTTCGGAGATCATGGACGGGGTGGCTGAAAGCGGCATGAGAGTGAGGGATATAGAGTGGTTGCTCAGCCAGGAAAACCGGAATGAAAAGGGCTGCGTGGTTGTGAGGCAGCGGGCGGAGGCGATTGGTCATGGGGTCAGGGCCGCCTTGCCGGGCGATATTGTCATCATTGCCGGCAAGGGGCATGAAAACTACCAGCTTACCCGTAATGGGAAAAAATTTTTCGATGACCGGCTGCAGGCGAGAAACGCGCTGTATTCATGGGGGATTGAGCAGCTGCTAAAAGCTACCGGAGGCACCCTGGCAGCAGGAAAGAGCGATGACGCACTGCTTGGAGAAGTTGTCTCCGACAGCAGAAAGTACACCCAAAACGGCATATTCGTCGCGCTCAAAGGGGAAATTCATGACGGTCACGACCATGCGGCGCAGGCTGTGGCAAACGGGTGCCGCTGTGTGGTGGTGGATCACCCCCTGGGGTTGCCTGACGGCTCGTGTGTGCAGATACAGGTGGCGGATACGACCGCAGCACTCGGGGATCTTGCTGCATTCAGGCGCCGGGCTGTAAGAGAGTGCTGCGATCAGGTCGTGGTCGGGATAACCGGGAGCTGCGGGAAAACTACGGTAAAAGAGATGGTTGCCGCCATCTTTAACAGGAAATGGCCTGAAGGAGAGGCGTATCCCGATGGCGTTGTGCTCAAGACGAAGGGCAATTTCAACAACCTGGTGGGGCTGCCGCTGTCACTGCTGCCGCTTGGGGTGCACCAGAGAGGGGTTATCCTGGAAATGGGGATGAACGTTCCCGGGGAAATAGCAAGGCTTGCGGAAATTGCCGATCCGGATATCAGCTGCATAACCAATATCCACGGCGCCCATCTCGCAGGGCTGGGGTCCGTGGAAGGGGTTGCCAGGGCCAAAGAAGAGCTCTATCGCGCCACCTCCGACGAGGCGACCCTGGTGGTAAACCTCGACGATGAGCGAATAAAAAAACTTAGTGAAAACTACCGGCAAAGGCGGGTAACTTTCTCCCTTGTCCCGGTTGATGGCGACAACGCTTGCGACATGCGGCTACAGCCCGATCTATGGGTTGCCGACCGCCGCATGAAAGATGATGGTACCACAACCTTCACGCTCCATCATGGCTTGAATGTTGCGGAAGTCACACTGTTTGTCCCCGGTGAGCATAATGTCGCAAACGCTCTTTGTGCGGCGGCAATCGGGGTAGCGGCCGGGGCGACCCTGGCGCAGATTGCCGCCGGGCTGCGGGATTTTCGTGCACCGGATAAACGGATGCAGATCGTGAAATCGCCGCAAGGATTAAGTATAATCAACGACACCTATAATGCCAATCCGGCTTCCATGAAAGCGGGTCTGACGACCTTGAAACAGATCTGCCGGGGCGGATCGTACGCGGTCCTGGGCGATATGCTGGAGCTTGGCGATGACTCGCAGGCGGCACATTACGACATAGGCAGAGTCGTTGCACGACTGAATATCGACGAAGTCGTGGTAACAGGAGAGTTCAGGAACCATATCCTCTGCGGGGCGGTAGAGAACGGCTTTCCGCGGGAAAGGATAAGGACGTTTGACGATAAAGAGCACGTGGTGTCCTGGCTGATGTCCGAGATTGGGCGCAAGGGCGGCTGCGGTGACGACATGGTCCTGGTCAAGGCGTCGCGAGGTCTGAGATTTGAGACTATCGTCGATGAGCTGCTTGGTGCAGCCGGTGATAACCATTAACGGGAGGGGTGACCTCTTTTCCATACTTTATATAAAAAATTATGCTTTACCATTTACTGTATCCTCTTCACACATTGCTGGGAGGATTAAATGTTTTTCGTTATATCACTTTCCGTGCCATCTGCGGGGCGTTGACCGCTTTTGTAATCGTTTTGCTACTCGGTCCCCTTTTCATCCGGACGATGAAGAAATTTCAGATCGGACAGGTTGTGCGCGATGACGGGCCGGAGACCCATCTGGCCAAGCAGGGTGTCCCCACCATGGGAGGGATGCTGATTCTTTTTTCCATCATGCTCTCGACTTTTCTGTGGGCGCGTCTTGACATTTCCCAGGTCTGGTTGATGATGTTTGTGACGACGTTCTATGGCGGCATCGGCGCTTATGACGATTACCGGAAGATAAAGAAAAAAAATTCCAAGGGGTTGAGTGCCCGCGGTAAACTGGTGCTGCAGGTTGCAGGCGCCTCCGCTGTCGGGTTGTTTATTATTCTGTTACCCGGTTTTGACGGACACCTGAGTATCCCGTTTCTCAAGGACTTTCGCCCGGATCTCGGCTGGTTCTACGTGATTTTTGCCATACTGGTCATCGTCGGGGCATCCAACGCGGTAAACCTGACCGACGGCCTGGACGGGCTCGCCGCGGGACCAACCGTGGTTACCGCCGCCGTTTACCTGGTATTTTCCTACCTGGCGGGTCATGCGGTGCTGGCAAATTATCTGCAGCTGCCATATGTCAATGGCAGCGGTGAGCTGTCGATATTTTGCGGCGCAATATTCGGGGCTTGTCTCGGCTTTCTCTGGTTTAACGCGTATCCGGCGCAGATTTTTATGGGAGATGTCGGATCTCTGGCCCTGGGCGGCGCGTTGGGATCGGTTGCCATTATCATCAAACAGGAATTTTTGCTGGCCATAGTGGGCGGAGTCTTCGTGATGGAAGCTCTTTCTGTTATTTTGCAGGTGGGGTACTTTAAGCTTACTCACGGCAAGAGAATTTTTTTGATGGCGCCTTTTCATCATCATTTCGAGAAAAAAGGCTGGCATGAGACGAAGGTCGTGGTCCGGTTCTGGATCGTGTCGATAATTCTCGGCCTGTTTGCCATTGCAACCCTGAAGCTGCGCTGATGATAAACAACAGATACATAGGAACCGACTCCGGCAAAACAGTAGCCGTCATGGGGCTTGGGGTCTCCGGCAGAAGTGCGGTGGAGTTTGCCCTGGCCTGCGGCGCTAAGGTTATAGTCTCCGATAAACGTTCCCGCGAGCAGTTTGGCGCGCAAGAGCAGGAATTACTGCAGCGGACAGGTGTCGCCTGGGAGGCAGGCGAACACAGTTTCTCATTTCTTGGCCGGGCGGACGTGGTGATTGTCAGTCCCGGAATCGATCTTGACGACCCTTTGTTGAAACGGTTGGCTGAAGCGGGGGTCAGGATAACAGGAGAGCTTGAACTGGTGGCAGAGCACCTCAAAAGCCCGGTCGTCGCGATCTCCGGTACTAACGGTAAAACCACTGTGACCACGCTCATCGGGGAGGTGCTGGCGCGAAGCGGCCGGCGGGTTTTCGTCGGCGGCAACATCGGCACCCCGCTCTATGATTACTGCCTGGAACCTGATTCTTACGACATCATAGTGGTTGAGCTCTCCTCTTTTCAGCTCGATCTCTGTGGAAATTTTGCCCCGGATGTGGGAGTTCTGCTCAATATTAGTCCTGATCATCTCGACAGGCACCGGACCTTTGACCGGTATATTTCGGCCAAGATGAATCTTTTTTCCGGGCAGCAAAGCGACCAGGTGGCAATTGTCAACGGAGACGACCCCAACTGCCAGCATCTTGACCCGGATTACAAGGGGCGCCTGCAGTCCTTTGGAACCGGCAGATACAACGACCTCGTGGTTGTCGGAAATCGTCTGGTGGTAGCGGGAACAAGAGAATATGCGATCGGTGACGGCGACCTGAAAGATGGAGATACCGGGTTTGTCGGGCTCAATTACGGTGCGGCGGTGCTCGCCCTGGAAGCAATGGGATGCCCCAGGGCCCAGATCCAGGAGGGGTTGCTCCAGTTCAAGTCTTTGCAGCATCGGCTGGAATTCGTGACCGAATCGGCCGGAGTGAAATACTACAACGATTCCAAGGCGACCAATACCGGAGCGGTTATCGGCGCCCTGGCACAGCTGCAGGGTCCTGTTATTCTCATCGCCGGTGGACGCGACAAGGGTGAGAATTACCGGCTGCTGCGTCAGGCTGTGGCGCAGAAAGTGCGGCGGGTTATACTGCTGGGGGAAGCCGCTGAGGCGATCGGCCAGGCACTTGCAGACATAGTCGAGACGGATCGGGCATTGGATATGGTTCATGCCGTCGAACTGGCGGCAGGGGCGGCAACCGGGGGGGATACGGTGCTGCTGTCGCCCGCCTGTGCGAGTTTTGACATGTTCGCTTCGTACGCCCAGCGGGGAGAAGTCTTCAAAGCTGCGGTAATGAAGCTTGTACAGCCTGGAAAAGGGGAACATCAAAACAACGGCGAGGTCTCGGTATGACCAGGCGTGACCAGCAAATGCGGCTGCTGCTAACAGGCGGCGGAACCGGCGGACACCTCTTTCCTGCCGTGGCGACAGCCCAGGCGTTTCGCAACAGGTTTCCGGACTGCAAAGTGCTTTTTGTCGGCACCAACCGGAAAATAGACACCAACAGTCTGGCTCGGTACGGGTTCGACAGTGAGACGGTGACCTGTTACGGTCTGAAGGGAAAAAATATCTTCCAGCTCATACGGGCGGTGGCGACTCTTCCCTTTGCCTATATGCAGGCGCTGAAGATAATCCGTAACTTCAGGCCGGATGTAATTCTCGGAGTCGGCGGCTATGTGACCGGACCTGTGGTCGCCGCCGGAAAACAGATGGGGATCGCAACTGTCATCCACGAACAGAATTCCGTTCCCGGCCTGGCCAACCGCAAACTTGGCAAAATTGCCGATCGGGTATGCCTTTCGCTTCCGGGCTCAGGCCAACTGTTTGATGCGGAAAAAATTGTCTATACCGGAAATCCGGTGCGGGAAAATATTCTCAGGCTCGGAGGTGTGGCGCAGGAAAAAAAAGGCGATAAGACCTGTATCCTGGTCCTTGGCGGCAGCCAGGGAGCGCATGCCATCAACGAGCTGGTTCCCCGGGCGCTGGCGCTTGTCCCGGAAAAAAGTCGACAACACCTGAAAATCATACATCAGACCGGCAGCAGAGATGCACAGATGGTAGAAAAGGCGTACCGCACGCTCAAAATAGATGTGGAAGTGGCACCATTTTTCAACGATATGGAAAAAGTATACCGGGATGCCGATTTTCTCATTTCAAGGGCGGGAGCCACAACACTCTCGGAACTTGCCGTTCTAGGCAAGCCCGCGGTGTTAATTCCGTATCCGTTTGCCGCGGACAATCATCAGCAGAAAAACGCTGACTACTATGTGCAGGGCGGAGGAGCCGTTTTGCTGCCGGAGGCCGGTCTCACCCCGGAAAAACTCGCACAAGCGGTGCAGGAGTTGCTTGATAACCCGAAAAAACGTGAAAAGATGGCGGCATCCATGAAAAAGCTCGCCTTTCCTGATGCACCGGAGCGTATCGTCGCCTGCTGTCTTGAGGAAATAGCTAGAAAAAGAAAATAATGTATCGAAAATCCAAACATATACATTTCGTCGGAATCGGCGGCATCGGCATGAGCGGGATAGCGGAGTTGCTCCTCACTCTCGGTTACAGTGTCTCCGGGTCGGATTTGAACAGTTCGGCCATCACAGAAAAGCTAAAGGGCCTCGGGGGTAGAATCTACCAGGGTCACAGCGCTGAATATATCGACGGTGCCGATGTGGTGGTCACGTCGTCGGCCATATCGCTGCAAAATCCGGAGGTGATCAAGGCCAAAGACAGCGGGATACCGGTTGTGATGCGGGCGGAAATGCTTGCCGAACTGATGCGCCTCAAGAAATACGGCATTGCCATTGCCGGGAGTCACGGCAAAACATCGACCACCTCTATGGTGAGTTGGCTGCTGGCTTCGGCAGGGCTCGATCCGACAATTGTCATCGGCGGAAAAGTAGATGCTCTGGGCGGCAATGCAAAACTTGGCCAGGGGGAGTTTCTGGTTGCGGAAGCGGATGAGAGCGACGGTTCGTTCCTCAAGCTGGCTCCGGTTCTTGAGGTAGTAACCAATATAGATCTGGAGCATCTTGATTACTACCGCGATCTTGATCACATAAAAGACACCTTTTTGGAGTTTATCGACAAGATACCTTTTTACGGCGCGGCGGTGGTGTGCCTTGACGATCCCCATGTCGCCGATATCCTGCCGAAAATTCAGAAGCGGACGGTAACGTACGGACTGACTCCCCAGGCCGATGTCTACAGCGACGATATCAGCTGGCAGAACGGGCGGGTGGTGTTCAACGTGAAGAATATCGAAGGTGAGCTCGGCAGGATCAGTATCGCTACGCCGGGAGTGCACAATGTGTACAATGCACTTGCCACCGTCTGCCTGGGAATTGAACTGGAGCTTGGGTTTGACCGGATCAAGAGCAGCCTTGAAACGTTTGGCGGGGTACAGCGCAGGATGCAGTTGAAAGGAAAAATCGGCGGGATAACCGTTGTCGACGACTACGGCCATCATCCCACCGAGATTCGCGCCACTCTTGAAGCAATGAAGCAGGCGTGGCCGGGAAAAAGGCTGGTGGTTCTGTTCCAACCCCACCGGTACAGCCGCACCAGGGCTCTGTTTGACCAGTTCCAGACCTGTTTTCACCAGGCCGACCTGCTCGTAATGTGCGATATATACGGCGCGTCGGAAGAGCCGATACAGGGTGTTACCAGCCTGGCGCTATTGGAGGCTGTAAAAAAACATGGTCAGCGGAATGTCGAGTATATAGGCGATGTCGATCTTATGGCGCAACAACTGATCCCGGTGCTGAAAGAGGGTGATGTTGTGCTGACACTTGGTGCCGGCAATATCGTCAAGGTGGGAGAAGAGATCTTGAGGCTTCTTGAGCCGGGGACGCAGTGAGGAGAGAAAATGAAAGCGGCCCACAAGGACAGAATAGTCGAGCTGGTTCCGTCCGGCGTGATCTTTGACTGTACCCTTGACAGGTATACCTCCTTTGCCATCGGAGGCCCTGCAGCTGCCGTCGTGCGGGTAAACAGAACCAGCGACCTGCAGCCGCTGCTCACTTTCTTCAGAGAGCAACAGCTTGCCTGGCGTGTTCTCGGACGGGGCACCAACGTACTGGTGCGTGACGAGGGGTTTGACGGCGTTGTCGTGCTTCTTGGCGACGGTTTCAGGCAAGTGTGCTGGACCACTGATGAACACACGGGAAAAACAGTGGTGCGGGCCGGCGGCGGCCTGGGGCTGGGAAACCTGTCTCACCTCTGTGCCGACCGCGGACTGTCGGGGATAGAGTTCTGCTGCGGTATTCCCGGGACGGTTGGGGGAGCGGTTGTCATGAACGCCGGTGCCTGGGGAGGAGAAATCTCGCAGGTGATAACGGAGGTTGAGGTGGTAACCGCCGATGGGGTGGTGGTACTTGGAAAGGATGATCTTCATTTTTCCTACAGGTCGTTTCCCGGATTCAGCAGGTTCCAGGGGCACGGCATAGTGTCATCGGCCGTTTTTGTGCTGGATCTAGGCGATGGCGAAAAAATTCGCCAGAGATGCCGGGAGGTAATGGAAAAACGGTCACAGCTTCAGCCGACGGGATACCCAAATGCGGGCTCTTTTTTCAAGAATCCTCCCGGGGAAAGTGCCGGAAAACTCATAGATCTCTGCGGGCTGAAGGGGATGAAGCTTGGCGGCGCCATGGTTTCAAGCAAACATGGTAATTTCCTGGTAAACCGTGATCATGCGACCGCCCGGGACGTGCTTTCCCTGATGCGCCACATTCAGCAGAAGGTAAGAGAACAACATGGAATAAACCTGGAGCCGGAAATTCATATTCTCTGACATGGTTAAAAAAGGCATATATTTCATACAAAAACTGTCTGGACGGTTCAGCACCAGAAAGAACAGGCGATATCAGGTGAAACCGCTGTGGGCGAAAAACCTGCCGGGGCAGAACGATCACCTGTCGAGACCCAGAAACAGGGTCGCGCTGATCAAGCAGTGGCTGGCGATGAAAAACAGCAGGCCCCAGCAGAGTTATCGTTCGGCGAGAAAAACAAAAAAGAGAATTGTCCTGACAGGGACGGCAACAATCGCGGTAACTCTTTTTCTGATATTTTTCATCCTCGACGGCCAAGCGAGGTTGCGCCGCGCGGTGGAATCGATAACGATGTTCCAGGTAAGTGAACTGCTAATAACCGGTAACGGCATCGTAGCTGATCAGGTTCTCAAGGATGCTTCGGGAATAACTCTCTACCAGACAAGTCTTTTGGTGTTGAATAAGCAAAAGCTTAAAGATAGAATTGAATCCGTACCGTGGATTGCCTCCGCCGAGATCGTCAGGACCTGGCCTTCGACGGTGGAGATTGCGGTACAGGAAAATATTCCTCTTGCGCTGATACATGGAAGTGCTAAGACGGGGGCCGAATTTTACTACATGGATAAGAACGGGGTCTCTTTTCTTCCGGTAACTCCCGGCGGCAATATCGATTTTCCCGTCGTTACCGGGCTGGCTGAACTGCCGGAGGGCAGTGTGCGGCAAAAGGCGTTTGCGGAGGTGTTGTTGTTTTTAAAAAAAGTCAGGGGAAACGACCCGCACCTGCCGCTGCAGTCACTCTCAGAAGTACATGTTACCCCGGAAGGAGAAATGGTTGTCTATCTGGTGGATTATACGTTTCCCATCTTTTTTGGCAACGGCAACACCGGTCAGAAGTACGCGCGGCTTGTTCAGGTACTCAAGGCTCTTTATAAAAAGGGTAAAGGCAGTAACCTTATTTCAGAAATAGAATATATCCAGATGGATTATCTGCAGGATAAAGTGCTGGTGGCACAGACTGGATCAGAATAGAAAGACAGCAATGGACGACAAGAAAATAGATATCGAGCTTGACAGGGCGGAACTGGTGGTGGCGGATTCCGATGGCGATCAACCTGACAATTACAGGACGGGCGAACTGGTTGTCGGGCTGGATATAGGGAC
Source organism: Desulforhopalus singaporensis (assembly GCF_900104445.1). Lineage (GTDB taxonomy): Bacteria > Desulfobacterota > Desulfobulbia > Desulfobulbales > Desulfocapsaceae > Desulforhopalus_A > Desulforhopalus_A singaporensis. The sequence continues at coordinate 14,953 of NZ_FNJI01000033.1, read as the reverse complement.
CACCAAAATCTGCTGTGTCGTGGGCGAGGTATCCGGAAACGATATAGAGATTATCGGGGTCGGTACGGTTCCATCCAAGGGGCTCAAAAAAGGTGTGGTTGTCAATATCGAGTCGACGGTTGATTCGATCCGGGAGGCGGTGAGGCTCGCCGAGGAAGATGCCGGATGCGATCTGCGCTCGACATATGTCTATGTCGGGATTGCGGGCAACCATATCAAGGGATTCAACAGTCCCGGAATCATTGCGGTCAACAACAGGGAAATAAAGCAGGTTGATATTGATGAAGTGATTGCCGCAGCCCGTACCGTCAAGATTTCCGAAAATCAGCAGATCATCCATGTAATGCCCCAGGAATACATGGTTGATGATCACACCGGCATCCAGAATCCTATCGGCATGACCGGTGTCCGGCTTGTGACCAATGTCCATATCGTCACCGCCGATATCGGCGCAGTTCATAATCTGGTTACCTGCTGCAACAAGGCCGGACTTGAGGTCGCCGAACTGGTTCTTGAATCCATCGCCTCCGCCAATGCGGTCCTGAGCAGGGACGAGATGGAGCTTGGGGTGGCCCTCATTGATATCGGTGGAGGAACCACCGACCTTGCGGTATTTTGCGACGGAACAATACGTCATACCTGTGAGATAGGTCTGGGGGGACATAACCTGACCAATGATCTTTCGGTGGGGCTGCGAACGCCGTTGCAGGAGGCCGAACGTCTCAAGGAAGACTATGGGGGAGCGATTTCCTCGGTCATTAAACCGAACCTGGTCGTGGACGTGCCCACTGTAGGCGACCGCGAACCGCGCAAGGTAACCCAGAAGGTACTCGTTGACATCATCGAGGCGAGAATCGTTGAAATCCTTGAAATGATGAACAGCGAGCTGGTGGCCTCGGGCCAGAAAAACAAGATTAACGGCGGGGTCGTCATCACTGGCGGTACCGGGTTGCTGCCCAATCTTGTGGAGCTTGCCGAGCAGATTTTCGATATTCCAGTACGAATCGGCTACCCGACAGGTATGTCGGGCAAGGTCGATGTGCTCCACAGTCCACGCTGCACCACCGGGGCGGGACTCGTGATGTTCGGGCGCGACAAGCGCGACGAGATGTCCCGCAAGGAAAATACACTGGTCAGTCGTGTGAAAGACTGGATAAAAAAAATCATGTAGAAATTTTAGATTTTTGTTTGAGTGGCTCAAACAGGATGCTATAGTATGTAAGACTTAAAAATATTTATACTTTATCTCCACTGTGAGTGGTTGTTTAAGGTCATATCAGGGGGTATATATGCCGTTTAGGATGGCAGAATCAGACAATGTTGCGGTAGTCAAGGTTTTCGGGGTTGGCGGCGGAGGCGGAAATGCCATTAACACCATGGTTGCGAATAGACTGCAGGGTGTGGAATTTATAGCAGCAAATACTGATAAACAGGCCCTGAATCAATCCCAGGCAGATGTCTGCCTCCAGCTTGGACCGAACATTACCAAGGGACTTGGGGCAGGTGCTGATCCCGAAACCGGAAGTATGGCGGCAACGGAGTCCCTGGAGGAGATAAAGGAGATCCTCCGGGGCTGTGACATGGTTTTTGTTACCGCCGGGCTGGGAGGCGGCACCGGAACCGGGGCGGCGCCGGTGGTTGCCAAGGTAAGCAAGGAACTGGGGGCGCTCACCGTCGCCGTCGTGACCAAGCCGTTCAGTTTTGAAGGAAAATTCCGTGCTCGAAACGCTGAGGACGGGTGGCAGGAACTGCAGAAATATGCGGACACCATCATCACCGTGCCCAACGACAGGCTGCTTTCCATCATGCAGAAAAACAGCAAGTTGTCGGAAATGCTGGCGATGGCGGATAACGTGCTGCTCCAGGCGGTTAAGGGAATTACCGACCTGATCAATGTGCCGGGACTGATCAATGCGGATTTCGCCGACCTTAAAACGGTTATGAAAGAGGTTGGACCGGCAATCATGGGGGCCGGAGAAGCCGTCGGCGAGGGACGAGCCGTGGAAGCGGCAAAAAGAGCAATCGACAATCAACTTCTCGAGGATTTCGGTATTGACGGGGCAAGGGGCCTGCTCATAAACATCTCAGCCTCTGAAGAAACTTTTACCATGGCTGAGTTTATGGAAGCTTCGGCACTTATCCAGGAAAAAGTCGATGACGATGCCAAGGTGGTTATCGGTGCCCTGTATGACGACAGTCTTGGGGACGAAATGCATGTTACCGTTATTGCCACCGGGGTAGGAGGGATGGTTAAGCAGCAGGAAACGATAACCCCCACCGAGAAGCCACAGAGCCAGCCTCCCCAGGTGAGAAGAGAGGTCGAGCCGATCAAGACCGGAACCCCCGCCGCACCAAACAGAAATCCACGGGTTGCCAGGCTGCCGAGTTCAAATTTCGAGACCCATGACAATCCTGGCAATCCTAAAGCTTCAGGTGAAACGACGGCCAGCTCGATGAACTGGAACGATGACTATCTGGAGACACCGACCTACCTGCGCAAAAAAGCCAACTGATGCATCAAGGGAGAAGGTCGAACTATACAGCAACGGAGCAGGACATGATGGCTCCGGCCCGTTGCTGTTCAGTTTCGCTTTCTCTTGTCCGGGGTGATCGCTGATGGCCTTCGGAAACAACCTTCACAATTTTCATTCGATCTCAGAAGACAGCCTGGCGGAATCGGGTCTGGGGTCGTTCAAGCTGGTCAAGTATTTCTCTTTTAGCAGCCTCGGGGTAATTCTTGTTTTTACTCTGCTTCTCTCCTGGTTCATTTCCAACAACGCGCGCAAGGTGATGCTTGAGCAGAACGAGGAATATTCTCTTCTGTTGGCGGAAAATCTCAACCAGCAGGTGTTTCGGCGTTTCGTGCTTCCGGCTGTTATCCGCTACGGCGGTATTGCCTTGCGCAAACCCGAGCAGTTCGAACTGCTTGACTCGGTAATAAAGAGCGTTACCCAGGGCCTTAAAATAGATTCCGTGACCATTTATGACTCCAGCGTGAACATTATCTCCTATTCGACGGTTCCCGACCTGGTCGGCCTGAAGGATGCGGGCGGGACGGAATACCAGAAGGCGCTGGAGGGGATCCCCAACTCCAGGCTGGAATACAGTGGAACTGTATTCAGCCAGCTGCACATAGGTAAAGACGTGCAGTGTGAGCTTCGCACTTTTATACCGTTCAGGCAGGTACGCCGCGACGGTGAAGAAGGCGACGTGATCATGGGGGTTATAGAGATCGAGAAGGATCTGTCGCGGAGCTATTCGAGCATACTCGATTTTCAGGGACAAATTATTGTCATCTCTTCCGTTCTTATGTCCATCCTGTTCCTGGTTCTTCGCCTGATTGTATCAAGGGCCGGCGAAATAATAGAAAAGCGGGCGGTCGAACGGCAGAAACTGGAAGAAAAGTTGAATCAGGCGGAAAGACTTGCTCACCTTGGAACCATGGTGGCGACTGTCAGTCATGAGATAAAAAGTCCTTTGGGGATTGTTCGCAGCACTGCCGAAATACTTGCAAAACGTATAGAAAAAATCGCGCCGGGAAATGAACACCTGGCGAGGATCGTCGTTGATGAAACCGTGAGGCTCAACGATATTGTGGTTGAATTTCTAGATTTTGCGCGGCCGCAAAAGCCTGCCCTGCAGCCGGGTTCGGTGAACAGCGTGGTACACAGGGTGCTTGATTTCATCTCCCCGGAGCTCAAAAACAGAAAGGTTGAACTTGTCGCCGATCTTGCCCCCGGCCTTGTCAGCAACCTGATCGATCAGGAACTTTTGTACCGGGCACTGATAAATATAATTGTCAACAGCCTGCAGGCCATGGAAAACGGCGGACAACTGCAGATAACCACACGGTTGGGAGCTGAGAAGCAGACGGAACTTATCGTAAAAGACAGCGGCATCGGCATGTCGGCGGAGAAATGCAAACAGATCTTTAAACCGTTTTTCACCGATAAGAACAAAGGTACCGGCCTTGGGCTTGCGATAACGAGAAATATTGTCGACGGTCACCATGGGGAGATTGAGGTGGCAAGCGAAGAGAATGTCGGCACCATCTTTACCATCTCTCTGCCTCCGTTGCCATAACTACACCCTCATATATCCCGCCCTGGTGGACAAAGAGTGTGCTTTACGGTGTCTGCAGCTTGAATTCTCCTGAACGGTTCTTGTGGATTTCTTGGTCAGCCTGACTCTGTTTCGTTGAAAATGTGATCTATATATCCTGGTTTGAACACTTGATATGTTGCTCTTGCCAATACATTGATCTTAGCTCAGCCGGGCGGCTGCTTTTTTATCGCAGGATCAAAGGGGGGAGGGTGGGATACGGTGGAAATTATAGAACTAAAATAGGAACTTTTTTGAAAGACTATTGTTTTTTTTTACCTTTACTGTTCATATGATTGAAACTGACAAGTGGTTATCGGTATGAAAAATGACCTGAAAAAATAAGTCTTTTGCAAACAACAGCAGGTGGTTAGGCCAATGGCGGAAAAAATTATAATAATCGGTGGGGTGGCGGCTGGTCCAAAGGCTGCCTGTCGTGTGAAGAGGCTCCTTCCCGGAGCCGAAGTTACCATTATCGATCAGGATAGCCTGATTTCTTACGGCGGATGCGGCATCCCCTATTATGTCTCGGGGGATGTGGCTGATGAAAAGGAACTCCGTTCAACCAGTTTTCATATGGTCCGGGATGAGTATTTTTTTGAGAAGGCAAAAGGGGTGCATGCCTTGACCTCCACCCGGGCGCTGGCCATAGACCGTAAAAACAAGACGGTTGATGTTGAGGATCTGAACACAGGCAAAGTCAGCAGTCTGCCTTACGATACCCTGATGCTGGCAACCGGCAGTACCCCGGTTCAGCTTCCCGTTCCCGGGGCAGACAGCTCCAATGTCTTCACCATAAGCGACCTGCACAAGGCTGTTGCGATCAAGGAGATGATCGCTAAAGGGCTGGTGAGCAGGGCCGTGGTGATCGGCGGCGGGGCCATAGGTGTTGAAATGGCGGAAGCTCTGTCCGATTTATGGGGAGTGGAAACTTCGCTGATAGAGTATATGGACCAGCTGCTGCCGGGTATTGTCGACAAACCGATGGCCAGGATTCTTGAAAAAAACCTGCGTGACAACAACATCGACCTGTACCTGAATGAGGCCGCCGAACAAATTATCACCGAAAACGGCAAGGGGGTGGCGGTACGGACAGCAAAAAGTACGCTTGACACCGATCTGATAATAATGGCCGCAGGGATAAGGGCCAGATCAGAACTGGCACGGGATGCGGGGCTTCTGGTCGGTGCAACCGGAGGCATTGTGGTGAACGAGCGTATGCAGACTTCCGACCCCGATATTTATGCCGCGGGTGATTGTGTCGAGATTATGCACCTGGTTTCCGGACAAAAATTTATCGCGCCTTTTGGCTCCATGGCCAACAAGGAGGGAAGGGTCGCCGCGGATAACATGGCAAAAATTCCATCAACCTTTAAAGGCGGGGTGGGAAGTTTTATCGTCAAAGCGTTCGATGTATCGCTCGGCGCTGTGGGACTGAGTCTGCAGGCGGCGCGCGCGGCGGGTTTTGACGCTGAGCTGTCGCTGTCTTCGCCTTCCGACAGGGCTCATTTCTATCCGGGCCAGGATATCATGTGCATCGGGCTGGTTTTTGATCGCCGTACCAGAAAAGTGCTCGGGCTGCAGGGCACCGGGCCGGTTACCGACGGATTGTCCGCCAGGATCGACGCCGCCGCGGTTGCCCTTTGCGCAGGCGCAACGCTGGATGATTTCTCCAATATCGAAATGGCCTATTCTCCGCCGTTTTCACCGGCCATCGACCCTATCAATGCCGCCGCCTATATCGCCGATAACCTCTGCGATAATCGCATGCGTCAGTTGAGCCTGGAGCAGTTTTACGCTTGGATGGAAAGCCCTGCGACCAACCCCGAACGAGTGGTGCTCGATGTGCGGCACCCAAACCAGGCCGAACCGTTTGTCGAGGCCTTTGGCGCCGACTTCTGGCTCTCCCTGCCCTACGACGAGGTTCGGGATCGTTTTGCTGAGCTTCCCCGGGACAAGGAGCTGGTTATATTCTGCAATGCCGGGTCAAGATCGTTTGAAGTACAGGTTTTTCTCGATCATGTCGGCTACGGCAACAATATCGTATTGCCGGGCGGCTTTAACGTTATCCGCAGGATGGGTGCCGACTGGCTCCCCGTGGATTAAACAATGCCCTTGCCACCCAAGTCCTGACGAACTTGTCCGGACTGGGGTGGCAAGCATGTTTTTTCAGCTGGAAAACCTCGTCGAAAAATTTTTTATACCCGGGATTGTTCCGAAAAGACGGCTGTTGCCAAATGATACCGCGGCGCAGAAACGATGCAACGCGGCTACGATGACTTTGTCGTGCTAAGATGTGCAACCGAAAAACTACTACTGCGCGCTTTACCCAATATGAAATCCGTGAATTTCCCCAATAACGTCCTGGCAGACGAAGATAATGCCGTACCGATAGTTACTGTTTCCGGTTGCCGCCAGGATATTTTCCTGGCCTGTCCGGCGGTGGTTTATCTCTGCCATGGGGATAACGATTTTGCCATCACCTTTGTCAGCGACAATATTAAACACCAGTTCGGATATGAGCGCAGCGATTTTGAGGGGAAATCCGCTTTCTGGCTGGACAGGATCCATCCGGACGACAGAGCCAGGGTAATAAAAAATCTGGCAACGCTTCCAGCATCTGAAACGGTCATCCAGGAATACCGGCTGCTCAATAAAAAAGGGAGATATCGTTGGGTACGGGATGAGCTGCGGATGGTGGCGTCAAAAGACGGCGGGGGCAGGGAAATTGTCGGCAGCTGGCTTGATATAACCGAACACAAGGTGATCGAGCAAAAACTGCGTACCAGTCGGGCGTATCTGGAAGAAGTGCAGCGAATAGGCCGCATTGGCAGCTGGGATTGGGATATTGAGAACAACAGTTTTCATTGTTCCGCTGAGTTCTATCGAATACTTGGTGCGGATCCCGACACTTTTGTTTTCTCCATAGACGCACTTTGCGGTGCGGTACACAGGGAAAATCAGGCCCAGGTGAGAATGGAACTGGAAAAGGCTCTGGCCAGCGGCGGATCCTACAGCATCAATTGCCGGATAGACTCCGGCGATAGCGTCACCCGTTATGTCTATTTTCAGGGACAGGTTACCCTGGGCGACGGCAACCAACCGGTGCGGGCGACCGGGACCGTTCTCGACGTCACCGACTTCAAACTCATCGAACAGGATCTGGAAAAAAAACAGTCCCACCTCAACTATCTCGCCTATTATGATTCATTGACGGGGCTCCCCAACAGGGAGCTGTTTCAGGATCGTCTTACCAGGGCGGTGAAAAGGGTCGAACGCACCAAGGCAATGACTGCTCTTCTCTTTCTCGATCTTGACCTGTTTAAAAAGATCAACGACACCATGGGGCATAGGGCCGGAGATAAGCTCCTGCTGCAAGTGGCTGAACGGATGACCGTTCATCTGCGGTACGCCGTGGATACAATCGCCCGTTTTGGTGGGGACGAATTTGTCATTCTGATAGAGGATGTTTCGGAGATCAAGTACGTTGCCCGCATTGCCCAGAGAATCCTCAACAGTCTGGAGTCGCCTTTCTTTCTCGATAACCGGAAATGTTATGTGTCCGCCAGTATCGGCATAAGTGTGTGCCGTTCCAGCGATGAAGAAAATGAAAGTCTGCTCAAACGTGCCGATGTCGCCATGTATGAGGCGAAAAAGTGCGGTAGGAATACTTTCCGGTTTTATTCCCGGGAAATGGACATCCGCGCTCATGAATTTCTGCTTCTGGAAAATGATCTCCGGCAGGCGCTGGAAAATGATGAGTTTATCCTGCATTACCAGCCGAAACTGGAATTGTCGTCCGGTCGGGTTTTCGGGGTGGAGGCTCTGTTGCGGTGGCACCATCCTGAAAAAGGGCTGATTGCTCCCGGCGACTTTATTCCGCTGCTTGAAGAGAGCGGGTTGATTGTGCCGGTAGGCAAAAAAGTGCTCCAGTCGGCCTGCGCTTACGCCAAATCATTGCAGGAAGCGGGAATCCCGCCGCTGCAGATGAGCGTCAATATATCCATGTCCCAGTTCAAGGATCCCGGGTTTTTGACGCTGGTCACCGAGATCCTGCAGAAGACATCGCTGGATCCGCGGCTGTTGGAGCTGGAAATAACGGAAAGCGTGGCAATGGAAAATGTCGGAGAGACGATCTCTCGCCTGAAGTCTTTGCGCCAGATGGGAGTCTGTTTGGCCATCGACGATTTTGGCAAGGGGTTCTCCTCTCTGAACCACCTTAAGCATCTGCCTATCACTACCTTGAAAATTGACAAGGGTTTTGTACAGGATGTTCACAAAGATACGCGCGATCTTGCAATCATTGAAGCCATCCTGTTCGTTGCCCAAAAGATCGACTGCGGGGTGATAGCCGAAGGCATTGAAACCAAAGAGCAGCTACGGCTGCTTTGTCAGGCGGGATGCACCAAGGGGCAGGGATATTTTTTCAGTAAGCCACTGGCTGAAAAGGAATTCGCCGCATACTGCGCTGAAAGCGACCGTATTCTTTAGACCGAATCGTTGCAGGAGCTCTTCGCGAAAAAGGTCCTGGCCGTGGGGCCGTGGTGTGTTGTCGTCTCCCAGTGAAATTTTCGGGGCAAGATCGCCGCAGCCAGATCTTTTAAAAGCTTATACGATTACGGATCTGGTCCATGAAAACGGACATCTTATGATGGTGCGATCCTCGCCAGTAGATTTTTCTGCAACCCACACAGCGCATAAAAGATGTGTAGTATTTTTGGGTAAGAGGTTCGAGAAGGTGCAAAATGTCATCCTTGGCAACTTTTGCTAGTATTGCGTTGCATTCCGGGCATCTGGTGAAAATATTCATTTTTCGGCGCAGACCGTAGCGGTCGCACACCTCGCCGATCTGTATCCGGTGATCTTGGGAGCGGATCAGCTGGCCATGGCGCACCTGGGCGCATTTTAGCAGGTCACGGTTGCGTGTTGCGATAATTCGTCCTTCGCGCTCGGCCTGTAGTCCTGTCTGTCTGAAGCTTTTTGCCGGTGCAACCGTCGTGTCGAACCCTGCGAGTCTGAGGTTACGGCCAAGCTTGAGGACGGTCCTGTCCACCATGAATCGAATCGGTTTGCCAATCTCGGGGTGCAGCAGGGTGGGGAGTTTTTGGGTCGTCCGGAAATCAAAGGGGAAAACCACCACGGTCTGGCTGTGTTCAGGGCAAAAGGTGAAGTCGACCTCTGTTCCGCCGGCTTCTATTTTGCCGACTTCGGTGTGGGGAATGCCAAAAGCTTCGATTATATCTTTTATCGATGCTTTTCGGGTTAGCGACAGGCTGAACGACGACGGTCTTTTTTTCGCCGAAAAAAGAGTATGCAGATCGCCTTTGAAGATGAAATAAAGCAACGGGTTGTTCATTTCTTTGAGGTGAATGCTCTTTTTGTGTCGGCGGATATACAGCAGATTAGCCAGAAGGTGGTAGAGGATATCCGCCATGATGTTTTTATATGGTCGTCCAGCTATGTTGCAAGCTGTTGCTGCTCTTTTATTGTAGCATACGCTGGTTGTATGGTGAAGACTGGCTGCTGCCTCAGGCTTTCCGGCGACCATTATTTCCATTATTGGCCGGAAACAGAGACGAATCCGGTTGTCCATAAATGAACGGATATTTAAAGCCCTGCCGGTTCCTGAAACAGGAATAGAGTCCCTGCGAAGGTTATTTCAAGGGATATTCGGCTAACTCCAGCAGAATGTTGTCCGGTCCCTTGAAGTAGACCAGTTTTTTCCCGGTTGCCGGGTAGAGCTGAATCCCGCTGTCGAATCTGACCCCTGCCGCCGCAAGCTTTTCAACCGTCGCTTCAATATTGTCAACGGCAAAGGCGATATGCCTGATTCCTATCCGGTTGGCTTTGCCGATATCCGGTGATTTTCCGGAAACGGGGGATCTGTAGCAGATGAGCTCTATGCGCATCCTTGAACCGGGATGAGTGAGCTCTACATAGTCGGCATCGACGTTTTCAAGCCCGACCACCTCCGAAATCCACACGCCCGACAACCGGCCCCCCGGACCCTTTGTAAATCCCAGCAGTGAAAAAAAATCACAACTTTGTTTGAGATCGCTTACCACGATGTTTACATGATCCGGTCTTGTTATCATCTTCCTGTTCCTGCCTGAGCGTTATATGCTGAGATCGGCCGACGCAGATCAGTGAAATAAAACTGCGGTCAAGGACTCCGGCCGGGGTTACCTTTATCTCCCCTAAAAAAAACGAAAAAAGAGCGGTTGGCAATAATATTTCTGAAAAAAAGAGCTGCCGTTCTGGGGGGCTTGTGCGGATAACTATACCAATACCCTTGCAGAAAAAGAGACAAGGTTTGCCGATTGACAGATATGTTTGCTGTTTTTTGCACATGGTTGTGCAATATTTATCTGCGTTTTGTAGTATTACACCTGATCGTCCGTGGCCGGAACCGGTGATGGACTGTCAAGGCAATGTGGTGTTGGTCCGTTCGGTTCTTATCGATGCTAATCCGGTGGTACATGAATCTTAAGAGAAATATCCTCATAATAGGCGGAATGCTGATGGTGATACTGGTGCTTACCGTGATCACCTATAACAGTACCAGGATTATAACTGAAAAAACTGTGGAGAACCACCAGCAGGGCATTGCGACGGAACTTGCCAACACCGTCGAGCTGTGGCTTGAACAGCATATGAACATAATCGACGCCACCGCCAGGGCGGTGCGGGAGGTGCCCATCGGACACAATCCCGGAACCATGCGTATTCTGCAGATGGCTACCCGGGCAGGGGATTTTGCCGACGTCTACGTCGGTACCAGCGACGGCATCATTATTGTCGGCAGCGGCTGGACGCCGGAGACGTGGTACGATCCGAGAACAAGGCCCTGGTACCGTAAGGGCACCGAGGCCAACCGCGTAGCTTTTACCAGTCCTTACACCGATCTGACGACCATGAGAAAGGTTATAGCCATCACCAAGCCGCTGTGGCTGGGCGACACGTTTGCCGGGGTCCTGAGTTCGGATATTATTCTTGATACCATTAAAAAAAATGTTCTGAACGCGACTATCGGTCACTCCGGGTATTCCTTTATCCTTGACCGGATGGGTACCATCCTGGTTCATCCTGAATCCTCTTACGAGATGCATGTCAGGTTTCAGGATCTCAGCCCTTCGCTTGCCGGGGTGCTCGATTATTTTGCCAACCATCCGAACGGAACGTATGATTACGTATTATCCGGCAGGGATATGATCCTGTCTTACAAAAAGCTGTCCGGATCCGAGTGGTATCTGTGCACCACCGTCGAAAAAAAAGAGGCCTATGATCTGGCCAGGAATACCGCGATGCTTTTCGCCATGGAGGTGGTGTTCAAGATCCTCACGTTTCTTGCGCTGCTGACACTGCTGGTCGTCTGCGGCAGCGGCGCTGCCCTGCTGCTTGCCAAGCGACGGTTTGACACCACCGTCAGCAGTCAGCAGAAACTTCTGTACTGGAAGGAAAAGGACCTCGAAGGGGAGATAAGCCGCCGCAAGGAGATGGAAACCAGGTACCAGACAATTTTTAACATCGCGACCAACGGTATCCTGCTGACCCGGGATAATGTTTATGTGGAGTGCAACGACCGGGCGGCGGAAATGCTGAGAAAAGATCGCCTTGAAATAATCGGCAAATCGATGCTCGACTTTTCCCCGGCGAGCCAGAACGACGGGACCAACAGCATGCAGCGGCTGTCGAAGATACTGGACAGCCTGACTTTAAAAGAAGCGGTAACGTTCAAATGGATGTTTCTGCGTGACGACGGCAGTCAGTTTCCGACCGAGGTGAGCTTGAAAAAATTCCGGCTGGACAACGATGTCGTTATTCTCTCCAGCGTATGGGATATCTCGAAAAGGGAAAACGCCGAAAACCAGTTGAGACAGGCGCAGAAAATGGCCGCCATGGGAGAGATGATAAGCTCAATTGCCCACCAATGGCGCCAGCCGCTCAACGCTCTTGCCACCTATATCGCCAGTATCCAGCCGGCGTATTACAATAAGATGATGGACAAGCAGTTTATCGAAAAACTGGTAACCGAGGCGGATTCACAGATCCAGTTCATGTCCTCGACGATCAACGATTTCAGGGAATATGTCAAACCGTCGAAGCACAAGACGGCCTTTGACGCGACGGCGGCGATTGAGAATGCGGTGAAGCTGATGAAATCCCAGCTCAGCCACAGCCACATCGAGCTGGTGCAAAACAGTGAGACAGCCGGTCGAAAGCTTCTGGTTCTCGGCTACCGAAACGAGTTCGTGCATGTCCTCGTCAATGTGCTGTCAAACGGGAAAGAGGCGATTGAAGGAAAGCGGCGGCTGCAAAAGCAACAGGACCATGAAGGTGCGGATGCAATCACCATAACGGTGAGTGCCACGGAAAAACATGTGGTCATAATTATCCAGGATACCGGGATCGGTATAGAAGAATCCCTGATCGGCAAGATTTTCGATCCCTATTTTACCACCAAGTCAACGGCTGCCGGGACAGGGATAGGACTTTATATGGCCAAGATGATAGTTGAAAAGGAGATGGGGGGAAGTATCACGGTACAGGACTTGAGGCCGGGGGCGCAATTCACCGTCGAGCTGCCTCTGGTGGATGAGGAGGGGGGAAAATGTTGAATTTTAACCACGTTGATACTGAGGTGATTATTGTCGATGATGAAAAATCAGAGCTCGACGCTTACAGTTTCCTACTTAAATCCATGGGGGTCAAAAACGTTACTACCGTGGATGACTCCAGAAAACTGGAGCGGATTCTGGCGGGAAAAAACAACTGTGTGCTGTTTCTCGACCTGAATATGCCGCACAAATCCGGCAGGCAGGTGCTGGTGGAGATGCGAAACAGACACCCCCGGGTGCCGGTTATTATCTGTACCGCTAATTCGGAAATTGAGACGGCGGTGGAGTGCCTCAAACTGGGAGCCCATGACTATCTGGTAAAGCCGGTTAATATGAACACCTTCGGTTCGGCCCTGAGAAATGGTGTTGAGATCTGTACCCTGCGTAACGAATTGTTCTCCCTTAAGGGACTGGTCCATGGTGAAAAACTGAATTCCCCCCAATGCTTTTCGTCTATTATCACCCGGGACCCTGTGATGCATGGAGTTTTCCACTATATTGAAGCCGTTGCGACCAGCGGGCAGCCGGTAATGATACTGGGGGAGACAGGGGCCGGCAAGGAACTGGTGGCCAGGGCGATTCACGACGCCAGCCGGCTTGCGGGGAATTTTGTGGCGGTCGATGTCTCCGGCCTTGACGATCCGCTGTTCAGCGACACCCTCTTCGGTCATGAAAAAGGAGCGTACACCGGAGCGGAGATCGATCGCCGTGGGCTTATTGAGAAAGCGGCCGGCGGGACCCTGTTTCTCGATGAAATCGGCGAGTTGAGCAGAAACAGCCAGATAAAGCTTTTGCGATTGCTGCAGGAAGGTGTCTATTACCCGCTGGGTAGCGATCAGCCGCGAAGATCAACGGCGAGGATTGTAGGTGCGGCGAACAGGGAGTTGAATCACCTGGTGTCGCCCGAAGGTGAATTTCGGATGGATCTGTACTACCGCCTGAGCACCCACCTGATCCGGTTGCCACCGCTCAGGGAAAGGAAAAACGATATCCCCCTGCTGATTTCCCATTTGGCGGAAAAGGCGGCAAAGAGTATGAACCGGAAATGTCCTGAAATCAGCAGGGAGTTTGTTGATACCCTTGTCCGCCACCCCTTCCCCGGCAATGTCCGTGAACTGAAAACCTATATCTATGACGCGGTAGCCCGCTGCAGGAGCGGGGAGTTGACGGTGGATCTCATTGACGAGAGAATGCAGAGTGAAAAGCTGACCGGTTTTCCTGCGGCAACGCTTAATGACAACAGATCCCTTGAAACATTATTCGGACACTTCCCCGAACTTTCCGAGCTTACCCAATATGCAATCGGTGAAGCCCTGGAAAAAAGCGACAATAACCAGAGCAGGGCGGCTGAACTGCTCGGTATCTCCAAACAGGCTCTGAGCAAAAGACTCAAGAGGCGAAGAGCCAAAACGGCTCCGGGGAAGTAAAAGACGCCAGTTTATCGTTTCCCGTGGTAAATGGGACTCATCTTGTAATTGCTGGTCAACTTATGGCTGCGGCGTCAACTTATGTTGACATTGCGGGTTGACGCAATTTTTTCCGCATATCGAGCTCCTGTTTCCATCCCACTGTAATTTTTCGTTATTCACAGTTTTTTCGACGAAACGCGGTTTGGGCGTAAATCTTGCTCTTAGTAGCCAAGACCAGGATGAACCCCGACCGCAATCACTGAAAACGGCGGAAATAACTGAAAACCCCAAAGAGGGTGTCCTCCCCGCTACTCGATAATCGCCGCGCAATGACTGTGTTGGCAACGGGTCTTCCTGAAGGTCTATCGATAATTCTGCAAAACAAAGCTGGCCCTAGAAATAGTTCAAAAAACGTCTGAAAGCTGTAAACCATAAACCTATTCCCAAGAGGAGGTATGTTTTGGCCGTTAACCTTTTTTCGATTTACTATGGCGGAGTGCTTGTTTTTATAGGACTTATTGCGATCTGGCAGTTGCGCAGGGATTTTGCGGAACAACCGGGGACCACCCAAACGGATAAGGAGCAAAACATATGAGTGTCTATGCCATAGGTGTTTTTGCAACCTTTATTGTTTATGTGATCGTGGGAAACTATGCCGGTAAAAAAGTAAAAGGGATGGAAGATTACTATGTGGTCGGCCGCAACGCGCCGACGGTGATGATAGTCGGCACCCTGGTGGCAAGTTTTCTCAGTACTGTGGCTTTTATGGGGGAAACCGGCTTCAGCTATGACGGGTACCCGGTTCTGCTCCTGGTCCTTACCCCG
>NZ_FNJI01000004.1 GCF_900104445.1 Desulforhopalus singaporensis | reverse complement strand
TGTAAACACTGCACGTTTTGGAGCAAGATGCTTTTCCGACCAGCGCTTAATCTCGTCAGAAGAAAACCCAGCGACTCTACTAAATCGAATATGACGGGGGTACCCCTTAGTATCTCTGCTGAGAGCCGCGATCATAGGCGTCTTACCTGCAGCGCCTCGCCCTCGTTTACATCCGTGCCGTTTGCCTCCCCAGTAAGCGTCATCAATCTGGACAAGGCCAAAGAGAGGTTGGACGTCATCGGCTTGTTTCATGACCATTTGGAGTTTGTGTTTCATCCTTATAGCTGCATTGAAGGAAATTCCGAGGTATCTGCTCATAGGCAAAGCAGCCATACCTTCTTTTGATTGAGTCATGAAAAATATTGCTAAAAACCAGACAGTTAGAGGTAACTTAGATGATGTGAAGATAGTATTGGTTATGAGAGAATGCTGGTGTCTACACTGGCGGCACTGAAATACACGACGTGTCTGAACATAATAGTACAGTTCATGACTGCATTTCGGGCATCGATACCCGTCAGGCCATCGAGCCTTAAAGAGAAGATCACGACACTGCTCTTCGGTACCATATTTATTAACAAATTCTCTCAAACTCAGGCCTTCTTGGAATTGAATTTTGCTTCTTGGCATAACGGATCCTCCTCTTTTGGGTTCTTGAGGATATTATGTCATGCCAGGGATATCATATAGTGATACCCCTACAGAAATTTTTCATTAGCTGAAGATTAGTGGTAATCAAAATATTTTTTGCAAAAATAGTGAATGCTCTGATGTGGGTACACCCTTAACTGATTTTATAAGGTATCTTTACCGAGAGAGCTCGAAAAATTCATTGTTGGAATGCTCACCGACACCTGTGAGAGAACTCGTTCCTTCCACAGATATGTCCCGTGAAATAGCATTACCGGATAGAAAATCTCCATCGCATGTTTAATGCATCTCGTCAGCTTTGACAGAAAAGCTGGCAAAAATGAAGCCATATTCCTTTACTACTCCTATCTCCAGGGATTCTTCCATGGTCTGTCTGTGACCGAGCCGCTTATTCTTCGACTAACGACCAATTACTTCAGCACCTTTTTTCCGTGCAACAGCAGTATCATAAATAGCGTGTATTCCCCACAAGGGGTCTCAACCACCTCAATCATATGATTTGAAATTCAGCAGCGATCATTACCCCTTACCGCTGAACCCGACATTTTCAATTCCTATAACCCTGTCGATAACAAATAATCCCACCGCGACAATACCGATCATATAAACCGAGATAGCGGAAATACCGGGGCTCAGTTCGTCTTTGATGGCTGTATAGAGTTCCACCGGCAGTGTGATGGTGCTGGGACTGTAAAGGAACAGAGCAATGATAAACTCCTGGGTTGAAATAACAAAAGCGAGAAACATTGCCGAAATAATACCCGATTTTACCATAGGGATTGTGACTTTCATGAACGCTTGAAAATCGTTGGCGCCCAAATCCTTTGCCGCCATGATATATATCGGGTTAAACCGTTCGAACACCGCGACCATAGTGATGAAAACAAGGGGGGCAGCCCACAAGGTGTGTCCGATAGCAATGGCTAAATATGATCCCCTCAGTCCAATTCTGCTCAGGAAAATCAAAAGAGCAATACCCAGTATGACTGGCGGCATCATGATGGGCCAGGTAATAAACGAGGAGAGAAATCTCACTTCTCTTTTGTCTGTACGTTTACTAAGAGCAAATGCTGCAGGTGTTGCCAGCACAAGTGAAAAAAAGGTCGTAAGCCCGGCAGTAATAAGGCTGTTTATAAAGGTTTTCACCCATAGCGGCCGATTAAGTACCTCAATATACCAGCGAAATGTCAAATCGGTGAACGGCCAGCTCAAGTGATCTTTTCCCGAAAAAGAGCTGAAAATGACAATCAGGATCGGAACCAGCAATATAAAGAGTACTATGACCAGAAAAATATTAAAAACAAGGCGGTTCCAGTCAAATGGCTTACGATAAGTGCTAACACGCTGATCTTGATGATCACTCATTCATCCACCTCATAATGCGTTTTTATTGGATGCATTTACTATAATTTTCGCTGGCTATGAACTTTAGGAACGATCCGACTCTGGATAAACAGGACTATCAAAACAATGACAACCAGTGATATGCCGATGGCAGTACCAAAGGGCCAGTCTCTAATAGAAAGAATCTGCCGTTCCGCATGGATCGCTGGTGTCCAGTGAATCGGTTTACCGAGAATTGTCGGTGTGGCAAATGCACCGAAAGACCATATAAATGTGAGCATCCCGCCTGAAATAACGCCGGGCATGCTCAGCGGCCAGATGATTTTAAAAAAAGTTTTCATCCTGCTAGCGCCCAAGTCTAAAGCTGCATCTATGTACCGGGGATTGATTAATGTTAAGACACTGAAAAGGATCAGGACAAAATAAGGTGCACATTCTGAAACAAGTCCGATAACTACTGCAGGAAGAGTATAAATCATACTCAGACTTTTATCGATAACCCCAATATCTCGGAGTATCTCATTGATCGGTCCCATGGGAGATAACAGAATCCGCCAGCCATAAAGCCTGACTACCAGGTTAGTGAATAGCGGCAACAGGATACAGAAATAGAGAAGTTTCCGCCAGAGTCCCTTGGATGTCCATAATCCATAGGCCAATATATACCCGAATGGAATCGTGCACACCGTTACCCAGAACGCAAGGACCATGCTTCGCCACAGTACCTTGAGATAAAAGGGGTCAGTGAAAAAGTTAATATAGTTTTCCATTGTAAAAACGGCCTCAATTTCACCATACATCAGAGACCTGTTAAAACTGTATTTGACCATTACAATGGATGGGTAGACAAAGAATAAAAGAAAAAAAAGCAAAATAGGAAGTGCCGGAAGGAGGTATTTATATTTTTTTTGTAAAATCTTAAAAGTTGCCAAAACAGTACTTTCCTCCATATTTGAACATGAAAGATTTTGCAACTTACTGAAATAAAATCTCTTTCATCTTTTATTGTGCAGGTAAATCTGCTGAGCAGTTGTTAACAACAGTATACCTCTTTATTTGGCACCATAGCAAAGCGCATATTCTCTATTCACACCAATGGTGATCGATGATCCTATATTTACAATACTCGCCAGTTCGGTTTCAGCATGGACATCAACAAAAAATGTGACATCCTTCTGTTTTGTATGGCAATACAATCTGAGGGTTGGACCAAAATATGCGATATTTTCCACAATTAAATCAAAACGATTGTCCACTTCATCATTTTCTGACATCACTGTTGCATGTTCAGGGCGAATGATGATAACAGCCTTATCGCCTTTTCGAAGTTGGGAATCTCTGATATCGATCTTGATTTTCTGGCCATTTCTTGTTTCGAGGACTGGGACCGGTGTCATTTCAGTGATGGTGCCGCTGATCTCATTCGTTTCGCCAATAAATGTAGCAACATAATCATTTACAGGGTTTTTGTAGATTTCTCTGGGTGAGCCTACCTGCTCGATTTTGCCCTTGTTCATGACGACGAGGCTACTCCCCATGGTCATGGCCTCAGTCTGATCATGGGTGACATAAATAAATGTTTTTTTGATTTTATTATGAAGATTGATCAGGTCAAGACGCATCTTTTGTCTTAGTGCGAGATCCAGGTTGGACAAGGGTTCATCCAGCAGCAGAATATCCGGTTCAATTGCCAGGGCCCTGGCAATGGCCACGCGCTGTTGCTGGCCACCGCTTAACTGATAAGCCATGCGGTTTTCAAAACCGATCATATGTATCAAATCAAGTAGTTCGTTCACCTTGTTTTCAATATGCTGCTTGGAACTTTTATGCATGCGCATTCCAAAAGCTATATTGTCGTACACATTCATGTGGGGGAAAAGCGCCCATTCCTGAAAAACAGTGGCGGTATTCCTCTTATTGGCACGAAGCTCAGTCTCATCTCTTCCCTTAATAAAAACCTTACCGCTTGTCGGTTCCTCAAGACCAGCAATAATTTTGAGAAGTGTAGTTTTGCCACATCCGCTAGGACCGAGGAGAAAAAAGAAATCACCTTCTTTTACCTGAAGATTTATTTTTTCAAGTGCCGTTACCCCACCATATTGTTTTTCGATATTCTTCAGTTCCAAAGCAAAATTATTCATACTATGAATGTCCTCTTAAAACTGTAGGTACCTCTGGAAATGTATTTATGTACCGATCTTGTGCTCAAGAAAACTCCAACTTTTTGAAATACACAAAATGATTCAGTATTAACACATCTCCATCCGGGTTGAATTTATTGTAAAATTCTCATTTTCAGAGGTGGCCTGTAATTATAAACATTCTGAACTCCGACAACATACATATCCGGGCAGATAATTATTATCCGGATATGTATGTTGATTAAAGAGTTTCTGGTAAAGGCGTCCTAGAGGGGTATGTTATTGGGCGAGCACCTCTTTCATAAAACGATCTTCAAGTTCCTTTCGAAGAGGTTCAAGATATTCAGCATCAATAAAATTAATTTTTCGCCAGTCGTCATCTGTTTTTGGGTGTATATCTTTCATGACAGCCGGAATTTCAGGAACAACTTCCCTGTTAACCATAAGGTTGTACTGAGCCTTCATAAATGCGGTTTGCGCCTCGGTGCTTACAAGGTAATTGATATAAGCTTCCGCGAGATCTCTTTTTTTGGTGCCCCTGACAACACAGAAGTGATCAAGATATGCTACAGCGCCTTCCTGGGGAAGCAGCATCGCATAGGTGGTGGCTTCACCATGTTTTTTTATCTGCTCCTGAATTTTTGCTGTTGCAGAGCCGTTCCAGTAATTACCAATAAGAATTTCTCCTGCATCAAGGGCGGCCCAGAACTCGGCACCTTTGCTGTAACAGAAAAACCAGCGTTTGCTGAGATCCTTCATCTTGGCCAGGATGGCTTCCCGGCCCTCTGGAGAATAAATCGCTTTGCTAGGCGGATCATAATCAGTCAAATAACTTCCCACATAAATCCAGTAGGGAAACCATCTTTCTATGGCTATTTTACCATTATATTCTTCTTTCCATAAATCCTTCCATGAATCAGGCGGATTCTTAACAAGGTCTTTCCTATACATCAGGACATGAATACCGACATCAAACGGTACGCCGAATTCAGTTGTCGGTGACATCTCATTCATGATGATATCAAAAATTTTTGAGGCATTGGGTACATTATCATACCTGATGGGTAACCATAGTTTTCTTTTTACCCCAAGGAGATAATCTGAATCTGCGGTGATCGTTACATCAAGCGGTGGATCATCTGCTGGTGCAGCGATAATTTCAGGGGTGAAATCCCATGAGTACTTATGAAGCAGCTTGGCACCTGTCATCTCTTCAAACGGTTTTGAGATAGCATCTTCAAAGTTTTTGGCATAGGGGCCTGACCAGGTTCCGACGACGAGTGTCTGGCCTTCAAAAGGTTTTTCTGAAGAACACCATGCATTTCCGGTAAAGATTAATCCAAGAATAAAAAATGAAACGAGGTAAGGCAGGACTTGATTGACACTAAGTTTTTTCATTTGAAATTTCCTCTTTAATTTTAAAGAAATTAAAAAATTGGAATACGCTTTCGAATGAATCATATAGCTCAAGTTGCATCACAAAAATTCTAAACGTCAAAAGACGTTTATGTCAAGAAAACTTTAATTGCCAGACAGAGGAACAGCTCAACAATCTTCGGTTTAACCCGATGGCGCAGGCACCTCAAGAGCAGTGGAAAATGGATGATATCGGAATTTTGACTTTGAGGAGCGCCTTAGCCTGCCTGTGGAAGGAAAAGCTGTTGTTCGTGTATACAGAAGAGTGCAGGATTTCTTTTTCGCATTCTTTGCTCACGTCAATTCCTTTTTCCTGGCAAAGTTAATTGATTGCAAGCAGTTACACAATTTTATTTACAGACTCCCGCACGCCATCTCTTGACCCTATATTGAATCAGGAGATGGCATTTTTCTATATCCTAACTATCTGGAAACATCCTTATTTATCATGAATTTTCAATCGCCAGTGCCCATTTTTATTTTCAGCAGATATCGATTTAAAACGTCTATTGTTTTGTCACGCTTTTCATCAGCTGTTAGCGATTGATTGGTAAAAATCTCTTCTAACTCATTGGCTATGGCTTGTTTGGTGTTATCGATGTGGTATTTCACATGCTCTTGGTAGGAACGCGTGTGTTCTTCTGGTTCATTGCAATACCAGTCTTTTCCAAGATCTTTATCACTCCCCCCAATGGAAATTACAGGGCTGACCAATGATACCATGACAATTGCCATGACGAGGCGTCGATGAATCCCAATCTTTCTTAACATTTTAGACCCTCCAGCAGATTTGTTTGATTAGTTCGGCTCGATTTTCTTAGTGCGACACAGTAGTATTATGTGCGAATGCTCAAAACATATCATTATTTATTAGGTGCAAATCTATGCTGTTGTCAAGCTTTAAGGTTAATTTCGTCAGGTTTTGGCAATTATTCAGCTGGTGATCAATAAGGTAAAATATGTTGTATTGTCGCAACATAAACTCATTATGATCGATAAACGTGGCGCAGCAGAAGGAGAAAACAGTTTTTCAACCAAAAAAACAGAACCGGCAAAAGCCATCTTTTCATTGTTTTTGCAATTCAGTGCAAGTTCTGCCAGCTAGAGCTTTCAAAAGATAATTCATAAAGATCTCAAGGAACTCTATAGTCAAATTGTGCAAGGATAGATTCCCGACAAAAATTAGCCTGCACCCCTAAAATAGGGAGTTGTAAGCTCCAGCCGCTGCTTCATCTTATTTTCTTTTCCCAGACCTGTTCTATTTCTGGCGCTATGACTCTTTCGGTCCATGCCGGGCGCTCAATTCCGGTTAAAGACGGACACTGTTCACCTTTTTGAATCGGAATTTTAATCAATGTATCAAGGCATACCAAAATGATAGAGGATGTTTTTTATTGCAGAGATTTTTTATTCCCTGTTTCAAAAAGGAGATCTTCTTTATCATTTTTACCCGGATATGATACCATTATATCAGGTCACATTTCTCGTAGACATACCGTCAACTTTGCGACTGTTAGCAGAAGCCACCCAATATAGACTGAAAGACGAAATCAACAACACGGGAGAAATGCCATGAACCTGGAAGAACTCAAGACGACTATCCTCAATCTTGATCACCAGCAGCAGAAGCAGTTGATGATGGAAATTCTGCCGCAGATGCTGCCGCAATTCTGCACGGACGATGCCTGTCTTGATCTCATCAGAAAGTTTAGCAACGACGAGAGCATCAAATCATATCGCGAGCAGCACATGGACGGCATTTAGACAGTTCCGCGCAAGAGCTACATCTTCAGGCCATACTTGAGGGCCGCAGCAGAGATGCTGATACCACTCTGCTCCTGGATAACATCATGGCCTGCATCGCGAAACGGCAGATAGATCAGTTTGGGGGCGGCAACGGTGAAGCTCAGCCTGCCAATCAATTCCCTGATTTTCACATGGCTCACGGCACAAAAAGCAAGAACGGACTTGATAGACTGCGCCGCCTCGCCGGACGGCATGGTGACAGGGTAACGATGACCTTTAAAGGTCCTTTCACCGTCGGGGAAAAGACCCTGGCGCAAGGTGAAATTTCTCGCTGCCTGGAGATAGGTCCGGGGGTTGGCCTTGAAAGCGGGCACCATGAATGCAAGCTGCTTTTCCCGGTGGGATTTTCTTATCATGACAGGCTGGTTGGTCAGCTCAAGAAAGTCGGCGAAAGAGGCAAGCTCCGCCCCGGCCGTCGTTGTTTTAAGATACCAGAACGGGACGTACCCGCAATCGGCCGAACCCTTCACCGTCAGGCCATCAGCAGCCTCGAACCTGCCGCCTTGCTCGAGCCAGCCGCTGTCGCAATTGGTACATATCATCACAAGACTTCCGCCGGCCGCTTCCATGGGGTCGCCGCACCCGGGGCAGAGCGTTGAAATGAACTTCGGCTCCCATTCCTTTCGCCCGGCAACGCTGAGCGCTTCAAGATTGTCGCTGACCACCTCTTCAAGCAGCATACGGCGGGTAACACCGTCATACAGGGCTCCCCGGTGACAATAAACCGGCAGGTAGATCCTGCTGAGGCTCTCACCGATAAACGCCATGTGAATAAATTTATTTTTTCTGCTCCCCGATACCACGGTGGTGAGTTTTGCGGCCTCCTTAAAAACCGTTTTCGCCGCAACCGATTGTTTGATAAAACCGCCAGGCGTATTGGCTGTAACCGGCAGGATGTTCATGACCTGGGGCCTGAGGCCGAGTGACAGAGGGATTTTTTCCAGCCCGGAGCCGGCGCGGGTGGTGTCGATGATACTGTGCCGCACCTTTTGCCCGCCATAAGTATAGACCACCCCCTTAAACCGCAGATAGGGGAGGTAGAAGAGATCCCGCTGCTGGATATGGGTCGGCAGCCTGGCGGGCAGGAGGAACCTGGGCAGCGAACTGTGTACCATGTAATTGTTCACATCGCAGTAATCGCAACGAAGCAGCCGTTCGTCCTCACGGAGCACAATCTCTGCCCCACAGGTCGGACAGGGTTGGGCGACAGTCAGCTCCATCTTGCTCCCTTCAGATCCGTTCGCCGCACTGGTTGCAGAACATCGAGTTGGGCAGATTCTCTGCTCCGCACTTTCCACAGCTGGCAGCAGCAGCTTTTTTGTGCACCGGCGCTCCACATTGCGGGCAGAACCTGGCCTTTGGCGAAATATTTTTCCCGCATTCAGAACACTGGCACATCACCACCACCTGATGCCCGCACAGCGGACAGAACCTGGCATCAGGCGAAATGGCGTTGGCGCAGTCAGGGCAGGATACGGTTTTTCTTCCGGCTGTACCATTACTGTCACTGTTTTTTTTCAACGCCTCGACGAACATACCAGGCAGCATGAGCCCCATCCCCATGCCCAGCCCGGCGCCGCTTTCTCCCTGCGCACCCGCTGCTTTTTCCATGGCCATGGCGGCCTTCATCTGCATAAATTTGTCCATGTCCTTTATGGCGCTCAGCCTGCTCTGATCGTCAATGGCCTGCTGCACCTCGTCAGGGGGAGTGATCGAGGTGATATAGAGATCGGACAGCTGAAGGCCGAACCGGCTGAAATCCTTTTCAAGCCGGGCCTGCAGCGCCTCGGAGAGTTCATCGAATTTGCCCGGAAGGTTGACGAGCGTATCGAGTTTTTCCCCGAGATAGTCGTTGAATCTTGAGACGATGACCCGCTTGAGGTAGGCTTCGACACTGTCTGTGGTCAACTCGGCCATTGTTCCCACCAGGGAATTGATAAACAGAATAGGCTGAATGATCTGGATGTTAAATACGCCGTGCGCCCTGAGCCGGACAAGACCGAGCTCC
Organism: Desulforhopalus singaporensis; assembly: GCF_900104445.1. GTDB lineage: Bacteria > Desulfobacterota > Desulfobulbia > Desulfobulbales > Desulfocapsaceae > Desulforhopalus_A > Desulforhopalus_A singaporensis. The sequence continues at coordinate 213,593 of NZ_FNJI01000004.1, read as the reverse complement.
GAATCCCTGAAAGCGACGGGATTGCGGGTTCCCCACTTGAGGTTGGTAAAACATTTCAGGTTCACCATGTAGACCTCGGCCCTCAAGGGACTGTCACCCCGCCAGGGGATGGAGAGTATCTTGGTAAGGATCGGCAGGTTCATGGTTTTCAGGGTATGCCTTCCCGGACCGAAACCGTCGCAGGCTTTTCCCTGGTAAAACAGAACCGCCGCCTGACTTTCCCTTACGGTGAGCTGTGCGCCGAGTTTAATCTCTCCCGAGCCTTTCTCCGGCAGGCGGTGCACCAGTTCCCTGCCGCTCTCATCGAACCACTCAATGTTCTCTAGAAATACGCCGCCGTCAAACCTGTTCATAGTTGCTGCCCCCTGGATTTTTTTGGATATTGATAGGCTATGTCTTAAAGCCCCTCTGCACGCCGGTTGCACCCCGGCCAATCGGCGAGCTACCCCTTGACAGGCGATTTTTTACCGCTGACATGGCGGACTTCAATTTTGATGATCCTGGTGACCTTGTCCAATTTGTCAATATATTTTATCCCCTGTTCCATGAAGTCAGAGGAATATTTTTCAAGCAGCCACTCAAGGGCCTGGTACCGCTCATTACCAACCACTTCAGAGGCGACCCCGAAAGCAATTACACTTTGATAGCTGGTGGAGAATTCAGCCGGCAACACCTCGACATCTCCTACGACACAGAACGACACCTTTGGGTTGCCGCCGATATTGTCGAGCTTATGGCCGTTGAGAGCACAATGGAAGTAAATCGCGCCGTCTCTGTAGACATAGTTCAGGGGGACGCCGTATGGCTGGCCGTCTCCGTCGACCGTGGACAACGTGCCATACTCTGCATCGCTCAGCAACTCCACGGCTTGGTCCAAAGTCGTCTGCTTATCGTTTCTTCTTAACTCCCGCACAGTTCAATCTCCTTTTCTTGGGGCATAACCCCTGTTATTTCAGCCAATAAATAGATCCTTTCTGACATGTGACAAAGACGGGAGCCTGGTCCGCACATCCCCTATCCGACTCTGCTCGATGGTTCCGAGGACAAGGGCTTCTCCCTCGCCCGCTTCGGCTGCGGCCACGCCAAAAGGATCAAAAATGGCGCTGCGTGCAGAAAACGGCGTCCCGCACAGGTTTGCCCCACAGACGTACATGGTGTTTTCAATGGCCCGTGCCCGTAAAAGCGTCAGCCAGTGCTCTTCTTTCAGAGGCCCCGCATACCATGCGGAAGGAACGATCACCCCATCGGCGCCGTTGACCGCAAGATAGCGAAAGAGCTCAGGAAAACGCAGATCATAGCAGATCGCCAGGCCGAGGTTGACACCGTTGATGCAAAAAACCGGCGGCGCAGCATTTCCTCCTGTCATGGTGTCCGATTCCCGGACGCTGAGCGCATCAAAGAGGTGAACCTTGTTGTACCGGGCGAGCAGATCGCCGTTCCGGTCAAGAACTACCGCGACATTGGCCGCTTTTTTCTCATCCGCGGCCAGCTTCTCCCAGATACCGCAGACAACGCCGACACCGTGGTCTGCTGCAAGCTTGGCAAGCCCCTGGACAAACGGTCCGTCAAGGGGCTGCGCAACCTTGCCCAGTTCGACATCCTTTGCCGGGAGCGCCATGAACATTTCTGGAAAAACCACCAGATCCGCTCCCTTTTGTGCGGCCTGCCCGATCCATTTTGCACTATTTTCCAGGTTTTCTTCAACGTTTCTTGAAACAGTCGTCTGCACCAGGGCAATGTGTAGTAAATTTTCCATTTCCACCATTAATTTTTTATTTCAGTCAGGCGATCACGCCGGCAGGCCATTCCTCCCACCCCCTGTAAAAGAGCGTACCGCACTCTCACCGCTCAAGAGAGTGAACTATGACACAACCTCTTCATTTTTTCCATAACTCTGAACCGGCTACAGGACCGGAGTACCCGGTCCTGCAAGAGCGGAGTCGAGCTTTATGCCGCGTCTTTCCAGCAGGCTGCCTTCGGCCAAAAAGAACCTTACCAGGGCGATGCGGTAGTCGACTTTCGCCTCCACCTCGTCGAGCTGGCTTACCAGCAGGTCGCGCTGGGCCTGGGCCACCAGGAGTGACGTCACGTTTCCGACGGCGAACCGTTCCTGCTCTGCTTCAAGGGTCTGCTCCTGCAGCATCCTCGTAACCCTGCTGGCTTCTATTTTTTTCTCGGCGCGGTTGACTTCGTTGGCAGCGGCGAGCACATCATAGGCTATAAGGCTTTTGAGGTTATCCACCGCGGCAGCAGCCTGGGCCCGTGAAACCGTGGCGGCCTGGTGTCTGCCTCTGGCCGACCGGTTATCCAGATAGGAGGAAAACCTGAGCCCGGTGAGCAGGTCGTAACTGTCGTTTTCCAGATCGCTGACTGCACCTCTAAACGACTCGGCATACCCCGTCTTGCCTATATCGATGAAAAAGTCGAGCTTCGGCAACAATCCGTTACGGGTTCTTACCACTTCAAGCTCCTGTTTTTTCTGCTGCAGCCCTGCCTCGCCCAGATCGGCGCGCAACTTCATCGCGAGCTGCACGTGTTCGCTGAGATCGTCAAGCGGTGCGGTGGCGGTCTGCGGGCTGCTCCTGGTAATCAGTTGGAGGGAAAAACGGTCGCTGCCGGTCACATTGAGCAGCCGCATCAGCCTGAGCCGTCTTTCGGCATGGATGCTTCGCGCCTCTATAAGAGCCTGCTGCCTCCGGGCCACTTCAGTTCTCGCCGCGGCTGCGGCATTTTTTGGAATAACCCCCACCTCGATACGGTTTTCCACTTCGGCCAGCTGTTTTCTGGCCACCTCCAGTGATCGCTCGAAAATGGCGATCCCCTGCTCAGCGAACACATACTGCCAGTACCCGATTTCCACCTCGGAAACCAGTGTTTCGATAAACCCCCGCAGCTGATAATAAGAGGCACGACTATCGAGTTCGGCCAGACGGATATCGGCAAGATTGGTTGCCGGACCAAACCCTTTAAGAAGCGACTGGGTGAGAGTAAGCCCCACCCGGAAATCCTGCTGTTCGGGCGTCCGATTCGAAATGGACCGTTTTCCCCCGAAAGTTGCTTCAATTTCAGTACCGGTGGGGAGTTGCTGCCGGACCCCGGCTGTTGCGTTCACATCCCGGCCTTCGACGCTGAACCTCTCCCTGGTGCTGCGGGACACTTCGGTTGCGGTTTCGTCCAGATATTGGAGTTCACCAAAAATTTCCGGATCGTATCGTCCCCGCTCAATCTGCTCAAAGCTCAGAGCTATCATGGGATTATAGCGTTCAACCAGAAGTTCGGGGTTCTGCTGCAGACAGAGAAACACCGCGTCCTCAATGAAGATGGCTATCTTTCCGTCTTCTGCGGTGGGCAGGGGCGTCGGCTGTCTGGTTGGCAGCGACACCTGCTCCTCAACCGGGGAGTCGCCCATGTCACCCCCCTCCGGCGTATAGAGCGGCTGGTCACCATACCAGTAATCCGGGGTGACGCAGCCGAAAAGAAGCAGGATAACCGCAACAACGGCAGGATAGACGCCGAAACGGCCAAGATGAGTTGTCAGACAGTTCATTGTTCTTCCATTATCGTGTCCGGGTGTACCAGGGTAAAGACCACCGGGATAAGTACCAGGGTAATCAGCGTCGAAGCGGTAAGCCCGCCTACCACCACCCGTGCCAGGGGCGCCTGGGCATCGGCACCCTCGCCCACTCCCAGTGCCAGGGGAACAAGGGCGAGCACCGTGGTCAGGGTCGTCATGAGAATAGGTCTGAGGCGCCGGCGGCCGGCTTCGGTTACCGCAGCAGCGACAGAAGCCCCCATTCTCCGTAGCCGCGACGCCTGGTCAACCAGCAGGATGGCATTGTTCACCACTATGCCGCCGAGCATGATACAGCCGATATAGGACTGCAGGTTCAAGGTGGTATCGGTCAGATACAGTGTCAGCAAGACCCCGATTACAGCCAGAGGTACGCTCACCATGACGATGATTGGATCACGCAACGATTCGTATTGGCAGGCGAGCACCATGAACACCAGCACCAGGGCCAGAACCAGCGAAACACCGAGCTCGCGGGCCGCTTTCTGCTGCTCTTCGATGTTGCCTGCCACCCGCAGCTCGTATCCTTCCGGGATGACGATACCACTAAGAGCGGTGCGGACATCTTCGGCGACCGCGCTGAGGCTGCGGCCGGCAACGTTGGCGCGAATGGAAATAATGCGTTGCTGGTCCTTGCGCTCGACCACCGCCGGCCCCCTGCTCGAACTGGTTGTGACCAGATTACGAAGAGTCACCTTGGTGCCCCCCGGTGTGCTCAGCATCAGTCCCAGGATCTCATCCATGGAGAGATTTTCCGCATCTTTGAGCTGAATAAGGATTCGCGCTGATTCTCCACCAGAACGGAACTCACCGACCTTGGCTCCTGCCAGGGCAGTTTCCAGGACTTTGCTGACGTCTCTCGGGGTCAGGCCGAGGTCGGCCACCTTGTCGCGGTCGATGATAATATCCTGCTGCGGCACTCCGCCGCTGCGGCTCACCTCGATATCGGTAATGTTGCTGATGTTTTCGACGGCTCTGGAAGCAAGTTCGGCCAGTCTGTCTAGCGTGTCCAGATCGAACCCGCGAACCTCGACAGTAAGGCCCTGATCACCTCCCAGGATCCTTTCCAGGATGAACTGGCCCTGGGGAGCCCGGACCCTGATCTCCATCCCGGGGATCTTACCCGCCAGCAGTTTTCTCAGATCAGCGGCGATTTCCGTATTTGACCGCACTCGCTCGGCCGCAGGAGAAAGGGAGAGACGAATCTCTCCGTTGGGTTTGGCGTTGCGCCATCCCGTACCCACCCTTGTCGACGACGACACCGTCTCCGGAACCGCAGGAAACACCAGCTGTTCCATCATCCTGGTCTGCCTGTCTAACAGGTCCAGGCGGGTGCCTATTTCCATTTCCCCGACTATATTCACTTCCCCCTCGTCGCTTGGCGGCAGAAATTCCGAACCGATATAGGGAAACAGCATTATGCTCAGGGCCAGCACCATCGTAGAGAAAAGCACAACTGACCAGCGATGATTGAGGGCATGGCCCAGCATTTTGATATAGCCGCCGGTCAGACGCTCAAAAAACGCGGTGCTGACCGCAAAAAGTCTCGGAAATCTTGGTGGACGAGGGCCTCTATGATCCGTCAGGGCGAACATCTTCGACGCCATCATGGGAACCAGGCTGAGCGCCACCAGCAGTGAACAGGTGAGCGAAAACATGACGGTAAATCCCAGTTCCTTGAAAAGCATACCGGAAACACCCTTGATGAACGCCAGGGGCACGAAGATAACCAGAGTCGTAACAGTCGAGGCAAAGATGGCGGTGCCCACCTCCTCGGCCCCGTAGGTTGAGGCTGCAGCCGCCGATTCGTTGTGTTCCTGCCGTCTGCGATAAATATTTTCAAGAACAACGACCGAACTGTCAACCATCATCCCCACCCCCAGGGCCAATCCGCCAAGCGTCATGAGGTTAATGGTGAAACCGCCGAAATAAATCATGGCAAAAGTGGCGATTATGGAGATGGGAATTGCGACGGTAATCACCAGCGTAGACCTGATACTGCGCAAAAACAGGAGCAGTACCAGCACTGCCAGGGTTCCGCCGTAGAGAACCGATCGGGCAACGTTCTGGATTGAACGTTCGATGAAGTTGCCCTGATTGGTGACCGGAACGACCAGTATCTGCGGAAAGTCGTTGTTGATACGCTCGATTTCCGCAAGTACGCCTGTGGCCACATCCACGGTGTTGGCACTGGGCTGTTTGCGTATGGCAATATTGAGCCCCGAGTTGCCGTTAAGACGCGTTATCCGGTTGCGTTTCTCGTAGGTATCACGGATTGCAGCGACCTGGCCAAGGGTTACGAATCCGCCGTCCTGCTTGGCAATGACCGTATCACGAATCTGATCCAGGCTGATATATTCCGCTGGGGCACGCAGGGTTATCTCATACTTGCCCTGATTTATGGAGCCCGCCGGAAGATCCAGGTTGGCATTTTTGGGGGCATTGAGGATCTCGTTGAGCGGAAGGCCCAGGGCGTTGAGCCGGGCCGGGTCGATTTCAATACGAATTTCCCTGGTGAACTGTCCCCAGGTATCCACCTGGGCAACCCCCGGCACCTTGGCCAGCCGAAAACGAAGCCGGTTTTCAATCAGGCTGGTGAGCTCCACCGGATCCATGGAACTGGAGATGCCCATGATCACCACCGGAAAACTCGCCACATCGAACTTTGAGACCCGCGGCCTCTCAATATCATCGGGAAGTTCGTTGATTTCATCCTCGAGCTGAGCCTGCACATCGATGGCCGCCGTATCGATATCGGTTCCCCAGTTGAACCTGACCCAAACATTGCTTCGCCCTTCACTTGATTCCGAGGTCAACTCCCCGACGCCGGGAACGGTGGCGACTATCTCCTCAATTATCTGGGTCACCAACCGTTCCATGACTTCCGGCGAAGCCCCTTCATAGTTGGTCCGTATGGAAAGCGTCGGCATTTCGATGCTGGGCAGCAGGTCGATCTGCAGTCGATAAAAAGCGCTCAATCCCAGGATGATCACGATAAGCGTGACCATCGAGGTGAACACCGGCCTGCATACGCTGAATTTGGGAAGACTCACTGAACTGTCGCGCCTCCGGCCGCCGGTGGAGATGATGCGTTGGCAACACGTACAACTGAGCCGTCGTGGACAAACTGCTGCCCCAGAATCACCACCTTGCCCGACAGGGTCGAATCAACAAGCTGCACCTGATCGCCGCTGACAAAACCGGGGGTGATCTTTATCCACTGCACCGTTTTTTCATCTTCAGAGAGCAGGAAAACCCCCACCTCATCATTTCTCCTGGTGATTGAGAGATGCGAAACGCTTACCGTATTTTCAGCTTTTTCAAGTTCAAGGGTACAGCGGGAGAACATCCCGGGCTTGAGCAGATGGTCGTCGTTGGCCACCTCTATCTCTACCCTCGCCTGCCTCGACGATTCCCGGAAAACTGGAGAAATCCTCACCACCCTGCCGAAAAAGACCCTGTCCGGATAAGCGTCCGTCTGCACCTTCACCTGCTGGCCGCTACGGATAAGAGGATAATCTTTTTCGGTAATATTGATCACCGCCAGTACCGGGTCGATCTCCACGATGGAGAGCAGGGAGGTGTTTGGTGCCACGGTATTGCCTTCGTCAATGAAACGTTCGCCGACGGTACGCTTGTCGTCTCCCTGTTCCCAGTCGGCCCGTACCCGCGTATAATCCAGACGGATGCGGGCCGATGTGAGGGTCGCCTGCTCTTTCTTGAGGTTGGCTTCCGCCACTTTTACCGAGGCCTGACTTGTCAGGAAGCTGGCCTTGGCCGCATCGAAATCACTCTCGGAAGCAATCCCCCGGTTAAACAGCGTCTTGGTGCGGTCGAGTTCTCTCAGGGCGATCTCCAGGCGGCTCACCGCCTCGACCCGGTTCGCCTCGGCCACCGCCAGCCGTGCCTCGGCTTCAAGTACCGCCTGCCGGTATTCCGCGTCCTCGAGCTGGACCACCAACTGGCCGCGGGCCACCTGGTCCGACATGTCGACGTACAGACTGCTGACCCGCCCGCCTATCTTCGGGGCAACGATGAACTTGGCCTTGGGTTCGATGGTCCCGCTGAAGGTTCGCCAGAGAGACAGCGGCCCATGCCGTACAGCAGCAACTTCAACAGGAACCGGGATGTCTCTGCCGGCCACCCGGCTGCCGACAGTTTCAGGCTGCTGCCTGAAACTGAAATAAACGGCAGCAGCGACAATCGTGGCCATTGCAACCCCCCAGACAGCCTTTGTTATTCCGGACGCCATAAATGATTCCTTTGTTGACTTTACCCACCCCTGCTCCACTTGCAGGGGATTCAGTTTGGTGGTGTCGATCGTTAAGCCAGCATACATTATACGGACTTTACTGGATTAATAAAGTTCGCAGATAAAATTTCGTCCCCCCTTCTCTGTCTTTCCAGCCGTCAACTGACGTTGAGAACGATGAAGTCCGCAAAGGGCTCGCAATACACCATCTGCCAACAGAATCGTTGCACCGCCAGATGTTGTAGCGTATTATTGCGGGTGTTTAGATCAGCGGAAAAGCCTTGATAGCATAACAGTACCGGTATTTCGGTATCGGTTGGTTGTTTTTCCCGGCGGGCGGCTTTTAGCCAGAACAGTGAGGGTACCCCCGGGGACGGCTTCCCCGTATAACTCCTGCCAAATGGTGTCTGGAGGTGGTGTTGATGGAATACTTGTTGATTCCCCTGGTCGCAATAGCGGCATTTTTCCTCAAAGGAGTTACCGGCACCGGCACGACAACGGTCATCGTCGCCCTGGGATCTTTTTTCATAGACCCGAAACTGACCGTCGTTCTCGCATCTTTTATCAATATATTCGGCGGCATAAGTATGATCAGAATTGACCCCGTGCCGATATCGTCCCGCTACTGGATCCCCATCTCCCTGCTTATGGTCGCCGGGTCGATAGCCGGAGCATCTGCTTTAAACGTCATTGCCGCCCGCCATTTCCAACTAATTCTCGGGGCAGCGTTTTTCCTGACCGCCCTGTGGTTCCTGTTTCACGTACCGGCCCCCAAACAGCAACGACCACTACCCGCCCGTGCCGGGAGCCTTGATCTGGGAGTAGGTACCTTTGCCGGATTTTGCGGCGGATTCATAGGGATCAACGCCCCGCCGCTGGTGCTTCATTTCGGCCGGAACCTTGACAAACGCCACCTCAGAAGACTGCTGGTTCTGATCTTCATTCCCGCAGCCCTGGCCCAGACGGCGACATTTGTCGCCAACGGGCTTTTTGACCTTAAGGTGGTAACCCTGGGGATATTGATGCTGCCGGCCATGTTTATCGGGGTATGGCTGGGCAACCGCACCTTCAACTACATCTCCGAGACCATGTTCCGCCGGACCCTCGGCCTGCTTCTTGTTTTCGTGTCGATCCGGTTGATCTTTAAAGGCGTATCGGTGCTGTCCTGATTTCCCGCAAAACTTTCGGTCCGATATTTTTGCTGCCTGCTCGTCCTGACCGCCCTGTTTTCCAATAAAGACTTCCCCCTGCAGACCGCATGTCCCGTGGTTGCGGTATCGTAATCGATCCACGACAAACCGTAATCGTCAAGAGACAAACTGGAAAAAATTGGTCAGCCGGTGTCAGCTATCTTGAATATGTTATAATTTCAAAATGTTTTGCGTCCAGCTGCTGTCAACACCCCCAAGCTGTCTGTTGCACTTAATTATTATTTTGTATGTACGTTCATTTAAAACATTGACACTTGCTTCGCGACTCTGTAGGATTAGCAAAAATGTACGATCATACAAAACAAGCTTTCTAGAAACTTGGACGCTTGAAAAACCCACATCTTGATCTGAGGATAAAAACTTCTCTCTCGCTAAAGGAGGCCAGATTGTATCGATGAATACCATAATTGATAGTTGTTTCGACAAGATTAATGAACAAGGCACCCAGGTTTTCAGAAAAAAGGACAATCAATTCTATCTCCATCCCTGGGAAGATCTGGGGAGTTTCGGCGGAAACGACAGAACCGTAGCCGTTGGAGGAGAAGGAATATATCTGTTCGATTCCGAAGGAAACAAACTGATCGACGGTCCCGGCGGCATGTGGTGTACGCAGATCGGTTACGGCCGAGAGGAGATGGCGGATGCCATCGCTGGGCAGGTAATGCGTTCACCCTACTATTCCCCTTTCAACTTGACCAGCGACATATCAGTCCTTCTGGCGGAAAAGCTTGCCCGGTTGACACCGGGAGACCTCAACACGGTGTTTTTTACCACCGGTGGTTCCACTGCCGTTGATTCCGCCCTGCGGCTGGTCGCATTTTATAATAACTGCAAGGGGCGTCCGAACAAGAAGAGGATAATCTCCAGAAAAGATGCATACCACGGCAGTACCTACCTGTCAGCGTCTGCGTCCGGCAAGACAAGAGACAAGAATTACCAGGATTTTGCCACAGACATTATCAGTTTTATCGACTCCCCCAATCCTTTTCGCAAGCCCAGGGCAATGTCTGTGGAAGAGTTCAGGGATCTGAAGGTGAAAGAGCTGGAGGACAAGATCCTGGAACTGGGACCTGACAATGTCGCGGCATTTATCGCCGAACCAGTCATGGCTTCAGGAGGAGTGGTTGTCCCGCCGGTCGGGTATCACCGCATGTGTCTTGATGTCTGCAGGAAATATGATGTGCTTTACATCTCCGATGAGGTCGTAACCGGTTTTGGCCGCCTGGGACATTGGTTTGCATCGGAAGAAGTGTTCGACATCATCCCGGACATCATCACCTGCGCCAAAGGATTGACATCGGGCTATCTGCCTCTTGGAGCCTGCATCGTCTCGGACAAGCTCATGGCTGAAATGGGCGGTGAGCAAGCTAAAGGTGTTATTTTTTCAAACGGCTACACCTATTCGGGTCACCCGGTCGCCTGTGCTGCAGCCCTCAAGAATATAGAGATCATGGAAAGAGAGAACATCCTCGAACATGTCCGCGAGATAGAGCCGTACTTCCTCAGTAAAGTAAAAGAACTCGAAGATATTCCGATAGTTGGCAATGTGCGCGGCCAGGGGTTGATGGCATGCGTCGAATGCCTGCTGAACCCTGAAGAGGAGAGCCCGCTTGAGCTGGATTACGAAATGGGCAGCAGGATCGACAGCCAATGTCAGGCAATGGGCCTGATCGTACGCCCGGTTATCAATATGAACGTCATGTCCCCGCCTCTCATAATCACCAGGGAACAGATCGATGAGATGTTCAAAATCCTTCGCCGGGGTATCGAAAAAGCGATGGACGAACTTATCCGTGACGGTCTTTGGGAAATGCCTAACTGAGAATCTTTCCAAACCTATCAACCCAAGGGCGCACTATGAATCTTTACGCTGGTCGCATTCTGCATGTTGACTTAACAAAGGGAGTGATTGAGCCGGTACCGCTTCGCCAGGAATGGTTAAAAAAGTACTGGGGTGGGTGGGGATTAGCCCTGCGTTACTTCTGGGAAACCGTTTCGCCGGGAGTGAACCCTCTTTCTCCTGACAACGCCATCGTGATCATGACCGGTCCATTTTGTGCGACCGCAGTCCCCATGACATCAAGGCTTTGCCTTGTCTCCAAATCCCCGCAAACCGGAACGGTGTTCCAGAGTAATATCGGAGGAGGGTTCGGCCCCGAATTAAAACTTGCCGGATTCGACGGAATCAGCATTACCGGCCGGGCGGACAAACCCGTATTCCTGAAAATCGTCGATGATCGGGTAACTCTGGAAGACGCTTCGGAAATGGCCGGAATGGGAATCCTCGAAACAGAGAAGATGCTGGAGCACCAGACGGGCCTTTTGGGTGGCAAAACTCTGAGCATCGGTCCCGCCGGGGAAAATCTTATTCCTTTTAGTATCGTCGGCTCAGAATCCTACAGACAGTTCGGTCGCGGCGGTTCAGGCGCTCTTTTTGGGTCCAAAAACCTCAAGGGTATTATCTGCAGAGGTACAGGTGCAATTAAAGCGGCTGATATGACCAAGCTGCTGGATACAATAGCACAACACAAATCAGAAAACCTGTTTCAGGAGGACAACCTTGTCCTCCACACCGATGGATCCGCATGTCTTGTGGATATCACCAACGAGATGGGCGTGCACCCCACAAAAAATTACACAGAAGGTTTAAATGAAAACAGTGATCGGTTGAATGCGGATGCGATCAAAGAAGTCAAACTGGCAGACCGGGCATGCAATTCATGTCCGATCGCCTGTGGAAAGTTCACTAAAACCGGGACCACAGAGGTTGAAGGTCCGGAATACGAGACCCTCTGTCTGGGGGGATCTAACTGCGGAATAGACGATCTGCCTGCGGTAATTCTTTTCAATCGTATCTGCGATGACCTTGGCATGGACACCATGAGCTGCGGGAGCGTCATCGCCCTTGCAATGGAACTCGGGGAGACCGGCAGGCATGACTTTGGCCTGCGATTCGGCAATATAGACGGATACATATCGGTCCTGAGAGAAATTGCCAATCTCTCCACCGTGAGGGGGAAGGACCTGGCGATGGGGTCAAAAAAACTGGCGGCAAAATACCAGGCCCAGGATCTCTCGGCGGAGGTAAAAGGCATGGATATTCCCGCTTATGAACCGCGAGCAAACTATGGTATGGGCATAGCTTACGCAACCAGCGAGCGCGGTGCGTGCCACCTCCGGGCTTTTACCGTCTTCTCCAACGACCCATTTGACCTTTCCCGGCAGGTCATGGACGTGATAGAGGGCCAGAATTTCAGCACCATAAAATGGTCGATGGGCTTCTGTGATTTCTGGGCCACGATCGACCTGAAAATCATCGCGGATTTTCTCAGTGTTGGATTGGGGGAAGAAGTTACCCAAGAGGAGTTGAAAACAGCAGGAGAACGGATATGGAACCTTGCTCGCCTCTTTAACGTACAGGCTGGATTTTCCAACGTTGACGATGTACTGCCGAAAAAAATGATGAGCACGAAGCTGAAAAAAGGAGCTTACGACGGCAACAGATTCTCTGAAGAAGATTTTGGCGGTGCGCTGTCGGAATATTACCGCAGTCGCTTGTGGAATGAAAAAGGTGTGCCAGAAGAAGAGAAGTTAGAAGCTCTTGGTCTAACGCGGTTTATGGTGGAGGAAAAGCAATGAAAAAGCAGTTATTTGCAATACCTGACAGATGTACCGGCTGCAATCGCTGTGCGTATATCTGCTCGGCAAGCCACGAAGGTGTATTCTCGCCGTACCTCTCCCGGATACAGATAAACAACTTTGCCTCGCGCGGGTATTCTGTCCAGAGTATCTGCTTTCAATGTTCAAAAGCCTCATGCCTTGAGGTGTGCCCGGAATCTGCACTTTACAAAGACGATGGGGTTGTTCTTGTCCAAAGAGATAAATGTAGCGGTTGCGGTGAGTGTGTCTCAGCCTGTCCTTATGGAATGATCGAGATAGACAACACAGGTGGTGTGAGAAAATGCGATCTCTGCGGCGGCGCCCCCCTCTGCGTCGAGGAATGTTTCACCAAGGCGCTGGTGTATTGCGAGCCCACTGCTGATCTCGCAAAGCTCAAAGGGGCGCAGCTTCGGTTGCGTTCACAACAGGGCAGCCCAGGCGAAAAGCGGTTCAGGCTGGGAAAAGCCCTTATGGACAAAGCGAGATCAACAGAAGAAGCTGATACAGCCCAGAAAAATTAACCAAGATGATCAGCAAATAGACTGCAATAACAACAACCTGGCACGTAAAACGTCTTGGTGCCCGGCAACATTACATGGCTGAAAAAGTTCAAGAGCTGTCCGGAGTAATACGGCTATACCGTCCTGTCCCGGGTGAGCATATGGGTCAGACCGTGTTTTCTAAAGCGCCTGACGACTGTCGACTGGCTCGTTTTCAACAACGCCGCAAGGCGCCTGCTCGAAGAACATTTCCGCGCAGCTTCGAGCAGGATGTTTTTTTCAAACTGGTCAACCATTTCAGCCAGGCCCACAGAACCGGCTGGAAAGGATGCTACCTTGCCGGAATTCTTTGACTCCACCGGAGCCGAGCTGAGTTCAATGAGATCGGTGATCAGTTCGTTGTCCGTTATGACCACGGCTTTCTGGATCCGGTTTTTCAACTCCCGCACATTTCCTGGAAAGTCGTGCTGCTGGAGCCGGTGCAGACAGTCCTGGGAAAATTTCTTATTCATCCCGTACTTTTCATTATATTTTCTCAAAAACATGAGGCTTAACTCAATAATGTCTTCACTTCGTGTTTTCAGTGACGGAATGGTTATCGAAAAGATATTGATCCGGTAAAACAGATCCTCCCTGAACGTTTTTTCATGAACCTTCTGCACCAGGTCCACATTGGTGGCGGTGATAATATTGCAGTGTATTTTTATCACGCCCAGTCCACCGAGATGCATAATCTCCTTTTCCTCAATGCATTTCAAAATTTTTGCCTGGACATTGAGAGAGAGTTCACCGATTTCATCGAGAAAAATGGTGCCGTCTTCGGCGAGCTCAAAAAGACCGATCTTACCCTTGTCCTGTGCCCCGGTAAAAGCTCCTTTCTCATACCCGAACAGCTCCGCTTCAAGAAGCGATTCCGGCAAGGCGGCACAGTTTATCTGCAGAAAAGGTTTGTTTTTCCTGGGGCCATTGTTGTGCATGAACTTGGCAATCAGGCTCTTGCCGGTTCCCGAGGCGCCGAGAATCAAAATATTGGATACATCCATCCTGGCCAGCTTCATTGCCATGGTTACCACCTGCTTCATCCCTTCACTGGTAGCCACCATGTTCTGCTCGTGGAGCTCGAGCATGGAGATCTGGTTCAGTTCTTCCTGGAATAATCTCGACTTTGTCTGGGCATCTTCAATCTCACGCTTGAGTTCATTGAGGGTGGTGAGGTCGACTTCGTTGATGATGACCATCGAAATGTCGCCATTTTCGTCCAACACCGGGGTTCCCGTCACCATGAGATCCTTGTCGGTCTTGAATATTTTCTGCATCCGGGTCACCTGCTTTTTGGTGGCCAGGACCTCAACGGTGATGGAGCGGTCGATAAGGCCGTCTTCAACCAGGGAAATCATCTTCTTGCCGATAAACTTCTCCGCATCCAGACCGATTGTTTCACTTGCCGCCTTATTCGCCTTAAGAATCACCCCGCTGCCGTCGCATACCCATATGCTTTCCGAGGAGGAGTTCAGAATCGTTTCGAGCTGCTGGTTGGCCTCCTTGAGATGCATGGTCTGGTGCAGGACTTCCTGCTGAAGGATCTGGTTGGCATTTTTGAGATGATTTTCCAGCATCACCTGCCTGGAGATGTCCTGATGGGTGCCAACCATTTTTTCAACGGTGCCGTCACACCCTCGCCGGGTGACAATAGCCTTGGAGAGGATCCACCGGTATTTACCGTCCCTTGATTTCATCCGGTACGTCGAGGTGTAATTGTCGTCCGGGCTCTTCAGGGCTTTTACCAGCCGGGCCAGCGCTTCCTTTCTGTCGTCCGGGTGCAACATCGAATGCCAGAACTTGATATCCCCGGGCAGGTCGTTGTTCTCAAAGCCGTAGATCTGGTGATATCGGGGACTCAGGTATCCGCTGTCCTTGGGGATATCCCACTCCCACAAACCATCCACCGCAGCGTTCAGCGCATACTCCAGCCGCTTGAGGTCTCTGCGTATCTTTATTTCGTTCTCTTTCCTGGCATTGATATCTTCCACAATGGATATCATGGCGATGGGATTCCGGTTGCTGTCGGTAATGGAAGACGAGGTAACGCTCATGTACCTTTTCTGCCCCCCCGGCTGCTGGATCTGAACGTCAAAAGCCCTTGCCACATAACAATTCTTGCCAAAGAAACCGGAGGAAAAAGAATCCTCCCGCAGCACATCCTTTGACGCATAAAAGCATTTGCCTCCGGCGCCAAAGAAGACCTCCCGGAAATCAACACATTCACCTGGGGCTACGGCGGCAATCCCAAAGATCCTGCACGCCTCCCTGTTGATGACAAGAATCCTGGTTCCGGGAGGTTCGCTGATCAGAATACCAAACGGCATCTGATCTGCGACCCCCTGCCAGAATGCGGTATTCCTGAAGGTTTTTTTTAATAATTCCGGCATGGGCACCCTGCTTTTCCGCTGGGTGCCTTCCGCCGCACCTGCCAGTTTTAACGTTTCCATGAATGAGCCCCGTATAGGAGATTTACAACTTCAAGCGCCTGAAAACCAACACTCTTTTTTCCAAAAACCGAGTAGGACTACAGTAGAGGATTAAACCGTGTGAGTCAATATTGATTTTAAAAATAAAATTTTCGCAACTGCCAAATCGCACCGAACATCCAGGCCGCCATCACCGCCATCCGACAAGGTCGCCAATCAGCTGACCGACCCAACAAACAACGCGTAATTAACAATTTACAGGAAGCTCTCTTTCGCCACACACGGCAATCACGTCACTATTGACTCAGCTACCATACCAGTGCAACACAGAAATCAATTTTGATTCACTTGCTTCACCAGGACCAGGACAGCAAAGATTTTTTTTTTCACAGGCGCGCCGCATTTTTTTCAAGACCTGCCGCAACATTACCCAGATATCCTCCCCACCTGGTCTTTGGAGCATTAGCGACTGGCATGTATATTGCTTTATTCCTCACGGATACACGCAAAATCCAGTGAAAGATAACGTTTGCAACAAAGCGGGATGATTGGCACCAAAACCCACAACCAAAGGAGAGACAATGGAACAACCGATACAACGTAACGATTCGGCCCCCATAGAAAAGGGCATATTCTGGCCGGCCATTATTGCCGTGCTTGTCGTGGTGGTGTTTATGATCGGCTACGAGTCTCAGGCCAAGGCGGTAATGAACAGTATCTTCAATTTCGTAACCGACCAGCTGGGCTTTCTCTATATCTGGTTCGGCGTTATCTCCCTGGGGCTGGTTGCCTGGCTCGGATTTGGCAGGTACGGCAACATCCGCCTGGGTGGTCCTGACGCGAAACCGGAATTCAGCCGATGGAGCTGGGTCGCCATGTTTTTCTGTGCCGGCATCGGCACCTCGTTGATCTACTGGTCTTCCATTGAATGGACCTACTATTACCAATCCCCGCCATTTGGGGTTGCAGCCAAAAGCCAGGCGGCGGCCGAGTGGGCGGCGATGTATGGAATGTTTCACTGGGGGCCGTTTGGCTGGGTTCTGTACCTGTTGTGTGCTTTCCCGATGGGATATGCCTATTACAACAGAAAGATGCCCGGATTCCGTCTCAGTATCGCCTGTGCCGGTGTTATCGGCGAAGACCGTGCCAACGGCTCTGTCGGGAAGATTATAGACATCCTGATGATCTTCGGACTCGTCGGCGGAACCGGCACCACCCTTGCCGCGGGAACTCCAATGCTTGCCGAAGCTCTGAGCCAGATGCTGGGAATTGCGCATACAGCAAATGTCGATCTCGCAGTGGTCATAATATGGACTGCAATCTTCACTACTTCAGTAACCCTTGGACTGAAGAAAGGCATCAAGGTCTTAAGCGACATAAACGTTGTCGCGGTCCTCATCCTTTGCGCCATTATCTTCGTCATAGGCCCCACCTTTTTCATGGTCAACATGTTCACCGACTCCATGGGCCAGCTGCTGCGCGAGTTTCCGAGAATGTCGTTTTACACCGACCCGGTCGGAAGAAGCATGTTTCCCCAGTGGTGGACCATCTTCTACTGGGCATGGTGGGTCGCCTACGGACCGTATATGGGAATATTCATCGCACGAATCTCCAAAGGCAGGACCTTCAGGGATCTGGCCGTAACCGTCACTCTGGCAGGAAGCGCCGGCTGCGCACTATTCTTCATGATTTTCGGCAACAACTCCATGTATGCCGAATTGCATGATCTGTTCCCGGTACTGGAGACCATGAAAACCCAGGGCGCGCCCGCGGCAATCCTCGGCGTACTGATGCAGATGCCCCTCAAGAGTCTCATCCTGCCGCTGTTTATCTTCGTGGGCTTTGTCTACTCGGGCACCACCGTCGATTCTTCGGCATACGCCATCGCCACGGTCGCCTCCAAGGATATGAAAGAAGGAGAAGAGCCGGTTCTGTTCAACCGTGCGTTCTGGGCCATCGCCCTTGGCGCAATCGCCCTGGTACTCATGAAACTGGGTGGCCTCGGTCCGTTGAAAACCTCCAGTATCGTGGTGAGCCTGCCGCTTATTTTCCTGATGGGGTTGTCGATAGTCTCACTGCGCAGGTGGCTCAAGGAAGATTATCCGGAACAGGAAATGGTTCCGGTTCAGAAAGAAATTCAGACCGAACCATAAAATGAGAAAAGGAAAAACACACATGCGTCCTTATTACGAAATGTATTCTCAGGAAGAGATCGAAATGATCTACGATGCGGCACTTGAGATACTCGCAGACGTTGGCCTGGAGATGACCCACCCAAGGGCACTGGAGATGCTGGAAGGTGCAGGCGCAAGAGTCGACAGAAAAAGTAACAGGGTCTATTTCCCGACAGAGCTGACTGAAAAATGTCTGGCCATGGCCCCTGAGGAATTCACCTGTTCGGGCAGGACCGAAGAGTTCGATTACACTGCAGGAATGTATGCCGATGCCAGAATCCGCACGGCATCCGGCGCCATCGACCGGTTCGATCTCTACCGTAATACTACAGCCAGACTGACCTGCGCTGACATCGCCGAGCAGGCGCTGGTTGCCGACGCCCTGCCCAATGTCGGCTGCGTAGGGTCACTGACGCCTTCGGATTCACCCCGGCAGACCTATGACATCTATTCACTGCGCAGCCTGCTGGAGAATACCAGGAAAAACATCTGGGTGCTCACATCGAGCTCGAAAAACCTCTTTTACCAGCTGAAAATGCTGGAGGCGGTATGCGGGAGCAAGGAGACCATGCGCCTGGGCAGGAATCAGGGTGCGGGCATTTTCTGTGTGATTTCCCCACTCACGATTACCGACGACGAGATAGAGCGGGCCATGCTCTATGCTGATTACGGGCTGCCGGTAAAAGTACCCATCACCACCCTGATGGGCGGCAACGCTCCCTACACCATGGCGGGAATCCTGGCCCAGGCAACAGCCGAGTTCATGGGCTGCACGGTGATTCTGCAGACAATCAAGCCGGGAATTCCCGTCTGGTATTACGGCCTGTTCCAGTCCCTTGACATGGCGACAGGAGGTGTTCAGTACACCTCCGCCGAGCTCCAGGCGACCTTTGCCGCGGTGGCGCAACTGGCGCGCCGCTGCAAGATACCGCCCACCACGACCTGTACCACCAGCTCGGGATGCGAGGCGCAGCAGACCATTTTCAACCTCGCCCAGGGCACCATGTTCAACACCCTGCTGGGCGTCGCCGAGCAAGGCGGCTCAGGCCTTGACGGCAACAACGCATATTCGCCCCATGCCCTTATTCTCCAGGATGAGATCATGAGCTACACCAAGCGGATCCTGCGCAGTTGCGAGATTTCCCCGGAGACCCTGGCAGTAAACGCCATCGCCGAAGTGGCCACCGGCAAAAAAGAGTATGTGTCTGCTCCCCACACCTTAAAGCACCTGCGTTCCGAGGAACGCCTCCGATCCAAGGTGTTCAGTTATGTCAGCGCGCAGAGGTGGTTTGAAAACCCGACAACCCTGATGCAGAAAACCGACGATTACCTCACCCAGATCAAAAGCGGTCATGAGGTTCCGCCCCTTGACGACCACGTTCTCAAGGAAATAGACGATATCGTAAAAGCTGCCGACAAGGAACTGACGTAAAGATGGAGATGCACCGCAGGCCCGGATGTGATTCCGGGCCTGCCAGGACGGTTCGGGTCGGCAACCGATCGGCAAGGCAAAGGATTTAACTACGGGCAACTACTTACAGCAGGAGTCGGACAAAGTACCGAACTGCATCCTTGAGACAACTTTTGCAACAAAGAGGAACAACAGAAGATGATTGAAGCACAGATCCTGGAAAAAGCGAAAAAACTTCTTGTCGAGCAGGACAAAGAAGGCGTGGAAGCGATTGCCAGACAGATTATTGCATCTGGTCATGACCCTCTTGAACTGATGGACAAGGCACTTATTCCCGGCATAACCGAGGTGGGCGACCATTTCGGACGCGGCGTGATGTTTCTGCCGGAGTTGATGCAGGCGGCCGATGCGATGAAGTCGGCAACGGATATCGTCAACGACGCCCTCACCAACACAGACAACGGCAAA
The DNA here is from genome assembly GCF_900104445.1 of Desulforhopalus singaporensis. Classification (GTDB taxonomy): domain Bacteria; phylum Desulfobacterota; class Desulfobulbia; order Desulfobulbales; family Desulfocapsaceae; genus Desulforhopalus_A; species Desulforhopalus_A singaporensis. The sequence continues at coordinate 193,878 of NZ_FNJI01000004.1, read as the reverse complement.
AAGCAGGGCAAAAAAGGCAAAATCCTCATCGCCACGGTGAAAGGAGACGTGCACGATATCGGCAAATGCATTGTGGTCTCGCTGATGAGGGCAAACGGCTTTGAGGTGTTCGACCTGGGCCGGGATGTGGACACCGACACGATAATAGAAAAAGCCGTTGAGCACGATGTGGACATCATCGGCACAAGCGCCCTGCTGACCACCACCATGAGCCAGCAGAAGATCCTCGAAGAGGCTCTTAAAAGCGCCGGTTTGAGAGACCGGTTCGCCACCATGGTGGGCGGCGCGCCATGCACCCCCCGCTGGGCGGCAAGGATCGGGGCGGACGCCTATGCCGAAGACGCCCAGGACGGAATCCGCAGGGTCAAGGAAATCATAAATGGCAAATAAACGTTGACAAAAGTACAAGACAGGCCAGGTCTGCCGCCTTCTTTTATAAAGGGAAAAAGCGGCCCGGCTTTAGTTCGGAGCTCAACCAACGCAGTAAAGCAATTACAGTAAAGGAGGTATTATGAGGCGAAATGTACGCGCAGGAATGGAACGGACCACCGGTTTCAGCCTGCCGCTCTTTTCCGACGACGAACTCGAGGAAATCCACGGCGCGACCCTGGAAATTCTCGAACACACCGGGGTCTTCGTTGAAAGCGAAGAGGCCCTGGCTGTATTCGAAGAAGGAGGTGCAAAAATCAACAGGGAGACGAAAATCGTCAAACTTCCGCCCTACCTGGTGGAGGACGCCATTCGTACTGCTCCCTCAAAACTTTTCCTTGCCGGCAGAGATCCGAAAAATGACATCATTCTCGAAGGAGGCCGGGTAGGCTTCACGACCTTCGGCGAAGGCGTCAAGGTCAGGGATATCGAAACCGGTGAAATCAAGGCGCCGACCAAGGAAGATGTCGGCAATGCCGCAAAACTCGCCGACGCCATGGAGATGGTCGACATCTATGAACGGGCGGTAGGGGCCCACGAAGTGCCCCAGGTGGTGGGCCAGCTCCACAACGCCGAAGCCACGTTCAACAACACGTCAAAACATGTCACCATGGGTCCTTTTGACGGATACCAGCTGGAAAAAATTGTTGAGATGGCCGCTGAGATTTCCGGCGGCATGGACAAGCTCCAGGAACGGCCGCTGGTAACCTTTATCACCTGTCCCGTCAGCCCGTTGAAACTGGTCCAGGATACCTGTGAAGTGATAATGGGCTCGGCCAAAACAGGAATGGCGGTCAACATCCTGTCGATGGCCATGTCGGGGGGATCGTCCCCCGTCACCCTTGCCGGCACCCTGGTCAATCACAACGCCGAAGTGCTGGCGGGCGTGACCCTGAGCCAGCTTACCCAGAAAGGTGCGAAGGTCATCTACGGCAGCTCCACCACGGCAATGGACCTGAGGCTGGCAAGCGCTTCGGTTGGATCGCCTGAATGCGCAATGATCAGCGCGGCGGTGGCGAGACTTGCCAGATATTACATGCTGCCCAGCTTTGTCGCTGGCAGCTAGGCTGACAGCAAAATTTCCGATGCCCAGGTTGGTCATGAAAAAACCCTCACAGCCCTGTTACCGGCATTGGCAGGTGCCAATGTCATCTACGGCTTGGGTATGATCGAATCAGGCATGACTTTTGACTTCGCCCAGTTGGTAATGGACAACGAATTCGCCAAAATGATCCGTCAGGTTGTAAAGGGAATCAAGGTGAACGACGACACCCTGGCGGTAGATGCCACCCGGGAAGTCGGACAGTTCAAGGATTTCCTGACCCATCCTTCAACGTTCAAGCATATGAAAGAACAGTCCCAGCCAGCGATAATCGACAGGAAGGGACGGGACAAATGGGAAAGTAGCGGCTCGTTGTCCCTTTACGACAGAGCCCTGAACAAAGCACGCGATATTCTGGCCAACCACAAGCCTCTGCCGCTGCCGGATGAAGTCAGGGAAAAAATCCGGATGATAGTCAAGAACGCAGAGAAAGAGAAAGGAGTACAGCCATATGAGTAAGATATTTTCCCGATACGGGGACGGGACTCCATTTGAAACGACCGAAAAGGAATTGATGGAAGATCTCGTGGCCGGTACCCAGGACGCGGCAGAGAGAGGGAAAATAGATCCCTTGAGCCAGGACGATCTGGACCATATCGCCGACATCATGAAATGCCGCTATACCGCGGTGGGGGTCGACCCCGGCTATGAATGTGTTCTGACCTACGACGGCGCGCCGATCAAGCTGATCCGCACCAACGTCAACGTCGACAGGCTCCAGGCCCTGCAGATCTATGAAAAGCTGATGGGTGCTGACACCCTTGAAATGGGTTTTGTCGATTACAGCTACAAACCGATCAAACACATCGTCACCTATGAACAGCCGCTGATGGAACAGGCGCTGCTGTCGACCACGGCACCCATCATCTACGGGGCGCAGCCCAACCTCGGCTTGTACTCCCAGCCGGACGGCCCGTTCCCGAACCCCGCGGAGCTGCTCCCGGCCGGAAGGATAGCCGAGGCCAAAGAGTCGTACGAAAAAGCGGTGGAAGAAGCGGTACGCGACATGGTCTACGTCGCCAGCGCCATGTATGAATCGGGCGCCGACGGCATCATCCTCGATACGGTGGGTGCCGCAGGCGACGCCGACGCCCTGGCCGGTCTTAAGACCGCGCAGATTCTCAAGGCAAAATATCCCGACATCAGCATAGAGATGGGAATGGCCGGAGAATTCGTACTGGGCATGCACGGCAGCCTCGAATTCGAAGGCGTCCGGCTCGCCGGTCTGTACAATCACCAGATGCTGGAGCTTGCCGAGCAGGTCGGGGTCGATATTTTCGGTACGGTAATGAATACCAACACCACTGAAAGCGCCGCCTGGAATCTGGCCAGGGCGATCACCTTCACCAAGTCGTGTACCGACATTGCCAAGATACCGATTCACGCCAACATGGGCATGGGGGTCGGCGGGGTAACCGTTAACGACCACACCCCGATCGACATAACCTCGAAAGCTTCCAAGGCGATGGTTGAGGTCTGTCGACTCGACGGGTTGTAGGTAGGGGTAGGCGATCCCCTGGGAATGGCAATTACTCACGCAATAGCTTCAGGCATGGGCGGAATGCGAGCGGCCGGAGATCTGGTTGCCCGAATGCAAATGGCCAAAGCTATGAAAATTGGTGATGCCAAGAAATATGTCGCGGAAAGGCTCGGAGTCTCCATAGCCGATCTCACCGATCCGATCATCATGACCGAAGTTCGCAATGACCTCAAACTTGGAACGCTTCATGCCGGCGCAAGGAGCGCCAAGGGTATCGAGGCAAAACATAACATTGCCGAACTTCTTGATCTCGACATCAACTGCGTGAGAAATTTCAAGAGCAACACAACAAGGTAATCGAGCACATGAATAACAAGGAATTACAAGAACTGCGCTCCTCTTATGTTTCCAATGCCCACACCAGTTCCACCTCCGCATATGTGGAATCGGCCTCGGGAGCGATAGTCAGGGACGTGGAAGGAAACGAATACATTGACTTCGCCGGCGGTATCGGGGTGATGAACATCGGACACTGCCACCCGAAGGTAGTCAAGGCGGTCCAGGAGCAGGCCGGAAAATTTTTTCATACCTGTTTCATGGTCCATCCCTACAGTTCGGCGGTGCTTCTCGCTGAGAAACTGTGCAAGGCGGTTCCCGGGACCTCAGACAAGAAGGCGATTTTTTTGAGCACCGGCGCTGAAGCCGTCGAAAACGCGGTTAAAATTGCGCGCTATCACACCAAGCGCACCGGCATCATCGTCTTTGACAACGCCTATCACGGCAGAACACTTCTGACCATGAGCATGACCGCCAAGGTCAAGCCGTACAAGTACGGTTTCGGTCCTTTTGCCCCGGAAATCTACCGTGCGCCTTTTGGTGACATCGACGCCTTTAAAAAGCTCCTGGTAACCGGAGTAGCGCCGGAAGATGTCGCCGCCGTCATCGCTGAACCCGTTCAGGGCGAAGGCGGCTTCATCGCCGCCCCTGAAGGGTATTTCCAGGAACTTGCTGCCATCTGCAAGGAACACGGCATCCTCTTTGTAGCCGACGAAATCCAGAGCGGTATGGGCCGGACTGGGAAAATGTTTGCCATAGAACATTGGGACGTGGAGCCGGACCTCATGACAGTTGCCAAAAGCCTGGCGGCGGGAATGCCTCTTAGCGCGGTGGTCGGGAAGGCGGAGATCATGGACGCGGTTCACGGAGCGGGCCTTGGAGGCACATACAGCGGCAACCCGCTGGCATGCGCTGCAGGACTTGCAGTCATGGAGATCTTCGAGGAAGAAGAGATGGTCGCAAAAGCAAAAATACTCGGCGACAAACTGCTTGAGAGGTTCTCAAGCTGGCAGCAGAAGTTTGACTGCGTCGGCGAGGTTCGCGGACTGGGGGCCATGCTCGGCATTGCCCTGACCAATGAAGACGGAACTCCTGCGCCTGAAAAAGCCAAGGCTCTGGTCGACCACTGTTTTAAAAATAACCTAGTGATTCTTGCTTGCGGTATTTACGGAAATGTGATTCGGGTCCTGACCCCGTTCGTCATTTCCGACGATACGCTTGAAAAAGGTTTCTCGATAATGGAAGAGGGGTTGAAGACCTTGTAAACAATCGCCAGAACTCTCTTACGAGCCGTCCCGATTCCGAAATATTTCTCCCCCACGTAGATATATCAGGTTTCGGGACGGCCGCTTTCTCACCATCGCCTGCAATCCGCCGGCGCCCCTCCAATCCAGCCCTGCCATCGGCAGTTCCGCCACGCCGCCACAACCGTCGTTTCTGCCGGAAAAGTGTCCCCCCGCGGTATTTCACCCCCTGTCCCACAAGATAGATACATTCATCTTATGTAAAAATCGTGATCAGATCTGACACTTTCTGATATTGCGGCTCAACTTGATCTGACATTTCCTGAAAAACAGTTTCCAAGATTTACAGGAAGAACAAGATGAACCATCCTTTTCTCATCACTGGTTAACCTTATCAGGGAGCATCTAAACCCTTTTCCTCCTCAACACCTAATTGATTCACTGCCCAGGAGTGCATCATTTCAAGAATCGGAAAAGCAGTTTTCCCAAGCTCTGTAAGATCATATTCAACACGGGGCGGGACCTCCGGGTAAACGGTCCTCACCACCAGACCGTCCCGTTCCAGCTCTTTCAGCTGCTGCGTCAACATCTTCTGACTCACCCCGGGTACTATTCTCTCCAGTTCCTTATACCGCTTGGTTCCTTCATTTAGATGCCACAACATCAAGCATTTCCATTTTCCGCTAAGCATATCCATGGATACTTCCACCGGGCAATGGTAATCCTTCTTTTTCCACTGGATCATGTTCTCCAATCCTTTTTTTCAAAAAAAATTTCCTTCAGAAAGCTCCGAAACCAGTCATTTCGAACCAAAAGGTTCGTGTCGAACAAAATAGTGCCTTCTTGTTCCGTCAATTCAGTTGGTTATCTTTTACCATGTTCGAAACAGTCATAAACTAACCACAACAAGAGGAGATAACAATGACATACCCAAGAACATTTTCCCACATCGGGTTATCTGTAACTGACTTAGAAAAAGCTGTAGAATTTTACACCAAAGTGCTTGGCTGGTACGTAATTATGCCTCCCACTGAGGTTGTATCAGACGATTCGGCAATTGGCATAATGTGCGATGATGTTTTCGGTAAAGGCTGGGATCGTTTTAAGATTGCCCACCTTTCAACCGGTGATAAGATCGGCGTGGAAATCTTTGAGTTCAAAAACGCTGAATTAAGAGAAGACAACTTTGAATTTTGGAAGAATGGAGTATTCCACTTCGCCGTTCAGGACCCGGATATCGAAGGCTTGGTAGCTAAAATTGTAGAACATGGTGGTAAGCAGAGGATGCCGATACATGAATACTACCCGGGAGATAAGCCATACAGGATGGTTTATTGCGAAGATCCTTTCGGCAACATCTTCGAACTCTACTCACACAGTTACGAATTAACCTACTCTGCCGGTGCTTATCAGGATAAGCTGTAAATAACCTAAAACGAACCCTGTAAGAATGCAGGGTTCGTTTCTTCTTAAACTTAATATTATTTGTTATAACAATAAGCCTATCTGCCAATGGTTAATTGAAGGAGATTTCCTGTATTTATAAGGGTGCCAAGAACATGGAATGAGACTGACCGGAGTTCATGAACGTTGTTAGGCAATCTGTATAATATCACAACAGTATCGTGTCGTGGCAGGTTGAGGTTCTAACTGGTCAAAAAAAATCAAACAACTATTGTAATAGGAATCAAAGCTGGTATAGGTAGGAAGCTTTGTTTCTGTAGAAGATGTTGCAATTAAATCGATACTTGAAAGATAGGATATGTAACCAGCTATGTCGACAGAAGAAAATATATGCCCTCAATGCAGTTCCCCTTATGCTTACTCAGATGGACATCTTTTGATTTGCCCAGAATGCGGTCATGAATGGAGTCCGGAAGCGGTTTCCTCTGAATCTTCTTGTGATTCGGCGCAGTTTGTTGATGCTCATGGCACCGTGTTGGAAAATGGTGATACTGTGACTGTTGTTAAAGATCTTAAAGCTGGTAAAGACACAATTAAATCAGGAACTAAAGTGAAAGGGATTCGTCTATTGGATGAGCCGGTCAATGGCCATGATATTTCTTGCAAAGTTCCAGGTATAGGTTCGATGTATCTGAAATGCTCTGTTGTTAAGAAGGCATAGACTCCTCGTTGATCCCCTTCACTTGAATAGTGATACTATCTGTTTTGATCAGGTTACAGGATTTTAGCCATATTGGTTATATCGCTACCTGCAAGAGAGCGCCGGGTTTCAACCATGACTTGGTAGGAACACTAATCTTAGACTGTTTTGTTGAGATTGAAAATGTTTCCTGAACCCTCAAGGATGAGCAGACTGACCTCAGTTTGAAGTTGTTCCTGTCCAGGTCGATCCCGACCCCATCCATTCGAATCACCTCCTGAGGTATAATTGATTAAGGCACTTATGCCGAGAATCTCAACCACAGGAGGTTTATCACGAAAGTCTCACAGGCTGTCGATTTTAATCTGCAGTACTACCGCGCCAACTCGAAAAAAAAATACGGTCAAGACAAGTGAGTTTGTCCTCTCCAAGTTTGCGACTCGGTTCCGTGATCGAGAACTCGCCAGAATCTCTCAGGAGGAAGTACTGGATTTTCTCTTAAACTTGACCAAAGACAACAAGCAGGCGACGAAAAGAAATCGCTATTCAGTCCTCTCATCTTTTTACAATTTCAGTATCAACACGGGCCTGCCGTCTCTCTCTAATCCCTGCAATACCACAGTCATTAAGAAAATTTTCAAACGCCCACCACCCATTCAATGGCAGATCGTCGATAAGGACACCATTGATGAAATTATCTTCCGGACCACAGACAAGCGTAACCGGCTTATGCTGGAACTTATGGCTCGGGGAGGTATGAGGGGGGGCGGGGAGGTCTTGAATCTCACACCAAACGATGTCCTGGAGTGCTCACTGGCCATTCAGAACCCTAAAAGTGGAAAAAAACAGAGACGGTTTATGTTCCACGAAAAATCCTGGGAAGGTTAAATCAGTATATCCAGGCCAACGGAGTCAACCAGAACAGCCGGATCTTTCTTATCTCTTATGTCGCCGCCTGGTCAATGGTAAAAAAGGCTGGACAGCTTGTCGGTATCGAATTGAAGCGCCATGACCTCAAGCGTCATGCAGCAACGTATGCATCACAGTCAGGAACACCAATAGAGATCGTCAGCAAGGTCATTCTGAGGCATGCTGACCTTTCCACAACTCAGAGGTATCACGGAAAGGTGAACGATGCTGAGGCTATCAGGTGGATAGAAACACTATACGGGTAGGTTTACTCTATAAGGGCGGGGAGTACCCCTCATCCTTGAGAGCAACAGGAAGAAGGTAAACAGGTGTACTGATAGGATATTCAGAACTTCAATGTGGCAATATTAATCGCGGTGTTGACCAGCGCCATGGGCAGCGCGAGCAAGCTTCGCTTGGTTGTGGTGGCCACGGTGTCTGGTCAAGCTCCTGGTTCTGGCGTGAAGCAACGGGGCCAGGGGCTTGACGAAGTCAGCACCGCGATTCACGGCGACCCAGACGCCGTGAACGTCTGAGGCCAGCGGCGACCGTGCGAAGGGCGCGACTTTTTGCGCAAACAAAAAGCGTGCGCGAGCCGGACGTCCGCTGTGGCGATTTGTTATGTGACGTCCAACCCATCATTTTCTTCTCATTTCATCATTATGAGTTGATGCCCGGAAGTATGGAATAAAATACGTCAGCCAAATATTGACAGCCCAACTACAAATGCCCAGTCAATTACCGCCGGTACTTCACCAGTCAAATATCTGTAACCGATGGATGCCAACAAACCCCACGCCAAAACTCCTAATACAAACGCAAGCAGGCTAATAAATTTCCCAGCTTCATTCGGAGCCATTTTTCTCTTAGTGGGCTTCATCAGTCACATAACGCCGCAAGTTGCGGCAAGCTTTGCTTGTCCGCAACCTTGCCTTGTTAGCTTTTTATAGTGGCTCAATTTTGATGTTTTTCTCCGCTTCCTTCATGTAATTCATAATTTCACTTACACTTGTTGGAGCATACAAGCGAATTAAAATTGCCCAGTTCTCAACGACACCAATGTTATTAATTTTGCCGGGAGCATTAAAGTGGAAAGTATAGCTTCCATCTTTATTGGGTGTCGCAGTAGTGTTGTTCAAAGCAAAATTTTCTTTCACTATCCAGCCTTTTTCATCATATGTGGTTACCGAAAAGAAGCCGCCTTTATCATAGTTTAGCGGCGGTGCTGGCAGCGTAATTTTACTTGGCGCGCCACCTTTTACTTTTCCTGTGGGCTGTATTGTATTCAGATACGCTGCATCCTTGATGGGTAGGCCAAAAATGCCCACGGCAGAAGCAATCAAGAATTGAGTTTCGTCAACTTCATCTTTAGTGCCGAAATAAAACTCTGGCTTGTCGGCTTCAGCCATACGAGCCTTAAGAGCGGCTCGTTTTTTATCAAGGCTTTCTGTTTCAAAGCCTTTCGCTTGATAGGCATTTGAAGAATTGCTGTTGATGATCACACTATCTTGATGATGGTGTGCTTCTTTATAGCCTTCCTCGTCGAGTGAGCGTACTCCAGTTCGCATGTTTAAAAACAAATGATTGCCAAGCGCTACATCTTTAGGGGTAAATGTTTTTTGTTCTCCTGGGTATATTGAAGCAATGGTGTACTGGTTTTCATCGATAACCTGAATCACTGAGAAAACATCCCATTCAGGATTAATCAAGGTTACTCCTTGTGAAATATCGACCACGGCATGACTGTACATGACATCACGGTTTTCACGCACCACAAACTGATTGTTGATGCTCGACATTTCCCGAGAGTGCCTAAAGGTATTTACGGCATGCTCTTTCGAATGATTGGCCATGTATAAATCAGTTTCGGCGATGGTGAAGTTTCTTTCATCTACGATGATTTCGCCTTTTGAATTGTACTCGTAAGCATATGAAGGTTTGTGTTCGGTGTTTGCACAGCTAGCTATCCCTGTGGCTATTAATATTGATACTAAATGAACAATTAGTTTTCTCATATTTTTCTCCTTTTATTTATGTGGAACGCAAAGCTAACGAGTCTGTAGAATAAGCCGTTTTTGTAGTCCGAAATTTTCCAGCACCCCAGAATTTCAAAATTTGAGATAACGCATCGGAGTACAACATATGTCTACTAATCAATGAATTGATTGATATTAATCAGAAGGCTGTTTTTCAAACATATCGACGCTGACATATTCCTGTAATTACAACATTATCATGCTGCCAAATGTCTTCTGATCAATGACCGTATTAATAGCTGTTAATTGCTTCGGATATAAAAGAAGAAAGCTGGCTGCTTGCCTTTGTATAATTAGCTAGTTTAGTAGCTACATAAATAATTCCTAAAAGCATTAAAAATAAAATTGCTGCATAGGAATATAAAAGTATTAAATTGTAATTATACAAGAAATTCAGGGCAAATACCACTAGAATAGTGGTAAGAATTAACATTAAAGGGAAAAATATTAGAACGTCATTTAATAGAATAATATTTGTTAATTTTTTTCCATTATGATTATCTTTACCACCATAGACAACAGGGCATATTTTATGTTCCCAAGAGTAAATATTTTCTCCTGTTAATTTATTTAGTTTCTTTTCTATATTTCCTATTGTGTTGCCTATCACATAAATTTGAAATAATTCGTTGATAGCAAATGAACTAATTAGAAGTATTATTGGTACTGCAGGAACTGATATAATATTAAGAACATTGGTAATATTTTGGGTTAAAATTGCTGGATCTTTTGAGTTTGATATTGTCTGAAATAATTCTGTAGTGGATAATCCAAATATTGACAAAGATCCTGTCATAATTGATGTAAAATATGACAGATAGCCTTTAAATTTTCTTAGCTGGATTTTGTGAGTATTTTTTTCACTCCAAAGGTTGTTGTATTCACCAAGTAACAATTCAGGGTTGTCCATTTTGTTTTCCTTTACAATTAAGATAGACCAGCCAGTTACCCGACCGCCCTCTCACAGATCCCTGCGTGCGGTTTTCTCGCACAGGGCTCCTCAGTATAGTTCGCTTCGTACAAGCGCAAAGTTATTTCCAATATCCTATAATTCGAGGACGCGGCACCTTGAAATATGATAGCATTTCCTTAAAACCCGTCCAGTTACAGCTTTTCTTTTGTGTACGCCTATTCAACCACTTAAACACTGTCAGGCATGCCAGACGATAGAACTTGTACAGCAAGTCATAGTTTCCCCTGACTCCATAATAGTTGAAGTGTCCTTGCAGCTTTTGACACAGTTTCGTGAACAATGCGGCTGTTCCGACCTTGCTGCGGTCTTTCTTGATCCAACTAAGGATTGCCGCCAAGGCTAACCGGAATTTTTTCTTCGATGTACGCATCATCACGAGCGGTTTGCCTGTCCTGCTCAAGCCCCAGCGAAATTCGAAACCGAGGAAAGTAAAGCTCCTGTTGTCCTTCGTCTCAAAACGGGTGAGCTTGATCACCTGCGTCTTTTCTAAGGACAACTCCAGCTTGAACTTACCCAAGCGTTTTCCCAGGACTTTGGAGAATCGCCGTTCATCTTCCCTATACTGAAAGCAGCAGACAAAATCATCTGCGAACCTCATCGGCATGACATCCCCTTTGCAGCGCGGTTTGACGATCTTCTCAAACCACAGATCAAGCGCGTAATGGAGATAGATGTTGGCGAGTACAGCAGAAATGACACCGCCTTGAGGAGTACCGGTCGTCGGGTAGATCACCTGCCCGTCTTCCTCTAGGATGCCAGCCTTCAACCATTTCCGAATCAGACCAAGAAAAGCTTGATCATTGATTCGTTGTTCCAGCATCTTCAATAGCCAATCATGGTCTATGTGGTCAAAGAACCCTTTGATATCAGCATCAACTACCCAGCCAAACCGTCCCCTATGCAGCCTTTGGCTCAGTTCAAGGGCGGCTCGCTGTGGACCTTTACCACGTCGATATCCGTGGCTGCAGGAAAGAAAATCCTGCTCGTATATAGCTGACAGAATCAGAGCTGCCGCAGTCTGTACCAGCTTGTCGCCAATTACCGGTATACCTAGCGGACGTTGTTTCCCGCCAGGTTTCGGAATATTCCGGCGTCGTACCAGCTTCGCCTTGTAACGCTTCCCTTTCAGGGATGTCGCCAGATTGCTTACATTTCCTGATAGATCAGCTGTAAAGGCTGTCCAATCGACCGCATCAACACCAGGTGCGGCCTTTCGGTTCATCTGTGGAAAGCACCATGTCAGGTTCTTACTGTTTAATAAACTGTAAAGGTTACCGAATTGGTGTTTTGGATCTTCCTTTCCTCTCTTTGCTATTCCCCGCAGTGAGGTTTGCATATGTTTATCAGCCTGTCTTATCTGCATATGTTTCCTTGGCGGACTACACAATACCGTCATTTCCTTCCCCATGTGAACGGCCCTACCGTCTCAGAGTAGTATGGAATGATCTGACTCCCTTCAACCCGTTGGACGCTCTTCTTGCGGTTGACACGTCCTACCTTTACTTCATTGCAAGGAGGTGGAAGGGGCTCCCAAGTTCCTGATGCTTCTCTCATTGCATGCCACGCTCTTGGACCCCGGCAGTCCCTCGGAAATCTCACCATGGCGATTCCTTTGTACTGGCTTCCGAATTGTTAAGATCGTCGCCAACTGCTTTTATATAACTAACGAGGCTGAATCACTTAAAGGAGGTACGTCTCCCTTGCGGCCTGCAATGTTCCCTGTGTACGCTTCACGACTGTTGTTCGCCAACAAGGCTCCGCGAGTCGCGCAACACTCGGTACGGGCTGGTGGTTAACCTTTACCCGATTGGGACTTCCTGCCACAGGAACGGAGGCAGGGCACCCTATAAGAAGCACCAAGCTGCGCTTGGCGCACTAACAAGTTATTCTCTGGTTTCCCTATAGCTCCAGAAAACAGAAATTATTGACAACGTGAAATCAACAAGTTATCCTCTTTTTTTGCTGTATATCATGAAAGATTCACTGGATATCAGCTTAACAGGATAACATTCATGTTGCAAATCCCTGCTCAAATTACCAAGCAATTCGGGACCTATATCTGTCAACAAGGGATTCCTACCGGTCATCTAGGTATTACTTGAAGTGGATGCGCTACTACCTTGATTTTTGCCATAAGTATCACTTCGAACAAGGAACAGGCAAAAGCTTGTCTGCCTTTCTGAAAAAGCTCGATGAGAAGAAACAATCAGTGCAGTTCAAAAAACAGGCAGAACAGGCTGTTCGATTATATTTTGCGTGGGTTCAGTCCACGCAAAAACAACAGGATTTCAAGGGTAAAGACAAGCCCCCGCGACCTACTTCTATTTCACCTAACACATACAGTGATAATCGTCAAGAATACAAATCGTTAGAGATTACACCTCGCCAACCAGAAGGCTTCACAACTAAGAAGAAACCTAGCCTGCAAAAAGGAGCAGACTGGACCGGAGTATTTGCGGACTTAAACAATACCATTCGTGTTCGCCATTATTCTCGTGCAACTTTGAAAACATATACTAATTGGGTGAGAAAATTCCAGGCATTTACAGAGAGTAAAGATCCATCTTTACTGGGTACTAAGGATGTAAAGCAATTTCTCACATCGCTTGCTGTACAAAAGCAAGTCGCCGTCTCAACACAAAATCAAGCCTTTAACGCATTATTGTTCTTTTACCGTCACGTCCTTGGTAAAGCGCAAACCATATATACCTGTGGCTCTCAGCCGAGAGGAAATTGACCGCATTGTAGATAATCTCAAGATGCCTTATCGCCTGATCATCAGTCTTATGTACGGATGTGGACTCCGCGTCTCTGAATGCATTTCACTTCGCGTCAATAATTTTAACTTTGACATGAAGATCCTCACCATACATGACGGCAAAGGTAAGAAGGATAGAACGGTACCTATTCCGGATTCTCTGTTCAACCAGCTTTCAACTCAACTGCAAAGGGTCATCGCCCTACATGAGGAAGATTGTCGGTTGGGATATTCCGGTGTCTTTTTGCCAAACCAACTTGAAACAAAGTATAAAAATGCAGCACGTGAACTTGTCTGGCAGTGGTTCTTTCCTGCAAAACAGCTGACTACCGTTGAAAAAAGCGGTGAACTGAGACGTTATCACGTGCATGAGTCGCTTTTGCAAAAATCACTCAGAACAGCTGTAAATAAGTCACATATTCCCAAAAGAGTCACCTCGCACACATTTAGGCATTCATTTGCCAGTCACCTTCTCCAGGCTAATTATGATATCCGTACCATTCAGGAACTGATGGGACACTCTGATGTGAGGACAACCATGATCTACACTCACACCGTGAAAAGTACGACAAAGAAAGAGGCAAAAAGTCCACTGGATTTTTAATATTTCCACCGGCAGTAATACCGTAGATATGGTTGTTTGTTGAAAAGATGTTTCCTGAAAATCTTGGAGCAACCGGTTAATGGTGGTTGTCAGGTCAGTTTAAGTCTCATCAATCCTGTGTGTCAGATCGAGTCCGGATTTCTATATCTTATACAAGAGGATAAAGGGTCGAGCTAGTTTCATAAATTCCAATTGTCACTGCCGCAAGGATGTGATGGCAGAGCAGTCTCCCCCATGATTTGTGGCCGTCCAAAACAGATCCCGCCTGGAATTCAGGGTGAAAAACGGGTATACCGACAGAAAGGACCTCACTGCGCCGGTTACCGTCCGCAAAAAAGATAGACAGACAGCCGCGACATCGGTCATAACGGGACAACATGGAAAAACCAGACAGCACCATTGCAGACAGGGAGTATCTTGCAGGAGATGACCTCGGCAAGCTCGGCTTTCTCCTTGATTCGTCTTCGTTTTTCTACAGGAGACATCCGCATCAGGGACTGCGCTCACATATCTTCGAGATATTGTCGGCAAAAGACGTGGATACAGAATCTGTTGGGCAGATGGATCCGGATCTTGGCATACGGCTGTACCCCAGGGCCAGACCCAGATATATGCTGCGTATATTGCGAAAACGTTTTACAGCCCTTGATGACGTCCTGGAGGAAGTGCGGCTATACAAGCTCATCCTGCACTATCTGGGACCGGATTTCATCGCCCTTTCCACCGAATGCATAGTCGAGTGCCAGGGGGAGGAGAAAGCCAAAATCATGTTGTGCGGCGTTCAGGAATACGTTTCAGGGGTCAAGATCAGCCCCTGGAACTTGACAGGCAGACACCCTCTGGCAACATGTTTTGAGACCACCTGCCGCACCAGGGGCGAACTTGCGGACAGAGTCGCCAGAGCAACCGGATCGGTAGCCATTTTCATCAACAGGATACGCCGGATGATCGCTGAAGTCGGCTACATTCCGGACATAGCCGGCAACGGTAATCTTATCGTGACCCCGTCGGGTAAAATCAAGATCGTCGATATAAACAACGTGGTCCCGGTCCGGTTTGATGAGTCGATATTCCTTGATGACAGGGGCTATCCGGCTTGCGATAAAGCCATCGAGGCGCTGTCGCTTTTCGAACGGAAAATAGTCGGCAGCACGAAGTTTCTGCCTGACGGTCTCTACCAACACTTTCTCGCACCGGAAAGAGTCGACAAGGTAAACAGAGTGGCCGAGCAGTTTCATCAAAAATTCAGGGATCCCGGTTCCTGGCAATCTCCGGCATAACCGGCGATCGATCCCACCGCCGGCTGTCAAGCCGCAAGCCGGCCAGTATCACTCGATTCCCCTTGGGGCTGCAGCCGGGGTCAGGGTTTCATTTTCGGCAGATCGGCCACCGGAGTACCGTTCTCCCCGGCAAGGGGGAAGCAGAGGGTGAATGTCGTTCCCCGCTCCTGTTCCGAGCTCACCTCGATATACCCCTTATGCGCCTCGACAACCTCCTTAACGAGGGCCAGGCCGAGCCCCGAACCGGTAATGTGACGGGTCGCCTTCCCCTTTACCCGGTAAAACCGGTCAAATATATGGGGCAGATCATCCTTGCTTATCCCGATCCCGGTGTCCTTCACCATGAGGTTGACAAATCCGCCGTTAAACGAGGTGGAAACATCTATATTCCCTTTTTCCGGAGTGTATTTGATGCTGTTGGAGACAATGTTCATGATCGCCGTACGCATGTGGTCATAATCGACGTTGAACCACCACGGCTCGGCGGACGGCTCATAATGTATGGAGATTTCCTTGCCCTCCGCCTGGGGGGCGGCAATTTCAAGGACGTCGCGGATAATATCCTGTCCGCGCACAGGCTCGAGATTAAAAACCACGGTCCCGCTTTCCAGCTTGGACAGGTTGAGAAGATTATCAATAAGCCGCAACAGATCCCTTGTCCGGGTGGTCATCCGGCAATGGAGGGCATGGCAGGAACTCTGCGCCTCATATTCGCATCCCACCTGCAGGGCGTAGATCATCTGTTCAACCGATGCCAGCGGCGATTTCAACTCGTGGGCGACCATCGCTACGAAATCGGACTTCATCCGGTCAATCTCTTTATGGGCGCTGATGTCGAGAAAGGTGGTAACCGAACCGATAACCTTGCTCTGCTCCGTCACCACCGGGGAGCAGTAGGCGCGCAGGTGCTTTCTCGATATCGCCCCGGGGGTAAACTCCCGGCTCACCTCCTTGCAGTAGCTGATCGCCTCGGTTACCATTGAAACCGCCGCCGCATCATGGATGGAGTCTGCGAGATGCTTGCCGATTACCGGATCGGTCTGGATTTCCAGCAGCCGTATTGCCGCCGGGTTGTGCAGCACTACGACACCGTGTGCATCGGTGATAAGGACAGCTTCGGACATACTCCTGAATATCGTTTTCAGACGACTCCTGGATTTATCTATGGCGATCAGCCCCTTCTCTCTTTCTTCCCGGAGCCGCTCGGTCTCCTCGCGCATGCGGATTTTTTCCACGGCCTTGTCGACGACGATCCTGATATAATCCGGGGTAAAGGGTTTGCCGACGAAGTCGAACGCGCCCTGTTTCATTGCCGTAACCGCCTTGGTAACAGTGGCAAACCCGGTTATGACAATAACCTGGATATGCGGTTGATTTTCCCGGATCCATTCAAGCACCGCAAACCCGTCAAGCCCCGGCATCATCAGATCCGTGAGAACGATATCGAAATCGTGTTCGCCGAGCAGTTCAAGCCCTCGCTTGCCGTCTTCGGCCTTGACGACTTCGTAGCCTTTCTTGCCCAGAGCCCGCTCGACCCCTTCACGGATTACCTTTTCATCATCCACCACCAGTACCCGTACGGTATCCATAATCATCTTCCTGCCAGAAAGGTGCAACTCCCCCCTGGCATCCGCCCCGGTATCTCAAACAACCGTCAGCGGATGCCGCCCCCTATATGTTTTCCGCTGCTACTTCAACCAGCTCTTGATCAGGTCAAGCAGCTCTTTCGGCTCCACGGGTTTGGGCATATAGTCCTCCGCCTCGCTTTCAAGCATATCCCTGTGGGTGTACTGGCTGGTCGTCACCCTCTCTGCTACGGCGGTGAGCAGGATTATCGGGATATTGGCGGTTTCCGGGTTCTTTTTCAGTTCGGCGCAAGCCTCATGGCCATTCATGACCGGCATCATCACATCAAGCACGATCAGGTCGGGCTTTTCTTCGGCTACAGCCTCCAGTCCCTCTTTCCCGTCATAGGCGACCCGGACATCGTAGCCGCCGACCTCAACGATTACCCGTACGGCTTCTACAAAATCGGGGTCATCGTCTACCAGCAGTACCTTTTTTCTCTCAGCCATATTTGCCTCCGTTTCATTGCTTGATTTGAGTTCTCTCTTTGTTCCGGATCATTACCGACTCTTCACTGGACCAGCGGCCGCGGCAACAGTCCTGCCCCGCCGATGATCTCCTCGAGTTTCTCCTCCCATTCTATGGCCATCACGTGCACTCCGGCAATACCTTCCATCTCTTTGAGTTCCTGGATTTGCTCGATACACATTTCGATCCCCTTGGCCGCCTGTTTTTCTTTGGGCTCCGCAGCGATCCGGTCGACCACTTCATCAGGAATATCGATGCCCGCCACCATCCTGCGCATGAACTTCGCCATCCCTGCGGATTTAAGCGGCGTAACCCCGGCGAGAATCTTCACCCTTTCGTGCAGGTTCTCCCTCTTGGCCAGCTCCAGGTACTTTTTAAATTTCTCCATGTTGTAAATGCACTGGGTCTGGACAAAATCGGCGCCCGCATCAGCCTTCATCTTAAACCGGGGAACCCTTATTTCAAAAGGGTCGGCGAACGGATTGACCGCACACCCTATGAAGAATTTCGGTGCACCCTCCAGCTTGTCTCCCGACGGGAATATCCCTTCGTCCCGCATCGTCTTTGCCAGATGTATAAGCTGCATCGAATCGATATCGAAAACATTTTTCGCCTGGGGATCATCACCGAACTTCTGATGGTCGCCCGACAGGCAGAGAAGGTTCCTTACCCCCAGCGCCGATGCGCCCAGCAGGTCCGACTGCAGCGCAATCCTGTTCCGGTCGCGGACCACCATCTGTATCAGGGGCTCGATCCCCTGCTCTTTGATCAGCATGCAGCCGGCCAGCGAACTCATCCTGACAACGGAAGTCTGATTGTCGGTCACGTTGCAGGCGTCCACGTTACCCTTGACCAGCGCGGCCTTTTTCCGGACGATATCCGGGTCGGCACCCCGGGGAGGACCGCATTCCGCGGTTACCGAAAAGTGCCCCGCCGCCAGTACCTTTTCAAGATTGCTTCCCGATTTCATCAGATCATGTCCTCCCTAATAATTCGGCGAGGGCCGCCATCCCTTGATGAATCCCATCCCTTATAGGGTTTGAGCTTGGTATAGTTCTCCATCTGGCCCAGTTTTTTCAGACGGTCGATGATGAGCTGCCATCCGCACGCGGTGTCCTTACCCACTTCACAGATACCGTTGACAGACCCTCCGCAGGGACCGTGAAAAAGAGACTTGGCGCAGCGGGTGACCGGGCAGATTCCTCCGGTCAGGTGCAGCACGCAGTCGCCGCACCCCTGGCACCTCTCACTCCACTCTCCCTGGCGCTCGGTGACCCCGAGAAATCCGGTATTGATCCCTGGCAACAGAGGAGTTGCACTGAACTTTTCAGCCAGAAACTGGATTCCGGCGCCACAGGCTATGGACACCACCGCGTCAAAATCTCCCACATAGGGTCGCATCTGCTCCACATATTCAGGGTCGCACTGTCTCTCAAGACTCACCTCCTTGATGGTCAGGGGACGGCCAGCGGCCTCCCTGGCAAGCCGCAGCGTAGACGAGAGCACCTGAACCTCCTTTTCCCCTCCCACCCGGCACACGGTGACACACCCATGGCAGCCGGCGACGATGATGTTGTCATACGGCTCGATCATCTCCAGAATTTCATCAATCGGTTTTGGTGTACCGGTAATCATGTCGCTTCCTCCCTGGTTACAGCTGAACCCTGTTTCGCTCGAACCACATTGATAGGGCTGGGCCCAAGTTTTCGGATCTGTTCCACAAACTCATTGGTGTATTCCGCGAATTTGGATCCTTCCCCGGCACTGAGGTTAAACATGCGGATCCGGTCCGGCCCTATCCTGATGGTGTCAAGAATCCCGTAAACCCTCTTGACCCGGGCACGCGCCCGGATATTACCCGAAACATAGTGACAATCCCCTTCCAGGCATCCTATGACCATCACTCCGTCGGCGCCGTTTTCAAAAGCCTTCAACAGCAGAGACTCATCTATCCGGCCGGTACATGGCAACATGACGATCGATATCGCCGGCGGATATGCTCTTCTTTCCGAACCTGCCAGGTCCGCGGCGGAATACGCTCAGTGGCGACAGGCAAAGACCATCACATTTGGTGAGAAATCGGTCATTTTTCCTCCTATTGTTTGCCTCTTCTTCCGGTTCAGCCGTTATTGTAGGCTGCAATCTTGGCCTCAAGGTTTCTGTCGTCATAACGCCCCAGGTGGATGGTCTTTGCCGGACACTCAGCGACGCAGATACCGCACCCCTGGCACAGGGCCGGATTGATCTCGGCGGCGTGGTCCTCGTTAATGAACGGCACCCCGTAGGGACAAGCCCTCACACAGGTGAGACAGACCGCGCAGTTGGCCGGGTCGACGACCGACACCACCCCCGACATCTTCAGGCTCCTGCGGGAAAGAAGCGTTGCCGCCCGGGCTACCGCCGCCTGGGCCTGGACGATGGTTTCGCTGCTGCTTTTGGGACCGTGGGCGGTACCGGCCATGAACAGCCCCTCGCTTGAAAGATCCACCGGCCTGAGCTTGGCGTGGGCCTCGATGAAAAACCCGGCTTCGTTGCGGGGAACCCGCAGCATCGAGGCGAGCTCCTCGGTATCCCTGGGCACCATGCCGGTGGACAGCACCAGCAGGTCGGGCCAGATCTTCACCGGAAGCCTGATCGAGGGATCGGTTACCCGCACCTCTATCCCGCTCTCCGTCACCTCTATCTCCGGACTGTCGTTTTCAGGATCGAACCGGATAAAGTTCACCCCGGCCAGCCGCGCCCTGCGGTAGTCAATCTCGCCAAGCCCGTAACAGCGCATATCCCGGTACAATACGTCCACCCGCGCCTCCGGATAGAGCTCCACAAGACGCAGACTGTTACGAACAGCCTGGTTGCAGCAGATCCTCGAACAGTAGGGCAGGTGTTGTTCACACCTGGAGCCGGCGCACTGCACCATCACCACCTGCAGCCTGCGCCAATCTTCTGCTCTGGAGGTCTCAAGGGCCCTGCCGAATTCGGTCTGGGTCATGACCAAGTCGTGGTCACCCAGTGAGTATATTTGCGGCCGATACTCCCTTGCGCCGGTGGCGATGAGAATTGCGCCGTGCTTAAGCGTTCTCGTGGCCCCGGTGGGCAAGCCGATCTCGGTCTCAAAGGAGCCGACGAACCCGCTCTGCTCCACCACCTCGCTGGAGAGAAATAACCTGATCGCGGGTTCCTCGCCGATCCGCCGTTCAAGCTCGGCCAGCAGCCCGGAAAATTCCCTGCCGTTCTCACTTCTGCTCAGATGGCGCAACTGCCCGCCCAGATGCGGCTCGCGTTCTACCAGATAGACGCCGAACCCCTGCCTGGCGGCCTCAATGGCGGCCGTCATTCCGGCGACACCGCCGCCGATGACGAGCAGACGCGAATCGACATCGAACTCCATCTCCTTGAGCGGCTCCGCCGCGGAAGCGTTGGCTACCGCCATCCGTGTCAGCCGTTTTGATTTTTCCGTAGCCATTTTCGGATCATCGGGATGCACCCAGCTGCACTGATCCCTGATATTGGCCATATCAAAAAAATATTTATTCAGCCCCGCCTGCTGCAGGGTCGACATAAAGAGCGGTTCATGGGTAGAAGGAGAACATGCCGAAGTCACCACCCGGTTGAGCCGGTGTTCTCTGATAATCTCTTTCATCCGCTCCTGGGAATCCTGGGAGCAGGTATAGAGCGGATGTTCGGCATATACCACCCCAGGCAGGCTTCTGGCATATTCAACCACCGCCTCCACATCGACAACCGAGGCGATGTTGGTGCCGCAGTGACAGATAAAAACCCCGATTCTCAGCTCCTCGTCCTCGGCAACCACTCGTTCCGGCGGCAGCTCCTGCCTGGTAACAAGAGTGTTGCGCGCCCTTGCCAGTGAAGCGGACGCCGCCTCCGCGGCCCCGCTTGCCTCACACACCGTTTCGGGGATATCCTTAGGCCCGTTGACCGCTCCGCTGACGAATATTCCCGGTCTGCTGGTTGCCAGGGGCTGATAACAGTCGGTTTTGACGAAGCCATAGCTGTCCAGGTCGATGGCCAGGGTATGCGCCAGCTCTTTTACCTTTTCAGGCACCTGGATGCCGACGGAAAGCACGACCATATCGAAGACTTCACGCTGCCTTGTGCCGCCCTGGTCCACGTAACGCAGTTCCAGGTCTCCGGTCACCGGGTCTTCAAATATCCTGCTCACCATCGCCCTGACAAACCTGATGCCGTGTTCCCGGGCCCGATCGACATAGGTGTCGAAATTTTTACCGAACGAGCGCATATCGATATAAAAGATTGTGGGCTCTATGGCTCCGTCATGCTCCTTGGCGATAAAAGCTTCCTTGGTCGCATACATGCAGCAGACGGAAGAACAGTAATCCCGGTTACAGCTATGATCGCGGGAACCAACACACTGAATCCAGGCTATTTTCTTCGGATGGCTGCCGTCACCGGGACGCTTGACACACCCCGACGTGGGACCGGACGCCGACAGTAGCCGCTCGAACTCTATGGAGGTGACCACGTTGGCGTAGAGCCCGTAGCCGAATTCACCGCGGACCGATGCATCAAACACCTCGATTCCCGGAGAAAATATCACCGACCCGACCTCGACCACGCTGCTGGTCTCGACGTGATCGTAGTGGATCGCGCCTACCCCGCAGACCGTGGCACAGGTTCCGCAGCTGCCGCTGTTGAGGCAAACGCAACTGCGGCTGTCTATCACCGGGACCCGGGGAACCGCCTGGGGATAGTGAATATTTACCGGCTTTCTGCCATTGAGTCCTTCGTTGAAGCTGTTTGCCAGAATACGCGGATCTTTGTTGGTGACCTTGTCTATCGACAGGTAGTCAACCGGGCACGTCGACACGCATGCTCCGCAGACCTGGCAGATGTCGACCCCGGCCTCGATTCCTTCTTCAACCAGCTTCAGGGCGGAGATATCCATCACCTTGTCACAGACAATGGCGCAGAGCCCGCACCTGATGCAGCTTCCCCGGGATTCTTCTGCAAAATGTTTGGCAAGCAGCCGGGATCGCTCGCCGACAGCTGCTCCGATGCTTTTGTCAAGCCCCGGGGCCTCATCCACCCTGACGGCATCAAAGGCCGCCGGACACGCGACGTAACACGCCCCGCAGCCGGTACATCTGTTCTGGTCAATGGACGCTGTCTCTTTTTTTTGCCATGACACCGCCCCGTGCAGACAGGCTTTGTAGCAGCCGCCGCACTTGCCGCACGCTTGTTCGTCAACGCTGAACTTCCACTTGAAAAGCGAGGTGGGTTGAGGAGCTGAGCGGCCGGCAATTACCCTTTTTTCCTGTGGACGAAGCTTTTTTTTCTTTTGTCCCTCTTCCGCCGGCGGGTGGAAATAGGAGAGATGGGTAACCGGACAAACCATCTCACAGAGTCCGCAGCCGGTGCAGGTGTCTATGTCGACATAGCGGGCATGACGAACGATGGTCGCCTTGAAGTCACCGGCGTCGCCTGTCAGCGCAACGACCTCGCTATGGGTCAACAATTCAATATTACGATGACGTCCGACTTCGACGAGCTTTGGAGAGACAATACACATCGAACAGTCGTTGGTAGGAAAGGTCTTGTCCAACTGGGCCATCTTGCCGCCGATCGCCGGTGAACTCTCGACGAGATAAACCTTCATCCCGGCGTTGGCCAGGTCAAGCGACGACTGCATCCCGCTGATTCCACCGCCGATAACCAGAACGGCGCCTGTGGGAGTCACTCTGTTTTCAGAAAATTGTTCTCGGTCTCCTTTCATGGTCAATCCTCCTTGTGAAGGGAGTCGCCCGCAAACAGATCCGCAAGAACCGATGCCGTAACAAGATGCTGCCCCTGCTGCCTGCGGGAATAATCGCCGTTGAACGCAGCCTCGATCAGCTCGGTGATATAAAAGACCGGGATCGCCTCTTCTTCCCCGGCCGGATCCTGCCTGCTCTCGACGTTTGCCTGGCACATCGGACAGTCGGTGACCATTGCCGACGCCCCTCCCCGCCTTGCGGCTGCGACGATATCACCAACGAGTTTTTCGGCAATGTCCGGCCGGGCCATGGTGAGACTTCCCGAACAGCACTCCGTCCGGTGCGACCACCTGACGGGCCGGGCCCCGAGGGCGGCACTCACCTTTTCAAGGTTTTCCGGCATCTCCCACTTTTCGGCCCCGGTAATTTTCGGGTTACGCAGGGACAGGCAGCCGTAGTAGCAAGCCACCGGCAATCCGCCCAGCGCTCTTTTTGTGGAAGCGCCAATCCTACCCAGTATCTGTTCTTGCGCCAGAAAAGTCGCGATGTGGATAATTTTCATTTCCGGAGAATAGCTTTTTACATCCCAGTACTCGGGTCTTCTCCGGAGCTCGATATCGGCGGCTTTCAGCCGTTGAAAACAGGCGGCACAGGGAACGAGAATATCGTTTCCAAGCTCCTGGGCAATGACCAGATTACGCATGGGCAACCGCATCCCGATCTCATGATCAGTCATATGGGCCGACGATGCACCGCAACAGTTCCAGTCTGGAATTTCAACCAGTTCAACCCCTACTTGCCTGCAGACCCTTTGGACCGACTGATCGTAATCGAGTGCCGTGCCATGGAGGGAACAGCCTGGATAATAAGAAAGTTTCATCGGTCATACTCCTTTCCCTTGCCGGAAAAAATTTCCCTGATCTGCGTCTTGTCGGCAATGGCATGGGGTCTGAGTTTCAGCTTCTTCTTCATGAACATTTTCAGCCCCAGTCGCATATCACCCGTCAGGTCCCCCGACTTCATCTTGTAAGAGCCGATCATGCCGATTTCATATACCCGGCCCCAGCGTCTTATCGACCCGAGAAAAGAGTGGTGGAAAAGGGGGACTCTCGGCTCCGCCGGCGCTATTTCTTTTCTGAGCGCCAGCTCCCGCAGAACATCCATGAGGGCCGCTATCTCGATATCGTTGGGACATCTGGTGGCGCAGGTTTCACACGCGGCGCAGAGCCAGATGGCATGGCTTTTTACCAACCGCTCCTCCTGGCCGTATGCGGCAAGCCTCACCACCTCCATGACCGAGAGGTCGAAGTGATCGCCTATCGGACACCCGGCAGAACAGCGGCCGCACTGGTAGCACGCCCCCACGTCTATCCCGCGCTCCTGAAGTTTCGCCAGCAGTTTTACGTTTCTTTCATCCGGAGAAATATTTGTGTCAGCCATGGGACTCCCCTGTTTTAAGATTCCGTAATAACTGGAAATTTAAGACTAAAACTACAACCTTTCCCGGGCTCGGACGTCACCCTTATTGACCCGTGGTGCTCCCTGACGATGGCGTACGACACCGACAGCCCGAGACCGGTCCCTTCCCCGGGAGTCTTGGTGGTGAAGAAGGGATCAAAGATTTTTTCCAGATTTTCCGGTTCGATCCCCGGCCCGGTGTCCTCAATGACCAGCTCATTGACAGTCTGGTTCGCCCTGGCCCTGCTGATAATCTTCAGTTGTCCCTTGCCTCTCATCGCCTGGGCGCCGTTGACCACGATATTCATTATCACCTGGTTCAACCTGATGTAATTGCCGGCAATGGGATGCAGCTCTTCGCTGAGCTCCTGGGCAAAGGTAACTTCCTGAAAAAGAGGCTGATGCTGCAGGATGGTGATGGTTTTGCGGACCACCTCATTGAGGTCGGTCGGCTCCATCTCATAGGTGGTCTGGTGCGAAAACTCAAGCAGGTCTCCGACTATGACCTTGCACCTTTCCGCCTCATGGATAATCGTCTCCAGATCGGCGCGGGATGGATGATCCTCGGCCAGCTCCTCCGCTATAAAATTGGCGTAGAGCATTATCCCGGACATCGGATTGTTTATCTCGTGGGCGACACCGGCGGCAAGCCTGCCGAGTCCTGCAAGCTGCTCGGAATGCTTGAGGGCCTGGTGGGTCTGTTCCAGATCCTCTTCGATCTGCTGCATGGCCCGCAGATCGGTAAACAGGCCGAAAGTGGCTATCTCCTGGTCCCGGTCGTAAATAATGCCGCCGGAAAAACTGACCGGGATGTCGCTGCCGTCCCTGTGCTTCACCCTCACTTCGTGCCGCAACAGTTTGCCCTTTCCGCCAAAAAGATCCGAACGCATCCGCTTGATCAGCTCATAGGCAACGCCTTCACTATAGAGATCGGTGACATGAAGATTCTTTGTCTCCTCCTCGGTATAGCCCATAAGCGCCATCGCTTCCTGGTTAAAGAGTATGATATTGCCCTTCATGTCTGAAGCGATGATGCCGTCGACGGAACTGTCAATGAGGTTCTGGAAGAACGCATTCCTGCGCCGCAGCTGTTCCTCGAGCTTTTTCTGCTGCGTTACGTCGATAAGGTAGACCAGATAGTAGTCGAGCTGGGTTACAGGAGCTACAACAACCACCGACAGAACACACCGTTCGTCGTCGCAGGTGGACGCGATCTCATGACGTATCTTCCACGTCTTGGAGCCGGAATTTTTTTTGAATTTATCCTTGATAAGGAGAAAAAGATCTCCGTTGCGCAGACCAAGCACATCTTCAAGGCGGAGTCCGGCGAGGTCTCCATAGTCAACGCCCATAAACCTGCTTGCCGCCGGATTTGCGTGAATCACGTTGTGATCGGTCCCGACGACCAGCACTCCGTTTGGCGTCTCTTCCAGAATCGTGTGCAGATAATGATATGGGCCGAGGTCACCGATAAGGGAAGCGGGATCTTTGTTCGCTGTTGAGAGAACCGTACTGCTCGCCATAGGTTACCGTCCTATCAGGTCGAGGAACTGTGACAATCTGTCCCTCCAGCCGATAGCAAGCAGCACTACACCGTCGCAAAGAGGGGCTACTTCCTTTATGAAGCCGGCAGCCACCTCCATCCCCGCATCTTTTTTCACCGGGGCATCCATCATTTTTTTCAGATACTCCTGCGGGATTGAAGGTACTCCGGGGAGATTGTTCAGGTAGCGGATCATGGTCACCGATTTGAGGAACATGACCGATGTGTTCAGTTTAATCCCGGTCTCCTCGGCAAAGGGGATGAACGGCTCGATAATATTCAGATCATAGGTCGGCCCGAGAGTGACCGATTTCACTCCGTACCCCGCCATCTGCCGAAAAAATTCAGCCCTCTCCCGGTTGAGGTTGACATCATCGGAAAGATCAATCGCCACATCGATATCAAATGTCGGGGTACCGGTCAGGCTTTCTCCCCCGAGATCTTTACCGCTGTTGAGGGCCGCTGCACACTTCAGCATGGTCACCAGATCGAGATCTCCGCTGGATCTGGCTACCGGCTGGTCTCCTTCGGCCGGATCATGGCCTTTTTTGATCACGATCCGGTTGATGCCAAGGGCAGCGGCAGAGAGCAGATCGGCCTGAAAGGAAATCCGGTTGCGGTCTCTGCCGGTTATGGTCATTTCCGGCTCAAAGCCCCTGTCCATCAGGCTTACACAGGGAGCAAGCGGAGACATGCGCATAATAGCATGTTCACTGTCCGTAACCCGGGTGGTATCGACCCTTCCCCTTAGCTGTAACGCCGTATCGATAAACGGTTCCAGATCGACACCCTTGGGCGGATCGATCTCCGCAATAAGCCTGTAGTTTTTACCGGTGGTGGAATTGCTGGTTTCTTGCCCGTCGCCCATTGAACCTCCTGTAAGAGAATAATGTGGAAATTACGTATCTTAAGGGAGTGTGGAAATATTGAAAGCCAGCTGGTCGGAAATGATGACCAGATGATAAAGCGTTTTTGGATATCAATTTCATTTAACAAGCTATTCAGTCTTATTTCAAGGCAATTCTCATAAATCAGGGATTATGACTATCATGTCGTTATGTTGCCGGATATCCGCATCTGTGTAACCTTGGTAATTGATAATTAATCCTGATGGTTAAAAGAACCTGGAGGGGCAAGAAAAAAGGCCCCTGTCCCTTACGGACAGGGGCCTTTACCGGCACCATCACGACTCATTTTCGCGTGCAGTCAGGGGCTGGTTGCACGCGAAATCCGATATGTTTTTCAGTCTGTTACCTCCACCAGTTGACGCAATCCGTCAGACAGATACTCAACCATTTTTGCCGAAGCAATTCTTGCGGGGACAAAAGGCGGCTGACCCATTTTCGCAAGGGTGGCGAGCCCCGCATCGGGACGCAGCAAATACTCGAGAAACAATTCGGCATCTCCACGGTTTTCAGCATTTTTCAGGATGGTAATTCCGTAAGTTATCGCTTTTCCTTTTCTAACTATTGTCTGTCCCGGTTCCTTGCCGGTTACCGTCACCCGGGCGGTTTTGTAGAAATCATCAAGGGAGTAGTCGCCAAGGTTTATCCGGGGATCAAGTTTCACATACTTGAGGTCGTGCTGGACGGCAACGGAAAGATATTCCCAGGCGTAATCCATCTGCTGCGCCTTGAGCATAGCGATCAGCTCAACCGATCGAGGACGCACCCATTCCTGATGGCGCCGGGCCAGCAGTTTTTCATAAAACCCGTCCATTTCATAATGCTTTTCCGCAAGTTGCAGCACCATCAGGCTACGGTAGCCGCACGGATCGAGATTGGGATCGGAATACCCCCACGAAACATCTGGTTTAAGAAGGATTTCCGGCCAGTTTTCGCTGGTGATTGCATCAGCGTATTTACTGTTATCGGTATAACAGAGAACCATCTGGTTGGTGGCGAACCGGATATTGATATCGGCAAATTCGGGGATGAGGTTTTTATCGATCACCGCATAATCCGCCGACGCCATGATATCAGCCTTTTTGCCCTGCTGAGAAATCAACCTGGCCATCTTGGTGCTGCCGCCGAAGGTCCGGACCACATCGATATGCGGATACTCTTTTTCAAAACCAGCTTCGATGACCGTAAAGGGAACGTTCAGACTGCCCGCATGAAAAATGGTCAACTTCTTTTTTTCAGCTGCCACACTGGTGCCCAAAAGCAGGACCACGAAAACCACAGTCAGCCCGATACAACGAAAACTCCACATTCTTTTCATACTGTTTCCTCCCGAGATTTCATAGATTAGCACCGCAAAATCTCTATCTATAATTTCCCGGGAAACAGCGGCAACCAAAAATGTGCCACCTTCCCCCAACAAACCAGGAACAACCAGAAATGACCAGTCAAACGATGGATTGGCCCACCACATGGATATTTCTACGGCCCGGAGCCATGATGGTGCATGGACCGGCTACCCACAATTGTTCACCAGGCTGCCGCCAGGACATACTCACCCGCAGGTAAAGGGGTCGTGCCCATACCGTTTGAGCAGCCTGTCCCGGTCACGTTCGGCGAACTGTTTGTAGTAGACATACATGGTATCGGTGTCCTTGCTGGAGGAAGTATAGACCTTTCGTATCCGCAAAAGATTCCTCCAGTATCTTTCATATATCTCTTCTTTCGTCATAATGGCAGAATATATTCATGCCCGCTTGGTTGTGCAAAAAAATGTTTTGTTCCTCCTTTCGCTGTATGTTAGGCTGAATACTCTTAAATCATAGAGTTTTTTTGGGATTGGCAAACCGCTAACTTTACTCGGGCTCAGGACATATGAGGATTCTGGTAACAGGGGGGACAGGATTCATCGGCACAAATCTGCTGCGCAAACTGTGCGCGGACGGCCATGAGGTGCACTGCATGGTCAGGCCTGCAAGCAGCAACCAGTGGCGGATAGAGGATCTGGGGGATAAGATTACCGTCCACCACGGCGACCTGACAGAGAGGTCGCAGGTTATCGACATTTTCCGACAGACCAGACCGCAACGTCTCTTTCATCTGGCTGTCTCCCGTAACGGTGCCGACGATTTCGACGGACTTTTCGACGGTATCATTGGTGCAACCGCGAATCTTATCGCCGCCTGCAGACAATATCCCCCGTCAAGGGTTATCGTGCTAGGCAGCTCCCTGGAATACGGCCACCGCCCGCTGCCGCTACAAGAAGACATGCAGCCGCACCCCTCGACCATATTCGGTACGGCCAAACTCTGCTCCACCTATCTTTTTCTCCAGGGTTGGCGAAGTTTCGCTCTTCCCGTCGTTATCCTCAGGGTCTTTTCCGTCTACGGCCCCTTTGAATCGGCCAAGAGGCTGGTCCCCACAGCTTTACTGGCTGGCATTTACGGCCGGACCATCAAGCTTACGGGACCCGGAATCAGACGAGACTATATTCATGTGGACGACGTCGTTCAGGCTGCCGTGATAGCTGCAGAGCATTTTGAAATTGAGGGGGAAATAATCAATATAGGGAGCGGCAGACAGACCAGCAACGAAGAAGTCGTCACCCTGATCGACCAGTTGACCGGCAACAACCTCGTCATCTCAGCCGAAACCTACCCCAAGCATCACACCGATACCGGCCACTGGGTGGCGGATACTGAAAAAAGCAGCCGACTGCTCGGCTGGAAGCCCGCTCATGATCTTCATTCGGGGCTGGCTGTCACGCTCAACTGGCTCAGGCAAAATCTTGATTCGGAGGAATATGGTACCTGAAAGAGAAGACAATATATATGGCAATAGCGGGGAAGCTTTGCAAATACACGTGTCGTTCGTCATTCCCGTCTACAACAATGCATCCTCCCTGTTGCCTCTTACTGACCGGATAACACAGGCTGTCAACAGGACAGGGCACACCTTTTCAATCATCTTCGTCGATGACGGTTCCTGCGACGGTTCATGGGAAACGATCGGCCGTCTGGCACAGCACGGCCGGGTGCAGGGATTCAGGCTGGCGCGCAACAACGGCCAGCACAGCGCGGTTCTCTTTGGCCTGTTCCAGTCCCGCGCGCCCGTTACAATCGTCATGGACGCCGATCTTCAGGACCGTCCCGAAGCGATAGAGATCCTCATCAAGAACTATCTCAACACT
Source organism: Desulforhopalus singaporensis (assembly GCF_900104445.1). Taxonomy (GTDB): domain Bacteria; phylum Desulfobacterota; class Desulfobulbia; order Desulfobulbales; family Desulfocapsaceae; genus Desulforhopalus_A; species Desulforhopalus_A singaporensis. The sequence goes on along the minus strand of NZ_FNJI01000004.1, from coordinate 163,704 downwards.
GGTGACGACGTGATTTTCGCGGGCCGTATCGGCAGCTACCAGTCGCCTTTTCGGATGTGGACGTCGAATGTGTACCGGCGGCTGCTGCTGGCAAAACTTACCGGATTACCCAGGGGTGCGGGCATGTATTTTCTGATAACCCGCACCGCATGTGACAAAATCCTGGCGCTGAGGATGACCCGGAGACCGATGGTTATAGGCATGATAGCCGCTGCGGGGCTGACCTGTTCATCATACCCCTGTGCGCGGCAGAACAGGCAGCATGGAAAATCAGGCTACACCTCACTGAAAAGAATGCGTTCAGCTGTAAACATGCTCCATTGCGCCCTGTTCCTAAAAGACGGCAAAAAACCCTCAACCGTAAACTACCTCGACTCCATAAGGGTGTCTGAATGCACCTCCCACTGAACCTGAAAGACACCGCAGTGCACCAATACTGGCTCCTTTTGGCAGCCACTGTTCTGTTCGGTGTCTATTTTCTGTTTGTGGGAAATTCTGCAGGTTTCGGCTTTGCTGACGAAGGGTATCTCTATTATCTCAGCTGGTCCATCCTGGACGGCAGATTGGTGTATAACGACTTTGAGCTCGGCTCCTACCCTCCCGGCCTTTTTCTTCTCTACGCCATATGCTTCAAACTCCTGGGACTAAGCGTCAGTGTCGGCAGAGCAACATCCGCCATCCTGCTTATCGCCAATATCTGGCTGTGTTTTCTGGTTGTCAGGACACTAGCGACCAGTCGCTGGGCAGTTCTGGCAATCATCCTGTCGGGACTGCTTCCCGGCCCATGGCATAAAGCCTATGTCGGCACCCTTTTTATGGCGGCGCTCCTTCTGGGGGTGCGAATCCACCAGAAAGAGGCGGTCAGGGACTTCGTCTTCATGGGCATACTCATAGCCCTGTCCCTCCAGGTCAGGCTCGATGGTGCGGTCTGTGCAGCCGCTATGCTGCTGGCAGCACTGCTCGGCAAACCGGTCACACCCCGCCTGATGCGCAGGATCGGGATACTTGTACTGTCCCTGATACTCACCATGGCCCCCCTTCTCATCTACCTGGCGGACAACCATCTCGCCGACGACTACCTCATGCAGCTGGTGAATTATTTCAACATGGCTTCAGAGCGCACGACATCCTGGTACCGGCTCCAGGCCCCTTCTCTTACCCAGCTAAGAGACGGCGGGCTGTCAAGCTTTGCAGCACTCTTTTACGGTTCCATTACGGTGTTGGCCGCAGTCGGCCTCCTTCCCCTTCTGACACTGCTCTTCAACCGTCGCGGCAATGGCAAAGCCCTGCATATCCAGCTGCTCATTCTTCTCTGGGCACTGCTGAACACGCCGCAGTATGCGTGTGAAAGGCCCGATCCGGCCCACCTCTACCAGAGGGGATTTGTCTTTGTCATCTGCACCTGTTTTCTTCTCGGCCCCCAGGGATTTCGCACCCTGCGCCGCCGGGGATTTCACCTGGTACACACGGGACTGCTGCTGTTTCTGCTCCTCTACCTCAATTTCGGGCTGCACAGCGGCGCTGCGGGCGGTCTGGCGTGGATGCAGAAAAAAATCCGGACCGTAACCCTTCGCAACCAGATGTCCTTCAGGGTTCACCCGAACAGTCCATGGAAAGCCATCGCCGAGAAGATCGATGATCAACACACCCCCGGCGACCGGGTGGCGGCAATTCCCTACGGCCCCGGCCTCAATTTTGTCCTGCAACTGCATCCCCCGGGGAACCGGGTTATTTATTTCCCCAATGTGATCAGTAACACCACCGAGGACGTGCGCACCGCAGACCAGGTATCGCAGGCCGATTTCATCCTGCTGGCGCCCAATTTCAGGTTGTCGCCGAACCCGGCAGCAGCCCTCGATTGTTACGCCCCTGCCCTGTCCGACCAGCTCAGGAAAGAGTTTACAGTAACCATGGCCAAGGGCTCGCTGTTGCTGCTGCAACCGCGCAACGACACCGAGCGACAAACAACCGTCAACCTGGTTCAATGCCAAGAACCGCCTCGTCGATAATATGGAAAACAACAAAGATCATAACATATACCAGCGGAGCTATTACGAGTCGGCACTGGACAAACCGGCAATGCAGGTAAGAGATACGCCATACGTCCGCAACCATATACGGAAGATGGTCCGCCACAGCAACATTACCCGGGATCATGCAATCCTCGAGGTGGGTGCCGGACTGGGGAAATTCTCAATTCCACTGCTGCAGCAGGGGTTCAATATAACGTGTAACGACATTTCCCCCGTTCTCCTGGAAAAGCTTCGAGCCGGCGCCCCGGTCCCTGTCGACACCGTATGCTGCGATATCTCCACAATAGACAGCCAAGAAATTGGATTGTTTGACAAGATAATCGGCTTTTTCACCCTGCATCACATGGAGGATCTCAACTCGGTTTTCAGGGCTCTCAACGCCGTGCTCAAGCCTGGAGGCGAGCTTTTTTTTATCGAACCGCTGGCAAGGAACCCTCTCTATTATCTGCAGGTGGCCTTTACTCCCAAAATGACATGGCAAGCGGAAAAAGGAATAATGAACATGTCGGACAGGGTTATCCACAGGTCATTGCGCAACGCAGGGCTGACCCCCGGAAAAAGCGTTACCTACGGTTTTCTCCCGCCGTTTCTGTACAACCGGCGCCTGGGCAAAAAAACCGACGGTTTCCTCGACAGCTACAACTGGATGAAATTCGCCCATGCATTCTCACTTTTTCATGGGACAAAAGATGACCTCTCCTGAACTGCACTGCCCATCATGCGGCCTTAAGCTTTGCGGGCATCCGGACAAAACCTGCAGGACGTGCGGCTACAGCTTGCACTATCACCAAAAAGCGCTGGTCAACCCGTCGCTTACCCTGCCGGAGGGGTTCTCCGATGTACAGAAAAACCATCTATTGTCCATTGAAAAAGATCATTTCTGGTTTTCGCCGCGCTCTCACCTGCTCACGACACTTGCCGGGAAACATACATCCGTTCACAAAAACGCGCTGGAAATAGGTTGCGGCACCGGCCGTCTTCTTTCCCGCTGGGAACTGTTGTACCATGATGTTACCGCCGTTGATGCCCACCCGGATCTGGTGGCGATTGCCGCCAGGAACAACCAGAAAGCCACCGTCGTTCATGCCGATGTCACCAGCCTTCCCTTTGACGACAATGTTTTCGACAATATCCTCTCTTTTGACGTTCTCGAGCATGTGGACGATGTTTCCATGCTTCAGGAGGCCAGGAGGGTTGCGCACAAAAACAGCAGGCTGCTGCTCTCCGCTCCCGCTTTTCAGAGTTTATGGAGCTATGCCGACGAGCTGGCCGGTCACAAGAGACGCTACACCCGTGATTCCCTGAATAATATATTAAACGAAAGCGGCTGGAAACTGACAGGATGCAACTATTACCAGTGTGCCCTGTTTCCCCTTATCTGGCTCAGCCGCCGGGTTGTAAAAGAACGGGGAAGGACCCTTGAGAGGCACCCTTCGACGGCGATCGCCGGGATTCTCGGCTTGATCAACAGCTGCGAAGTTGTGCTGAGTTCCCGTTTTTCAATGCCGTTTGGCTCTTCAATTATCATCTGGGCGGAGGCAAGGTAGATGTCAACGAATCTTAAGCTGTTTCTTTTTGCACACCAGAGAGAAACAATAGAAAAAGGTGTGGATCAAGGTTTTGAGGATTTCATGGTAGACTGTGAGTGGCGGGGCAAAGTCGAACGCCAGACCGGCGCCGATACCGACACCTCTTTTGCGACCATGGCGCAGCTCACCGAAACCAGCAGCATAAAAAACGCAGAAATAAACTGCCGGATAAACTGTTTCGGCCCATGGACCGATGACGAAATCGAGACTGCCGTCGCGGCGGGTGTCACGCGCATTTTCCTGCCGATGGTCCGCACCGTCGGTGAAGTCGAGCATTTTATCAGAAAGATTGACGACCGAGCCCAGCCGATGATCCTGGTTGAGACCGACGAAGCGGTAAAGCTTGCGCCGCAGCTGGCGCGATTACCGCTTGCAGGAGTATACGTCGGCCTGAACGATCTTGCCATCTCCAGAGGCTACCGTTTTATCTTCAAGCCGATAATCGACGGGACCCTCGACTATCTCCGGGAAAAGCTCTCCGGCCTTGCTTTCGGTTTCGGCGGAGTGACCCTCCTGGGCCACGGTTTTCCGATCCCGGTGGAACTGCTGCTGGCGGAAATGCACCGGCTCGACTGTGATTTCAGTTTCCTGCGTAGATCTTTTTACCGGGACAGCAAAGACAAGGACGTCCGCGAAGAGATCGAAAAACTGCACCGCTACTGGCGCCACCTGGATATCGCCGAACGGCACTACCTGGCAACCCGCAAAAAAGAGCTCGATGACGTTGTCGCGACTATGGTGGCAACAACCACCGACCAATGCTGACGTGCCGCTCCGGCTGGCGAAAAAACAGACGAAGAATCAGCGGTACGTAAAAGTTACCGCCTCGTGGGGAATGTGCAGCCGCACCCTGTCCCCTATGCCGGGCCTGAGGTGATGGTATTTAGCCATCACCAGATAGACTCCCAGCTTTATCCCGGCATCAACCAGCAGCCTGACATTGCCGCTCTGCTGGCTGAGTTCGACGATATGGCCGGTCAGGATATTACCGTCCCCGGGATTTTCAGCATCAAAGAGGCAGGCGACGCGGAAAGGATCAACATGAATCTTGGCACGGACGACACCGTCGGGCAAAAGATGCGAAGGCAATGACATATAGGTCTGGCCCGAAAACTGACAGATCATTTCCCCGGCCGACCTGCCGGTCACGGTGACCTTGAAGATGTTTTCATTTACCAGGTCGGAAAGGGCCCCGTTCTGCAGCAGCAGGGTGTGGTCCGCGAGCCTCTGCCACTGGGAGAGGTAATGGGTTGAGAAGATAATGGATCTGTCGTCTACTCTGTTGACCTTCTTGATTATCTCCAGGATTATCTCCTGATTTTCATTGTCTACATTCGCCGTCGGCTCATCGCAAAGAAGAACTTTCGGCTCCAGAACGAGAGCCCGCGCCAGGGCAACCCGCTTGGTCTCGCCCCCCGAGAGTCCCTGCGCCTCATAGTGGGCGAACCGTTCCATGCCTACCAGCTCCAGCACCTCTTCTATGCGCTTTTTCCTGGCTGCGGACGAAACCTTTCTCACCTTCAGGCCAAATTCGATGTTGCTCCACACCGACCCGGAAAACATTATCGGATTCTGGTCGAGCAGCACCACGTCACGGCGGAAAGAGTAAAGATTCCTGTCGCTGAATACCACGGGACGACCCATAAAATTGATGGTTCCGCCGGTGGGAACATCAAGGAAAGAGAGGAGCTTGAGCAGCGAAGTCTTTCCCGCGCCGTTAGGTCCGATAAGGGAGTATATCTTTCCGGGAATAATGGAGAGCGAATCGATATTGAGCACGGTCCTGTCCCCGTGCGTTCTGGTTACATTGTTCAATTCATACAGATTCACTGTGCGTCCTTCCCTGAAAGAAATGAAAAAGCGCATTGATGACGAGAGCAAAAGTCATTAGGGTGATACCAAGGGCCACGGCCAGCACAAACTCGCCCTTATCGTATTCAAGCGCCATCGCCGTGGTCATGGTCCTGGTGAACCCCTTGACGTTGCCCCCGAGCATCATGCTTATCCCCACCTCGGCTATAACCCTGCCAAAAGCAGCAATTACCGCGGCGCATATCCCGTACTTCGCCTCCTTCATGATGACAACGGCCATCTGCACCCTGTTTGCCCCGAGGGTCAGCGCGGTCATCCTATACCTCTGGTCAAGACGGCTTATCGCCGCAATGGTCAGCGTGGTGATAACCGGGATAATGAGGATCACCTGGCCTATGACTATCGCCTTCTGGGTATAGAGCAGATCGAGCGGCCCCAGGATGGCTCGTCTCGACACGAACGAATAAACCAGCAGGCCTATAACCACCGTCGGCAAGGCCAGAAGCGTATTCAGCATGGTCAGGACTATTCTTTTGCCGGCAAAGGTCGAATGTGCTATGAGAAATCCCGAGGGAATTCCTATTACCGATGCGATGATCGTCGCGGCAAAACTGACGTTCAACGACACCAGTACGATCTCGAGAAGTTCCCTGTCAAAAGACAGTAACAGGATAAAAGCGGAACTGACGCTGTCAAAGAGTAAATCCATAAATTTTCTTACACGCCTGTACGGCTGCGGACAAGGCTCTGGCAAGGGTTGTTCGGTGATAATGCAAAAAGGGGGGAAGTGAACCGACCACCTCCCCCCGCAATGTAGAACGTTACCGGAACTATTGCCAGCTACTATTTGGCATCCGGGTAAAAAAGCTGTTTTCCTTCCAGACGGTAATCACCGATCATTTTCTGCCCTTTTTCAGAAGTGATCCAGGTGACGAATTCCATGGCGAGATCGTTTTTGACGTAAGGATGTTTCGCCGGATTGACGGGAATGATGCCGTAAGGATTGGCCAGATCGTCACCGCCTTCGGTAAGAACCTCGAGTTCAACAGCAGGAGTCTTGCCATATTTAAACTTAATGTAGGTACCGCGGTCACTCATGGTATACCCCTGTTTTTCCTCGGCAAAGGTGATGGTCTTGCCCATTCCCTGGCCGATGGACATATACCAGGCCTCCGAGCCGGCAGGCGCGAGATATTTCACTTCCGTCTGCTTGCCTTTCTTCATGATGGTCTGACTCTTTTCTACAAGCTCTACCCCGGACTGTTTCCACAGAAACTGCTCCTTGGTGTGGGTACCGCTGTCATCGCCGCGGGATACGAAAACCGCACCCTGGCCGGCAATCTTGGCAAGAGCTTTTCCGGCATCGGACATACCTTTTATGCCCACCGGGTCGGCTGCAGGTCCGATGATCACGAAATCATTGTGCATTACCGGGTATCTTTTGGTCCCGTAACCGTCGGCGACAAATTTTTCTTCCCGGCTCTTTGCATGAACAAATATAACGTCCACATTACCGTCCACCCCGTCTCTGATTGCCGCCCCGGTTCCCTTGGCGATCACCTTCACATCGATTCCGGTGTCGTTCTTGAATTCGGGAAGCAACAGATCAAGAAGCCCGGAAGCCTGGGTGCTGGTAGTAGTCGACATTTTCAACACCTTGTCCTCTGCCACTGCGTTTTGTCCTGCAAACAGCAGGAAGACGGCAAGAGTCGTCAATACGGAAATTTTTCGCAACATCTCTTCACTCCTTATAGTTAAAATTATCTGGGAACAACATTTTTCCGCAAAGCGAGACATCATACCCCTCATAAGAGGCCGCTAAATCGCGAAACGGTTTTTCATGCAATAAACTTATAAAATTCTGGATTCCCGGCTCAAAAAAACGGTCACGCAGGATGAGCAGGTCAAAACGCTCCCACCGCAGCGGAATAAAGTCAAGATCGAGAATTCCGGCCACCGCCCGTATCGCCGGGGCCGCATCGGCTCTTTTGCCAAACACCTCAAGCCCTGCGTCGAGATGCCTGGAGACCTCCCTGCGATATCCCTTGATCTGCCCCGAAGAAATTTCCGAACGGGTAATCTCGTAATCGATCAGCAGCCTGGTTCCCGTACCAAGAGGCCGGTTGACCATGGTGACATCGTCTCTTGCAAGATCCTCAATCCCCTGTATGTTCTTGGGGTTGCCCCTGGCGACTATTATCCCCTGCTGGCGCCTGCTGAAATTTACGAAAACAGGTGATTTTTCAAGCTCCTGGTCGGCAAAATCAAAGTTATACTCCTCATTGTCATCCTGGAGCAGATGACAGACGCCGATATGGCACTGCCCTCTCCTGAGGCTTTTCAGTCCGCCCATGCTTCCGAGATTGGCAAAATAGCAGGTGGTGGTGGAGTCGGTTTTATGAAACAGGTTTATCGTCTTCTGGAACAACAGGTCGTCGCTGCCGGCCAGCAGCAGCACCCCCTCATCCCCCAGGGCGCCGACTCCGGGCTTGCGGTAATTCAGGATATTGGTTTCCAGCCACTCCTCCACCAGCCTTCTGGGGAAAAGCCATTTGCCGGTGACCTTGGTGGCAGGCAACCCCTTGTCGTTAACCAGGGAATAGACCATCTTGTCATTGACATGGAGCAGCTTGGCAACTTCCTTGGTCGTTAAAAACTTGCTGGCCTGTATTTTGTTCATCATTTCCTCTCACCTCAGCTTAAAACCGGCACCAACGGACAAACTCATTTACCCAATAGCGCAAACCGCATCCAGAATATCTGCTAAAATAACTATAAATTACCATAAATAACCCATAACAACCAAACCCTAACACTCTTTGTGGGCTACACATCCGCCCCATATCTCCAGCGGGAGATGTTTGTCGGTGGTGCTGGAAATAAGCATTGAAAACAACAATGCGATTGGCTAACGTAACACACTGTGATAACAGGCATTTAACAACATCAACTCAAGGAGTTAGCAATGCGTGCGGTAGTTCAGAGAGTGAGCCGGGCAGCGGTGGGCACAGAGGGCAGGACCATTGGCAGGATCGGGACCGGTCTCCTTATTTTGCTGGGTATACAGGATCAAGACGACGATTCGGATATCGCCTGGATGGCGGAAAAAGCGGTCAACCTCAGGATTTTTGAGGATAAACAGGGAAAAATGAACCTGTCCGTTGCAGACATCGGCGGAGAAATGCTTATTATCTCGCAATTCACCCTTTACGGAGACTGCCGCAAGGGGAGAAGACCCGGTTTTTCAGATGCCGCCAGGCCGGAAATTGCTGAACCGCTCTACCACCGATTCGTTGCCGCCGTAAGAGACAGAGGTATAAAGGTTGCAACGGGCGCGTTTCAGGCCGATATGGAGGTAGAGCTTATAAACGACGGCCCGGTAACGCTCCTGCTCGACTCGGACAAAAAATTTTGACGGTCAAACAACCAACTCATCTTTCAACGTTAAGGTTTATTTATGAAATTCAACGAAGGTTCCACCTATTCCGGTTTCAGGTTAAAGGTACATAAATATATAGGGGAAATCGCTTCTGACGTCTACCTGTTTGAACATAGTGTTCTGGGCTGTCCGCTGCTGGCAATCAAAAACGGTGACCCCAACAAGACATTTTCCGCGGCCTTCAACACCGTCCCGCAAGACTCGACCGGGGTCGCCCACATCCTGGAACACTCGGTTTTAATGGGTTCGAAAAAATATCCGGTAAAAGACGTGTTCGGCGAAATAAACAAGGGCGGCCTGACCACGTTTCTCAACGCCATGACCGGGGCCGATATCACCTATTATCCTTTTGCCACCCGGAATCTGAAGGAATATTTCAATATCATGGACGTCTACTGCGACGTGGTTTTCAACCCGCTGCTGTCACGATCCACTTTCGAGCAGGAAGGGTGGCACTATCACCAGGAAACCACCGATTCCAGGCTGCAGTTCCAGGGAGTTGTCTACAATGAGATGAAGGGTGCCTTTTCCGATCCGATCCGCTTCCTGTTTCACCATATTTTTGCCGGGCTGATGCCCGGCTCAACCTATGCCCATGAGTCCGGCGGCGACCCGAAAAATATTCCCGACCTCAGCTACGAACAGTTCTGCGCCTTTCACCGGGAACATTACCACCCCTCCAACGGAATGTTTTTTGTCTATGGTGACGCCCTGCTTGAAGACGAACTCGAATTCCTCCAGTCGCGCTTTTTCGCCCACTACGACACCCCCGGAACCCCGGCCCTCATAGAGGAGGGCACCCTTATTTCCGAGCCCGTCTTCATTGAGGAAAAGTATGGTGTTGACTCGAGCGAACTCAAGGAAAAAACATTTCTTGCCGTGGGCACCAACATAGCCACGGTGACCGACAGGAAAAAAAATACCGCCTTTCAGATCATCGCCAACATTCTCTTTAATTCCGATGGGTCTCCCCTGAAAAACAGCATCGTCTCAAGCGGGCTGTGCAAGGATTTCGGCGGAGTTTATCTGGCGACCTCCTCCTATCGCACCTTCATGCTCACCTATCTCGTCGGCAGCGAACCGGAGCATAGGGACAATTTTCTCTCGCTCTACAAAAACTCCCTTGCCCGAATGGTGGAAGAGGGACTCGACCGGGAACTGGTAATTTCCGAACTCAATAAATTTGAATTCAGCTTCCGTGAAGATGCTGCCAAAGCCCAGCGCGGACTCGACCTCATCGGCAAATCGATGACCGCCTTAAAATACGGCACAGACCCGTTTGACCACCTGACGAGCGAAGAGCTCATTCAGAACATAAGGCGTATGGCTCTTGAGGAAAACTATTTTGAAAAATTAATTCAACAATATCTCCTCGACAACAGGTCGACGGTAACCGTCACCCTCGCACCGGACCCGCACAAGCAGCAACAGAACCAGGCAGAAGAGGAACAGCGGCTGCAGGAAGTCGACCGCGCTTCGTCACAGGCGGAAAAAGAACTGCGGGTCGCCCGCACCAATGAACTGATGGAGGAACAGCTGCGCCCCAACAGCCAGGAGGTTCTCAATCTGCTCCCCCAGCTCTCACTGTCCGACCTCTCTTCCCGGATTGAGTTTCACACCGCGGAAAAAGTTGACCTGTTTAACCGGGAAGTCCTTTTCAGTGAGCTGCCCACCAACCATATCAGTTATCTCGACATCGGTTTTGACATTAGCTGCCTCGACCCGGCGCACCTGCCGCTGCTCGATCTCTTTGCCACAATCGTCACGGAAATAGGAACCGAAAAACTCAACTACCAGCAGTTTGCCAAGAAACTGGCCACCTGCACAGGATCGCTGAACCACTCGATAATGAGTTACGCCAAGAAAAACAACGGCGAATCGACCCGGCCGATTTTGTGGTTTCACTTAAAATGTCTGCCAGCCTACCTTCAGCAGGCCATTGAACTGATGGCGGAGGTGTTCTCTTCGGTTTCCTTCAAAGACACCGAACGGATCCGTGAAATAGTGGGCCGGGAATTTGCCTGGGCAGAACATGCCGTGCACAGTGAAGGGTATAACCTGCCGACCACCAGGGTGTTTGCCCATCTCTCCGTGGCCGGCAGGTACAATGAACTGATAAACGGGGTGAGCTCCTATTTGGCGCTCAAGGATCTGGCTGGAAGCTACCGACAGCAAGAGGACGAATTCCTGGCAACCCTGGACAAGATCGCGACCTCTGTTTTCAACAGGGACAACCTGCTTTTTTCGGCAACCGCCGACAAAGAGGAACTGGACCGCTTTGCAACCCTCGGCCAGATCGTGGTCGACAGTCTGGGCAGCCGCAAAACCGGTCGTTTTGATCTGCCGCCTCTTGACATTGCTCGTCACGAAGGGTTCATAACCTCGGCGGACGTGGCCTTCGTGGTACAGGGCGGCAACCTGTTTCCCGGGGGTGAGGGATATAACGGCCACTTCGAGGTTCTCAAGACCTACCTCAGCCGCGATTACCTCTGGAATACCGTGCGGCAGATGGGCGGAGCCTACGGTTGCTTCATCCAGTTTGGCCAAATAAGCGGCAACCTCGCCTTTATCAGCTACCGAGATCCGCAGGTGAAAAAAACCTATGAAGCCTACAACGAGGTTCCGGCCGTGGTTACCAATATGGCACCGTCGAAAAAATTAATGGAACAGCTTGTTATCGGCACCTACGGCAACTTTGACCCTCTCCAGAGCAGTGCCGCCAAAGGTGCCACCGCAAGAAACGACTATTTTCACGGGATAACAACGGAATTCAAGCGCCGGCGGTTGCAGGAGATTATCTCGACCACCCCGGAGCAGCTCCACGCTTTTGCCAAGGCCTTTGAAACAATGACAGCCAACTGCTTTAGGTCCGTCATCGGCAGCCGGCAGAAGATAGAGACCGACAGTAACTTCTTTGACCAATTGACAAAGCTGTAACAATAACCTTCCCGCCCCGGTGCGGCAGCCTCCTCAGCTGCCGCACCGGATCTGCCACCGGCCGCAGAAAGTCACGGATTGCAATTATCGTCACGTCCTCGTCGTTATCGATTGCGGGATTGCTTTACTGCTGATCGGAATCGGTCATCTGGTGAATTTTCTCCTTGGTTTCGTGGTAGAGTTCAGCGCTCTTATCTTTTGTCTTCTGCCACATTTCCTTGGTCACCTCGGCCGCCTCTTCAGCGCTTTGCCCGGTCGCTTCAGTCGTCTTGTCAGCGAGCTCGGAACTCTTGTCCTTGGTCTTCTCCCAGACTTCGCCGCCCTTTTCCTTTACCGTCTGGTAGGTCTGCTTCGAGGCTTCCTTGGTCTTTTCCCAGCTCTGTTTGGAGGCCGCGGCTACCGCATCGGTTGCTTCCCCAATTTTTTTGCCGGCATTTGTCCAGGTGCTGTTTTCCTCACCGGCAGCGGACGAGCCAGATGCGGCCGCAACACCGCACACCATAAGGAAAACGATAGATAGCAACAGTTTTTTGTGTAAGATCTTATTGAGCATAATTCCCGTCCGTAAAACAGTTTTTGTAACGATTCAGCAGACCGTCCCCACTGCCAGAGGGGACGTCAGCGAATCGGCGGGCTGTACATCAATCCTCCGTCCCTCCACAATTTATTCATTCCGCGTTCAATCTGCAATACCGACCCACCACCGAGGTTCCGGTCGAACAGTTCACCGTAATTGCCCACCTGGCCGACAACCTGCGCCGCCCAGTCATCGGCCAGGCCAAGACCCGTTCCGCCGCTGCCCTCCAGGCCGAAAAACCGCTTCACGTCCAGCCTGTTGCTGATTTTCATCTCCGCAATATTGTCCGACCTAATACCAAGCTCCTCGGCATCGACCAGGGCAAACATCACCCACCTGACAATATTGAACCATACATCGTCCCCCTGCCGGACAACCGGGCCGAAGGGATCCTTGGTTATCACTTCGGGGAGGAGGATGCTGTTTTTGGGTTCGTTCAGCTCATGGTAGATACCGTAGAGCTGCGATTTAGGCAGCGACAGCAGCTCGCACCCCGAGCTCTGGAATCCTTTTATCGCCAGATCCAGCGATTCATAGGGGACGAGTTTATAGTCAACCTTGTTTTCCCGAAAATAGTCCGCCAGGTTATTGTTGGCGGCGAGCCCAACCGGACTGCACACCTTTACTTTTCGTATTTCCGCAGCTTTTTTGACGTCAAGACTTTCGGCAACAAGAAAACCCTGGCCGTCGTAATAGAAAATCCCGGCAAAATGTACAGCCAGGGCAGAATCGCTGGTATAGGTCCAGATCGAGTGGCGGGAAAGGATGTCGACGCTGCCGGAAAGCAGGGCGGTAAAAGCCTCGTCGGCTGCCAGGGGCATGTATTCGACTTTTGCTGCATCGCCAAGGGTTGCCGCCGCAACCGCCCGGCAGATATCTATGTCCATCCCGCGCCAGTTCCCGTCGACGTCAACCGTGGAAAATCCCTGCGTACCCGGAGATACCCCGCAGTGCAGAACCCCGCGTTTCATCACTTCTTCCCTGGTATAACCGGAGGCAGAAGACAGAGTGGACAGCAGCACCATCGCCACCAGCAATATTTTAAGTTTCATATCAGACAGTTATTTATTTTTTCCCGTAGTCACGACCATATGTTTTTCCCGCAGTTACCATACCAGTTGACCCGCCAATTGTCCATTGAAAGCAGGACCTTTTCCCCGGGCTGACCCGGTGATTTAATTTCATAGCTTGCAGCCGGGTTCCATGCTAGATTTGTGGCCATATCAAGAGTTACAACGGTTCCCCACACCCCCATGAAAAAGTGCAGACAAAAAAAACGCAAACAGCCCGAATGACGGCTGCCGACATACTCGTCGAGCTCTACCGCGACCGCAAACCGGTAAAATCGATATTTGACAGACAGGTGGCGAGATACGAGTTCGGGACAAAAGACAGAAACCTGGCCATGCAGATCGTCTACGGGGTACTGCGCAACAGAGAGATGATAGACAGGATGATCACCCTCCTCTCGCGCACCCCGCTCAAAAAGCTGGACCCTTTCGTTCACCAGAGTATTGCCGCAGCGCTGTTCCAGGTCTTTTTCCTCGACAGGATTCCCGACAGTGCCGCGGTCAACGAAGCGGTAACCGGCTGTAAAATCAAAAAATTGCCGAAAAGGTTGCATGGCTTCGTAAACGGTATTTTAAGAGAGGCCATAAGACAGGGAGAAACCCTCACGGCAAAAGGGGCAAAAGACAGCACGGGGGCACTTCTGACCAACCACCCCAGATGGCTGGTCGACCGGTGGCAAAAACAGTTCGGCCGCAGCCAGACCCTGCAGATATGCCAGGCCAACAACCTCGAACCTGGCCTTACCCTGCGGATCAACTCGCAGAAAATCTCCAGGGAATCATTTTGTCGCAGACTTGCCGAGGGTGATATCGAGTATGAACCAGGGAGATATTGTGACCAGGCGGTCAGGCTGAAACATTTCCGCGGTGCGGTATCGGCGATTCCGGGATACGGTGAAGGCTGTTTTCAGGTCCAGGATGAGGCGGCGCAACTGGCGACAATGCTGCTTGGACCTTTTGTCAAAGGGGGATGCTACCTTGACGGCTGCGCCGGGCTCGGCGGCAAAACCTCTCACCTGCTCGAGTTTGCCATAGAACACGACCTTAAAATCCATTGTGTCGAACCTGAAGAGTTCAGGTTGAAAAAGCTGGCGGAAAATATCGAGCGTCTTTTTCCGGGACAGCAGCTCCTTAAGACCGTAAGGGGCAGCCTGTACCTGCTCGACAGCTCCGCCCCTTTCCGCTATGACGGTATTCTCATCGACGCCCCGTGCTCGGGAACCGGCGTTACCGGACGTCACCCGGACATTCGCTGGAACCGGAGACCGGAAGATATCCTGTCATACCAGCAGGAGCAGCAGAGATTAATCGACCACGGCGCCGCGCTGCTCAAGCCGGGTGGAATTCTGGTTTATGCCACCTGTTCCCTGGAACCCGAGGAAAATATCGAGGTGGTTACCCGGTTTTTACGAGACAACAGCGACTTCACCCTGACCGACTGTGCACCGCTGCTCCCCGCCCGGGCCAGGAATCTTGTTAAAAACGGATATTTTCATCCCCTGCCATCGCCCGACATTGACGGGTTTTTCTGCGCCCGGATCCGCAGAACCAAAACAGCGTGACAAGTTTTCAGGGTTTTCCTTTGCCAACCTGCAGGGATGTATTACATTCTCTGCAGATTTTCCCTACAAGACTACTCGATATTTCACATCATACGTTATCGGAGTCGATATAAATATCAATACACAAGGAGCCAGTATGGCCGAGATAAAAAGTACAATGGAGATGGTGCTGGAAAGAGCCGCGAGAATGGCTGCCGAGGCACCGGATGTAAGCAGCAACGACGATGACCTTGAGGCAGGTATGCGGCTGGCCGCGGAATTTCTGCGCGACAACGGTCCAAGCCTTATGGAGACGCTTGAAAACCAGACGGCCAAGAGCCAGATGGAGATGAGAAAAGGCATGGTCAGGACCCTGTTGCGAAATGTGGTGCTTCCCCGCAATGAAGAACTGCAGGCAACCGGCAAGAAAGCCTTGAAGGCCATTGTTGAATTGAACGCGAACTCGGCGGAAATCGGCTCAATATGTCACGAACTCCAGCAGATACTGGAACAGTACAGCCAGCACAAGCAGCAGATGACCCAGCAGTTCGAACAAGCACTGATCGGCCAGATCCAGCAGCAGTTGATGGCTGCGGGGCAGGAAGTACCGGATAATTTAAGTGCCGCAATGCATCCGAAATATCAGGAAGAGCTCGGCAAGGTAACCGCCGACCTCAACAACCAGTACAACGACGCGATGGACCAACGCAAGGACTTTGTCCTGCAGCATATCTCCGGGTAATCACCCGGGCCCGGACGGCTGAGCGAACAGATGGCAATCGATACCCGCGGTGAAAAGAGGATAATGTATTACCAACGAAGAATCACAGGGCTGCAGCAGAGGCTGCGCAGAAGAAGACTGGACGGCATTATTATCGCCAGGCCGGAAAACAGGCGCTACCTGTCCGGCTACAAAGGAGGCGACCACGGCATCGAGGAAAGTTCCGGCCTGCTTATCGTACCGGCAAAAGGTGCTGCTCACCTGGTTACCGACTTTCGATTTGAGCTCCAGGCACAGCAGGAGACAAAGGACATTATGGTCCACGTCCACCGCGGCGGAGTAATCCAGCTGCTGGGCCAGCTGCTGCCGGACCTTTCCATAAAGCGGTTCGGTTTTGAAAGTGATTACACCCTTTATTTTTTTGCGGAAAAACTCAAAAAAGAGCTCAGGCCAAAAGGCATTTCACCGGTACCGGTGCAGGGGCTCGTTGAACAGATGCGGATTGTCAAGGATGAGCAGGAAATTGCGCTCATCAAAAAATCGGTGCAACTCAACGAAGCGGTGTTCTCTTCGGTTTTCAACGAGCTCGGGGCATATCGTACGGAAAGGGAACTGGCCGCAGCCATCGAATCGGCCATGGTCAGGCAGGGAGCGGAAAAGCCCAGCTTCAGCACCATCGTAGCCAGCGGCAGAAACGGTGCCCTGCCCCATGCCGTTCCCGGGACCGACAGGATAGAGCAGAACGGCTCGCTGACCATCGACATGGGACTCATACTTAACGGATACTGTTCCGACATGACCCGCAATTTTGTGCCCCAGGAACCGGACAGCACCTACCGGAAACTGCACAGAATAGTACGCAAGGCCCAACTTGCCGGAATCGCCGCGGTCAAGGCCGGCGCCAGGTGCTGCGACATTGACCGCGCCGCCCGTGCTGTTATCAAGGATGCGGGATACGGAAACTATTTCGGTCACTCCCTGGGCCACGGAGTGGGCCTTGCGGTACACGAAGAACCACGGGTTTCAGCCAAGAGCAGGAGAAAGCTTAAGGCGGGGATGGTGATCACGATTGAGCCCGGCATATACATCCCCGACTGGGGAGGAATCAGGCTTGAGAATATGGTGGTGGTCACCAGCGACGGCTGCGAAAACCTCAACGAAGACACGACAATGCTGGACATCTGAACCGGGAATCGAGCCAGCGCCCGCCTTTTAACCCTGATTTCCGGCACCAGGGAGAATACGGCGGGGAACAACGATAACAGGGACGACAACAGACAATGAGACAATTTGTAATAGATGAACTGTCGCCGATGGAATGCGACAACATAGACTCATACCTGAAACGGACGATCAAGCGGGGGCCGATGATCGGCATCTACTGGATAGAACTGCCCGATGATTTGCTGTCCGAGGCACAGCAGGGCCACGAACAACACGGCCCTTTCTACATGGCGGTGGAAATAACAAGGGACAGTGTCAAATTTGAGTTGCTGGTGCGCAGTCAATCCAACCTGCACTGCACCTGTATCGCCCACGCCACTGATACCCAGCGGCAATTCGTGCTCGACTTCATCGACCGCATGGTTAGAAAGGAGATGATAACCGCCTGACCGGCGGCCCCGGACCGGATGCAGCTGCGCCACACATCCTTGTTGCCCGGAGGGGGCCGGGCAACAACCTACGGCCTTACCGCCCTTACGTACCCGGCTTCGCCTTCATAGTAACTTCGCGACGGGCCACAGCCGTCTCCTATCTCCCAGGAGCCGACATGGTAATCGCCCGGCTGGTCCGACAGCCAGAACTTCCCTTCGACGCGAATTTTTACGGCGCCGTTCTGCTTCATATCAAAAATCGAAGTAAGGGTAAAAAGTTCCACCCCGGTCGGTAAGCGCCAGTCGCTGTATTGCCCTTTGTTTATTTTCTCAAGGTATGCTACCACCTCTTTTGGTGACTTCAGCCTTTTTGAAGTCTGTGTTTGCCACATCAACTCTTTCTTGGTGTCGGCAAAAATCTTCTCAGAGACAACCTGCAGTCGATCCGCCGCGACCGCTTTTGTAACCGGGCAAAGACTAATCACCAGGGCCATCCAGGCAACCGCGATAAGAGTTGTTTTACAAAACAGACGATGATGTCGATACATGGCCAGACTCCTTTTATTACTGGATTGGCACCAGGGCATACCCCTTGCTCTGGTAGCCCATCAGGGATATGAAGGTGTTGCCGACAATTTTTATCTCCGGCAGGATGGTTTTGCGGTCAACCTTGAACAATTCGACGGCGACCGAACACGCCTCAAGCTTCACTCCCGCACCGGCAAGCTCTCTGAGCATTTGCGCCGACCTCTTCAGGCTCAGCTGCCGCTCCTCGGTGAACGACCAGGTCTCAGTAGTTACCAGGCGTACCGACGCTCCCCTGAAGGCGATCACGATATCCGGGTCAAATCCCTGGTCGACAAGACTGTTTCTGGTCCTCTCTATTACTCCGAGATAGAGTTCGAGTTTGTTGGCATCGTTGAGATTGATGTCAAAAATAATTTTTGCCGCCCCAACGCCTGCCAGCGCATCGCTGTCATCAATCTCGCCGCCAAGGCTTGGCAGGCAGGGGAATAACAAAAAGATACACCACACGGCAACAATATACTTCATTCTACGAACCATTTTCCCTCCTGACAAATGAATATTTGTTCTGCACCGCCCCCAATCGTTACCCAGTCACCGAACGCCACGCACATTGCCAGCATTCGTGCAGATAAGATCGCAACGGATTTTCAAGCACCCCGTCCAATTCTAAAAAAATGAGCCTGATCGCTCCCCCGAAAACTGCCACTGCGGCAACCAGCGGATCCATTCGCCGAATCTCACCCCGCTCCATGCCTTCATCGACTATCTGACTCATTAAGCTGAAAGGGCGCGAGGAACAGAGAGGCTGCTGATCCGGCATAAACTCACGGTGTTTGGCATAGAGAAGAAAATTCATCTGATCGGGATTATGTTCGGTTATCTCAAAGAATTTTGCGATCACCGCCCGGCAGCGGTCATGGGCCGTTTCATGGTTGACCATGATTGATTCGATTATTCCGGTGATATCCGACTCTATATGGTGAAACAGCGATTTGGCAATTGCCTCCTTATTCCCGAAATGGTGGTAAATCGATCCGATACTTACCATGGCGTCTTTCTGGATGTCATGAACAGAGGTGTTGAAAAAACCATTTTTGGTAAACAGCTTCAACGCAGTGTCCAGGATCAGTTCCTTGCGATCTACCGGGTTGTTGCCCATCTTGTCTCCTTCAACAGATACCACTAGAACGAACGTTCGTTTTAGTAAAGAATGATATTAATTTCTAAAACAGAGTACGTCAACAACTTATTTTCGGTATCCCGGAGCTCACCCCCCCTAAAAACAGATCCGACCAACAAGCTCCGCCTATTCGACTAGCTTTACCTTGACACCGTCTTCAAGCCCGGCCTGGACCAGGCGGACAATCCGGTCCCCGGGGAAGAGACCGGAGACGATTTCCGCCTTGGCATCGTTTGCCAAGCCGATCTCCACCCTGGTCAGCCGGGCTACGCCGTCGCTCACCTTGAAGAGCTGCCACGCCCCCTCACTGTCGGCAAACAGAGCCGTCCGGGGAACGGTAATTGTATCTTTTTTTTGTTCGGTGATAATTTTTATCCGCACCCGGTAATTCAGTCCGAGCCCTAAGCCGCCCTCCTGTTCGCTCCCGGCAGCGTCGTTTATAAACGCAATTTTCACGTTGACCCGCTGTTCTTCAACCCCCAGGGACGATACCTTGGTAAACCCACTGGGCTCGATGAGGCGAACCACTCCAGGCAGGCGCCTGCTGTCCAGTCCTGCACCGTAAATCTCAACCCTGTCTCCGACATGCACATACGCCGCCTCATCGGTCAATATCTCGGCGTTGACCTCCAGCTCCTTGAGGTTGCCGATCTCCAACAGAGGCTCGCCTGCAGTCATCACCTTTTCATTGGTGACATGACGCTTGAGCACGGTACCTGAAACCGGACTCTTGATCACGGTCCTGTCAAAGTTCCTGTTCACATACCCCGGCAGGAGGTCAACCACGGCCTGCATCGCCCTGGTAGCGTAGTACATAGCCTGGCTTGACTCCAGCTGAACCCTGGAATCGAGATAGTTGCGCTTGATATCACGTGTTTGTCTTTCGCTTATCGCCGAACTTTCAGCAAGGCGGCTGTGACGCTCCCAGTCCCACTTGTCAAAATCATACTGGACCCGTGCGGCCGCAACCTGGGCCTTGGAGGCATCGAGCCAACTGGCAAACGTTGCAGCTATGGACTGGACCTCTACTTGCGCATCCTTCCAGTCGGCGTCCTCAACTCTCCCTATCACCTGGCCTTTCATCACCCGGTCGCCTTCTTCCGCCTGCAGCGGCAGTATCCGGCCATTGAGCGGCATGGTAACATGGTACACCTGCTCCAGGCTGGTGCGGGCCCGCTCATCGACATAAGTCTCCATGGTCCCCCGCTGGACGACAAGGGTTGCGACCGAGACCGCCCCCATGGAACCGGCCCAAAACTTCATCACCACAACCGCGCCGGCCACGATGACAAGAGTTAGAATCCAGAATATTTTTCCCCGTTTGGCGGATGTCATTGAATCCTCTTTATGCTAAAGTATATCTGATGCAACATCTGCAACTCTATACTGGTGTTTGGTGCATCATTCATTTATGCCGAGCGCCTGCAGCCAGTTGAGCCTTTTTATCTTCCGGTTGACCACCAGCTGCGCCGCAACCACAAATAAAACCGTCAGTAAAACCGTGTAAAGCAGGCTTTCCGGGTAAAGATAGACCACCATCGAATAGGCGTCGGTGGTAAAATTATCCATGGTATAGATCAGCATCCAGTAGCCAAGCCCCAGACCGATCACCGTCCCGGCAAGATTTATCATCAGATTTTCCTTCAAAAACTGGTTCGCCACCTCGAAGTCATGATAGCCCAGAGTCCGGAAGGTCGCTATTTCCCGGCCGAGCTCGGAAAGACGTACCAGGCTGGTGTTGAGGATGGTACCGAAAAAAATAGTGGCGGCGAACCCGACCATCAGGATCGCGGTATAGCCCATCAGGCGGTCCTGCTGCTCGACCATGGCAGCTTTCTGACCTTCAATATCCATTATCGTCTCAATCCTTGGAAGCGACTTTATCCTGACAAGAAAATGGTGGCGCAGCACCTCGTCCGGACTGAGTTTTACCCGGACTTCATTGATTGCCCCTTGATTCTTCAAAAGCGAATTGAGCCAGTGAATATCGGCGTACAGTCCCATACCGATAACGGACTGGTATTGCTGCACCACGGGAACACGAACAGTTCGCCGAATCCCTTTTACCGGCGTGAGCTCCAGCGTCTGACCGGGCCTTATATCCAGTTTTTCCATGAGCCGTGCCGACATGACCAGCCCTGCCGAAGGCAGAAAAACTTCACGCATCTCCTTATCAAAAAGGGTGGTAAGATCACTTGACGGCCGAATACCGGCAACATTGGCGCTCTCCTTCCTAGAACCGTTTTTAAGACTGCAGCCGACATTGAGTACCGGCTCGGCCTGCAGTACGCCGGGAAACCGTCTGACGTCGTCCAATGTTTCATAGGGCATCTCATCGCCGAAAAAGAGGTGAATATCGCTGCGCATGGCCTTGCTGAACTGGGTTTCTATCAGGCCGTCAAGGGAGTCCACAAAGCCGAAGGTCAACAGCACGATAGCACTCCCGGTGGCCGCGGCAAAAACGGATATAGCCGTCCGTCCCTTATTGCGCAGAACCCCTCTCACTATCATCTGCCACTGGACATCAAGCAGTTGCCATAATCCGGTAAATTTCTCGACCAGTACAGATCTTTGAACCGGCGGAGGCGCAGGACGCATCGCCTCCGCCGGTTCAAGGCGAACCACTCGCCAAACGGCTTTCATCGCACCCGCGACACAAGAACCGATCGAAACGCATAGCCCGGCAAGGTAGAGTCCCGGGTAAATGATGTTCTCCAGCCGGGGAAATGAGAAATAGAGCAGGTACATTTCAACCATCACCGAGCCAAGCACCCACCCCAGTATACAGCCGAGCACCCCCCCCAGCGCGCCCGGCACAACAGAGAATTTCACAAAATGCATACCGACCCTGAAACTGGAGTAGCCAAGCGCCTTGAGCGTGCCTATTACGCTGCGATGCTGCTCCACCATTCGGCTGATCATGATATTGAGGACCAGGGCCGCCACCACCAGGAAAAACAGGGGCATGGTAAGCGCCATCGATCTCAACTCGGTCATCTCCGCGTCAAGGATCAGCGGAGAAAACTGCTTGTTGCGTAATGTCGCATCAAACACGCCAAAGCCGTCGACCTCCCTCTTTATCGTTTCAAGCAGCTGCTGCCGACCGGTCAAGCTTAACCCGGAAAAAAGGCCGACAATGGAGTTGGCGCTGCCCTCAAACCCGAGAATTTTTTCGCTAAAACTCCTTTTCACCCACATCAGCCCGTAACTCCCAGGCTGATCAAGCATCGAGCCCGGAGATGTGAGGTAAACGAATTCGGCGGAGATCGCGGTGCCGACCACGATAAGTTCCCGGCGCTGGTTGTTGACAATGGTACGCACCCGGTCGCCGACGTGAATATTGCGGGCTTCGGCAAATTTCTCCGACAGGATCACCTGATTATCCTGTTCTTTGGTGAAATAGGTTCCCTTTCTTACGATTATCGAATTAACAATCGGGGACCGGAAATCGGGAAGAGAAAGGAGCAAGGCTCCGACAGGTTTTACGCTGTCGGGAAAATCGAGCATCACCTGGAACTGAATCCGGTTCCTTATTTCGGCGATGCCGGGCAGCCGGGCCAGGCGCCTGGCATCGCCGCTCGGAATCTTCTTCAGGTCGATCCAGAAATCGGCAAGTCTGCACTGGGTATAAAAATGGTTCTTGGTCCGTTCCAGGTTCCTGTACGAGGACATCATCGCGATATAACTTGCACCGCCGACCGCAATCATGATAGCGACCGCCACGATCAGCACCCAGCTCCCTGCCGCGTCCCGTACCAGCTTTCTGCCAAGGACCGTCATCGCCATCGCGACCTTTAGCCGTTTGCAGGGTTAGCCTGCCCGGCGGTGGCGGCCACCGGAGATTTTCCCGTCAGAAAGCGTCACCGACCTGTCCGAGACCGCAAGAAGAGCCGACGAATGAGTTATCATCACCATGGTAGTCTCCGTTTCCTTGTTGATCCTGTGCAGCAGCTGAAGAATTTTTTCGGTGGTCTCATGGTCAAGCGCCCCCGTCGGCTCGTCGCAGAGCATTAATCGCGGACGTTTTGCCAGGGCTCTTGCGATGGCCACCCTCTGCTGCTGTCCTCCTGAGAGTTGGGAGGGGAAATAGTCGAGCCTGTCGCCAAGACCGACCAGCTCCAGAGCCTCCGCCTCATCCATGGGATTGGTGGCGATTTCCGTGGCCACCCGCACGTTTTCCACGGCGGTAAGGGATGGGATCAGATTGTAAAACTGGAAAATAAAGCCGACCTGGTTACGTCTGAATTCGGTCAGCTCCTTTTCGGAATATGCGGTGAGCTCGTTGCCGTTAAAAAAAATGATGCCGGAACTGGGGCGATCGATACCACCGATCATGTTGAGCAGGGTGCTCTTGCCCGACCCTGACTCGCCATGGATGATGAGGAGTTCGCCTGCATATATTTCAAGATCCACCCCTCGTATGACCTTCACCTCGACCTCTCCCATGAAAAAAGTCCGACAAACATTCTCAAGCCGCACCAGGGGCGCAACATTTTTAAACCCCGCCCCCGGCATGATCATTTCCTCCCCAATTCCGTCTGCCATGTCGTTTATCCCATATCATTGTCATATCATATCACTTTATCCAGGCGTTGAACACCCGCGCCCGCAAGCGGCATCAACGCCACCAAAAGCTCCGACTGCACCTTCAGGCAGCCGGTGGCTGCCTGAAGGTAACTTTTACAGTTTTTTACCCGGGCTGAAATGATCGTACTCCACATGGTACCGATATCAGGAGAGGTTCGACCCAGACGGACAGGGGCCACTATCCCCCGTGGTTTTTTTGCGATGGCCAGCGGTCTGTGAAGACACCGGTTTCCCGGTTGACCGGCCGTTTCAGGTCAGCGGCTGTTTTTGGCAAGCTTCAGGCACAGTTCGATCATTTTCGCAGACAACATTCGATACTCGTTGACAACAGCAGAACTGTTCGCCGCCCGGTGGAGGTTCTCATCTTTTATTATTGCTTTTATCTCTGCCTGTTCGAATCGTTTTTCCGGAGCAAAATAGGCCCTGGGCAGGCCGAAGGTTCGGCACAGACTCATGTTGGAACTTTCGTAAAACGTGTCGGTGTAGGCCTTGAGGCAGGAAAGAAACTCGGTCGGCTGACGGTCCCAGTCATCAACGAGAGCGGAGAGAAGGGCGATAACCTCGTTGTCTTCATGGGGGCCCGGGACATCCAACCCGAAGGCGGCACCATTGCTGATCGCTTCGACTATATCCTGGTTGAAGCTGACATTCTCCACCCGGAAAGCCGCCCGCTCGGCTTCCCGCCGCAGATCCAGCTGCGATTTTTCGCAGAAATCGCCGATGAGGGATACCCCGGAATCCTTCCCCGGCAACACCCCGCACTTGGTTACCACACGCCCATCGTCAATCAGTCGGGTTATATTCCCGTAACCAGCGGACCAATCGAGGATACTGTATTCGGAGAGCTGCCGGGCACTGTGAAAATCATCGGCGACACAGGCGATAAGTTGTCGTTCAAGCCCGGAAAACAGGGCGGAATCGATTTGCCAACCGGCCAGAACCCCATCTATTTCCCTGATTCGGCCCGGAGCCCTGAACAACCACTGCGAATAAGCGGATATCAAAAAATTCGACTGGCGGCGGCAATATCCGACAATTGTGATGGTATCGAACAGCCCGTCGACAACTTTACATATATTACCGACGGCGTGCGGACACTGAAACAAGAATTCATGACTGATTATCATGACTTCACAATCTTTCAGGGTGTCTGCCAGATATTTTCTGAAACGGCCCAGCAGCCCCATGGGCGGATCCTTGCGGTTCAGCTTGAGAATCTCCGCCGGATCGAGCAGCCGGTAACATGTTTTCTGAATGCACGGCTGCTGCTGGGTGGCAAAAAAGTGCTGAATTGACGAAGATCCGCATTTTCCCGGACCGACATGAATAACAAGACTTGTCATGAGAACAGTTGATACCCTCCTGGAATCGTTTGATTGTTTGCCGTCTTTTTCGCTGTTGCGGGTAACAGGACAATCACTCCACCTGCAGCAGCGATCCGGGCTGAAACAGGAAAATCCTGCTCTTTTTTCCGGAACCGACAGCAGCGGAATATAGCATATCCGACTTACCGATAAAATTTAAATATGTACCCCGAGCCACTCACGCGGCAAGCGTCGAGCGCCGGAAAATATATGTTGCGCTCAGACAGAGGGGGGAATATTTTGCATTGAGGATATTGGCAAAACACTGACGGACCGCTGAAAACAATCGCTTGAGGAACAACGCAATATAACATCAACAAGAGCATATAGTGACACACCACCTGGTATCCTTAAAATATGGCAACAGCTCCATTTCACTTCCGCTTCCCGAAGATACCCGCAGCTTTCGCTTCACCGAACCGGAAAGCGGGACAGACCGCGCCGGGTTCGTCAACAACCTTATCGAGCTGATCGGCGCCAGACCTGTCGGCGACAGGGTGAGCGTAATCGTCGCCGACAAGACCAGGCTCTGCGGCTACCCGGTAATTCTTCCGTGGGTGGCGGAAGTTCTTGAACAAAAAGGTGCGGGACAAGACCGGGTAACGTTCTACATCGCCTACGGCACCCACCCGCGACAGTCCGATCAGGAGTGCGTTGTCGCCTATGGAGAAGTATACAACAGCTACCGGTTCATCCACCACGACTGCAACGACCGGGACGCATTTATCGAGCTTGGCCGAACCGGAAGAGGAACTCCTGTTGCGATACGCAAAAGTCTGGCCGACTCCTCACTGATTCTCACCATCGGCGCGATATCGCACCACTATTTTGCCGGCTACGGTGGCGGCCGAAAGCTCATATTTCCCGGCCTTGCCCGGCGTGATGCAATTTACGCCAACCACAGCCTCTATCTGGATAGGCAAAAAGGCGAACTTGCCGAAGGCTGCCGGCCGGGCAATCTGGCCCGGAACCCCCTGGCCGAAGATCTTCTTGAAATCCACCGGATGGTTCCGGGCTATCTGTCGGTACACGCCCTGCTCAACAGCTGCGGCCAGGTTGCCAGTTACCATTTCGGCCACAGTTATGACGACTTCCTGGAGATCTGCAACAAGCTGGACCTGTGCTACAAGGTGGAGACCGACAGGACCTTTGACCTGGTCCTTGCCTCGACCGGAGGATACCCCAAAGACATCAACTTCATCCAGGCACACAAGTCCATTCATAATGTGGCTCCCCTGGTACGGGACGGCGGAACCCTGATCATGCTGGCGCAGTGCATAGACGGCACCGGCTCCACGAACTTTCTGCCCTATTTCACCATGGGCGGCCCCAAAGAAACGTTTTCCCACCTGGCAAAGAACTATGCCGGCAACGGCGGCACCGCCCTGGCGATGATGGCGAAAACCGAACGAATCAACATCCTGCTCGTAACCGAGCTGGATGAGGCCGTATGCAAAACCATAGGGGTAAAGAAAATATCGGCGTCCACGGCTGAAGAGATCATTTTCGATCACTCCGGATCAACGGCACTGGCCGCCAACAGCTCCATGCTGGTGGTGGGAAAAAAAGCGCAACCGCCCGCACCGCGGAAGTGATATTGTGCTGGCCTGGGCCTTGCTGTCAACAGGTGGAATGGAACAGGCCACCGACCCGCTCGCCCCGTGCAACATATTCGTTGTACGTCGAGATTCCTTTCCGGGTATCGGCAACAATGGCTTTTATGTTGCGGTCTTCAAGTTGGTCCACTATTTCCCGGGGCACCCTCAACCGTCGCATCCTGCCGGTGGTGAGGATGATGGTGGTGCACCCGCTGTCAATCAGCTCTTCGATATCCCCCGGCTGCACCCCCGCACGATGGCCCGTGCCGTACTCGCTCCAGTCCCACGGCCTGCCGCCTCCTGGCCACAGCTTGAAGTCCTTCCCCCTGCCGAGACCCTCTATCTCCATCTTCCCCCAGCCGTAAGACAGGATACGGGGTGATGTTTTTACCCCTGCTTCACCGTTTGCCATCGTGTCCTCCCCTGTTCCAGTTAAGCTGCTGCACGGTACGCTCCCCGGCAATACCGGCGGCAAAATCAAGCCCGTGTCCGCGCCGTATTCCGGTACTATAAACACTTGCGGCGACAATTGTCTTTCTCCCCGCTGTTTTTTTCAGCCGGGGATAGCGTCCGGCGACAAAAGCGGCCAGCCGTTTTTCTTCGGCCAGAACCAGCTGTGACCGGTCGTCGCCTGGCAGGTGAGTTTGGCCCAACCCGCTTTTTTTCTGTTGTTCAAGTTTCTGGTAAAACCCCCGCACCACCCCTAGATAGAAACTGTTTTTCAGGGTTCGCCCTCCATTTCCCATCATTTTGTTCTGCTGCCGCCACAACAGCAGCAAATGATTCTCCAGGAAATGAAAACAGTATTCCCCCACTTCAACGTTGTCAGGGGAGCCAAACAGTTCCAAGGTCCTGTAAGACTGGTCATCACGGGGGTCGTACAGCCAGGAGAAAACCACCTGGACGCTGAAGAATTCCTGGAGAAGAGCACCGAGATGGCGTCTGTAGGTCGCGATCCGCTTAGACCTGAGGGCAATGATCCGCGAACAATAGGGTTGACGATTTGCCGCCAGAAGAGCGCCCAGCTGATGTTTTTCAATCAGCTCTCCCGCTTTTTTCAGCGCCTGCTGAGCCTCATGCAGGTTCGAAGAGCTGCCAAGAGCGAGCAATTTTTCTACTTTGGCAACAAGACGCTGCCCTTGCGGGGGTGGCGAAGAACCAGTTGCAAGATTGTCAAGACAGGCGCCGGTGACCACGGTACATCCGCGAAATTCTGGTGCAACCCCGATCAGCTCACATGCCCGGCCGAAATTTTCCCCATGACTTTTCCCTCCGCCCCACCGTTCAGTGACCAGCTGGTGAGCCATCTCGTGCCTGAGCACCTGCACGGTAAAATTCCATGGGTAGTTGCTGATAAGTTCACGGCTGATCCCGATGGTCCTGGTGGCGGGGCTCCAGCTGCCAAGGCGGGTTGTGGTAGCCGTTATTTCAAAGACAGGCGCTTTGAGATCGATCCTGAAATCGTGGCATATCGTGTGGAACTCCACCATCAGCTGAACAACCCACCTGGCCTCAAGCCTGCTGTCAGCATTGTCTTTTCCGGTCATATCGCTCCATAGAACCCTGCCGGAACATACCGGTGGTCATTTTTTTATCCTCATATCGATATTATTATAAAAAATCGTACAGTTTCCTGATATCATTAGAGGTTGTATCCACAAAGAGCTGCCGGGCAGCCGATTGTCCCAGGGAGGGTAATCGATATTTTCAAAGAGTAAAACTCTTCTTCGCAGATTATAGCTGAGCCATGATAAAAAAATTTCTTCCCCTTTTTGTTGCCATTGTCCTTACCGCTTGCACCACCAGTCCCACCGGACGCTCCCAGCTTATGCTTATCTCGCCGCAGCAGGCGATAGTCGCCTCGGAACAAGCATACCAGCAGGCCCTTATGCCGCTGCAGAATCAGGGCAAGATCGACAGCAACATCACAACCTCCGGAAGGGTACGTGAAATCACGGGGAAGATTGTCGCACAGGCTGTGATACTGTTTCCCCATACCAGCGACTGGAAATGGTCGGTACGGGTCATTGACGATCCGGAGACGGTCAATGCCTGGTGTATGGCCGGCGGCAAGATGGCGATCTATACCGGACTGATTGACAAACTCGAGGCGACCGACGATGAAATCGCCCAGGTGATGGGCCACGAGATTTCCCACGCCCTTGCCAACCATACCGCGGAAAGAATGTCGATGGTGCTGGCATCCCAGCTTGGGCTGATGGGCGTTGCTCTTGCCTTAGGTGATAATCAGTACAAGGAGGCGATCATCGCCGGGTCCTCCATCGCCGCGACCACCGCCATCACCCTGCCCAACAGCAGAACGTCCGAATCCGAGGCGGACCAGATAGGTATCGAGCTTGCCGCAAGAGCCGGCTACGATCCCCGGGCGGCCGGTACCCTGTGGGAAAAAATGGCCAAGGTGGGCAACGGTGGCCCGCCGCAGTTTCTTTCCACCCACCCCTCACCGGAAAACAGACAAAAGGTTCTTCAGGGCCTTGCCCAGGAGATGATGGACTATTATCGCGCCCCTGGCAAGAGACCGGTCCACCCGCTTAATTAACCCTGAGCCATTCGCCAACCACCGATGATTATCGCCACAACCCATAAAAATACCGATTTCGACGGTCTCGCCTCGGTCATTGCCGCCACCCTGCTCTACCCGGACTGCATCGGGGTGGTCCCGAAAATGACCAATAAAAACGTTGAGCAGTTTCTATCGACCCATAAAACCGCATTCAACCTCATCCTGCCAAACGAAGTCGCCCATGACCAGGTGGACAAGCTGGTGGTCGTCGACACCGACCACTGGCCCCGGCTGGACCGCATGGAAAAACTCAGAAACCGCACGGATCTTGCGATCGACCTGTGGGATCATCACCTGCCCGCCAGCGGTAATATCGAACCAACCTGGCAGTGCCGGGAGAGGATCGGCGCCACCATCACCCTGCTGATACGAGAGATGAAAAAAAGGAAGATGCAGCTCTCTCCGCTCAACTCGACGATTATGCTCATCGGCCTCTACGAAGATACGGGGCACCTCTCCTTTCCGACGACCAGCGCCGAGGACGCAGCGGCGGCCGCCTTTCTGCTGGAAAACGGTGCCGATCTCAACGTTGCCAATTTCTTCCTCAATCCCCCGTATGAAGAGAACCAGAAAGAGGTTCTGTTTGAAATGATGAAGGAGACGGAAAAACATACCGTCAAGGGGCACCTGATCGGATTCAACGTGGTACATCTGGAAAAAAAGGTTTTCAACCTCGCGGCGGTGGTCAACATGTACCGGAAAATCGTCAATGTCAGCGCGCTCTTTGTGATTTTCACCACCGAAGACAGGTATACCATAATAGGCAGAAGCGGCGTCGATGCCGTCGATGTGGGAGAGGTACTGGCTGCATTGGGCGGCGGTGGCCACAGTGGTGCAGGCTCGGCGACCATCAGGAGAGAGCAGAGCAGTCCGGAGCTTATCAAGACCAAGATCCTGGCCCAGCTCAACACCCAGAGCCTGGAACGTGCTTCGATCTCCGACATAATGTCCTTTCCCGTGGTCTTTGTGTCCCCGGACGCCACCATGCATGAAGTCAGGGACATCATGGCGAGAAAAAACATCCGCGGGATACTGGTGATGGAAGATGAAAAAATTATCGGCGTGATCGTTTTGTGGGATCTCAAGAGGATCAAGAAAAAAAACCAGTGGAACAGTCCGGTCAAAGCTTTTATGTCACGCGAGGTGATCACCATCACCACCGCCACCACCCCCACCATGGCCGCCAGGATCATGATCGAAAACGATGTGGGGTATCTGCCGGTAGTGGACCATGAACAAGTGGTGGGCATTGTCACCAGGACCGACATCCTCACCTATTACTACGACCTGCTGCCCGATTGACATGATGGTGATTTTTATACCTCGCCGAACCAAAAAAAAAGTTGACTTCAGCTGCTGCTTCTGATAAAAAGCACATCTCGTTGACAACGAAAAGAGCGGGAATAACTCAGTGGTAGAGTGCAACCTTGCCAAGGTTGAAGTCGCGAGTTCGAATCTCGTTTCCCGCTCCAGTTGCCCCCCTCTCCTCGCTTTCGCTACCCCTTCATTTCTTCTCTCTTGTTCCAGGCGAACACCATTTTTCTCACCATCGCTTCTTGACCGCGCTGATTATCGTGTTATTCATATAGAATTACTGCACAATAATTGCTTTTCACTTCAAAGAAAGGACCAACGGTCATGGCAAAGAACCTTTTCATAACCGCCCTGGAAGCCAAAAGCGGCATTTCCCTCTCCGCACTTGGCATTATGGAGCTGCTGGTGCGAAACCTTGAACGGGTGGCGTTCTTTCGCCCGATTATCAACTCCCAGCGTTTTCATAACGGCAAGGATGAGATAATTCACCTTATCCAGGCACACTACAACCTCGCCCTTGACCATGAGCAGATGTACGCCTTTACCCTTGACGAGGCAAAAGCCCTGGTTACCGAAAAAAAACATGACAAGCTGCTGGAGGGCATTCTCGACAAGTACAAGAAGCTGGAAAACGATCACGATTTCGTGCTCTGCCTGGGGACCGATTTTGAGAGCGATTCCCCGGCCTTTGAGTTTGAACTCAACGTCGATATAGCCAACAACCTGTCGAGCCCGGTGTTGATGATAGCCAACGCCCACGAGGAACAGGACACCACCGACCGGGTGGTAAAATCGTGCCAGTTTGCCATGGAATCATTTGAGGAAAAAGGGATCAGGATCCTGTCGGTCATCGTCAACAGATGTCCGGCGTCACGGCAGGAGGAACTGCAGCGATCGTTGCGGGAAAAGATGGCCGGAAAAGTCGATCTGATCTATACCATTCCCTACGAGGAGAGCCTGAATCGGCTGACTATGGCCGAGATAGCGCAGGCCCTAAACGCCAAGGTGGTATACGGAAACAGCCAGCTCAATCGTCCGGTATCGCGGTTCGTTATCGCCGCGATGAACCTGCGCAGTTTTTTAAACCGCGTCGGCAACGACAACCTTGTCATCACGCCCATAGACCGACTGGACATCATTCTCGGTATACTTGCCGCCTACAGGTCGCGCAACATGGCCCGGATCGGAGGAATTGTCCTGACCGGATACTTCAAGCCCGACAAGCTGCTGAGAAACCTGCTTGAGGGGATGCACGACCTGGTGCCGATACTCAAGGTGGAGGAAGACACTTTCACCACGGCTACCAGGATAAAGGAAATCCACACCTGCATCCGCCCCGAGGCCATACGCAAAATCGCCGCCGCCCTGGGACTGTTCGAATCAAACGTCAACTCCACCGAACTGCGAAGTAAAATAGTCGGCTACTCGATGATCTCCACCAGCCCGAAGATGTTCGAATTCGGGCTCATCAAACGGGCCCGCCAGTTCAAGCAGACCATCGTATTGCCGGAAGGCGAAGAGGATCGCATCCTTTTCGCCGCGGAAATTCTGCTCCACCGCGATGCGGTAAACATTATCCTGCTCGGGCGAAAAACAGTCATCGATGAAAAAATCACCAGTCTCGGTCTTGAACTGGGCGGTGTCAAGATTATCGAACCGACCGGGTCGAATCTTTTTGACGACTACGCAGACACCTATTATGCCCTGCGCAAACACAAGGGGATCACTCCGGACAACGCCCGCGACGTAATGTCCGCGGTGAATTATTTCGGTACCATGATGGTCTACAAGGGACATGCCGACGGGATGGTCTCCGGGGCGGTCCACTCCACCCTGAACACGGTTCGCCCTTCACTTGAGTTTGTAAAAACCAAACCTGGCAGTACCATAATGTCGTCGATCTTCCTCATGTGCCTTGAAGACAGGGTGCTCGCCTACGGGGATTGCGCGGTCAACCCCCGGCCAACAGCCGAACAGCTTGCCGAAATCGCCGTCGAGTCCTCCCTGAACGCGGAACTGTTCGGCATCAAGCCGATGGTGGCCATGCTCTCCTACTCATCGGGGACATCGGGAATCGGCGAAGAGGTGGAAAAGGTGAAAAAGGCGACGGCCATCGCCCGCCGGCAAGCCCCCGATCTGCCGATCGAGGGTCCCATTCAGTACGATGCGGCCGTCGACATGACCGTTGCCCGGACCAAAATGCCCCACAGCAAGGTGGCGGGCCGGGCAACCGTCTTCATCTTCCCCGACCTCAACACCGGCAACAACACTTATAAGGCGGTACAGAGATCGGCAAAGGCAATGGCCATAGGGCCTATTATGCAGGGTCTCAACAAGCCGGTGAACGATCTCAGCCGCGGCTGCACGGTTGCCGACATTGTCAACACCGTCGCCATTACCGCCATTCAGGCACAACACCAGAAAGGTCTTATCTAGTTAAAAACAGGCAGGAAGTGGTTTTACCGATAACCAGGCGCGGCCAGCACGCTTGCGCAGGCGGGCCGCTGCCCGGTCTATTGCTGCTGTTGGTCGTTATAGTTCTCCCACTTGGCGTCGATCCTGCCCTGAAGAGTTTCTACAAGCTCGGGATCAAGCGATTTAAAACGCCCCTGAACATCAAAGTACTCCTTGACCGGCTTTCTCTTTTTGCCGAGCAGCCGTTTTGAGGGACCGGTAAGGGTCAACCGGCCGTCCTCTATTTCATAGAGATCGAAGAGGCCCGTTTCCACTGCCAGTTTACCTACCTTGATAGTGTATCTGGTGGCGAAATTCCACCCCGGCGGACAGGGAGTATGCACATGGATGTATCTCGGGCCGGAAAGAGTCGTCGCCTTTTTCACTTTTTCATACAGATCAAGGGGAAACGCCGCCGAAGCGGTCGCCACATACCCTATACCGTGGGCCGCAATAATGGCCGGAATATCCTTTTTTTCCTGAAGCTTGCCGCGAATCGGCGTGGTGGTCGTCAACACCCCCTGGGGTGTTGTTCCGGAACGCTGGATACCGGTATTCATATACGCTTCGTTATCGTAGCAGATATAGATGATATCCTCGCCTCTTTCGCAGGCTCCGGACAAGGCCTGGATACCGATATCCCCGGTTCCTCCGTCTCCGGCCCAGGCAACCACGTTCACCCCATCCTTCTTCAGCGCCTTCATCGCCCCCCGCACACCCGAGGCGGCTGCACCGGTGGAGGCAAAGGTCACATTGACGCAGGGAATCTTGGTGGACGCCACCGGGTAGAGCCCCTGCATCACGGTCAGACAGCTCGGCGGCACCACCAGAACCGTATTCTTGCCAAGCGCCTTGAGTCCTATCCGATATACGATGGAGAGCCCGCATCCCGAGCAGGCGCGATTGCCGGGATGAACAAATTCCTCTTCCGTCAGATTCAATATAGTTGCTTTATTATCCATAATTTCGTCTCTAAAGTTTTAAACCGATCCAGCGCGGAGCATCTTCTGCTGCCTGGCCAGCGCAAGCTTCGGTAAGCGCGTCGATAAGCTGGCTGGTCTTTATCTCCCTGCCGCCAAGACCAAGGATATAGTTGGACAGCGCCGGTTTTTTTTCACAACTGTAAAGCGCCGACTTGATGTCTCCATACAGCGGTCCCTGGTTGCCGTAACTGAGCGCTTTCTCGAAAACGATGACACCTTTTCGATCAGCCAGGGCGGCGACGATCGCCTGGTCGGGGAAAGGACGGTACATCTGGATCCCCATCACCCCCACCTTTGCCCCCTTCTCCCGCATAAGGTCAATGACGTCACGAAACTGGTAGGAGAGCGACCCGATACAAACCGCGACGTAATCGGCATCGTCACATCTATATTCTTCCACAAGAGGGGTACCGCCGCGTCCGAACTGCTCCTGATACTCCCGATCGATCTCCTGGTACACCTCTATGGCCTCCCGCAGCTCCTGATGCAGATTGTGCCGGATTTCCATATACCCCGGCTCGATGGTGCCGTCGACCCCCGGACGGATATCGGGCAGGGTTACGGTGTTGAAGTTGCCGGGATCTTCCGGATCAAGAAAATGTCTGGGGGTAAACGGGGGCAGAAACGCATCGACTTTTTCCTGGTCCGGCTTGTCAAACGGCATATAGGTATGCGACAGCAGGTAGCCGTCGTAGCAGACCATGACCGGGATACTGACCGTCTGCGCCAGCCTGAAAGCTTTAATGGTGGTGTCGATTATCTGCTGATGGTCATTGGCGTAGAGCTGGATCCACCCCACATCGCGCTGGGACATGGAGTCCTGCTGGTCGTTCCATACCGTCCAGGGAGCCCCGACCCCCCTGTTGGCCACGCACATGACCAGC
Organism: Desulforhopalus singaporensis; assembly: GCF_900104445.1. Taxonomy (GTDB): domain Bacteria; phylum Desulfobacterota; class Desulfobulbia; order Desulfobulbales; family Desulfocapsaceae; genus Desulforhopalus_A; species Desulforhopalus_A singaporensis. The sequence goes on along the minus strand of NZ_FNJI01000004.1, from coordinate 128,914 downwards.
GGAAGCCGTGCGCCCACCGCCCAGTGGAGCTGTTCGTGCATATAGAGCAGCCCGTTGGCGCTGGTGGCGGTAAACGCCCGCGCACCCGCGGTGGATGCGGCGATGCAGACGGCCATGGCGCTGTGTTCGCTCTCGACCGGAATGTATTGCGCGTCGAGCACTCCGGATTCGACGAATTCAGATAATTTTTCCGTAAGAGGCGTCTGCGGAGTGATTGGATACGCTGCTATCACCTGGGTTCGGGCGAGCTGGACTCCTGTTGCCGCTGCCACGTTACCCGATTCAATCATATACATGCTCACTTGTCCTCCACGATAAAGCTTGATTCATCAACCATCTCAATTGCACCGGCCGGACACTCTTCGGCACAGATGCCGCACCCTTTGCAGTACTCGAGATTAATCGACGGTGGTACAGTCTTGGAAACGACACTGTCAGGGCAGTACAGCCAGCAGGTAAAGCAGGCTTTTTTGTTCTTTTTGGCCGGAATACATTTTTCCAGGTCAATCACCGGCCGGAGTACACGCCAGGAACCGGTCTTCCCTCCGTCTCCGGGACCCGGCTTACTGCGCGAAAGCATCTTGCAAAATTCTTTAGGGGCCATCTATATATCTCCGATAAAAGTATTTTCGTATGTAATCTCAGCAGCTTTTGCATTCAATTCAGGCTTTTTCCCGACGAACTCGTCCTTGATCGCGGTCACCAGAAGATCGAGCTCAACCAGGCCGGTCGCCTTTGAAAATGCGCCGATGATCCCTGAATTGACAATTCCCGGAGGTAGCCCTGCCTGCACCCCGCAACTGGTGACATCGGCAACGGCGACCCTTGCACCTGCAAAAGAATACTCGGAAGCCGGCTTGGGACCGTTGAGTATCACCAACCCGTCATCTTTAAGTCCGTCCACCACGTTGACTTCTTCGAGCAGACTGTGATCGAGCACCACCACCATATCGGGGGTGGTGATCGGGGAGAGATCGTATATCTTCTGCTTCGATATCTTCAGCGAGGTAAAAACCGGCGCCCCCCTTCTTTCCGTACCAAAGGTCGGAGCCATGACAACGCCTTTATACCCGGAGACAAATGCTGCGTTTGCGACGATTTTCGCGGCGGTTATCGCACCTTGGCCTCCGCGACCGTGCCATCTGATTTCAATAATGTCTTTTCTCATTTTTCACCAATATGCTGATTGCCGCCAATGACCTTTTACGTACGCGTGCAATGGCGAACTGAAAAATTCCCGTAAGAGATAACATTACCATCGGTCCTGTTATCAACAACCAATAATTTACCGGCAAGCATGAATTTATATGTTGATTTAAAAGGTAAATCCACATTATTCTTAGCGCCTGATAAACTCATTGATGCCTACAATACTTTGTTTACGGCAAAACACATAATATTTTTTGGATATCTCTACGTTACCAAGAATAATCATCCGAGGTTACCATGGAAATTGCATTCACCAAAGCTGACAAACTAAAGGATCATCCGGAAGATTCCGCGCTGGGGTTCGGAACCTGCTTTACCGACTATATGTTCAACATGGACTACTCCCCTGAAAAAGGATGGCACAATGCACGCATTGAACCTTACGGACCGATTCAGATGGACCCGTCCACCATGGTCCTCCACTACGGTCAGTCGATTTTCGAGGGATTGAAAGCCTACAAGACCAAAAGCGGCACTATCCAGCTTTTCAGGCCAAACGACAACCTGCAGCGCCTCAACAGGTCCGGCCGCATGCTCTGCATGCCCGAACTTGATCAGAAGATGGTGCTCAAGGCATTGAAGGAGCTCGTAAAGATTGAAAAGGACTGGATTCCCAGCGAGCCGGGCACCTCGCTCTATATACGTCCGACGATCATCGCCACCGACCCCTATGTAGGACTGCGCTCCTCGCACACCTACAGGTTTTTCATCATCCTGTCCCCAGTGGGCGCCTACTACCCGGAAGGGTTTGACCCGGTAAAGATATGGGTGACGACCGACCATGTCCGGGCAGTGCGGGGCGGGGTGGGCACAGCCAAGACTGCCGGCAACTATGCAGCGAGCCTTTTTGCCACGGAACTCGCCCACAAAGAGGGGTATACCCAGGTGCTGTGGCTCGACGGAGTCGAGCTGAAGTACATAGAAGAGGTCGGGTCGATGAATATCTTTTTCATGATCGGCGACGAACTGGTAACGCCCGAGCTCAATCGGAGCATCCTGGCAGGGGTGACCCGCGACTCGGTGATACAGCTCGCAAAATCCTGGGGCATGAAGGTTGTTGAGAGAAAGATCAGTATCGACGAAATCTACGAGGCGCACGACAACGGCACCTTAAAAGAAGTGTTCGGCTCCGGCACCGCGGCGGTTATCTCCCCGGTGGGCATGATCAAGTTCAAGGGCAGGGAAATAAGCATCGCCGACGGCGAGGTCGGCCCCGTTGCGGCAAAACTGTTCAACGAGTTGATGGCTATCCAGTACGGTAGCAGCGAAGACCCGTTCGGCTGGACAGTGCCGGTAATCTGACTGGTGCTGTCTTAAATGTTTCCGGCATGTGGTGCGCACATGCCGGAAAACCGATCGCCGCCCCACCTTTTCAGAGGATGATCATCTCCTGTTTTGCATAAATCACCGCAAGAATGGTGGCAGGTTCGTCCCCTGCGCAGGCGACCCTGTGAGCGAGGGTGGAATCGTAGTAGATCGAATCGCCGGGATAAAGAATGTCGGTGTTGCCAAGAAGGGTCACTTCGACCTCCCCATCGAGGACAAAGATAAACTCCTCCCCCACATGTTCGTTCAACTCCACCCTGTGCTCCTGCTCAGGCGCCAGGGTGACGAGAAAAGGCTCCATCTGCCGGTTTTCCTTCTGCTGCCCCAGCCCCTTGTAGCTGTACCCGTGGGACCGGCCCTCTATCGAACCGAACCTGGAAACCGCTTCCCTGGCATCCTTTCTCACCAGACAGAAAGGAGAATCGGCACTGTCGCCGAAGATCTCCCCCAGGGCGACCTCGTAGAACTGGGCCAGCCGCACCAGAGTCCCCAGCGACGGAGCACTGGTACCGCTTTCCATCTCCTGCAGACGCGCCTTGGAAATACCCAGCTGTCCCGACAGCTCAGCCAACGTCAATCCCCTTTTATGCCGTAGTGTTGTTAATCTTTCAGCAATCTTTGCGCTGTTATCCGACATTGTGTCTCTCCAATAGGGAAAAAATTATCCAGCCTTTACGGTCATCCACCCGCCGCCGCTTATGCGATTTTACCGCATAACCGTGCGGTTTGCGACCGGCCAGCTGTCCTTTGACCGCTAAAGAGGCGAAAAAAATCGTTTAGCGGCCAAACAGTATCCACCGGATTCTGACCTTTTTTGAAAAAAATTGCTCATCGCTATGTTCAAAATATTTTATATAGGTTAATATTTACCTATACAAAAAATTAACTGAAATTTACAGTCTAAATCAAGAAATCATTGTCGGGATAAATATTTTTATGAACATCGGTACCCTCCTCAGAAAATACCGCAAAAAGCAGAGACTAACCCTAAAGGTCGTTGCCGAACAGGCATCGATTTCCGAAGGGTTTCTCAGTCAGGTGGAAAACGATGTCAATTCCCCTTCCGTTGAAACCCTGATAAGGATCTGCAACGCTCTGGGGATCGATGCCGGTGAACTGATAAATGAGGCCGGCAAGAAAGAAAGGATCAAACTTATCCGCAAATCGGAATGGAAGGAGATGGAGCTTCCCCATACCGGATTTGCCACCCGCAGGTTTTTCCCGCAGGAAGACAGGAAAGTGCTCGACTCTTCGGTACTGGTACTCGAACCGGGCAGGTCGATACCGGTGCGCAAGAACATCAAACACGGCCAGGAAATTCTCTCGGTGCTCAAGGGGGCGGTGGAGCTTAAGCTCAGCGGGCAGTGCTACAACCTCGGCCAGGGCGATTCCGCCCATTTCTGGGCGAATCCCGACCAGCAGAAAATCACCAACACCGGCAATACAACCAGCTTTATCCTCTGGGTGGGAACCATGTAACAGTTCAGTGACTACCTAACTTTCAACCGCAAGGAGATACAGGTATGATCAGGTTCAGTAAACAACAGTTGAAAATTCCGCAGCTGCAGCGACCGGTTTATCTGGTAACCGCCGGGCAGTCAAAATTCGACCGCGCCATTGTCGACAGGCGGACGGAAGAACTCTGCATTGACGCGTTCACCATGGCGGCATCTCTTCTCAACCTGTCCCCCGCAGAATTAAAACGGTATATTCACAGCTGCTACTACGGTCATTTTGCCGACCATTTCGGTGATCAGCTGCTCGGCGAGGCGGTAATTCACGACCGGCTCGGCCTCGACCCTCTTGGCAATGTCGGCATCAAGACCGGCGGCGCCACAGGAGGGTCGGCGCTGTGGGAAGGGTTGAAGGCGGTAGCCTCGGGATATTCGGACTGCGTACTGGTTATGGGCTGGGAACGAATGGATGAAGTTCCCACCGACGAAGGAAACTTTCTCATCTCCTGCGCCGCCGACAAAGACTGGGAATCGCCCCTGGGACACATCTATACCGGGTATTATGCGGTAATGGCCCAGCGTTACTGGCAGATTTTCGGCAAATCGGAAGATTCCTTCAGGCGGACCCTGGCGGAAATCGCGGTCAAGCACCACCGTTACGCGAGGTTCAACCCTTTTGCCCAGGCCCCGATGGATATCACCGTCGACGACGTCCTCAACTCACCGGTTGTCGCCTATCCGCTGCGGGCGCTGGATTGCTGCCTTATGAGCGTCGGTGCCGCCTGCGCCGTTCTCTGCGACGAAAACACCGCCGACGCCCTTACCGCCGGCTCCCCCAACAAACCGTTGCGGATGTGGGTCGCCGCGGGCTCGCATACGTTGCGCCCCGCCGACAGGCTGGATATGAAGATTCCCCTTCTGCCCAACGAAGAAGAGGGCCAGTACGACGACCTGGCCGAGCGCTTTCCCGGCGGAGACCGCTACCCCGGATTCACCGGCTTTCTCGCGGCCAGAATGGCGGCCTACTACGGCTACGGCATGTCCGGCATAACCGATCCCTCAGAAGACCTTGACGTGGTCGAACTCCATGACGCCTTTACCATCAGCGACGTGCAGACCTATGAGGATATCGGCATCAGGCCCTACGGTTACGGAAGGGATTACGTTGAATCCGGCGACTGCTACCATACCAACCCGTACACCAACGAGCCGGGAAAGCTTCCCTCCAACCTCTCGGGGGGACTTATCGGCTGCATGCACGCCGTGGGAGCGACCGGGATAATGCAGACCTTCGAGATAGCGACCCATATCTGGAACAGGTGGGAGGAACTCCACGGCGACCAGGCCCTGTGGCACCGCTTCGACCGGCAAAAGCCGGCGGACTGGACCAGCCTGCAGGTGACCGGAGCCAGACGCGGTCTGGCCATCAGCCATGCCGGGGTAGGCTCCCACGTGACCGCCACAATACTCATGGATCCGGACCATCTTATCCGATAGCAACCAAAGGGGAGAAAGAACAATGAGTACATTCGGACAGGTTTTTGTAAAAAACAACAAATACAAGCCGCAGGGAAGCTTTCACCACCTCACCCCCAACACGCCGATCCGGGACGCCGACAACGACTGGAAACTTCTCGGGGTGACCAATCCGCGGGACATGACCTATATACATTCCTATGGCGGCGAAGCCGTCTTTTTTGAGTCACTCAGCAAAAAAAGACTGATGGCGACCCGCTGCGACAGCCCCGACTGCGACAGCCGGGGCACCGTGTACATGCCGTTTCGCATCCACTGCCCCGACTGTCTTTGCAGAAACAGCATCATCGACATCACCGACACTGCAAAAACCACGGCAACAATCCACACCTTCATGGTGTGCGAACGATCTGGCGCTTTCAACCTCCTGGAAAAGCCGATTAAGTTTATCAATATCGAGTTCAAGGGGGTGGACACCATCCTCATGAGCTACCTGGCGGTCGGAGAACCGCGATTTGGCCAGAAGGTCCTCCCTGTCTTCAGGACCCTTGAACCGACCTACACCATTCTCGATCTATCGTGGGTTGTCGACGGAACGGCTGAAAGCGACCTCCCGCAGGGTTTTAGTTTTTAACTTTTGACCTCTGGTTCTGTTTTTTTGGTTTTCCGTCCGAATTGGTCATAAACATGTTGTGTTACACATTGGGGTAAAACCATGAAGAGATATCCTCAGTTGAATTTCGGGCTGGGAGACACTGCCAATCTGCTGCGCGAATCGGTACAGGATTTTGTCGCGGCCGAGATTGCGCCGCTTGCCGACCGGATCGACCGGCAGGACCTGTTTCCACAAGGGCTGTGGCGGGCAATGGGGGAAATGGGGCTGCTCGGCATCACCGTTATGGAAGAGTACGGCGGCGCAGGAATGGGTTATCTTGAACACCTCATCGCCATGGAGGAGATCAGCCGCGGCTCGGCGTCGGTGGGCCTGGCCTACGGCGCCCACTCCAATCTCTGTGTCAACCAGATAAAATTAAACGGCAATGAACAGCAGAAGCAGACCTACCTGCCCAGGCTGATCTCCGGCGAGTATGTCGGCGCGCTTGCCATGAGCGAGGCAGGCGCAGGATCCGATGTGGTAGGCATGCAGCTGAAAGCCGAGGAGAATGGCGACAGCTATATCCTGAACGGCACCAAGATGTGGATAACCAACGGGACCGATGCCGATGTTCTGGTTGTCTACGCCAAGACCTCGCCGAGAAAAGCCCACCGCGGGATAACCGCGTTCCTGGTGGAGAAGACCATGGACGGATTTGCCACCAGCCCCAAGCTCGACAAACTCGGTATGCGCGGTTCCGCCACCTGCGAACTGGTATTTACCAACTGCGCGGTACCCAAGAGTAATATCCTCGGCTACCTCGACCGCGGGGTCGAGGTGCTTATGAGCGGTCTCGACTACGAACGGCTGGTGCTCTCCGGAGGGCCGCTGGGCATCATGCACGCGTGCATGGACGTGGTTCTCCCCTACGTTCACCAGAGAAAGCAGTTCGGCCGGCCGATAGGCGAGTTCGAGCTGATGCAGGGAAAACTCGCCGACATGTATTCCACCTGGAATGCCTGCCGGGCCTATGCCTATACTGTTGCCAAAGCCGCCGACACCGGCGCAAGGATCCGCAAGGATGCCGCCTCGGTCATCCTGTACAGTGCGGAACGGGCAACCTGGATGGCGCTGGAGGCGATCCAGTGCCTCGGCGGCAACGGCTATATCAACGACTACCCTGCGGGAAGGCTGCTGCGGGACGCCAAGCTCTATGAGATAGGCGCCGGCACCAGCGAAATACGGAGGATGCTTATCGGCAGGGAGCTCTTTCGCGACACCATGGAATGATCCTGCAGATAAAAAGCGGAGTCCTTAACCTGGCTCCGCTTTTTACCAGTTTTCTGGTCTGTTTTTCCAGCAAGTATCAACTATTACCGCCATATTCCGCCTTTACCTTATTGCGGTCGATGGAGCCGTCCTCTTTCAGCGGCAGTGCCTGGACAAACTCGACATACTGGGGTTTTTTGAAGCGGGCGATCCGCCCTCCCACGAAATCAATCAACTCCTTTCCCCCCAGTGTCTTGCCGGGATGCAGTTGGCAAACAGCCTTGATCCCCTCCTTCCACTTGGGGTCGGGGACCCCGATGACCACCGTCGCTGCCACCGCCGGATGCTGCAGGATGATTTTTTCCACCTCCGCCGGATAGACATTCTCGCCGCCGGGCTTGATAAGTTCTTTCTCCGCTTTTCTTCCGGCGTAGAAAAGAAACCCGTCTTCGTTAAAGCGGCCGAGGTCTCCGGTATGGTGCCAGCCGTCGCGGAAGGTGTAGGCGTTATCGTCGGGGAGATTCCAGTATCCCTGGAAAACCATGGGGCCCTTCACCGCAATTTCTCCCACCGCTCCCGGGGCCACGGGATTTTCATAATCGTCTACCAGCCGCACATCGGCGAGCATTATGGTTTTACCGGCGGAGCCCGGACAGTCGTCGTACCGACCCATGGTCGCAAGACACGATGTCTCCGTCTGCCCGTACATGCAGTAATAACTTCCTCCGGTGCGCTGTTGAAACCTGGTGATGGTTTCGGCGGTGCCGAGCCCCACCACGGCCCGAAGCGAGCCGATATCGCAGTTATCCTCAGCTGCCGCCTGCAGGATGGAGTCAAGAATCGGGGGAAAATCGAAAAAGTGCGTCACCTTGTAGCGCTCGATCAACCCGGCCGCAAGCGAGGCGTCAAATTTACTGATATTGAGGTTGAGGCCTCCTGCGTGAAAAGTAGTGATAGCCAGGAAAAGACCTCCGACGTGGAAAAGCGGCAACAGGTTGAGATGGACATCACTGCTTGTTATCCCCATGTAGTACAGGAAATGGACGTCGGCGCTCATGATATTGGCGTGGGAGACCAGCGCGCCCCTGGGATACCCGGCCACAGCCGCGGTATGGATGATCACGAAGCCGTCGCTACTTTTCGCCCCACCCCCCGGCTGAGCCCTGGGGGTGGTCAAAAGCGATTGAAACGATTTTTCCCCGCCCGCATCGCCTTTCAGGTTGCAGTAGGCGACAGCTGAGCCCAGCCCCGCTTTCCTGGCATCGACGGTTGCCTGGAACTCTTCGTCTACAAAGACAATCCTGGGGCTGCAGTCATTGAGGTTATAATACACCTCGTCGGGCGACAACCTCCAGTTTACCGGCACCACAATGGCGCCGACGGCGGCGGCTCCGCCGTACACCAGGAAAAATTCCAGGCTGTTCTTGCCGACAACCCCGATTCGGTCCCCCGGGCCGACACCCAGATCCGACAGTCCCGCCGCAAGGCTGTCCACCTGCTTTTTAAACTCACCGAAGGTCAACTCCCGGCCATCGTCCACTTCTTTCCAGCACAGCCGCTGTTCATACACGGCGGCGTTACGATTGATGAGATCGTAAAAGGAAAAATCATACAGTCCCATGAAAGCGATCCTCCTCTAAATTGGTCCGCACAGCACAACAGCTGTGCAGGGAACCGGTATTATTTAACTGTAACAACTGGACAGGGGGCCTTGAGGATGATGTACTGGGCGTTGGAGCCGACTATAATCTTCTGGGCTCTTGATTTCTTTTCAATTCCCACGAAAATCTGGTCAATTTGATTTTCCTCGGCAAACTCGACCAGGTCCTCTCCTGGACTGAGGCCGCGTACCAGCTGGTGACATTCACAGGAGACGCTCCGCTCTGCCAGAAATTTTTCGGCGAACTGCAGATTTTCCGCTGCGGTGCCGATATCGCGAAGCCTTTCCCCCGGCCCCCCGTAACTGCTGGCAATGACAATGACTCTTGCCTGAAAAACAGCGGCATGCTCCCGCGCCAGGGTAAGCGCCGCTTTAGCCTCCCTTGACCCGTTATAGCCAACCAGAAACTTGATCATCCAATCACCTCTTTAAAAGAGCGGTACAGGAGAATATCGATAAAAAGGGGCAGGTTACATCCACCGTTTACGCCGTTTATACGATTTGACTTCCTTAAACGATTTTCTCCCGCCGCCGCGGGTAACCCCCATGTAGAACTCCTTTACATCCGGATTTTCCTGGAGATCGGCAGAAGGTCCTTCCAGCACGATCCTGCCGGACTCCATGATATAGCCGTAATCGGAGACACCAAGGGCTGTTTTCGCATTCTGCTCCACGACCAGGATGGTGGTATTCAACTCCCTGTTGATGGTCCTGATGTTGGCAAATATTTCCTTTACCAGGAGCGGGGCAAGCCCAAGCGAGGGTTCATCGAGCATCAGCATCCTGGGCCCGGCCATCAGGGCCCTGGCGATGGCGATCATCTGCTGTTCCCCGCCCGAGCAGTAGCCGGCCATGCGGTTAGTGATCTTGGCGAGCCTGGGAAAATGATCATACATGGCGCCATGATCCCTCCGAATTTTCTGGATTCCGTCTTTTCTGGTGATCGACCCGACCCGGATATTCTCGTCGACGGTGAGGTGTTTGAACACCCTTCGCCCCTCGGGAACCATCACCGCCCCCAGTTTCACCACATCGGTACCCAGCCGGTTGGTGATATCGGTGCCGCTGAATTTTACATATCCTTCCCGGATGAAGCCGTTCTCCGGCTTCAAGAGCCCGCTGATCGCCCTCAAGGTGGTGGTCTTTCCCGCCCCGTTGGTCCCGAGCAGCGCTACTATGCTCCCGTCGAAAATGGCGAGGCTGACCCCGCGCAGAACCTGGACGATGTCATTATACACCACCTCGATGTTATTAACCTCAAGCAGTTTATCACGGCTTGTCCGGTCCATTTGCTGTCTTGTGTGTGATGTCGGCACGCTATAACCAGGAAATTTCATGATAGTGGAATTCCCGCCCGTTGCCGAAAAACCTCCCGGCGCTGCCAGAGGCTTCCCGGCAACGCGGCGATTATTTTATTTTAGCGGTATACTCAGGGATAAACGGCTTCCCTGCCGATTGAAACCCGCCGTCTTTCACGACATAGAGCTGCAACGTGTCGACCCCGGCCTTGTCGGTCGGTGAAAAGGTAACCGGCCCCACCGTTGTTTCGGGTTGAAAGGCGTTGTCTCCGTTCATGCCAAGAAGCTCCTGGTACAGGGTTTCCTTGGTGATTTCTTTGTCTTTCGCCTTGGCACGCCTGATAACCTCCGTCGCCACCTGCGCCACCATCATGCCGTTGGCATAGTTGTGTGAATTGGCGGCCTTCTCGTCCCTGCCGTATCGTTTGGCCAGGGCAAGCTGGGCGTCGGTTCCAGGTCCCGGCTCATTGGTGATGACATAGGAGGTGGTCCAGTAGAAATTTTCCGCGGCATCTCCAGCCAGAGCAACCAGGTCGTTGCCTCCGGTGTAGTGACAGCCGAGAAACGTCAACTTACCTTCTTCGCCGAAGGTCGAAGCGATAAGCCCCAGGCTGCTTGCATCCTTGAGCATGGTCGCGACCGGAGACTGCACGGTCTGGCTGATGACATAGCGTACCCCTTTGCTGATCAGCCGCTTGAGCATCGCGGTATTGTCAAGATCCTTGCCATGCTCGACGACTTCGACAATCTCTATCTGCAGTCCGGCACCGACCGCTTTCTGCACATCCTCCAACGGGCCGCGGCCAAAAGCCGAAGGATGGATAAACATAGCTACCTTGGGCATATCCCCCTTGTTGTTTTTCACCACATATTCGGCAAGGCCTATGGCCTGGGCCGAATAGGATGCGATGGGCAGGAAAATATAGTTTGAATCGACAAGGTTGCCGGCATGGAAAGAGGCCGGGATCACCGGCATTTTTTCTTCCTCGAAATCCTTTTTCAGAGCGAGGGTGGAGCCGGTTGAATAGTTGAGGTAGAAAACTATCCCGTCATCCAGGAATTCTTCGAAATTACGCTTGGTAATATCGTTTTTATACTGGTCGTCACGAATTGTGCAGTCGATGGTATCGTCGCCCAGCACCCCGGTATCGTTGACATAGTTGAAATAATCCTCTACCCCTTTGGAGTAGGGGTTGCCCGCATCGGATGTCGGGCCGGTAATAGCCAGGGACAGACCGAGCTTGTACACTTTGGCAAACCCGCCGGTGGGAAGGGTGATCATGAAAACAGCCACCAGTATCAACAGCCATCTGTTCATTTCGTACTTTTTCATTTTTCCTCCTCGCTTGATTTGTTTTCCTCTGTGCTAATACCTGAACGGCCAGAGTTTCACATATGAACGCACTATCCGCCACCAGTTGGCAATACCCCGCGGTTCAAACATGAGAAACAGGACAATGATCAATCCAAAACTCAGGGGCTTGAGCGCCGTTGCCAGATTGGTCGCCACCGCCAGGTGCCCCCCGGTCCATTCGGAAAGTCTTTCGACCTGCATATCGAGAACCTTTATCGCCAGAGGCCCCCAGAAAGAGCCGCTCAAGGTCCCCAGCCCCCCTACGATCGCCATGGCAAGATAATTGATGGAATGGTGCAGCGTAAACGATTCTATTCCCACGCCGCGATAGAGATAGGCGTGCAGCGCCCCGGCAACACCCGCCAGAAATCCGGCGAGGGCAAAAGCATATACCTTGGTAAGGCCTGGATGCATGCCCATGGCATCGGCCGCCCGGTCGTTGTCCCTGACCGCTACCAGGCACCTGCCGTATTTGGTGCGCAGCAGGTTGCGGACCCCGAATCCCACCAGCACGATGATAACCAGGATTACGTAATACCAGAACAGGTAGTGGTCGCTGCGCCCCACCCTGCCGGTAACCCAGAACACCCTGCCCACGGATATGGTCTGTCCCTGGTCAAAAAAATCCATAAAATTGATAGTCCACTGAAAAATCATCTGAAACGACAGGGTGGCAATCGCCAGGTAGAGGTGTTTGAGCCGGAACGCCGGCAGCCCGGCAATGGCGCCGAACAGTGCCCCCATGAATCCGGCCAGCACGATCAGCGCCGGCCATCCGTGGGTTAGTACCATGTGGGTATCGCCGAGGAGTCTGGCAAAAGAAGCTATGGTATAGGCGCCTATGCCAACAAATGCGGCATGTCCGATTGAAATAAGCCCCGCGAATCCGGTGACCAGGTTAAGACCGACAACCGCGATCATGGCGATCATGATATTGTCGATCACAAACATCTGCTTGTTGCTCACCTCGAACAAGAGGGGCCAGGCAAAAAGAACAGCCAGGAAGCAGAGCAGCACCGACCTGTCCAGATGGGTGGCGAATATCCTCTGCTCCTCCTTGTAGGAGGTGAAGTAGTTTCCGGTGGACAGCCAACGATTTGCAGACATAATCTATACCCGTTCAATTTCGTGAATGCCGAACAGGCCATGGGGCTTGAACAGCAGAATTATCAACAGGATAATATAGGGCAGCACCTCTCCCGTTCCGTTGAGTCCCCAATTGCCGTCAAGATACCCGCTGGCAAACTGCTGGATGAGCCCCATGATGATCCCCGCCACCACGGCTCCCAGGATCGAATCGAGCCCACCGAGAATCACCACCGGAAAAACCACGATGCCAAAAGCGTGCAGGGTATCGAAGTTGAGACCCGTGATATTGCCGATAATACCCCCGGCAGCGGCGGCGCTGAGGCCGGCCATGGCCCATGCCAGCCCGAACACTCTCGGCACGGAAATACCTATGGACATGGACGCCAGCTGGTCGTCCGACACCGCCCGCATTGAGATGCCCACCGTGGATTTTTTAAAAAACCAGGAAAAACCCGCAATCAGGGTAAAGGTTACGATCACCCCGACAAGCTGGGTCCAGGAAATAGACACTCCGAAAAAGGCGATGGGCGTAACCGGCAGAAACGGCGGAAAGGAAAAATTTTCGGTACCGAAAGGGGTGAGGTAGATCAACCCGTCCAGTATCGACATCAAGCCTATGGTGACCATGATAACGGAAATGATCGGCTCGCCGATCAGCCGCCGGAGAAAGATCCGCTCAACGCTCATTGCCAGGAAAAAGGTCAAGATCATGCTCAGCACAAAGGACAGGTAGATCGGGAGGTTGGCCCATACGGTCAGGCCATAGGTGATGAAAGCGCCGGCGGCAATGATCTGCCCATGGGCGATGTTGAGCACCCTGCTGGATTTATAGATCAGGACAAACCCGAGTGCGGAAAGGGCATAGATTGACCCCACCACCACTCCGCTTATTACCAGCTGAAAGAAATAACTCATCACCCACCGCCCATTGTGTAGAAATGTATGGTTGTCTCAACGGTTGCCGTCTGGCCGTCCTGGTACTGGAATGTGGCCTCCACCTTTTTTTCGGCAATCGATTCGTCATAGAGTGCCAGGTAGAGATCGTTATACTTTTCCCGGACAAATTTTCTCCTGATTTTCCCGGTCTTGGTCAACTCCCCGTCATCCATGTCGAGCAGCTTGTAGAGATTGGCAAACCGATGAATTTTAAAGTGTGTCTTTTCCGCCGCCCCATTGATTTTTTCAATTTCTCTTTTTACCAGATCGGCAACCTCCGGCTTAAACGACAGGTCCATATAGGTGCTGAACGATATCCCCCTGTCCTCCGCCCATTTACCAACGACGATTGGGTCGATATTGATCAGCGCCGATACATAGTCCATCTTATCGCCGAAAATTACCGCTTCCTTGATATAGGGGCTGAATTTCAGCCTGTTCTCCAGAAACATGGGGCTGAACATCTCCCCGTCCCTGTTATACATGACATCGGAAATCCGGTCGATAACCACGAGATGCCCCTGCTCGTCGATATAGCCGGCGTCACCGGAATGGAGCCAGCCGCCTTCCAGCAGTTCAGCGGTCTTCTCGGGAAGTTTATAATACCCCTGAGTAACGGAAGCGGAACGCGACAGGATCTCACCGTCTCCGGAAATCCTGCACTCTGTTCCCGGCAGCGGCTTTCCCACGGTGTCCGGCCGCACATCACCGTCCCGGTGCATGTAGGCGATGCCTACTATCTCGGTCTGACCGTAGATCTGCTTAAGGTTGACCCCAAGAGCCTGATAGAAGGTGAAAAGCTCGGGACCAAGCGCCGCCCCGCCGGTATAGGCGCGCCGCAACCGCAGCAGCCCGATCTGGTTCACCAGCGGACGGAAGATTATCTGTCTGCCCAGCCATGCGAGGAGTCGCAGGGACAATGGCATACTTTGCCCCGACATCCGGTAGCCGGCGGCTTGTTCCCCAACCTTCATGAAATATCCGTAAACCATCCTGTTGATACGGTAAGACTCGTCAATCTTGAGCCAGATCTGCGAGCGGATGGTCTCGTAGATCCGCGGTGCGCCGAACATGAAGTGGGGTCCGATCTCCTTGAGATCATCCATGCTGGTTTCAACCGACTCGGGAAAGTTGATCGCTATCCCGGTGGCCATGGCCACACCGAAAGAATTCATCTGCTCGCCGATCCAGGCAAAGGGGAGAAAAGAGACATACTCGTCACTCTCGTCCAGGGGATCGACTTCGGTGAGCTGCAGTCCCATGTTGATATAATTTTTATGGGTCAGCATGGAGCCTTTGGGCAGCCCGGTGGTTCCGGAAGTAAGGCATAGGTGGCATACGTCGCTGCCATTTCCCCGATCGACGAGGATATCGAACAGGGCGGGATCTTTGCGGTGTGCATCCTCTCCCAGCCGATAGAGTTCGGCAATTTCCATGAACCAGTCGTCGTCTCGGTATCCGCGCATCCCCCTGGGATCTTCGTAGATCACCCTTTTCACTCCGGGGATTTTATGCCGGACCTCGGCCACCTTGTCCACCTGTTCCTGGTCGTTGCAGAAAACCAGAGCAACCTCGAGATACTGGAGGATATCGCCTATTTCCTCCGGCAGGCTGGTCTGATAGATCGCCGAGGATATCCCGCCGACCGACTGGGCACCGATGGCGACGAAAAAGGTCTCGGGAATGTTGTCGCTGATGATGGCAATCTTGTCCTCCCTGGCAAACCCGATCGCCAACAACCCCAGGGCGACCTTTCGCACATGCTCATAATAGTCGTTCCAGGTATAGCTGTTCCAGCAGCCGAAATCCTTTTCGCGCAGGGCGACCTTGTTGCCGGTCTTTCGCATCCGCCACCGCAGCAGCTGCGGGATGGTCAATTGTGCCAGTTGCTCTTTGTTATCCATGGGGTACGGTTATTCTTCTCCGATATAAGCATCTATTACTTTTGGATTCGACGCTACCTCATCGGGCGTCCCTTTGCCGATCAACATTCCGAAATCAAGGACATAGATCTGGTCGGAAATATCCATCACCACGCCAAGGTCGTGCTCCACCAGGACCACGGTGATATTCCACTCTTTTTTCAGATCGAGGATAAAGCGCACGATATCCTCTTTCTCCTCGATATTCATTCCGGCCATCGGTTCGTCCAGCAGCAGCAGGCGGGGAGCAAGAGTGAGAGCCCTCGCCACCTCGACTCGTTTCTGCACCCCGTAACTGAGATTGCCGACCATCATCTTTCGGTACGGCTCAAGCTCCATAAAATCAATCACTTTCTCGACATAAGCGCGATTTTCCGCCTCCAGCCGCGCCGCCTTGCCAAAGTAGAAGACGGCATGCAGGATGGAATAGTTCAGATTCTGGTGACGGGCCAGCATCAGGTTGTCAAGGACGGAAAGTCCGCTGAACAGTTCAAGATTCTGGAACGCCCTGGCTATGCCGTAGTTGGAAACCTGGTGGGGAGATGCTTTTGTCAGGCTGCGGCGGCCGTAGCGGATCTCCCCTTTGCTCGGATGGTAAAAACCCGAGATACAGTTGAGGATACTTGTCTTGCCGGCACCATTTGGTCCGATGATCGAGGTGATGATGCCCGGCTCGATATCCATGTTGACATCGGTAAGAGCATTTAGTCCGCCAAATGTAAGCGTTACGTCGGAAACAGTGAGATAGGTCATAACCGCCAACTGTTTTTAGGATTCGTTATTTTCAGGTCGAACAATATCGCAGGCTCTGGCAGCGCAGCCGCGGTGACCTGACATTACGACGGAGCCGCGG
This sequence comes from Desulforhopalus singaporensis, assembly GCF_900104445.1. Lineage (GTDB taxonomy): Bacteria > Desulfobacterota > Desulfobulbia > Desulfobulbales > Desulfocapsaceae > Desulforhopalus_A > Desulforhopalus_A singaporensis. The sequence continues at coordinate 112,473 of NZ_FNJI01000004.1, read as the reverse complement.
GAACCGTGCCGGAATAACTTAAGCTTCACCTGCCTACTCCAGAGACATCGTCTGGCTGCCGGGCAGCTGCAATGTTAATTTTTTTTTAAGCTATACATTCAGGATACTTAATAACAAAATATTATCAAGTTTATATAACAGTGGCAAAATAGTGGGTATTACCTACTATTTCTCCAAAGACAAAAGGTGGGAACACAGATTTATCTTCTTGTTTTTAATGCCTAATTTCCTTCTTATGTTATATCTGTGAAACAGTATGGTGTTTTTGGAGACCAGTAATATCTCAGCTATCTCCTTATTGGTCTTTCCCGTTTTAACCAGGCTCGCCACCCTGATCTCAACCGGGGTAAGTCTGGCCAGGTCCTGGGACAGGACATGGGAGAAGGGGGTAAGGATATTGTTGAGATTCGTCTCGAGAATTCCCAACAGCGTTTTCTGTCGGCTGTTCAGCTGGCCGTTGCCGACTCTTCTGAGGTAGGGGACCACCAGCTCTTCCACATTTTTCAGCACCGTTTCCCCCAGCTCCTTCCTGTCCTCTTCGCGCTGTTTGAGAAGGACCCTGAGAGCGGTGTTGACCTCTTCGAGATGGTGCGACTGGGCCTTGAGTTCTTTCTCCCTTGTCCTCAGGGCTTTTTCTGCACGTTTTCTCTCATCGACTTCAAGCTCCAGCTTCATGTTTGCCTTTGCCAGCAGGGCGGTGCGCTCCCTCACCAGTTCCTCGAGGTGGCCCCGGTACCTGTCGAGTTCCTGTTCCGCCTTTTTCCGGGCGCTGATGTCTCTTAGGGTCACGATGTTGCCAAGGGGGTTGCCGTCGCTGTCCTGGTACAGGGTCGAACTGAGCTGCACGTCAAGGATCTTGCCATCCCTGGTCAGCCGCTTTGTTTCAAACAGGTGGATTTTCTGTCCCTGCTGCAGCCGTAATATGGCCTTTCTGGTCTCCGGCCAGCTCTCTTCCGGGACAAAATCGATCTGTTTGCCGAGCAGCTCTCCCCGTGAAAGCTTGAACGTCTGCTCAAAGGCGGGATTGACGTATGTCGCGATCCCATCCATATCGTATACGACTATGGGATCGGGCGATGATTCCAGGAAGGTACGATACCTGTTTTCACTCTGTCTGAGGATCGCCTCCGCTTTTTTCCTCTCCAGCAGCTCATGTTGCATTCCCCCGTACAACCGTGCCTTTTCCAGGGCGATAAGGGCAAGGGCGGCAAAACGCTCCAGGGTGACCACGTCTTCTTCTGTGAAACGCTCGCCTTCCTCCACGTAGGCAAGGCCGATAACGCCGAGCACCCGGTCCCGGTATTTAAGCGGAATCCCGACGATGGATCGGAGCTGATCAAGCTCCCGGTCAGCAATCCGGTTGTCCCAGGACTGGTAATTCGCAACCACCAGGGGGCACTCATCCCGCCAGACGCGACCGCCGATACCTTCCCCTCTTGCCACCACGCGGCCCAACTGACCCTTGAAAAAACCTTTGCCGACCACCATGCGCATCCGGTCGTGCTCACTGTCGAGCAGGTAGATATAGCCATGACCGGAGCCGCTCAGTGAGACTGCGCGCTCAAGGATATTATCGAGAATAGCTTCCCTGCCGAGGGTATCGATCAACCCCAACGAGGTCTCGTGCAGTGCTTTCAGCGAGGCGTTCTGACGATTGAAGGCGGTTTTCGCCGCCTTCAGCTGAAGGATCTCAGCTTCCAGTTCGGCAACTTTTTGCGCCAACTCCCGGGGACTGTTTCGTTCACCCATAAAAAGCCGGTAGAAGATGGATCATCCGTGGTTGTTACATCGCCACCGGACGACAGCTGGGTTATTCGATGGTTTCCGGCAGGAACCCCATGATAAATTCGGTCTGCTTTTCGATATACTGGTCAATGGTGAAATTCCGGCAGAAATACCACCTCCTGAAAGCCCAGGTGTGGCCTATGACCGATATATTATGGCCTATCAGGTTTATGGTATCGTCGTCAAGAATCAATTTCCCGTTTTTTTTCAGCTGCTGCATGCTGTCGATAAAAAGCGCGGTGATGCCAAGTTCTGATTCGAGAACGATATTCTGCCTCTCCACCGGCAGCAGATGGGTGACCTGATACATGAGCAGCACGTGATCGCTCATCCGGTTGCACACCAGAAAATATTCCCTGATGATATTTTTCAGCGACTCCCTGCCGCCGAGCAGACTGGATCTCTCCATCGCTTCATGCAGGGCCGAGTCAACCGCATTGTGGATCGCCATACACACCAGGTAGAGCACATCGTCCTTGGTGGTTATGTACTCATACAGCGAACCAATGGAGAGCCCGGTCTCCCTTGCCAGCATTCTCGTTGTGGTCTTGTGGTATCCATGTTTGATAAAAAGCTTTACGGCGCAGTCGACAATCTGGCTCCGTCTCTCCTCTACCAGCTTTTTATCTTTTATCTGGGTGGCAATTTCCCTGGAATTCTTTTCGTCCACTCTCATCTGCTCTATCCTCTTCTCGTTCTCGAATATGTGCTCCTGCCATCATACATTAAACCATAAAAGAGTGGACCGCCGCACCCGGTTTTTCTCTTTGCCGCCCGTCGGCTTGAGAACCCGAAACGAAAAATCCCCCCGGTGCGGCCGCGCAACACGCATGGCCCATACCCGGGAGAGTTTATCCTGCATTTTCTATGCGTCCGGCCACAGTTCGGACGATCGTTCACGCAGCTCGATTTTTCTTACCTTGCCCGATGCGGTAAGCGGAAAATCATCCACAAAATAGACGTATTTCGGAGTCTTGTACCAGGCGATCTTGCCCTGGCAGTAATCGATAACATCCTGGGGGGTGATGTCGGCCCCGGGGTACGGAACAACGAACGCCCCCGGCTGCTCCCCGTACTTGCTGCTGGGTACGCCGACCACCTGGACATCCTTGACGCCTTCCATATGGTGGAGGAAATCCTCGACCTCCTTGGGGTAAATATTTTCCCCGCCCCTGATGATCATATCCTTGATTCTGCCGGTGATGGCAAAGTAGCCGTCCTCATCTATCATGCCGATATCGCCGGTATGGAGGAACCCGTTATCATCTATCGTCTCCCTGGTCGCTTCCTCCATCTTGTAATACCCTTTCATGACGTTGTAGCCGCGGCATACCACCTCTCCAGGCTCTCCCGGAGGCAGATCTTCCCCGGTTTCGGTATCGATAATCTTGACCTCGATACCGGGCATGGCCTTGCCGACCGTCTCACATTTTTTCCTGATGGACGGTTCGTTGTACATTGTCTGGGTCATCCCGGGAGACGCCTCGGTCAGACCGAAAACGATGGTCACTTCAGTCATATTCATCCGCGAAATGAGGTCGTTCATGGTCTTCACCGGGCAGGGGGAACCCGCCATGATGCCGGTACGCAAAGAAGAGAAATCGAACTTGTCGAACAGCTTGTTGTCGAGCATGGCCATGAACATCGTCGGCACGCCGTACACCGCGGTACATTTTTCCATTTCGATGGACATCATCACCTGGACCGGGTCGAATGTTTCGACAAAAACCATGGCAGCGCCGTGGTTGACACAGGCAAGCACCCCGAGAACACAGCCAAAACAGTGAAAAAGAGGCACCGGAATGCAGACCTTATCCCGGTGGCTCATATTCTGCCCGGCACCAAGCCAGTAACCGTTGTTGCCGATGTTGTTGTGGGTCAGCATCACCCCCTTGGGAAACCCTGTTGTCCCCGAGGTATACTGCATATTGATCACGTCATCGGGGTCCAGGCAATCCTGACGTTCACGATACTCTTCGTCCGCGGTGGCAACGGCCAGGGACATCACCTCGGCTATCGAATAGACCCCCCGGTGTTTTTCCGGTCCGAGGAAAAACACCCTTTTCAGGCTCGGGTAGCGTGAAGAGCGGAGCTGTCCCCGCGGGTGGGTTTTCAGTTCAGGAACCAGCTCGTACATGATCTCGAGATAATTCGCGTCCCGCAGCCCGTTCATTATGAAGATATTCTCGCAATCGGACTGTTTGAGAACGTAATCGATCTCCTCTGATCTGTAGTTGGTGTTAATCGTCAGCAGGATCGCCCCTATCCTGGCGGTGGCAAACTGCAGCGCAACCCAGTGGGGAACGTTTGTCGCCCAGACGGCGACTTTTTCGCCTCTTTTCACCCCCATCGCCATCAATCCCTTGGCAATGGTATCAACGGTTTCTCCAAATTCTCTCCATGTCTGGCTGTATTCCCTGTCGACATAGGCAACGGCGGTCTGGTCCGGATATTTCTCCACCGTTTCCGCGAGAATCTGCCCCAGGGTCGCCTCTCTTACTATCGTCTCTCTGGTCATCATCGCCACCTGTTAATAAGTAAAAATAACAGCATAAATTTTCGCATCGCCGCCAACTGCGCTCAGGCAGTGGGGCACCAGAGAATTATAATACATGGAGTCGCCCTCGTTCAGGACGTAGGTTTCATTACCGTAGATCAGCTCCACCGCGCCGGAAGTGACCACGACGAACTCTTCGCCTTCATGGGCGGAGGTACTCTTGTCTTCGGTGGGGGAGATGTTTATGTAAAAAGGCTCCATATGACGGTCGGTCTTGCCGGACCCCAGCGAATAATAACTGTAATGCCCCTGATCGTTTCCTTTGTGCAGGGCGACACCCTCTTCTCTGTCGGAGGAGCGGGTGATCACCGGATCTCTTGCTATCTGGTCGTCGGTGAAAGTCCCAACCCGCTGGCCCAGCGCCCTGGAAAGCTTGACCATGACCCCGATTGCCGGAATGATTTTTCCCGCTTCAATATCTTCTAAAAGAGATAGCGACAAACCGGCCTTGTCCGCGAGTTCCTCCACCCCGATGGCCAATTTTTCCCGGTAGGTCTTTATTCTCTTGCCTATTTTATTTTCCTGGTTCATTCTTTTCTCCGCGTGTCTCGTCAGATTAGTATCCACCGCTGCGTCCGCTTCGTTCAGCTTTTTCAGAACCAACGAACAGTGCAGCCTTATATAACTTTTTTTCAAAAAGCATAACTTTATTTTATTGCAGGGGATTTGTCTAGCGAGTAACTGTTTTTCTTTGTCCCGTGACAAAACAGGTTGAGTTTTTCCCCGTGAATAGTTATGACCTCTGACACCTGCGGGCCGTCCCAGAAGCATTCAGCCCCCTGGTGAGTCCCGATAAGTTCTGGTCACCCTCAATCGGTAACCCACACTCTTGTAAACGAAACATTCCTTAAACACAATGGCTCACTCTCCTGCAACCGCCCCGACCTTCAGAAACAGTCTTTTTGTCTGGGGATTCGGCGCGGCTTTTTACGTTCTGGCTTTTTTTCATCGTGTCGCCCCGGCGGTAATAACAAACGAACTGATGCAGGATTTCGCAATTACCGGGACTGCGCTTGGTAATCTTTCGGCATTCTATTTTTACAGTTATGTGGCAATGCAAATACCCACGGGAATTCTCGCTGACAGATGCGGCCCCAGGCGGCTGCTTACCGGAGGCGCGCTGGTGGCCGCGGTCGGAGCCGTGATGTTCGCGCTGGCCCCGACCTTCATCTGGGCGGTGACGGGCCGGTTGCTGATCGGCGCTTCGGTGGCGGTGGCGTTTGTCGGATTATTAAAACTCTCCATCAACTGGTTCCCCCCCAACCAATTCGCCCTTATTTCCGGACTCACCCTGTTCTGCGGAGTGGCAGGCGCCGTATTTGCGGGGACACCGCTCAGACTTCTGGTTGACGGTTTCGGATGGAGAAACACTATCTTATTTTCTGCCGCCCTCACCCTTGTGGTGGCCGGAGGCTCATGGATATTTATCCGCGACTTTCCCCGCCACAAGGGATTCAGGGATTTTTCTCCTTCCTTGCCCCCCGGTGCCCCAGTCAAGCGTTCGGGAATTCTCCCGGATATCGTTGAGGTGGCGTCAATCCGCAATGCACTCCTGCTCTTTTTCATTCCCGCCGGTCTGGTCGGTGCGATACTGACATTTTCCGGTCTGTGGGGTGTTCCCTACCTGAGCGCCGCCTACGGGGTATCCCCCGCGTTCAGCGCCGCGCTGAGCTCCGCGTTGCTCACGGCATGGGCGGTCGGCGGACCGTTTTTCGGCTGGCTCTCGGACAGGATCGGCAACAGAAAAACAGTGTACGTCTGCGGCTATGTCTTTGCAATTCTCGGATGGACGATTATTATCTATTGCAGAAACTTATCCATGCTGCAGCTGGCTGCGGCCATGGTCATAACCGGGTTCTGCTCGGGGGCGATGATAATAAGTTTCGCTTTTGCCAAGGAATCGGCACCGGCGCGGTTGGCGGGAACCGTGTCGGGCATTGTCAATATGGGGGTCATGATCGGACCGATGATATTGCAGCCCGCCGTGGGCACAATCCTTGATCTGCTGTGGGAGGGCAATAGTCATCTGGGAGTAAGGATCTACAACGTTGATGCGTACGAAAAAGGTTTCAGCCTCATGATAATCTGGGCACTTTTCTCCCTTACCCTGTTGCTGTTCACCAGGGAAACCCACTGCAGACAGCTCGCTGAAAAACAGTAGAGGCACCTGCGCCGCAGGATGCCGGCAACACTAACCAAAGAAGACAGGAACAACATGGACTTGATGGAGAAAATCGCGGCCGGAGGTCTGATATTTGACGGAGCTATGGGCTCGATGCTTTTTGCTGAAGGGCTGTCTGGCGGCAAACCGTCGGAGCTGTGGAACATCGAACAGCCCGAGACCATAGAAAAAATACACCGTGCATATTTTGATGCCGGAGCCGATGTTGCAACCACCAACACCTTTGGCGCCACCCCCTTCAAACTCGAAAAATCAGGAATAACTGCGGACGCCGGGGAGATCAACAGATCCGGGGTGGAGGCGGCCCGTCGGGCGGCGGGACCCGGCAATTTCGTCGCCGGTGATATCGGCCCCTTAGGAGAAATGCTCAGACCTGCAGGAATGCTTGATCCCGAACAGGCGGTTGATCACTTTGCCAGGCAGGCAGCCATCCTCGAAGAAGCCGGGGTCGATCTCTTTATTATCGAGACATTCTTCGACCTCAATGAAATCCTTGCGGCCTTGCAAGGTATCAAGAAAGTGTCTGGAAAACCTGTTTTCGCCACCATGACCTTCCAGAAAAAGGCCAAGGGCTTTTTCACCCTTATGGGCAACAGCCCCGGTGACAGCATGAAGCGCCTGGTGGACTGCGGCGCCTCGGTGGTCGGGGCCAACTGTTCCCTGGCAAGCGACACCATGATCACTCTGGCGCAGAAAATCCGCGAAAGCGTCGACAGCCCTGTGATAATTCAGCCAAATGCGGGCGCCCCGGAATCCATAGGTGACATCATCAGATATCCCGAGACCGCTTCGTTTTTCGCCGAAAATATCGCAAAAATAAAGGCCCTCGGCGTCGAGGTCGTCGGCGGATGCTGCGGCACCACTCCCGATTTCATCAGAGAGATCGCCAGCTGATATGCAGACAACCGTGACTGTCGCCTGCGCGCAACCGTCACAAAAACCGGTGAAAGCCTCAGCCAGGTGGATCTAAGGCTTTCACCCTTCTGGCAAAGCGCGGGGAGGAAAAAATGGCTTCACCGAAAGCAATCCTCACGGAACTGATGATCCTGCTGGTATTGACTATGACCCTTTGTTCCTGTGCAACCTACCGCTCTGGCCTGAACGGCAGGGAAATTACGCTGGTTCTCAACAACCCCCATGCCCGGCAGGTCACCTTTTTCTCTTCTCTTGACAATTTTTACGGGCAAAAACTTCAGAATCAGAAAGGACTCTGGAAGATAACAGTGGCGACAACAACAGCTTTTCGCTATTTTTACATTATTGACGACAACATATATCTTCCCCCCTGTCCACTACAGGAACAGGACGACTTCGGCGAAAAAAACTGTGTCTTCGAGCCACCCCGGTAGAGTTTCAAACAGAGAGCCCGGAGCCTGGTAAATTTTCCGGTCCACACCTTTGCCAGATACTGATCGCATCCTGAAAATTTTCTTCTACCGGAACGCTCCCCCCTACTTGTGCCCTCCGCCGGAACCACCACCTGAGCCGCCACCGGAACCGCCACCTGAGCCTCCCGAACCGCCATGGCCACCTGAGCCGTTTGAGCCGCTGCCAGACGATCCTCCCGCCTGGTCCCGATCACCCCTGGAGCTGTCTGCGTCACTTAATTTCTTTGCACCGACACCGCTTTGTGCTTTGCCAATGGAGCCACCACCGCCGATTTCTCCAGATAGCTCTTTGACAGCTCTTTCCGCTTCGACAAATCTCGCCCTGTTTTCAAATTGATGCCTCAGTTGACCCATGTCACCCGAACGGTAGGAATGTTTCAAGGCCTTGACCAACAGGTCGGCTGCTGTCCGGGACCTGACTGTCCGACGCGCCATACTGCGTGCCGCGGTCATCGTTTCTTCGGCCAGACGGTACCGCTCTTCCGGGCTCAAAGCGCGGTTTATCGACCTGAGTTGCGACACTATCCGTTCGCACTCCTTTTCCTGCAAGCCGGCAATGTACGCTCCGGCTATCAGGTCTCCCAACTGGCGGATACGGGATTCATCTCCACTCAGTCGGCGAGCCTGGCGGTAAGCTCTCTGGTACCGGTCCCTTATCCGCTCGACCGCTTGGACAATCCTTCGTTGGTCAATATTCTTGGCAATACCCTCGTTCACCTTGTTTTCAACCGGGGTTGCCGGCAGTCTCCGATTATTCATGTCGTGGAGGATGGTTTGTATCCTCTTTATATTGGCATGGGTAAACCGGTACCTGTTCATTCTCTGAAGAAGGGCAGGTGAAATATCGCCACCTCCCGGCACTGGCCTAATCTTCTCTGTTTTCACCCGGTGCTGGTCGGGGACACTGTCTGATGAATACGCCGGGTTACAAAGAGCTGTGACAAGAAGGATGCATCCGGTTACAAGAGATAGTATTTTCATCATCGTTTTCTTTGCATATTTTTTCTGTTTGAGCCATGACCACCCGGCCACTGATCCATACCTACCTGTTCTCCACAACGCGACACCCGACAAAACGTTCCCCCCATGAACCAAGATACTGAAAACAGCTGCACGAAAAAAGGTTTATAACGGCTTAGCGCTATGCTTTCACGTCGATAACTGAGTTCATCGCACCGAAGTCGTCCGCCTCCTTCGCCGGTACCGTTGGATCAGGAATATATTTGTCACCGTCAACAATGAAGGAATACCTGTGTTCTCCGTATGGCACCTGCAGCTGCACCTCCCAGTAGCCATAGGAGCCGACGGGGAGCAACGGCACTCTCTGCCAATCGGTGAAGCTACCGGAAATGTCAACCCTGTCAACTCCTTCACGAAAAATAACAAACCTGTGATACTGGACGGGCTGGCTGGTGATTGCCGTTTCTTCGGGAGTGTCATTGACATTGTGTATGTTCATTCCGGCAACAAAGGACAGGATCAGGAACACACCGGCGGCGGCAGCCCAGGAAAAAACAGAGGGAAGACGGCGGCGTCTAAAAGCGGGGGGAGAACACTTTGGCTCCTGGCAATCGAACACCGCCTTCAGCTGCTTCTCCTGGCTGAGCAAGGCGACAGTATCGTTAAAATACGCTCCGCTGGCATGAACATTTTCCACGAATGTGACTTTTTCATCCAGAGACAATTCATCATCGATATACATGCTTATTAAACGATCCATCACTTCGCCTCCCCGGCAAGAATATTTCGAAGCCGCCGCCTGGCCCGGTGTACCCGGACCTTGACACTTGCAAGACTCAGGTCCAGGATGGTGGCAATTTCTTTATACGCGATCCCGTTAACTGCCAGGACCAGGATGTCCCTGTCCTGTTCCGGTAATCTTTCAAGAGCTTGATGAATCCGGGCAACAGACTCCCTGGCGATAAAATTCGATTCCTCGTCAGCTGTCGATAGCACCGGAATTTTATCTATGCGGAGAAATACTTTCTCGTTTCTCGTAAAATCAACCAGCGCATTGCGAGCTATGGTAAAAAGAAGTGCCGGAGAAGAAACAGCCGCATTGCCGTAGCGCCGATAATGCCTGGCAAAACTCTCCTGCATGATATCCCTCGCAACCTCGGCGTCCCCGCTTTTATAGAGCAGATATCCAAAAAGTCTGCTTCTGTATTGGGTATAAAAATCTCTGTATATTTCAGACATATAAAAGTCCACGGTAAAGATGGGGCTGTCCCGAAACATCATCGTATAGTAATATAACGGATCCGAGTGCAAAAGGTTACCGGTCGCAGCCGACATTTTTCCCAGGACTCCAACAAAACAGGATTATTTGTTCACAATACGCGCCTGCGTGCACAGACCGTCTTGGGTATTGCAGCGCCCAGCATTACATGTTATATTATATGTAATAATCATATTATTCAACAGGAGGTGCTGGTATGAAGGTATTTGTGGTCATGAGATTTGACCCAATGCAATGCGGAGCATGCGGCAACGGCAAGCTGGACAGGATATTTACCACCATAGAAGAAGCCCGGACATATGTCACCATGTCCGGCAATCGCCGGGGCGTCAGCTGGGAAATCAGCGAACGGACGGTGGAGGAGTTTGCCGTCAAAGAAAAACTGGCGGCGTGATACCCGCGCCTCTCGCACACATCTGGCCGCCCCTGCCAATGGGGCTGTAAAAAGACGATCGTCCCGCTGGTCACCACATTTGCCTTGCCGCCAACCGTGGTGACTATCGCACGGACCAGGGCGGTTTTCCCTCTTTACCAGCAACGAAAGCCGCTTTTGGTTTATCCATTTTACGTTTTTCTCTGTTTTTCTATCCGTTCATTTTCGATCCCGGCAAACCGCCCAATTACCCCAGCTACGAATTTACAACCCGGGTATACTGGATACGTCTCGACAGCCGCATTCGCCCCTATCCGAAAAAGCCTGACACAACGTCGATCGTCAGTGAAAAATTTTACAAACAGGTGTATAATGACTCGAAATACTTTAATTTTTACCAGAGGGAAAGCCAATGACCGGAGGACTCTTCGCTATCCTCGACGACATAGCCCTGCTGCTTGACGATGCAGCTGCAATCAGCAAGGTGGCGGCCAGAAAAACCGCCGGTCTGCTGGGAGACGACCTGGCGGTTAACGCCGAAAAGGCCACCGGATTTCGGGCATCCCGGGAGTTACCGGTGCTGTGGGCCATCACCAAGGGGTCATTTGTCAATAAACTGATAATTCTTCCGCTGGCGTTCCTGTTGAGCGCTTATCTCCCCTGGCTTATCGTACCGATCCTTATTGCCGGGGGCACCTACCTGAGCTACGAGGGAGTGGAAAAGATCCACCACGTGCTGTGCTGCCGGTCCAGCCAACCCCACGAGGAGCCAGTGTCAGAACCGCTAAACCAGCAGGAAAGCGAAAAACTCAAGATACGGTCGGCGATCCGCACCGACTTCATCCTTTCCATAGAAATAGTCGTAATCACCCTGGGAACGGTTATCGGCCACCCGCCCGCGCTGCAGCTACTGGTGGTCAGCCTTATTGCTGCACTTGCGACAATAGGGGTTTACGGTTTGGTGGCCCTGATTGTCAGGATGGACGACGTCGGTTTTTTTCTCATAAGGCTGGCACATCGATCGACGGGGGTGGTACGACAGGTGACGGCGGCCAGCGGCAGATTACTGGTGACATCCCTGCCGGTTGTCATACGGTTGCTGGGGGTTGTCGGCACCGTGGCAATGATTCTCGTGGGCGGCGGAATGTTCACCCATAATATCGATCGGCTCCATCACCTTCTCGGCTCGCTGCCCTCACCGGCAGCGGATTTCATGACAGGTCTTGTTGTCGGCACGATACTGCTTGCCATCCGGCAGCTCATTACAAGATTCCGTTAAGACCATTTCAGCCGACGACCAGCAGCCCCATATAGTAAATTATCGGCAAAAACACCCCGGGGAGCAGGTTGCCAACCCTGATCGCTGTGACCTTGAGCATATTCAGGCCGATCGCCATGATAAGCAGACCGCCCACCGAGGTCATCTGCGTTACGGTCTCGGGCACCAGAAGATTTTTCATGAGCCCTGCGGTGACGGTGATCAGTCCCTGGTAAAGAAAAACGGCCGCACTTGAAAACATCACCCCCACCCCCATGGCGGAGGCAAAAATAATCGAAATCACGCCGTCCAGGATCGATTTGGCAAAAAGCGTCTGGTGATTGCCGGTAAGGCCGCTCTCAAGGGAACCGACAATCGCCATGGACCCCACACAGAATACCAGGCTTGCGGTGACGAATCCCCGGGCAAAAGAACTTGTATCCGATGATTTCCTGGCAACTTTTTCCTCCAAAAAAGCCCCCAGACGCTCCAGCCGTTTTTCGATCTTCAAGCCTTCACCGATGACCGCGCCGATTATAACCGAAAAAATCACCACCATCAGACTGTCGGAGGAGACGGCGCTTTTAATCCCGATAAGCACCACCGACAGGCCCACCCCGCTCATGATGATCTCCTTGTAATTATCGGGAAAGGAACGGCTGAAAAACAATCCAAGCAGACTTCCGATAATAATTGCAACACTATTTACGACTGTACCGAGCATGATTTCTTGTATTGACGGCCATAATTGTGGTTTTATAAAGAAAAAACGTGAAAAGAGTTGAAACTCTATACCACCTGTGCTGCGCCGAGTCACTGACTCAATTGCTTAACATCAAGATATTTTTCATTCACAACAACCCCAGAGGCTGCCGTTGATCTATTATCTCACCAAAATTGTGGTTACCGCAGGACTGGTGGTCATAATCTCAGAAGTTGGCAAGCGCAACACTTTTCTTGCCGCGATCTTGGCATCTGTTCCCACCGTTTCACTGCTTGCGTTGGTGTGGCTCTACCAGGACACCGGCAATGTCACGCTGGTAACCTCGCTTGCAAAAAGTATTTTCTGGCTGGTACTGCCGTCGCTGACATTCTTTATCGCCTTGCCGCTATTGCTTGGCATGGGCGTCAATTTTTATTTGAGCCTGGTGATTGCAACATCAGTAACCGCCTGCTGTTACTGGGGACTTGTTGCGATTTTGCACTATTATGGTGTCCAGTTGTAGCAGCCCCCGGAAAAAAGCATCAAAGCTTCAACAGAGACCTGCAGCAACCCGTGATTGAGCCCCATTGAGGCGTCCATGGACAACAGCGTTTCAGGTCCCCCCAGAGTGTCGAGTCTGGGGGGACAGGTCTGTCTGGCCTATGTTTTGTTTAATAGACACGGATGTCTTGCCGGCAGGAAAGTCAATGCCGGCAAGATATTTCAGTCGCCAAAATTTCAGCGATTATTTGAAACAGATTCGCCGCACCTCATCAAAACGGGAAACAAAGTGGGCCGAGATCCCCTCCTTGATATGGTCGGCCAAGAGTTCGAAATCCTCCTGGTTGTCTTTTGGCAGCAACACCTCCTGGATTCCGGCTCTCTTGGCGGCGATCATCTTCTCCTTTACCCCGCCGATGGGCATGACCAGCCCCGACAGGGTCAACTCCCCCGTCATGGCGATATGTTTCCGGATCGGTTGTGCGGTGACCAGTGAATACAGTGCCGAGGCCATGGTTATCCCCGCCGAAGGACCGTCCTTCGGGGTTGCCCCGGCCGGGACGTGGAGATGAACCAGATTATTTTTGAAAAACTCGATTACCTTGTCGTCATCCCGCATCAATGATCGAATATAACTATAAGCGATTTCAGACGATTCAACCATGACCTTGCCCAGTTGCCCGGTCTGTTTGAACCCCGGCTGTCCGGTGGGGATGGGGACGGCCTCTATATGCAGGGTGGCCCCTCCCATGGTGGTATAGGCCAGCCCGGTGATCACCCCGACCATCGGTTTTTTATAGGCGTAATCTTCACTGAAAAACCTCTTGCCGAGCAGATCCTTCAGATCGCCCTTCTTGATCCGGACCTTCTCTTCGGGGTTATCAATTATCTTGCTGACGCTTTTTCTGAGGATCTTCTTGATACAGTTTTCAACTCCCCTGACCCCAGCCTCGCGCGCGTAGCCGTCGATAATCTCGGCAATAACGGTCTTTGACAGGTTGACCTGTCCGGCGGTAAGTCCATGTGCCTTCAACTGCCTGGGCAGCAGGTGGCGCCTTGCGATCTCTACTTTTTCCTCAAGAATATACCCCGGCAGCTGAATCACCTCCATCCGGTCCATCAGCGGGCCGGGAATGGTGTCGAGCTGATTGGCGGTGCAGATGAAAAAGATCTTGGACAGATCAAAGCGGACGTCGAGGTAGTGGTCGAGAAAATCCCTGTTCTGTTCAGGATCCAGGACCTCCAGGAGCGCCGATGCCGGATCGCCCTGAAAACTGGCGCCGATCTTGTCGACCTCATCCAGCATGATAACCGGGTTTGCCGTTTTACACGTCTTGATCGCCTGAATAAACTTGCCCGGCATTGCCCCGATATACGTTCTGCGATGTCCCTTAATCTCTGCTTCGTCACGCATCCCTCCGAGGGAAAAACGAAAAAATTCCCGACCGAGACTGTCGGCGACCGACCGGCCTATCGACGTCTTGCCCACCCCTGGAGGCCCCTGCAGCAGCAGGATCGTACCCGATAAGTCGCCCTTGATCACACCGACGGATATAAGCTCCAGGATGCGTGTTTTCACGTCGTCGAGGCCGTAGTGGTCACGGTCGAGGATTTTCTGCGCCTTTTTACGGTTATAACTGTCCTTGGAGTAGACCCCCCACGGCAGAATGGTCAGCCAGTCGAGATAGGTCCTGGTAACGTTGAACTCGGGCGACGACGATCCGAGAAGCTTCAGCTTTTCAATTTCTTCTTCTACCTTTTCCCGGGCCTCCTCCGACAAGACAAGCTTTTTAACCCGGTCCTGAAACTTTTCAATCTCGGCCTGGGTGTCGTCCTTGGCCAGGCCAAGCTCCTTTTTGATCTCCTGCAGTTGCTGCTTAAGGAAAAATTCCCGCTGCTGCTTCGACAGCTGCTCTTCGATCCGCTTGGAAATTTTTGCCTTGAGTTTTGAGATTTCCACCTCATTTTTCAACAGGATAAGAACCAGCTCCAGACGCTTGCGCACATCGACGGTCTCGAGAATCTTCTGAATCTCGACCCCGGAAGAGGTAGTCATGGAGGCCGCAAAATCACCAAGTGACCCGGGATCGCTGAGATTGATCCGCTCAATAAGCAGGCTCAGCCCCTCCTTGAACAGCGGGTTCAGATTCACCAGTTCCTTGATGCAGTCGATGATCGCCACGGAATACGCCTTGAACTCCTCGGTATTTTCCCGTATCGACTCATACCAGTACTTGACTTCGGCACCAAATCCCAGGTCAGTTTTCACTATTGACACCACATCAAACCTTTCCAGAGCCTGCACCAATACCTGCAACGGCTCGCCGGGCTTGAAGGGCGATACCTGGATAACCCTTGTGACGACCCCCACCTTGAAAAAATCGTCCCCGCTTTCGGCATAGTGGGCAAGGCCATCTTCTTTCGGGTGCAGCAGAATCAAACCGAGATAGAGCGGTTTTTTCTGGTTGACATGTTTCATCACCGCCTGTTGCAGCACAGGGTCGTCGACAATGACGGGCCCCATCATTTTGGGGAACATCGGACGATCGTGGAGCGGGATCACCATTATCTTCTCCGGCAGCAGATCCTTGGAAACAACCAGGGATTTCTGAGATTGCTCCCGATTATCCTGGTCGTCACCAGGCGATTCTATGCCGTCAGGGGTCAGTACAGTCGGTTCTTCGGCCATTCTCTTCCTCCTTCGTCTATTCTCCCGGGTCAACACCCATCTTATTTTTTCCTCTACCATCAAACAGTCGGCCCCGTTGTTATGACAACGCTGGACCTTTATCCATTAATTACCAGTACTAGTAATCATTTGCACCTGTTTGCAAAATGTTTTTTCACCGAACACCATATTTTCTCTGCAAATAAGTCGCCTTATGCACCACTGGTTTTCCTGCCCGTCATTGATCTCTGGAAAACAATTATTATTCTTTATCCGGATTGTATGAATTTAACCCAAAACACAACACAAATCCGGTGATGACTGATGAATTATACAGTGAATAAAGTTGAGCTACTAAGCGAGTTTAAAAAATGTCCCATCTGCGGATACCAGGACGGATTCCACACCATGCTGCGACGGGAAAACGGACGCCGGAAAAATTTCTTTATCTGCCCATCCTGCCATGAAGTTTTCGACCCTGGAGAGGATTCCCTCAGCCATCAAGCACCGGTTGCGGGGCAAGGGATCAGCGTTGGCGAAGCATTGATGCGCCGCAAGTCCACCCGCGCCTTTTTGAAAAAGGAGGTTGAACGGGAAAAAATTATCAATATCCTCAACGCAGCCCGCCACGCCCCGTCTGGAACCAACGCCCAGCCGTGGCATGTGGCGGTGGTCTCCGGAAAACTGAAAAAGAGCATGACCCAGGAAATGCAGCAGCAGTTCGAGCAAAAAGGTGCAGGAGAGATGGATTACAACTACTACCCGAACGACTGGAAAGAGCCTTATAGAAAACGGCGGGTCGAATGCGGGGCAGCGCTTTATTCAGCACTGAACATCGAAAGAAGGGACAGGGCGGGGCGGCTGCGTCAATGGCAGGCCAACTACCGCGCTTTTGATGCTCCGGTCATTCTCTTTTTCTTTATTGATCCTATCATGGAAAAAGGATCCTTTCTTGATTACGGCATGTTCATACAATCGGTTATGCTCGCTGCCGTCGAACAGGGACTGGCAACCTGCGCCCAGGCAGCGCTCGGCCAGTATCCGGAGCTGGTGAAAAAGACCCTTGGCTACCCGCAGGAGACGATTCTTATCTGCGGCATGGCCCTTGGATATGAAGACCCTGGGGCACCGGTAAACAACTACCGTACAACCAGGATTGAAGTTGAAAAATTTACCACTTTTTTAGAGTAGACAGGTACATTACCTTGTATATAACAAGCAAATACCTTGAGCATCCCCAGATGGTTGAAGCTTCCTTAGGGGGAGGGGGAAATGCTCTGGCGGTTCAATCCAAGCGGTTTTTTTTGGGAGAAAAACTGAATGTTTACCATCGGTGATATCAAGAACATAGCTATACAGATAGAGAAAAACGGGGAAGAAAGTTACAGAAATGCCGCCAAGCTGGCAAAAAACCGGCGGGTCGAGGAAATTCTGTTGTGGATGGCGGAGCAGGAAAAGCGTCACGCTGCCTGGTTCGCCAGCAACCTCGACACCAGTAAACCGCTGACTGCCGAACAGCGCGAGATGGAGACTCTTGGCAAAACGCTGCTCCAGGACATCGTCAAGAGCAGCTCTTTTCTGACCAACGAGCAACAGCTGGAGGCGGCCGATACCGCCAAGGAAGTGGTCGACATCTCGATTGCCCTGGAACAGGAGACCATCCTTTTCTACAATTTTCTGCGCGGTTTTATCGATGATGAGGAGACCCTCGGCCAGCTCGATAAGATCATCGCTGAAGAACAGCTGCACATCACCAAGCTCGAGGAGGTGGCGACCTTGAAAAAACAGGAGTGCGATGAGCAGCCACACTGAATTGGCCCCGACAAGAGGCGGCAGTTTTATCGGATCAGCGACCAGATGAAGGGGGGCAACAACATCCGACCCGGTTTTCTTTGCCCCCAAAACCCTGTACGGTGACAAGTACCATGAATCGACTTCTCTTTGTTACGGCTGCATTGTTGTTTTTTTTGCCCACCACAACCATGCTCCATGCCGAGGCATCCCTGCCGCTCAGCCTTGGCCAGACTCTATATGTTCCGGCCTATTCCCATATCTATCACGGCAACAAGGAGACCCCCCTGCTGCTTTCCGTTACCCTTTCGATCAGAAATATCGATCCCCAAAATCCGCTGACCATAACAACAGTCAACTATCATGAAACCAACGGCGCCCTGGTCAAGGATTATCTTCCAGAGCCGACAGTTCTGAGCCCGCTTGGATCGATCCGCTTCGTTGTTCCGCAAAGAGACAACAGCGGCGGATCGGGGGCAAACTTCATGGTGACGTGGTCCGCCAGACAACCGACAAATCCACCGATTGCGGAATCCGTCATGATAGGCACCCAGTCCCAGCTCGGCATTTCCTTTACATCAAGGGGGCGGGTTGTCACAGAGCACCCCCTCCCCCCTGCCAAACCATAGGGTGCACACAGAGCTATTGGTGCTGCAACATGGATCTGATTTTTTCCACGAGAAAAGGGTTGGCACCAATAATCCCCTGTTGCGGGAAATTGTCCTTGCCACCAAAATCACAAACGCAGCCACCAGCCTCCTTGACCAGAATCACCCCTGCGGCCACGTCATATTCTGACAGGCACAGCTCCCAGAAACCATCAAGCTTACCCGCCGCGACATAGGCAAGATCCAGGGCGGCGGATCCCATTCTCCGTACATCGCGGAGCCTGGGCACAATTTTGTTGAAATGCTTGAGGTTGTTGTCTTCGGCCCCGGCCCTCAGGCAGGCGAAACCGGTTGCCAGAACAGATTCGCGCAACTTTTTACGACTGGAGACCTGAAGACGGTTCCTGTTCATGGAAGCGCCCTTGCCATGTTCCGCGCTGAACATCTGGCCCAGCAGAGGGCCGTATACTACTCCCGCCCTGGTCACCCCCTGTTCCTGATAGGCAAGGGAGATGCTGTATCCGGGCAATCCGTGCACGTAGGACACCGTTCCGTCAATGGGATCGATCACCCAGCGACACCCTTCATCTGCCGTTTTAGTCCCGTATTCCTCGCCGACTATGGTGTGACCCGGATATTTTTTCAGGATCTCCTCGGTCAAAAAAACCTCAATTTTACGGTCCACAGCAGTCACGAGGTCTTTTTCCCCCTTGAACTCAACGGTCAGTGAATCGGGTTCCCTGGCAGCCGCAAGAGATAGTTCCCCCGCCTTGAATGCGATGTGTTTCATGAAATCGAGCATTATCTCCTCCCTGTTTTTTAAAAAGTCTTTGGCCGACTGGCACAATAATCGTAGAATATTTACCATTATACATTATCAGCAAATACGGTTCTCCCTCATTCATCACATAATTTCATTGCGAGGCTCTCATGGACAAACTCTCTTTTCTCAACAAGCTGCAGATTGACGACACCTCCGTCAGCTTCTTCGACATAACCCGACTGACCGGACAGGGCTTTGGAAATATAAACAGACTCCCCTATACAATCAGGATCCTGGTGGAAAACCTGCTGCGCAAATATGATGATAAAATCGTCGGCGAACAGGACCTGCAAAACATCACCAACTGGCAGAAGAGCTACGACAGCCCGGTGGAGATTCCCTACCACCCGGCTCGGGTGCTGATGCAGGATTTCACCGGCGTGCCCGCAGTGGTGGATCTTGCTGCACTGCGGGATGCGGTCAGGGATCAGGGCGGCGACCCGGCGGTGGTCAACCCCCTGGTACCGGTTGAACTGGTAGCCGACCACTCGGTACAGGTCGATTTTTCAGGAACCAGCGCCAGCTTGAGCGGTAACGTGACCAAGGAATACGACCGCAACGGCGAACGCTACACCGTTTTCAAGTGGGCCCAGTCCAGCTTTGACAATTTTCGTGTAGTGCCGCCGAACTCCGGCATCTGTCACCAGGTAAACCTGGAGCATCTGGGACGGGTAACCATCACCTGCAAGATGGCCGTAGAGGACAAAGAGATTACCGTGGCCCACCCGGACACTGTCGTGGGGCTCGATTCCCACACCACCATGATCAACGGCATCGGGGTTATGGGCTGGGGCGTAGGCGGAATTGAAGCCGAAGCGGTTATGCTGGGACAACCCTACTACATGTCGATTCCCGAAGTTGTCGGGGTACGGCTCAGTGGCGAGCTCAAAGCGGGCATCACCGCCACCGACTTGGTACTAACGCTGACACAGCTTCTTCGGCAGGTCAACGTGGTGGAAAAATTTGTCGAATATTTCGGACCGGGCATGCAGCACCTCTCGATCCCCGACCGGGCCACCGTCGCCAACATGACTCCGGAATATGGCGCGACCCTGGGCTTTTTCCCGATCGACGAGAAAACCATAGATTACCTGAAATTGACCGGAAGAAACAGGGAAGCGGCGCTAACCGACGGTATCGCCAGAAGTTGCGGCCTGTTCTACGACGATTCAGGGGATATCGAATACAGCCAGGTGATTGAGTTTGATCTCGGCAGCGTGGAACCCTCCCTGGCCGGTCCCGCGCGGCCCCAGGACCGTATCCCGCTGTCCGCCATGAAACAGGCGTTTGGCGATATCCTCGGCTGCAGATATGAGCGCGACACCAGGGTCGAACAGGTCTCCACCTTTATCGATGAATCCGGCTGCGAAACCACCCGGAAGGAGTCCTGCCACGCCGCGGCCAAGCGCGATATAGAGATAGTGATGAACGGTAAGCCGGTAAAAATAGGAGACGGCAGCGTGGTCATTGCCGCCATCACCTCCTGTACCAACACCTCCAACCCCCATGTATTGATCGGCACCGGACTTATGGCCAAAGCGGCAGTAAAAAGAGGACTCAGGGTTCCCGGCTATGTAAAGACTTCCTTTGCACCCGGCTCAAGGGTGGTGAGCAATTATCTCGACAACAGCGGCCTCACCCCCTATCTCGAGGCACTGGGATTTCATATTGCCGCATTCGGCTGCACAACCTGTATCGGCAACTCCGGCCCGTTAAACCCAGAACTTGCAAATGCCATTGAAAAACACGAACTCAACGTCGCCGCGGTTCTCTCGGGCAACAGGAATTTCGAGGCGAGGATACATCAGCAGATAAAGTCCAACTTTCTCGCGTCGCCGATGCTGGTTCTCGCCTTTGCCCTGGCCGGCAGGATCGACGTTGACCTCAGCTGCGAACCGCTCTCCTGGGATCCAAACGGAGAGCCGGTATACCTTGAGGAATTATGGCCTCAAAACAGCGACATTGCAGAACTGGTCAGCACGCATGTCACCAGCCAGGCGTTTATCACCGAGTACAAAGAAATCTTCACAGGCGACAGCCACTGGCATAAACTTGCGGTGAACGAAGGCACCACCTATGCATGGAACCCAGAGTCCACCTATATCAAGCGCCCCCCCTATTTCGACAATTTCTCCAGGGTCCCCGCCCCCATTGGCGACATACAGGGAGCGAAAATATTGCTCCTGCTCGGAGACAGCGTCACCACTGACCATATTTCCCCGGCCGGAGCAATAGCCAGAAACTATCCTGCCGGCAGTTATCTCGCCGAACGCGGTGTGACGCAGGAAAATTTCAATTCCTACGGGTCGCGAAGGGGAAACCACGAAGTGATGATGCGCGGGACCTTCGGAAATATACGTATCAAAAATCGAATGGTCGCACCCAAAGAAGGTGCTTTTACATTGAAAATGCCGGCACAAACCGAGATGTTCAGTTACGATGCCGCAATGCAGTATCTGGCTGAAAAGACACCCCTTGTGGTTTTTGCGGGCAAGGAATACGGTACCGGATCATCAAGGGACTGGGCCGCCAAGGGCACCAACCTGCTGGGAATAAGAGCGGTGATTGCCGAATCCTTTGAGCGAATCCACCGCAACAACCTGGTCGGCATGGGGGTACTCCCCCTTGTTTTCCCAAGCGGCACAGATATCGACTCACTCGGCCTTGACGGCAGTGAGACAATTGATATTTCAGGGCTCGACAATATGGTCCCGAGAAAGAAATTGCGGGTTACGGCAACGGGGAGAGACGGAAAGGTCACGTCCTTTGAGGTGATTGCGCGGCTGGATACATCGGTTGATGTATCCTATTTTGAACACGGCGGCATCCTGCCCTATGTGTTGCGGCAGATGCTTGCACAAAACAAGGCCTGAAAACAGGTCCTGTCCACCTTATGTCGGTTGAAAAGGAGGAGCGGGCAAGACTCCCGGAGACATTTTCGACATAGTGTGGACAGGTCCCCCTGCCGGCCTGTAAAAAAAAATCCCCGAATCAATACATTCTATTGATTCGGGGATTCCCATTTTTTTCCACGAATAATCGCGCATCACCTCACCATCCTCGATGAACTGCTGCTTCAGTTGTCCAGACAGGTATTCTGACTCCCGGCTCTCTCTACTGGTTGCGCCTTCCCGTCGACTTTCAGTCAACAGTGGCTCGTTGCAACGTTCGTCCCCGGTCACAGCGGCGGGCCCGTCCCGGATTCTCACCGGGTTCCCTTAAAAGCTCTCTACGAGCATCTGAACTATGGCGTTATTATTAGCATAACGTGACAAAGTAGTCAAGTGAACTTTATCGCTATTTTTTCAAATCGAATATTTGTCCCAGCTCCGGCTTTCGCTTGACCACCCGCTGCTTCATCTCTTCATACAAGGCATGACCGGGATGCCTTTTGGCAAACTCATAAGCCTTGACATAGTTGTCTTCCACCAGCACATCGATCATCGCCAGAGCCTTCGGATGGTCCGGTGCCACCTCCAGGATATAGATGATCGCATTGGGCGTCAGTTTTTCGATATCCTCGCTTTTAGTGATGTTGTAGATACCCTCGAAAATAGCCTCTACACAGCTGTGATCCATCTTCTCCTGAAGAAGCAGCACGGAAATATTGGGATCACGGTCGAACATTGCCCTGATAACATCCCTGGTATAGACATTGTCCGGATTGGAGGTTACAAAATCATAGGCATTGGTCAGGTTCTTCACCGCAAGTGCCCGGGTCAGGTCGTCAGCCAGGGGGTGATCCGGTATCACCTTGAGCATATAGGCGATAACATCGGAACGCAGTTCCCTGATATAGTCACTCTCGATTTTGTACATTCCCCTTATGATGGCGTCGGCTCCCGCGTGGCCGGGCATGCGGTCGAGTACTTTCACGGCACTTTCGTAACTTAACCCCTTGAGCAGTTGCCCGCTGGTTGCATACATCTGACCAATCAGGATTTCAGCCTCATGGCTGTCCGGATATCGTTCTATAAAATCGAAGGCCCTGTCAAAATCCCATCCGGTAAGGTGACCGGGATTTTTTTTCACAGCCTCAAACTCTTTTTTCATCTGCCCGATTTCGCCACTGGAACCTTCACTCTCCTGTGCCGTCGCGGCGACCTCCTGCCTGGATTTCCTGTTGCGGATTCTATCCAACAAACTTTTCTTCTTTTTTCCGTTTTCGTTGTTCATTTGATCAGTCCGAAGTTTCAATTTACTACAGAGGACAATCCCCCTCTGCTTTCTGCGCAATTTATACTACAATGGCTGCTGACTTGCAAATTGTTGCTCACCATGGCCAATAAGATCGTGCCTGTCCGCCGCACCTTGACAAAAGAGGTTGCACCGGCCAAGATTGGGCGACTGGGGAAACAATAATTAATGCCACCTACCGCACCAGGAAACAACAGGTAATGAAATCCAATCAGACATTAAAGCTTCTCAACGAAAAAGCCACACAGCGGACCAGACCGGACCAGAGCCGCTACACCGCCATCTCGCTCGAAGACGCCAGACACATTGCCGCCGCAACAGAACAGTCGCTTTTTCGCGTTGAGCAGATTGGCCTTGAAGATTCCATTCTGCCGGAGCGCTACAGCAGAAATCAAAAAGCGCTTTCCTGCAAGCAGCAGCTGCAGCTGCATATGTCAAAGATAGCCATTATAGGTCTTGGCGGCCTCGGCGGAGCGGTCACCGAAATCCTTGCCAGAATCGGGGTCGGCAACATCACTCTGGTCGACGGCGACTGTTTTGATGAGAGCAATCTCAACCGCCAGCTGCTCAGTTCCAGCGAATTCCTCGGCATTGCCAAGGCCAAAGTTGCCGCCCAGAGGGTGAAGGCGATCAATCCTGCGGTTCGCGTCACGTCCCATGAGACATTTTTCACCGCTAAAAACGGCGGGGAACTGCTTGGCGACTCACAGCTTGCAATCGACTGTCTTGACACCATCCGCGACAGGTTTATCCTCGAAGAGTGTTGCCGTGAACTCTCAATCCCAATGGTTTCCGCCGCCATCGGGGGAACCTGCGGCCAGGCAACCGTGGTATTCCCGACAGATCAGGGGCTGCAGGCCATCTACGGCAAAAAAGAGGATGCTCCTTCGCGGGGGATAGAAGCGTCGCTTGGGACACTGCCATTTGCTGCGGTATATATGGCCGCGGTGGAATGCGCCGAGACAGTTTCGCTGCTGCTGGATAAAAAATCTCAGCTGCGAAACAGTTTGCTGGTCACCGACATAAAAGATCATACGGCGGAAATTTTTCATTTCCCGCCACCCGCCGGCAGCAGTACCTGATAAGCTGTCCCGAGAACGGAAAAAAGCGGGACCTGTCAACTGACCCCGTGTTTTTTCAAGTTGGCCTCAACCCGCGGATATATTTCCTCCAGCAGGTCCACTCTTTCAAGGTAGGGACACGGGTCCTGGTAGGGAAAGTCGCGGCACTGCCGGGGCCTTGCCGTATGGATGGAGCAGCGCTTGCTCAGCCTGCCGTCAAGCAGAAAGACACAGGCCCCGTGTTCGTCTGTCTTGAAGGTGTTTCTGCCTTCAAGATAACGTTTTCGAACCTCACCGTCCTCTATCCCGAAGTGTCTGGCGATCCTGTTTATATCGTCGCCATCGAGATAAAGGGTGGCGCCGGGCAGGCGATAGCAGCAGAACCCCGGACAATAATTGCAAAACCTCCTGTTCTTTCCTGCTCCGCCGGTTTTTCCGTTCTCATAAGTCATGACATGGTTGTCCCGTTTTCTCCTGTCTGTCGTCCTTGCCTTCAAGCAAGAGTCCGCCCCCCAACCGGCCACACCCATCTACGGGCTCCCTGTTCGCAACAGACCGGGTCTTGAATGGATATGATAAACTCAAACACACCCCTTATAACAGGATTTTATTCAACCATCAGGTGAAAAAAGGGGGACAAAGAATAATTGGATTATTCGACATTTTGTAGTATTACTGCAGCTGGTACAATCGTGTCCCGCTGTTGCCGGCTTATAGACAACTTCAAGCAGATGCCCATCCGGTTATGAACCATGCCCTCGTTTCCCTTGACCTTGGCAGTCAGGTCAGGAAATTACGAAATAAAAGAGGATTGACCCTGCAGGACCTCGCCGATCTTACCGGTCTTTCCAAACCCAACCTGAGCCAGATAGAAAACAACCTGGTCACTCCGCCCATTGCTACTTTATTAAAGATATCCTCTGCCCTTGGTGTCGGCATCGGCTTTTTTTTCAAAGAATCAGAACCGGACCGCGACATCGTTGTGGTAAGAAGAGAAGACCGTACCGGCATCGCCAAGGGACCGCACGTTTCGCAAATCGGCTATCAGTACGAACCCCTTGCATATCCGAAAGTAGAGAAAATGATGGAACCGTTCATCGTCCATATGGAAGAACGGGCTGCCGAAGATATCGTCTACAACAACCATCGGGGGGAGGAATTTCTCTACGTGCTCAACGGCACCCTCGAATTTCACCGCGGCGAAACGACGGTTACCCTCAACCAGGGCGACAGCCTCTACTTCGATTCCTCTCTCCCCCATGGATACAGGGGGGTTGGCGGAACTGTGATCACTCTCGTGGTTATTTACCGTCCCGACTAGGACGAAAAGCTCCTCCCAACACTCGAGCATTCATCTCTTTTTCTTTTTTTTCGCCGACTTCCATTGCCGGTTCTTTGTCTTGTTTCTAGCAAAAAGACAAGAACGTCAGCGGCATTTTGCCCCTACCGTTTTCCCCCGTATGTTTGACTGTATAAAAATAATTTTTGTATAATTAAATATAGCCTGAGCAAAAGACGATCGACCCCCCTCAATACAGGAGGTGCATCATGACAGAACCAAAAGGCTCAACCCAAATTGAAACTGATCGGTGTAAGGGATGCGGTCTTTGTGTGGCGGTCTGCCCGCTTGAGCTTCTCACCCAGGACGAAACGACAGTCAACATAAAAGGCTATTTTCCCGCAAAAATAAAATATCCTAAGAAGTGCAAGGGGTGCGGCTTCTGCGCGCTCATGTGTCCGGACTCGGTAATAACGGTGTGGCGGGCCGAAAAACAGCGGAGGGTATGCCATGCCTAAATCGCTCATGAAGGGAAACGAGGCTCTTGCCAAAGGAGCAATATTGGGAGGCTGCACCCACTTTTTCGGCTACCCCATCACCCCGCAAAACGAAATTCCCGAATTTCTTGCCCGGGAACTGCCCAAAACCGGCGGGATCTTTTTGCAGGCGGAAAGCGAAATTGCGGCGATCAATATGGTGTACGGCGCTGCGGCAGCGGGCGGCAGACCCATGACCAGCTCGTCCTCCCCGGGAATCGCCCTGATGCAGGAGGGCATCTCCCTGCTCGCGGCGGCCGAACTGCCAAGCGTAATTGTAAACGTGCAGCGCGGCGGTCCGGGGATCGGGACAATCCAGCCTTCGCAATGCGATTACTTCCAGATGACGAGAGGAGGGGGAAACGGCGACTATTCCATTATTGCCCTTGCCCCCTCCACCGCCCAGGAAAGTGCGGAGATGATGATCGACGCGTTCGAGCTGGCACAACGGTATCGTACCCCGGTATTTATCGTCAGCGACGGCATGCTTGGACAGATGATGGAACCGGTAACAATGCCCAGCAAGGTACCCCAACAATCGGTAAAAAAAGATTGGGCGGCGGTAGGCCACGACAATCGCCGGCCCCCGATCACCATCAAGACCCTGGCCCTTGACCCCTGCGACCTGGAACAGATCAACCTGCGGCTTCAGGAAAAATTCATGAGGATCAGGGAGAGTGAGAGCCGATACGAAACATACCGGATAAGCGAAGCCGAACTCATATTCTGCGGCTACGGCTCCGTGGGACGAATTCTGAAAAACAGCGTGGACCAACTTCGCCATGAAGGCGTCAGGGTGGGTCTGCTGCGTGTCAAGACATTGTGGCCGTTTCCCGTGGAAGCGTTCAACGTTCTGCCGCCCCGCTGCAGGCATATCCTTTCAACCGAGATGAACTGCGGCCAGATGATCGATGATGTAAGGCTGGCGGTCAACGGCAAAATCCAGGTAACCCACTACGGCCGTCCCGGAGGCATCATCCCGACTCCGGAAGAACTCGCCGACCACGCCAAAAATATTCTGGCAGGAGGTTGTCAATGAACCTGATCTACACCAAATCAAAAGGCTTGACCGACCGGGAAACCCATTACTGCCCCGGCTGCAGTCACGGCATCATTCATAAGCTGGTGGCGGAAACCCTCGTCGAGCTTGATATCCTGGGATCAACCATCGGCTGTGCGGCGGTCGGCTGTTCAATTCTTTGCTATAACTATTTCAAGGTCGACATGGTCGAATGCGCCCACGGCCGTGCTCCGGCGGTGGCCACCGGCATAAAGCGGACCCAGCCGGACAAAGTTGTGTTCACCTACCAGGGTGACGGCGACCTCGCCTCCATCGGCACCGGTGAAATAGTCCACGCTGCACACCGCAGTGAGAAGATAACCACTATTTTTGTAAACAACGCGATCTTCGGCATGACCGGGGGCCAGATGGCGCCGACGACTCTCCCTGGCCAGGTGGCGACAACCGCTCCCCAGGGGAGGGACACCTCACACACGGGGATGCCCATCAGAATTTCGGAGATGCTGGCACAGATTCCCGGTGCAACCTACGTTGCCAGGGTTTCCGTACATGACCCCAAAGCCATAGTCCAGGCGAAAAAGGCTATTGTAAAGGGCTTCAAGTACCAACTGGAAAACCGTGGTTTTTCACTGATCGAGGTACTTTCCAGCTGTCCGACCGGATGGGGATTATCCCCGGTTGACGCCATGACGTGGCTGGAAGAAAACATGATCCCCTACTATCCGCTCGGAACATTCAGATCTCAGGAGGAAACGCGTGATGTTTAACGAAAGAATACTCTGTGCCGGATTCGGCGGACAAGGAATAATGTCACTGGGGCAGCTGCTTGCCTACGGCGGCATGAGTGAAGAACGACACGTATCGTGGATCCCTTCCTATGGACCGGAAATGAGAGGGGGAACCGCATATTGCAGCGTGGTCCTCTCGGAGAAAGAGGTAGGCTCCCCGATTGTCACGACAAACGCGACCACCGCCGTTATCATGAACACCCCGTCGCTTATTAAATTCGAAAAAAGCGTAATCTCCGGGGGAATAATCCTGGTGAACAGCTCCCTGGTGAACCGCAGGGTCACGCGCAAGGATGTCAACGTATATTACATTCCCGCGGTCGAACTTGCCGGAGAGTGCGGCAATCAGCAGGCTGCCAATATCGTGATGCTCGGGGCCTACCTTGCCCTGACCCAGGCGGTTACCGAGAAAAGCATTATCAGTGCACTGCCCAAAGTGTTCGGCGAAAAACCGAAAAAATTCATCGACCTCAACAGACGGGCACTGGAGCTTGGCCAAAAAGCGGTCCTTGGTCACGGTCCCAAACTGGCGGCGGCCTGACCACGAACCATGGATTCAACCGGTTGACGGGAGGCAGAAACCATGAACATCTACAAAAGGGTTGATGCGGCAGGGTATGAGGAGATCGTCAGGTGCGACAACAAGGAACTCGGTTTCGTCGGCTTTATCGCCATTCACAACACCAATCGGGGCCCGGCACTTGGCGGCGTCCGGGTATGGAATTATGAATTTGAAAAGGATGCGCTTACCGACGTGCTCCGGTTAAGCCGGGCAATGACCTATAAAAACGCACTGGCCAAACTCCCCCTTGGCGGCGGCAAGGGGGTTATCAAAACAGATCTTGAAAAAGTGGACAGGACCGCTCTTTTCCGGGCATTCGGCGATTTTGTGGAAACGTTTGACGGACGCTACATCACCGCCGAGGATGTCAACTCAACCCTTGAGGATATGACAGTAATAAAACAGCAGACCAGCCATGTCGCAACCGTCGGCGCCAGCGGAAACCCGAGCCCGTTTACCGCCTATGGCGTCTATTGCGCGATAAAGGCGAGCGTCAGGTTCAGGCTTGGCAGAGACAGCCTGACGGGGCTGACGGTGGCAATCCAGGGTGTTGGCGAAACTGGAAGCCGCCTGGCCAGGCTCTTGGGCTGCGACGGGTGCAACATTATCGCCGCCGATATCAACGACGCAAACCTTGACCGGCTTGCACAGGATCTCACCTTTACAAGGGTAGCTCCGGACCGGATCTACAGTACCAGATGCGATGTGTTCGCCCCATGCGCCATGGGGGGAATCTTGAACAGCAACACCATCCCGAAGCTGGCCTGCCCAATCGTGGCCGGAAGTGCCAATAACCAGCTCGAAGAAGACCAGGACGGAGTCCGGCTGCTGAAAAGGGGGATTCTCTTCGCCCCCGATTATGCCGCAAACGCCGGCGGGGTGATCAACATAAGCTGTGAACTGGGCGGCAGCTACGATCCTGAAAAAGCGATGCACATCACCGCCCAAATCGAGAAGACAATGCTTGATATCTTCAGGGAAGCGAAGAAGCGCGGCCTACCTCCGGCGGTGATCGCCGACCTCAGGGCCGAACAGCTGTTCTCCCTGAAAGCTGCGGCCTGAAAAACAGACACAGCTGTTGCCAAGATCGTGGCACCTCCGGCGGACAGTTCTTATACTTTCAGGTGCGGCCCCTCTTCAAAAAACTGTCCGGACCGCCGCGCCTTGAGCCAGGACAAAGCTTGAGTGCGGCGCCGTATCACGGGAAAATAACGATGAAACTTCTTCAGGCGAGAACCAGGGGGCTCCACCCGGTAATCCAATCCCGCTGGTTCGAGTTGAGCGGTAAACTGAATCTTTTTTATTTCACCGACCCAGCAGAAGGGGTGCGTTTTTTCCAGGCGCTGCAGACCCTCAATCCTCCCTATTGCTGTGATACCGTAAGACCTTTTGCCGACCTTGCCGCAACCACCAGCTGGCGGGGACATAAGCGAAAAGTGGTTCCGGCAAAAAGAACAGTCGCCATAGGGATCTTCGATGGCGGGCCCGGCCTGGCCAGAGAACTCGGCGCCATCAGCCCGCCGCTCTACGAAATCGACAGGATAGAGGTGGGAAGAAGAGTCGACTGCAGCCGATGGCTCAATTTCGTTGAACTCGCCTCGTCGGTCCGCTGGAGTTCCATGGCGGAAGAGGTTCAAAAACTCATCGAGGAGATTGGTCCGGCAGCACCTGAAACCGGAGCGACACTGCACGCTCTGACCAGAAACCTGCGTCCGGGCGACCGGATAAAAAACCAACTCGCCGATTCACTTACAGCACTGCTTACCGGCCTGAAAAACAATTGCGCCGAAAATTTTTCCGTCGATATCACCGCACTCCAGGAGTCGGCCATGCGACATGGTCACTTTCAGCGGGCCAGGGAGATAGTCTACCGCCGGCTGCCTCTTCTGGTATATATTGACGACTCCTGCCTGTCAGCCCGGTCAGGGCCGCCCTTCCTCCCTCGCAGTGACAATGATTGGTGCACGTTACCCGGCGGCCATAAGGCGTCGCCAATTGACCGGATAAAAAAAATGATCGACATGGGAGTCAGGACGTCGCAGCGTCAAAACGGTGGTGAGCCGATTTTCCTTCTGGCACCCCTTGACAACAGCCCTGACCTGTTGGCGCCGGACGAGCTGCTCGACCTGATCCGCACCACCGCTGAAAAATATCAGGTCCTATGCCTGTGTTCCGACCAGCAATTCCTGGAAGATATCGTGGCAGAAAAAAAATACCGCGACCACCAGCTGATGGCCAGCTGATTGTCGTGAACGGTGGGCGGGACGGGAAAAGTTCAGACCCGCCGCTATTTTCACATGGACAGTCCCTAACAAGCACTGTATACTGAGCGTTCCATATATATTCCTAACCTTTATCAATCCAGCCGGACAATGACCCTGTTTACCCTGTCACAAATTCTTGTCGGAATCGCCATCTGCACCGACATCGTGTCTTTCCAGTTTAAAAAGAAAGCACATATTGTCTGCTGTCTGCTGATATCATGCATCTTGATTGCCGTCCACTTCGCCTGCCTTGGCCACTGGACCGCTGCCCTGCTCGGCATGCTCGCCGCAGGCCGATTTGCAATCAGCCTGTTTACAACGTCGAAGCTGTGCATGGCGCTTTTTATTTCCGCAGCCGTTGTCGCCTCACTCCTGACTTTTGAGGGAATGCTGTCGATCCTCAGCTGCTCCGGAGCTGTGTTCGGCACCATCGCCTCCTTCAGCAGGGAAGACAAGCAGCTGCGCCGACTCATGATGGTCGCCACCACTTTCTGGCTGATCCACAACTTCCTGGCCGGTTCCCCGGCGGCAGTGATCATGGAGTGCATCTTTCTGGGCTCTAACCTGGTGGGCTATTTTCGCTACTATATCCGTACCCCGAACCGGGCGTTTGGCCTTTAACCCAGGTCAGACCGGGTCTGCCGGAGTGCAGCCGTCATCGATCTTGATCATCCCCTGGCCGCCTCTTCCCGTCTTCTTCCATCCGGCCGCAACCTGGCCCTGGCCAAAGCTAAAGCTCATCTGCTGGCCATCGGTGGAAGGACGGGAACTTATAACCGCAATTCGCCTGCGCCACAGCCGGGGGTAAGATATCTGCCGGCTATCTTACAGTAATAAATTAAATAATAAAACAGTATTGATGTTTGACAAAAGCGGTTGTATCCTGATAGGACAGGAAGCGATGGACCGGATTTCCTTAAAAAAACAACAAACCACAGGGGAGCTGCTCTATGGAACCGATGGTTGTCACGACAGATATGATCATCGTATTCTGTCTTCTTTCGCTGGCTATATTCCTTTTCATAACCGACCTGCTGCGAGTGGACCTCGTGGGACTTTTGATGATGACCCTGCTGCCTCTCACCGGAGTTCTCACCGCCGAGCAGGCAATCGCCGGCCTCAGCTCCAATGCCGTGGTATCGATAATCGCAGTCATGATCATCGGTGCCGGGTTGAACAAAACCGGCATTATGAACGTGGTCGCCGCCCAGATCATCAAGGTGGCGGGCCGGAGTGAAAACAGAATCCTGGCCACCATCTCGATCACCGTGGCGGTTATTTCAAGTTTTATGCAGAATATCGGCGCGGCTGCCCTGTTTATGCCGGCTACCATGCGTATCAGCAGGCAGCTGAACTTTTCCGCGAGTAAGATTCTCATGCCCATGGGATTCTGCGCCATCATAGGCGGCTGCCTCACCCTGGTCGGTTCCAGTCCGCTGATTATGCTCAACGACCTGATGCAGGGGTGGTGGCAGAACAATATCGAGGCGACCAACAACAAGGAGTTTGTCCCCCTCACCCTGTTCTCCGTCACCCCGGTGGGAATCGCCCTGCTGGTGGTCGCGGTCTTCTATTTTGTGTTATTTGGCAAAAGGCTTCTGCCCCTTGACGTATGCAGCCTGGACGAGGACTGCATGGACAAGCGGCTGACCGACATTTACGGCGAAGAGGTGGGCCACAGTTACGAGCTGAAAGTCCCCGCCTATTACCCGAGCCTCACCTTGGAAGAACTCAAGATAAGGCCTAAATATCATGTCACGGTTGTCGGCATCGCCAAAAAGGAGGGGTATGAAAAGGAATTTGCCCCCACCAAGGATTCACTGATTGAGGCGGGCGACTCCCTGTGGGTGATAAGCGCCGAGAAAAACATCCAGAGGTTGTCCGACGAACAGGGCTGGGTGATCAAGCCCGAGCATGAAGTGTTCGCCGAAGAAAATTATCCCGACGAGTCAGGGGTTATCGAAGGAGTAGTCATCCCCCACTCCAACCTCAGCCAGCACACCATGGAGGAACTGCAGTTCCGCGGCCTCTACCAGGTAAACCCCCTTGCCATCGTCCGCCGCGACCAGATCATCATGGACAGGATAAACGTGACCCAACTGGAACAGGGGGACACCATTCTCATGCAGGGACGCTGGAAGCAGTTCCGGCTGCTGGCCAACCAGATGGATATCGCCTTTGTCCACGACATCCAGGGAGAGGAACTGAAACCGGAGCGTACCCGCTGCGCCATCTTTTTCCTCCTGATGGCGCTGACCCTGGCCCTGGTGTTTGAGGTCAAACTCTCCATCGCCCTTCTCACCGGAGCGCTGGGCATGATCGTCACCAGAATTATTCCCGCCGACCGCGCCTACGAAGCGGTGGACTGGAGGACGGTCTTTCTGCTTTCCGGCCTCATCCCGCTGGGTACGGCGTTTGAATCGACAGGGGCCGCAGCATTTATCGCCAACAGAACGCTGGCGGCCGTCGGAGAACCGACGCCATTAATCCTGATGCTTGTCATCTCCCTGCTGACGGCCTTCTTTGCGCTTGTTGCCTCAAACGTGGGGGCGGTTGTCCTCATGGTCCCCCTGGCCATGAACATGTCGGCAACCATAGGTACAGACCCGATATTGGCCGGACTGGTGGTGGCGGTCTCCGCATCAAACACCTTCATCCTCCCCACCCACCAGGTGAACGCCCTGATAATGCGGCCCGGCGGCTACCGAACCAAAGACTACATGAAGGCTGGCATCGTCATATCGGCGCTGTACACCGTCGTGCTCCTTGGATCGATGAAGTTTTTTTTCGGCCTTTGACCCGGTGCAGCGCGGCCACCGTGATACAGGCGGTCAGCTCACCAGCGCCAGGGTTGTTTTCCGACAGTGATTGATCATGTCGCCGCAAACCGACCCGAGAAGGACCCTGGCAATGTTGGATCGATCCCGTCTGCCGATAAAACAGATGGTTGCGTCAAACGAGGAGGCATAGGTGGTAAGGGTTTCCCCGGGTCTACCGAACAGGAGCATGGGAACTATTTTCGCGGCGTCGACCCCCGCCTCAACGAGGACCCGTTCTGCGTCCCTGATACAATTGAATCCGGTTTCGCTGGCTTCCTGACAGTTGGTACCGCTGTCGTCAAAAAAACAGGACGGATCCCTGACGTTCACCAGGGCGACCTCCTCGACCTCACTTGCAGCACGGCTCAACAGCAGGGCAGCCTCCCGCACCGCTCTATGACTCGCCTGGGAGCCGTCAACTCCTATCATGATACGGGCGGCCGGTGACCGCCCCGCCGGGAACCCGTTTTCACCGATGACATATACCGAGGCGTTAAGATAATGGTGCAGCACTCCGCTCACCACGGTATCCATCTCCGAACCTTCATCTTTTTTTCTGCGGGAAACGACCAGGGTGGAATAGTGTTCGTCTTCGCAGACCGAACAGAGTTTTTTTACCGGGTCACCATCCTCTACCCGTATCTTGCCGCGCAGCGTAACCTTGCTGCTGTCGAGAAGGGCCTGGATGTCGGCGAGCAGAGGCCTGACAAGCTCCTGATGGTGCCTGTCGCGCAGACGCTGCATGACCTCCGACGACAGAACATGACCGGCGCGGATATCGATGTTGTTAAGATGCTCGGTTAAAAAAGATCCGCCCACCACATGGAGCAGATCGATCCGTTCCAGGTCTTCCTTCATGATTCGGGCCGCCATCTCCAGGAAAGGCAGGGTATTCCTGAAAAGATCAATGTTTTTCACCGGAATAAGCAATCGGCTAAGAGGAGAAATCGTTACGTCTTTCATGGCTGGGCTCCTTCGTTTGTCAGGACAAGCCTCTGCGCATACAACCCGCCGGCAATACCCCCACCGGGAGAACAATCACAGCACCAGTGGCTTCCTGCAACACGTCTTTACTTTACAATAGGTGTTAGTAGAACATCAGCAACCAGACATTGGCTATGGCCACACTTATTATCATATACAGAAACGCCACCTTCATGAATGCAAAAAAACGAACAGGAAAACCGGCAGATTCGGCGATCCCCAGCGTAACCACATTGGCACTGGCGCCGATCATGGTGCCGTTACCACCGAAACAGGCGCCAAAAGCCAGCGCCCACCACAAGACCCCGTTCTCGGCTCCGGGGATGACCTGGGTCAGATAGGCGACTATGGGCAGCATGGTGGCGGTGAAGGGGATGTTGTCGACAAAAGCGCTCATAATGGCCGACACCCACAGAATGAGACAGATGGACATTACCAGGTTGCCACCGGCCAGACTGCGCACCCAGTCGGCCACGATATCGAGCAGTCCGGTCTCTTCCACCCCCGCCACAAGGATAAACAGAAACATGAAAAAGAGCAGTGTCGTCCACTCGATATCCTTTTCAATGAGCTCCAGCAGGTTTATTCTATTGGTGACAAGCCCGAATGTAAACAATAGCGATGCTCCAAACAGTGCGGCTACGCTGACTTCCATATGCCAGACGCTGTGGGTCAGGAAAAAAGCAACCACTATGGCCATCACCAGCAGCCCGAAACCGAGCAATGTCCGGTCAGTTATCCTGTACTCCGCCCTAAGGCTCTCTGTGAACCCCTTAATATCGTCAATATTTGCCTTTTTATAATCCTTGGCGAAAACAATTTTTGTATATACGAACAGAAAAACCAGCGCGACGACGCAGACCGGCGCCAGGTTCACGACAAATTCGACAAAGCTCAGCCCGGCATAGGAGCCGATCATTATATTGGGCGGGTCGCCGATAAGGGTGGCGGTTCCGCCGATATTTGAAGCGAGAATCTCGGGGATAAGCAGCGCCGCCGGTGCGATTCGCAAGGAGACGGCGATCTCGATGGTGACCGGAGTAAGGAGCAGCATCGTGGTAACGTTGTCGAGAAAAGCGGAGGCCACGGCGGTAAAGCTCATCAATATTATCGCCAGCAACAGAATTTTACCCCGGGCAAGCTGATAACATTTATAGGCACACCACTGAAAAATCCCGGTATGCTTGAGTATCCCGACGATGATCATCATCCCCATAAGCAGGAAAATAACGTTCATGTCGATTGCCTCTATCGCTCTTTCATAGGAGAGGATGTGGTATTTCGGATTCAAGGTCCCCAGGGTGTACGATACCACAAGCATGATCGACGCCCCGAGCATTGCGGCAACGGTCCTGTGCAGCAGCTCGAAAGAGATGAGAATATACGCCAGGACAAAGACAATGGTCGCCAGCCAGAATGCCGGTCCCGCGTCCCGCTTCATCCTGATTTCGGCCATGGCGATCACATTTTTCCCCGCCGTCGTCAGTTCATGCTGTTCGAGGATATAGCTGTTATCGGCGAAGCTGGGTTTGTGGGCTGTAATTTCCAGCACATTTTCAGGATCCAGCAACTCTTCACCGAGCAGGAAACTGGCATGGTATGTCCCGTCTTCCTTGGTCAGAATTTTCCCGCCCTCCCTGACAGACCCTGCACCGGCGGGATCTTCCAGGGACTGTCCGTTTAAAAAAACCTCAAGGGCGGCGTTTGCAACGCCTCTGCCGTGAGAATCGAGAACGGTGCCCAGAACCTCAAGGGACACAGGCTCGGAGGGAGTGGTGCCTTTTGCCGACTGGGCAAAAAGAGCCGAAGGATAAAGAGATAAAAACAAAACCGTCAACAACACAACGCAACGACCGGAACAAACCGTTTTATATCCGTTTTTCAAAGGCATAACCGACCCCTTATCGTTACCTGAAAACACTTACCGCAACCAGCAGCAACCACACCTCATTGTCAGGAGGTCCAGCTCAGTATTCCACCTTAACGGGCAGGTGTAAAGATCTTACCTAAAATATTTTTCATAAAAAAAACGACAAGCTATTGGCCCGGCTATTGGATCAAGCGGGAAAACCAGGCACGGTTGACCGGGAAAATGCGGTCCCCGACCTTCTTCTTTTGCGCCGCACCATCAATCACCGTCGAGCACCCTGCCAAGTCCGCCGAGTACAGAGCCTTCCCCCTTACTGCTGCCGCCCGCCGACGGTGCATGCTGGATTATCCGGTCCGCCATCCGTGAAAAAGGCAGGCTCTGGAGGTAAACCGTTCCATGGCCGCTCAGGGTTGCCAGAAACAATCCCTCCCCGCCAAAAAACATGGATTTGAGATTGCCGGCTCTTTGAATATCGTAATCAATGGTCGGGCTGAACCCGACAATACATCCGGTATCCACCCTGATGGTCTCCCCGTTGAGCTGCTTTTCCATAATAGTGCCGCCACCATGAAGAAATGTCATGCCATTGCCCAGCAACCGCTGGAGTATAAAACCTTCTCCACCGAAAAAGCCGGCTCCCAGCTTTTTGCTGAAAGATATGGTGACCCTGGTACCAAGGGCTGCGCAGAGAAACGCATCCTTCTGGCAGATAAGCTCCCCACCGATTCTCGCCATATCCACTGGAATAATTTTTCCAGGGTAGGGGGCACTGAATGCCACCCTTTTTTTTCCCTGGCCCTGGTTGGTAAAATGGGTCATGAAAAGGGATTCTCCACTGATGGCTCGTTTGCCGACATCCAACAATTTGCTCATGAATCCCTTGTCCGGCCGCGATCCATCTCCCATCTTGGCCTCAAAGACGATTCCATCATCCATCCAATTCATGGCGCCGGCTTCGGCAATGACGGTTTCACCCGGATCGAGCTCCACCTCAACGGTTTGCATATCATCGCCGAATATTTCATAATCGACCTCATGACATCTCATACATTCCTCCAGGATTTAACGTTAGGGATTTGCCACGCCCAGGTGGTGATCTCTCACAACACACCACTGCCCGGGCGTCCGGCAACAGACTTGGGTGAATCTTGCGTGAAACTCTTTCTAAAAAGAGCAACCATCTTATCCTCGCTGCAGGTATGCCAAGTACAGATGACAGGCCTGCCCCCGGCAGCTACCTTGAATTTTCAGCCAATTCACCTTCCTGCCATTTAGGGCTATCGGTCACCGTATTCCATAAGAACAGCTTTACTGCTGTTGCTGTCATTTAACCATGGGAGACTTGGTCTGCCAAGGGTAACTCCCCCGGACCCTTGCCGGATAACCTTGCCGCAACTATCGCTTCGCCTGGTAATTGGTACCTTGCCCGCTCTTGCAACCAATGATAGTGAACCCTTAAACGGCAGTTACTGACAAGCAGGCAAAAGTAATTACTGTTACGATATATTTGACAGTAGTTTTCCATTCCCCTCACCAGGGAGGCGCAAATGTGTCAGCCAGTTGCCGTTTTCTTACTCTTTGTTCATCTCGTCTTTTTCGTACCGGAAACTATTGCAAGCCCCTGCCCTAACCAATTCATAATCAGTGTTCTTTTTGCAGACGAACAGGCTGCAGCCGTGATCTGCGAGGCATCTGCGCATGCCCTTACCATACTGGCCCAATATGGATTATCGCCTAAGAGACAAATATGTGTTGAGGTAATCGATCAGGAAATTGACCATCTTGGCTATAAGGCGTTTGGAAGCTATGACAGCAAAAGGGATCGGATACGGGTTATGTCTTACCAGTCAATTTTTTACCATTACACCAACCCCACCATGTATGATGAACAGTTCGATGTTATTCATTATTCCGGTGTTATTGTCCATGAGATTACCCATGCGGTATTCCACCATCATTCAACGGCAGATGCGCCGGGTCCCGCTCCTCAGGAATATCTGGCCCATGCCATTCAGCTCTTGTCACTGCCTGAGGACAGGAGAAACAGGGTGATCACAACACACAATGAACCAGGCTGGATGCCGGGGGATGCGATCAGTGATATCTATCTGGCGCTGGAGCCCGGCCGTTTTGCCGTAAAATCCTATAAACATCTTACCTCCATGGATGACCCGCGAAACTTTATTGATCTGCTCTTGACAGCGAAGTGGTTCTACATCTATGTCCCATAAAAAATAAAAGAAAGATCTTGCCCGTCAGGGATCTCTTGCAGATATCATCATCTTCCAGGGTGATTACCGACAATAGTGCAGATTTTACGGGTCAATTGCTCCTGTGGACCGGTGCGGACCGTACCAAGGGTATGACGCCTCTAAAGACGAGACAGAGATGACCGCTGCTTCTGTCAGGTTTTATGCAGGATGCCACGAGCGACAATTTCTCATTATTTTCCTTTTTGGCATTGACTTTGGGACAGAGCTTAGGCATCTTGAAATTATACAGACAGTTAAGAAACTATCACATTTCCCATCAGTTTCAGATGGATGATTAATGTAAGGTAAGCTGCTCTTATTTTATGAACAACACGCTGCGCCGTTCTGTCGGAACAAATCCTGAAAATTCATTTTTCCGATTCTTTGCATTCCTGAGAGTGTTGCCGGCAGATTTTTTCGTAATTCAAGCCTCCAAGGAGGAGATATGGCTATTATAACTATCTCAAGAGGATCCTACAGCCGCGGGAAGGAAGTCGCCGAAGCCCTTGCCGACAGACTGGGATATGCCTGTACATCAAGAGATATCTTGCTGGAAACATGCGAAGAATTTTCCACCCCGGAGATACGCCTTGTCAAGGCGCTCCATGACGCACCGTCCATTCTCGACAGGTTCAGTCACGGACGGGAGCGCTACATCAGCTATTTTCAGTCGGCCTTTTTCAAGTATATGGAAAAAGACAATATCGTGTATCACGGTCTCTCCGGCCATTTTTTCCTGCAGGGGATTGCCCACGCCATGAAAGTACGTATTATCGCCAACATGGAGGACCGCATACGCGAAGAGATGAAACGGGAGAACTCCTCGGCTGAAGAGGCGCGCTATCTCCTGAAAAAAGATGACGACGAGAGACGGCGATGGGGACTCAGCCTGTACGGCAAGGATAACTGGGACAGCAGTCTCTACGACCTGGTACTGCACATCGACACCCTTGACGTGACCAATGTCGTCGACATCCTGGAAGGAGTGGTAAAAAGCGGGCGTTTTGACGCGACGCCGGAGTCCACCGCCATGCTCAAGGAAAGAGCTCTGCTGGCCAACATCCATGCGGTAATAGTAAACTATTCACCCAAGGCCACTGTACGGATAAAAGACGGTGTGGTATCGGTCGGCAACGTCGAGGGCAGCCTGCGCCATGATAAGGATCTGCGTGAGAAGACTGCCAAAAGGCTCATCAACAAATACGGCATCAAGGATCTTGTCTACACCAGGCCGCTCAAGCCCAAAAAGGATCACATCAACCCGTTCCACAATATCGATCTGCGTTAGCCCATCGTCTGAATCAGGGTGCGCTCCTATCGCCGCAGCACTTGCCAGGCTGCGGCGACATCGGACAGGAACATTGAGACACGCTGCAACCGTCCGGCCTCAGCTCGTGAACACGTGGGGGACCGCATCATTGCCATTGTCGATTAATATGACCTCAAGTCCTGCGGTCACATCGGCCGGCAGGACCTCCAGTTCCTCTTTATTCTGCTGCGGTATCACAACAACCTTGATGCCGGCCCGTTGGGCAGCCAGCAGTTTTTCCTTTATCCCGCTTACCGCAAGAATCTGACCGCTGAGAGTCATTTCACCGGTCATGGCCACATCGCTGCGAAACGGTCGCCCGGTGAGCAGCGACAGCAGAGCAACAAAAATGGTCACCCCCGCGGACGGACCGTCCTTGGAGATAGCCCCCGCGGGAAAATGAACATGAATATCCTG
The DNA here is from genome assembly GCF_900104445.1 of Desulforhopalus singaporensis. Classification (GTDB taxonomy): domain Bacteria; phylum Desulfobacterota; class Desulfobulbia; order Desulfobulbales; family Desulfocapsaceae; genus Desulforhopalus_A; species Desulforhopalus_A singaporensis. The sequence goes on along the minus strand of NZ_FNJI01000004.1, from coordinate 72,238 downwards.
CTCACTGAACAGGTGATCATCTATCCTGTATTCATCGGCCCGGCTGCGGATAAAGCTGAGAGCCGCCTGCGCCGACTCCCTCAGGATATCGCCAAGGGAACCCGTCAGCATAAGATGTCCCGTCCCTTTCATTGCCACCGCCTCCACGTTGATGATTTCCCCTCCGGTCTCAGTCCACACCAGGCCCGTGGTAATTCCAATGGCCGGCTTGCGGGATCCGACACTGGAGACATACCGTCGGGGACCTAGAAAACCAGGGATATCGTCCGCTTCGATTGTCTTTGGGGCTGCTTTTCTACTGACGTCACTCAGATGCAACAGGGCCATCTTGCGGCAGACGGTGGCAATCTCACGTTCCAGGTTACGAAGTCCGGACTCCCTGGTATATTCCGTGATGATCCGGCCGACGGCACCGGGTTCAAAACTTATCCCCTCTCTCTGGAGCCCGACCCCCTTAAGCTGCCTGGGAATGATGAATTTTTCGGCAATCCTGCATTTTTCCCGCGCGGTATAGCCGCTGAATTCTATCACCTCCATCCGGTCCCGCAACGGGCCCGGCAACCTGCTGATATCGTTGGCAGTGGCGATAAACATTATGTTGGAGAGATTGAACGGGATATCGAGGTAATAATCGGTGAACTTGACATTTTGTTCCGGATCGAGCACCTCCAGCATGACAGATGCCGGATCACCGCGGAAATCCTGACCTATTTTGTCAATTTCATCGAGCATCATGACAGGATTATTCACCCCGGCCCTTTTGAGCTCCATGATAATGCGGCCCGGCATCGCCCCGACATAGGTTCTTCTATGCCCCCGCAACTCGGCCTCATCACGAAGGCCGGCCAGCGACATCCTGATAAAACTGAACTGCAGGGCTTCGGCAATGGCCTGTCCTACCGATGTCTTGCCCGTTCCCGGGGGACCGGTAAAGCAGAGGATAGGCCCCCGGCCCATCTCGGCGAGATTCTTCTGGTCGAGAACTTCGGCGACCGTTCTGCGCAATTCGTTAAGGTTCACCGGTTTGCTGAGATAATGAGCCGCACCGCTTTTCATCGCCTGCACAGCCGAATTGACCGACGCAAACCCGGTTACCATGATCACCGGTATTTCCGGGTAACTGCGGTTCACCTCGGCAAGCAGTTCATAACCGTCCATACCCTCCATCTTGAGATCGCTGATGATGAGATCAATATCGCTGGCACCAAGAATTTTCAGCGCGGCAATCCCGTTTTCCGCACATTCACAGGAAAAGCCGTCCTTGCACAGAACATGATTCATGTTGTTCCTGGCTATTTCCTCGTCATCGACAATCAGGATATTTGCTTTTACCGACTGGCGAAGGGTTTTGGCGGCAAGGAACTCAAGAATACGCTGCTTTACCTGGTCAAGGCCCGAATGCCTGCTGTCAAGAATTGATTTGGCCCGCCCCAGCTCCAGGTGGCTCTTGGTGGAGATATTCCACGGCAGGGAGACGAGCAGCTCAACATAGTTCAGACCGATTGCATACTCGGCCACCGAAGGATCAGACTTTTCAAGTTTATCAAGCTCCTTGACAGCGGCATCATAGGCGTGGCCGGGCAGCTTGGCGCTTTTTACCTGTTGACGCATTTTTTCAAGAGGGGACTCTTCGCTCTTCTGCTCGATCTCTTCCTCTATCGGTTTGGAGTTTCTTTTGAAAAACATAGTCTACCGTCCTTTGGTTATATACGAACGCCCTGCCAGACCACTGTTTTGGCCTCATGGCTTACCGACAGAAAACACACCTTTTTCTGATCCGGCGCCCTCTTTCTGGGCCGAGTTTGTCTGGAATATGGTCGGTGCCGGTACTTTCGCTTGAATGGATATGTTTTCAACTTAAAGAGATACCACCACAGCACGTGGTTGATAAACAAAAAGCAGAGACATAAATGACTCTGCTTCCAGTTTGTTCCTGCAACCACTCCATTAAGAATGCACAAAATTCCGGCACCTTGTCAAGGATTCATCTCCTTTTATGTCTTGCGCCAATCACCTGGCCGGAGCACCCGCATGTCAGCAACGCATGCGGGCTGCAGGACGTTTGCTTTTCAGCACCTGGTCACGGCGCCGGTTGTCCGGGCGACTGTTTTTGTCGTCTGCATCCGGTCCCGTCAGCTGGGAACAATTAAAAAACACGTACCAGTCATCTCTTTTGATGTTTTTTTCCCTGGCGCGAGTACGGTCTGCGTGCTGCCTTGTAAAATATTTTCCGGCGAATGCTGCTGCTCTCCAGACAAGGTGAAGAGCGCCGACCGATATAACAAGTATTGCGAAAAAAGTTCCAGATTCCATATGATCTACCCCCCTGGCTATATTTTTTTCCAACACTTTATCTTTTCTGTCTGCTGCTCCTGTAATTTCAACAACAGATAACCGTGGTGTATTGAAAAAATCAGATACCAAATTGAGCCAACCAGGCTCTTGAAGAGATAGCGCTGCCGGCACACCGTTTTACCCGTGTTTTACCGCCTTGGCAGAACCTATCCCTTGTTCTTCGTTGCGTGCCTGGATCATTCCCTTGATCATCGCCACCGAGATAATTATTCCAGCCACCCCCAGCGCCGTCATCAGGGCCCAGAAACTGATCTCGTTCAGGACCAGGGTAAACGTCTTTTCCAGCTGGGGAATCAGGTTGAGATCAGCCAGATAGCCAGGCACCTTTGCTCCCCTTGAAACCGCGACAATCAGCATCACGGCCGCCATCACTATCTTGATAACATAATCCTTGACGTAGGTAGTACCCAGAGCGCCCAGCTGAACCCCGATCAAGGAACCGGCCAGGATAAGAAGGGTCATGCGAATATCGATAAGCCCTGAGATACCCCACTGAATGGAGCCCCACGCTCCCATGATAAAAGCCACCACCAGTTCCGTGGCACTGGCGACAAGCGCGGATGCTCCCACAACATATATCATGCCGGGAACACCGATGAAGCCGCCGACGGCAATGGTGGCCGCAAGCATACCGGTAAAAAGCCCCACAGGTACGGTTATCCAGGCAGAGATGCGTACCTTGGCCACCTTGAACTCCATCATCGGCCAGATGTTGATTTTCTGCATTGAAAGTGCAAGACGTGACGTTTCAGCCTCACTTTTTCCCTTGGCAAGCTTGTAAGCGTCCATCAGTACATAGGCGCCCACCAGGACCAGCACAAGGACGAAAACGACGCTTACGTAAAGATTTGATCCAGCATTTCCCCAATGGTTGAGGATAAATTTCTGAATTTTGATTCCTATCTGTACGCCAATAATAGCGGTGATCGCCATCACCAGCCCAAGCTTGATATCGGCCTGGCCGTATTTCCAGCGTTTATACGCACCGACCATGGCCTTGGGAAATTTATGGCACATATTACTGGCGACAGCCACCGCTCCGGGTGCCCCCAGAGACATCATCGCCGGGGTGAGAACAAAAGCGCCGCCGGAACCAATAAACCCGGAAAGCAGCCCCCCGATAAGGCCGATCGCCAGAAATGCAAATATCTTCACGACCGTCATATCCATGAACATCACGGATACATCCTTGATCACGTTGGGCCCGGCGTGAGGATCAAGACTCACCAGCACTTTCTTGTCAAGGACGATATCTTCCGCCTTTATATCACTGCCAATGGTCAGGGTTCGGAGCGTATCCTTCCCGTCAGGCTTTATTGTCACCGTTTTCGCCTGGTAATCAATTGAGGTAAAGACACCCTTCAGCACATTTTTCGGCGGAGGACCGCCCGCATAAGCGTTTTGCAGAACCGCGACAGACAACAGCGACATCAACAGGATAATTACATATTTTTTCATTTGTTCCGTCTCCTTCCAACGTTTTTGCAATAGTCGTTTTTTTAATGTTTTTTTGCCTCAAGCCCCAAAACACTCAAAAAGTTGCTGGCAAAAGCGCCATGGATGAAAGAGAAGAAGAACGCTGTCAGAACAGGAAACAGCGCATGCCACCCCCCGAGGGTGTATGTATTGGTGACCAATGCTTCATTGGAAAAAAGGAGATAATAAGCGCTTGCGGAAATAGCCCCGAAAAAAACCATCTTCCCCACCGGCTTCTTCGGTCTGTACGCACGCTGAACCGCCCTCTCGGTTCCGGTACCCTTATCTACCTTTTTGCCGGTGGTCTTTCGGGTGGCCGACCTTACGTTGAGCTGGACCTGATAACCTTCACTTGATTGCATGTCAATCTCCTTTGAGTTATAAAGATTTCTAAGATCACTCTGTTATCCTTTAGCTCCGAATCGTCTACTTCACGGCCCGGATGTAACGTTTTGCTCTTCGCTTTATATCTTGCAAATTCAGCGCCAATACGAAAAATATAATTTCACATTAATTACGAAGTGTTACACCAACACACCACAGACATGCAATTGTTGCACATTGCAACACACTCTCATCCGCAAACAGTAAATAATACGCAATAACAATACCTTAACAGCAAAACACACGAACTGTTGCATATTGCAATACATTATCTGCTTACAGAGGTTGGTCAATTGTTGCGTCCAGCTTGAACAGCTCTGGCGGACATTGGCCACAAGACATTGAATAAATAGGATATTTTTACAAAACGCGAAAAGTGATGATTGCAGGGACAAACGATAGACCAGCCAACACCCAACGATCGCCATTTATTATTGTTGCATCTTGCAACAATCACGCTCTAAAACAGGTTTCGCTGTTTTCAGTATCAACTATATTTTTAAACAGTTACACAAACCAAGCACCAACTGGAACGACATTTGCTTGCTATTAATACGTAAGGAGGAGCACAACAACTGCGTCAGGATCAAACAACGACAACAACACAGAGCAGATGACAACGGAACAGATACAGACAGGCGGGAGCTCATCCGCATCGTCAATCCCGGCAATCCTCGTGGTTACCAGGAACGGCAAGCTCAGCGAACCGGTAATGGAGTATGGCGTCAATGTTGCGGCCCGGCTGGGCTGCAGACTTCTGATAGTTTTCGTAAACACCCTGCCGCTCCTCCTGGACAGTGTCGAGAAACAGCAACAGTTCTCTGCGTCAATCGAACAAAGTGTCGCCCGGATCCGGGCAAAGGCAAAACCTCGCAACATACATGTCGACTATGTCCAGGACACGGGAAGAATAAACAAGGTAATCAACAACCTTTGCCACATTGTCAAGCGGGTGGAATTTGTGGTAATAGATAAGGGCATCAACCTGGAAAACGCACTATCCGGTTCGCCGGTTCCGGTTTTCAATGTACTATCGGTAAACAGAGCCGGGGCCGGTTATAAAACTGGGAGCCATCTAAAAACCGGCAAAAACAGCCAGGACGGGGAGAAAAGAAGCAGGATGTGCGCCTGGTTGCAGACCGCGTTTTTCGGCGCGCTGACCATCGCTGCCTATGGAGCTATTATAAAGTATCCCGAGGCGATAAGCACATTCTGGAACAAGGGGCGCCTCCACTCGTTTCTGCTCATTGGCTCCGCGTGTCTTTTTTTTATTATCCAGATCCGGTTCGCCAAAAGTTTATCCTCACTGCTCAGATCTGGAATTCAGGACGCCCCGGACCAATCCGAACCGAAAAAAGAGAGCCGGATCAGCAGCAACAAAGGTACAATGAAACAGAGAAGCACCACCGCAAGATGAGAAGCTAACCAATCATTACCTGAGAGAGTTGACCATGACAGCAGATTCCAGAAAAACTATTTTGGCCGCCATGGATACTACCGCCACCGGTCGTTCGGTCTTTAAAAAAGCACTTGTGCTGGGTTCATCCATGCGGGCAAAAGTCATTCTGGTTTCAGTAACCCCGCAGTATGAAGGGAACATGAATCGCTTCTTCATAAAAAATGCCGAACGGCAGTTTAGCGAACCATTTCGCAAGATCCTGGAAGAAGCGACCGATTACGCAACGACGCTTGGTCTTGATGTCCACACTATCCACAGGATGGGGCACCCCAGTCATGAAATTGTCGATGTTGCGCTCAAAGAACGGGCCAACATCATCCTGCTGGGCTGTGCCAAGAGGAACCAGATGGCAAGGATGCTCCTTGGACAGACAACGGCGGAGATTACCCAGAACGGTCCCTGTGACGTACTGCTCGTTCCGGAAGGAGCAGCGATCCAGTTCAACAAGGTGCTTGTCGGGGTCAACTGTTCTCAAACCAACGCCGAAGCCGCCAAGCGCGCATTTGAAGTTGCCGAAAGTTACCGCAGCGAAGTGCACGGTCTCTACGTGATCGACATCCCCCCCGACCGCTCGCTCCGCTACGCAGTACAGAAAGAGGCCGAACAACAGGCCCGCATCTGTCTGCAATCCTTTTGTTCCCAGGCTGAACAAAAGGAAATTCCAGTATTTACCGAGATAACCTGCGATACTCCCGATAAAGGACTGGTCAACTACGCCCGGAAAAAAAACATCAACCTCATCATTGTCGGTGCCAAGTCCGCGCCGAAAATGCTCGATATGTTCTGGGAAGGGGTGATCGAAAGCATTGCTTCTTCCTGCTACTGTCCGGTGCTGGTTGCCAAGGGGAACAACAGTGTCGCAAGTAACGGAGAGTTTCTCTCTTTTTTCAGCTGAAACCAGAGGGATCGACTGTTGGCTGGGACCGATCAATCGTCCTCAGGACGGTCAAGCCCGTATCTCTTGATCTTGCGCCACAGTGAAACCCTGTCGATATCGAGTATTCTCGCAGCCTTTGATTTATTTCCCTCAACTTCATCGAGCACTTCCAGGATATAGTTTTTCTCCTGTTCCTCCAGGGAGGGCCAGGTCTTGGCCACCATCCTGGACGGCGTAATTTCATTTTGCTGCAGATCTTCCACCAGATGGTCTGCTTCAATGACGCTGCACCCGTCGGCCTGCAGCAGCAGACGCTGGGCAACATTCTCAAGCTCCCGTACATTGCCCGGATATTCATACTGTTGCAGATACTGAACCACCTCACGGGAGAGTTTCGGCACAACCGAGTCCGGAGGCGCATGTTTTTTCAGGAAATGATTTGCCAGCAGCGGAATATCCTCCCGCCGCTCACCAAGAGGCGGAACACGGATGGTCAGCACATCCAGCCGGTAAAAAAGGTCGGACCTGAAAGCCCCCTCTTCCGCTTCCCGCTTGAGATCTTTGTTGGTGGCGGCCAGGATCCGTATATCTATTTTGATTTCCTCGGTTCCGCCGACCCTCATCAGGGTACGTTCCTGGATAACCCGAAGCAGTTTTACCTGCATCGGTAAAGAGAGCTCCCCCACCTCGTCGAAAAAAACCGTACCTCCTTCGGCAAGTTCCAGCAGTCCCTTCTTCACCTGGCTGGCTCCGGTAAAAGCGCCCTTTTCATGACCGAAGAGTTCGCTTGCTATCAGTTCACCGCTGAAAACACCGCAGTTGAATGCGACAAACCGCTTTTTTCTGCGGGGACTGAGCTCATGGATTGTCCTTGCGACCAGCTCCTTGCCCGTTCCGGTCTCCCCCTGAATAAGAACATTGCAATCGAGCTGGGCGACCTGGGAAATAGTTTCCCGCAGCAGCCTGGTCTTGGGACTCTGCCCTATGATTTTCAGCACCCCGGTCTTGTCGGCAATTTTCCTTCGGAGTTCGCTTACTTCCCGGCGCAGCCCCCTTTTCTCCAGCGCCTTCTGTACCAGGGCCAGCATTTCATCCATTTTTACCGGCTTTGCAAGATAGTAATACGCCCCCTTGCGCATTGCCTCAACCGCCGTATCCACAGTGGCATAGCCGGTTATGACGACCACCTCGGTATCCGGCCATATTTTTTTGGCAGCATCGAGAACTTCCATACCATCACGTTTCTTCATCCGCAAATCGGTGAGAACGAGATCGACTTCTTTCTGTTCCAGAAGAGATATGGCCTTTTCGCCGTCATCAGCGGTCAAGACATGGTACCCTTCTTTTTTGAGAACATAGGCGACATTGTCACGGGCAATCGCCTCGTCGTCGACTACAAGTATGGTTGTCGCACTCTCTTCCATCGTCAAACATTTTCAGGGGTTGAAGTTAACGGCAGATGGATGGAGAAGGATGCCCCGTGTCCCGGAGAACTTTCGACGGTTATCCGGCCCCGATGTTTCTCAATGATGCCGTAGGCAATCGACAGTCCAAGACCGGTTCCCTTGCCTTCCTCCTTGGTGGTATAAAAAGGATCGAAGAGACGATCCTGAATCTCTTCAGGGATCCCTTCTCCACTATCCCGGATCTCGATTATCGCCTCGTTGCCATCCCGATTTTCCCAGGCGCTGATAGCCACCTGCCCCTCGCCGCTGATCGCCTGAACGGCATTGATGATCATATTCAGCAGCACCTCCTGTACCCGCTGGGCGTCCATCGGCAAGACAAGGTGTTCGGAGATATCAACAGTCAACACAACGTTTGCCGGCACCTGGCTTTTTACCAGGCTGAGCGATCGCTTCACGACTTCCAGGAGGTTGACCGGCGCCACCTCAAAGTCCCTGGTTCTGGAAAATTCCAGCAACCCCTGGACCACGTCCCTTGCCCTGCATGTTTCCTGGTCTATATTACCGAGCATTTTCCTGATCATTGCCTGATCACCGGCGTCAAAATCATCGAGCGCAATCTGGCAGGAGGTTGAGATATTATTGAGAGGGTTGTTCAGCTGGTGAGCGATACCGGCGGTCAGGGTACCGATCGACGACAGTTTCTGCGACTGCACCAGCTGGTTCTGGCGCAGTTCCAGTTCATGGACCATGGTGTTAAACGCCTCCATCACCTGCTGCATCTCATCCCGGGTATTGAGGACCTCTATCTTGCTGAAGCGCCCCCTTGCGATATCCTCGGTCGCCGCCTTGATAACCCGCAACGGCTTGAATATTTTAAGGGACATGATCAGGGGCATGAAAATACCGATAGTGATGGCCACCAGTGACCAGACCAGCAGCTGCTCGATCAACTGGTTCAGGATTGAACGAATCTGCAGATGTTCAAAACTTACCAGCTCCTCGCTGGTTACAGTCATTTCCTGCCCCTCAAAACGCAGATTATCCACCATCTCGCCGTTTTTCGGCAGATTCTCCACCGCATCACCGGGGTAACGCGCATTTCCCGGGAAGACGCGCTGCCCCGACTCAGAGATCCTCACGAACTCAGTCGAAAACGCCTTCATGGCACCCTGGTACGAGAGTATCTGTTTTTTCAACTCGACCAGCAAGGGATACGCCTTAAACCGCGAAACCTGTGTCTTGATGTTTTCCACCGTTTCAAGGGCAAGATCGAGCTGTTTATGATTTTCATTCAGGGCTTCCGTCGTCCCGTAGAGAAGAAAGTTTTTTTCATACCGCCGCACCTCAAGAATGATGGAGTGAAGGCTGTATGCCAGCTCGACGACCTCAAGTTTTTCCTGGGCCTTGTACAGGTCTTCCTGGGAGGCCATCGTCATTACCAGTATCCCAAAGACATAACAGGAAAGAATTATGATTATCTTGCGTCTCAGGCTCAGGGAAGGAAGACGATATTTTTTCATAATATTCTGCACTAACAAGGGGGTAAAGGATAAACCGGTCCGTCACCAGCATGCTGTCCGCCCCCGGGCGGAATCGCTTTTTCCGGTCAAACTTGAGTCAGCAGATACAACAGGAGCATCGCCTGTAGAGAAAACGCAGCCCCTTTTATTTTTTGGCGCCGCCGGACCTTCCGCTGCTACTTCACGCCCCAGAAATCCCGGTGAAGCATTACCAGAAAAGGAATAAGTTCAAGACGACCCACGACCATATCTATGATGAAAATAACCTTGGTACTTGCCGCCAGTCCGCCAAAGCTGCCCATTGGACCGATTTCGCCAAATCCTGGCCCGATGTTGCCTATGGTGGCAGCAGTGCCGATAAAACCGATGGAGGCGTCACCTTCTATTATCGTCACGATCAACCCGGAGGCCACAAGCAGGCAGACGTAAAAAAGCAGAAAACCTATCATTTGCCGCTGGATGTTATCCGGGACGGTGGTCCTGTCGATCTTTATCGGCAGAACAGCCTGGGGATGAAGCGTCTGGGCAATCTCACGCTTGAGATACCGCCCGACAAACAGTATCCGGACCACCTTGATCCCGCCCCCCGCCGAACCGGCACAACCGCCGACGAACATGACCGTCATCAGCACGACCTGCGCCGACACCAGCCACAGCGCAAAATCGGCAGAGGAAAAACCGGTTGTCGTCAGGATTGAAACCACCTGAAAGAGACTGTCCCGCATGCTTTTTTCCAGCGACATGTCATGGCCGAAAAACAAAAATCCGCAAAGAGCGACGGACAGTACCACAACAATAAACACATAGAACATGAACTCATCGTTTTTCAGCAGGGACTTCGGTTTCAGCTGGACCAGGAACCTGTATTGCAAAGCAAAGTTACTACCGGCAAGAAACATGAAAAACGTTATTATCCAGACAACCGATGGGTTGCCGTACCCCATTATCGACTGGGGGTGCGGCGAGAAGCCGCCCGCAGCCATGGTCGAGAGGCTGTTGCATACCGCATCGAACAGAGGCATTCCGGCAAGATAAAGTAACAAAACCTCAGCTATGGTGAGCAGCACGTAGATCATCCACAGCGCTTTTGCCGTATGGGCGATACGCGGGGTTATCTTTTCCTCGGTCGGCCCCGGCGCCTCGGCAAAAAACAATCGGCGGCCGGCCACGGCAAACTGCGGAAGGATGGCGATAAACAGGACTATAATGCCCATGCCGCCGAGCCATTGACTGAGACTTCGCCAGAAGAAAAAGTCTTTGGGATACAAGGAAAAATCGGTAAGAATCGTGGCCCCGGTAGTCGTCAGTCCCGAGACCGATTCAAAGTAGGCGTCAAGAGGAGATATACCGTAAAAAAGATAAGGGATGGCACCGATCAGGGCGGTAACGAGCCAGGTGAGCGTGACCACCAGCAACCCGTCGGAACGTTTGATGGAGTCAAAATTATTGATCCGGCCGCCTTTCCATTTACAAAGCCCCCCCAGGGTGATGGAACAGCATGAAGCGACCACAAAAGGCAGGATTGAGGTATATTCCTTTTCCAGGACCGCGACCACAATGGGAGAGAGAATGATAATTCCGTAACCGATAAGAACAAGACCCAATGCGTTTGAAACAGTCTTTAATTTCATTTTGTAAATACCGCGTTGATCCCTTCCTTGTTCTCGGTTCTGGTGAATATTTTCAGCCGGTCGTTGGCATGAATAACCGTTGAACCCTTGGGGATGAGGTATCCCCTGTGACGCTTTATCATTCCGATAATTACATTGGCGGGCAGCTTGAGGTCCATGACCATGGTGTCGGGAAAATCCGCCGGCACCGTGACCCGGACCACTTCCCCCTTGCCTCTTTCAACCATGGCAAGAATATCCACGTTCCTGGTCTGGAAATGATTCAACAGCTCTCTGAGCGCCGATTCCCAGGGGGATACGACCACATCGATGCCGACACGTTCAAACAGCTTGGCATTGCGAACATTCTGGACTCTGGTTACAACCCGCTGCGCCCCCAGCTGCTTTACCAGAAGAGAGCACAGCAAGTTTTTTTCGTCATTGTTGGTAACGCAGACTACGGCGTCCATCTTGCCTATGGACTCTTCCTCAAGCAGCCCAATATCGGTTCCATCAGCCTGCAGGACCAGGCTCTTCTTGAGATTATCGGCAAGAAACTCACACCTTGCCATATCGTATTCGATAATTTTCACATTGAGATCGGCCTGCTCCATCTTCTGGGCGAGAAAAAAGCCGACGTTGCCCCCGCCAATGACCGCCACCGTCTTGATCCTGTTGTTACTTTTGGGAAAGATGTCCGCCGCCAGCATATCAAGACCAAGCCCGGTCCCCATAAATATAGCCCGGTCGCCCGCCTCGACTTTTGACGATCCGTTCGGCACAAAAAGGCCGCCGTCGCGATAAATGCCGACCATGAGAACATCGTCGGGGAAATGGTAGTCTTTGAGCGGTACGGAACACAGCGGAGAGCTTTCTCTTATGGGATACTCAAACATCTTCGCCTGCCCTTCATCGAAATACTCCACGTCTACGGCTCCCGGCACCAGCAGGATCCTGAATATATCCTGGGTAAGAAGCTGCTCGGGCCAGATAACCGTGTCAATATCGTACTTGGTGTGATAGCGATTCTGAACGGAGGGCGCGAAATTGTTAAAAATATCAACCCTAGAGACAAAACAGACAGTTTCGATTTCAGCGAGTTTTTTCGCCGTCCAGCATGCGACTATATTGGCTTCGTCGTGTACAGAACAGGCGATAAAACAGTCAGCCTTGGCCGCATTTGCTCTCTGCAGGGCCATAATATCGGTCCCGCTTCCCGAAACAAAACTGATATCAAGACTATGAAACTTCTCGGCAAGCGGCCCCTGATCGTCGATGATGGTAACGTCATGCCCCAGGTACATCCTTGATGCAATCATCCACCCTATATTGGTTGCCCCGAATAAAAGAATCCTCATATCCTACTGCCCCGCAAAGAGATATCGATCTGAATCAAAAACTTACCACAGCAAAACTTTTGAATTTCCATTGAAATAGAAGAGATTACCCCAGCAACGATGGAAAAACAACAATTCAATACCTGAATATCCGGCAAGCTCAAGTGAAAAAACTCCGCTGCCCCCTTTCGGGCAACCGCATTCATCTTCACAAAATTTGTCAGCAATCCTTCCCCCTTTTGGACTCTTTTAGTAAAAACGGACAGAATCCGGGACGGGGACCTACCTGGGGATGGTTTCTGCAGGTATCCGGTCGCTTCTGGTAAATGGTACACCGCCTGGTGTCAGGGTGGAGATAGAGGCAGTCCCCGCTGGCCATCCGGGAGAGGGTAAAGGTACCCGAACGATGATGGTAATGATCTATGAGTTTTTCCTTCTTGAGTCGACGGGCAACCTGCTTTATATTGCCGTCCTGTTCGAACTTGTCGACAAGTTCCATCCGCACAAGATCCGGAACCTTGACCTCGACCGGGAGAGTGCAACAGGTCGCCAGGCAGTCGCCGCACAACTTTTTCCTGTATTTCGTCCAGGTCGACAGATCATCTGCGGTTGCCTGGATACTTCTTGTATAAACCATACTCAATCTTTTTGTAAATGTACTATAATAGCGTCACGATGCGAGAGCACCGGCCGGGATCATCGCAAGTACAGTTGACTATAAAATCAAAAAATTCACGGGACCCCGGAAAAAAAATGTGCACCTTTACCATAGTACCGGACAATAGACCAGATATAATATTTCAAATATGATGGAACGATTCATACGCACAGAACGGCTCCTTGGTAAAGCCCGTTTTGGCAGGCTGCAGAACAAAATGGTGACGGTGGTCGGTCTGGGAGCAGTCGGCGGATATGTGGTCGAGGGACTTGTCCGTGCCGGCGTCAACCACCTGCGGATTGTCGATTTCGACATCGTACAGCCCAGCAACCTCAACCGCCAGTTGCTTGCCCTTGAGACCAATATCGGCAGATCAAAGGTCGCGCTCGCCAAAGAAAGGATTACCGCGATAAATTCCGAATGCACCGTTGAAGCCCTGCCGCTCTTTGCCGGAGAAGAGAGTATCGGCGAAATCCTCAGCCCGGCACCGTCACTGCTGATCGATGCCATAGACTCCCTCAATCCCAAGACACAGCTCCTCTACCATGCCTGGCAGCAGAACATTCCGACGATCAGCTCCATGGGGGCGGCTCTCCGTACCGATCCTGCCCTGATAAAGAGCGGCGACCTGTTTTCCTCCACCAACTGTCCACTGGCAAAACATTTACGAAAACGGCTGCGAAGAAGAGGTGTCGGACCGGGAATTTCTTGTGTCTACTCAACGGAACCGGTGGACTTCGATTATGAAAAAGAGGATGAGCAGGAACAGGCTGCGCCGCACAGCGACCGGGGCAGGCAACGCAACGTTCTTGGCAGCCTGCCGACCATCACCGGCATCTTCGGGCTCACTATAGCCAACCTCGCGATAATGCAGCTGACCGAAAAGTAGCAACAACGCCACCTGCCGCTGTCTGCTTTATATTCCCGGTACCACCGGCTGCTGGTCGTCCGCCCTGTTTTTTTGGGACACGAGGGGCTATAATAACCACAAACAGTCTTTACAGTGCACATTTTACGATATCAATTTTTCGGTGCTAAAGAGATATGATACGATTGTTTGTCGCAGTCGACCTTCCCGGAGAAATACGAAAGCGCCTTGAGCAGATGGGCGGTTCCATCAAAAAGGCAAGACCGGTTCCATCTGGACAGCTTCACCTTACACTAAAATTCATCGGAGAAGTGGAGACCGGCAGAGCCGGAGACATTGTTGAAAGTCTTGGTGAAATAAGAGAGAAAAACTTTGGTATGCGGCTTCAGGGGGTCGGCACCTTTCCGCTAAGGGGCACCCCCAGGGTCGTCTGGGCCGGCTGCGAGACCAACCGTCATAATACGGAGCTGATCCGACTGAAAAACAGAATCGAGACCGTTCTCGAGCCGCTTGGAATAGAAAGAGAAAGAAGAAAATTCGCCCCGCACATAACCCTTGCCCGGCTGAGGAACAGTCCCGCCCGCGACATCCGTGATTTTCTGACAACAAACTGGCAGCTCAAAACCCCATGGTTTACGGTAGACCGATTCACTCTCTACTCAAGCAGGCTCACCGCCAGAGGAGCAATCCATGAGGTGGAAGCCCATTACCCGCTGAACCCGGACAGCCCGCAGTAACCTGAAACCTCAATTATCCAAGATAGGCAAACCGGGCGGTAAAGTGGCGCAGTACCGGTTCCTGCGAGACAATCCTGTATCCGCGGAGCACTTCTTTCTGCTCGTTGAGGCAGGTCAGCACCTCTGCAATGTAGTCGATATGACTCTGGGTGTATACCCGGCGCGGGAAAGCGAGCCTCACCAGCTCCTGGGCGGCGGGTTTTTCAGTCCCATCCGGCTGCATCCCAAACATTACGCTGCCTATCTCCACCGCCCTGATTCCGCCCAGCAGGTAAAGCGCGTTGGTCAGCGACCAGGCCGGGTACTGAAGCGGCTCAATATGCGGCAGCATTTCGGCAGCGTTGACATACAAGGCGTGTCCGCCGGTCGGCTTGACAATTGGAATTTTCGCCAATGCCAGTTTTTCGCCAAGGGAGGCGATGGAGCGGATTCGATAGCTGAGATACTCTTCGTCAAGCGCTTCGTAAAGGCCCTTTGCCACCGCCTCCATATCATAGCCTGCCATTCCGCCATAGGTGGGGAACCCCTCCACCAGGATCTCCATATTCCGGCAACGACGCGCCAGGGTGTCGTCATTGAGCGCGAGGAAACCGCCGATATTGGCCAGACCGTCTTTTTTTGCACTCATGGTACAACCGTCCGCGTAGCTGAACATCTCGCGGGCAATTTCGATAATCGAGCTGGTTTCGTACCCTTTTTCACGGGTCTTGATAAAGTAGCAGTTTTCCGCGTATCGGCAGGCGTCAAGAAAGAACGGGACATGGTATTTTTTCGCTATCGCGCCGGTTTGACGGATATTGTCCATACTGACCGGCTGACCGCCGCCGGAATTATTGGTGACGGTCAACAGTATCGCCGGTACCCGGTTGCGGCCCTGTTCGGCCAGCAGCATCTCGAGTCGATCAAGATCTATATTGCCCTTGAAAGGGAGGACCAGACTGGGAACACGCCC
This sequence comes from Desulforhopalus singaporensis, assembly GCF_900104445.1. GTDB lineage: Bacteria > Desulfobacterota > Desulfobulbia > Desulfobulbales > Desulfocapsaceae > Desulforhopalus_A > Desulforhopalus_A singaporensis. Next base: position 56,596 of record NZ_FNJI01000004.1, on the reverse strand, counting down.
CTCTTTCACCACCAGGTCCAACGCCTGGGCACCATTGTTTTCAATGTGCGCCCGGGTGGTGTCAAAGTGGTTGTTGTTTGGTATGATATCGCCCTTTTTGGCGATACAGCTAAAGAGGATATGTTCCGCGCCGCGGCCCTGGTGGGTCGGAATAACATGGTTGAACCCCATAATATCCTTTACCGCTGCCTCGAAGCGGTAAAACGAGGCGGCGCCGGCGTAGGATTCATCGCTGGCCAACATCCCCGCCCACTGGTTCGAAGACATTGCCCCGGTTCCGCTGTCGGTAAGAAGATCGATGATGACTTGCTGCGAAGAAAGCAAAAAAGGATTGTAACCGGCTTTTTTAAGGGCTTTCTGCCGCTCGGCCCGGGTGGTGAAGCGAAGCGGTTCCACCGAGTGTATGCGAAAAGGCTCGATAAGGGTCTTGGGGTAAAATTCATTCAGCTTCATGGGGTCCTCTGAAAAATTGGCGGCAACGATCCGGGCAGATGACTTTCAGCAGCACACTTGATATCCATGGCCCGGCCTTCTTGTGTTGACGCTGCAGCTAAGAGGGCTTGGCACCCTTCCCCGACTGCAGCACCCCGCTCTCCTTATTATTTTACATCACCGCTGAGATACTGGTAAATAGCCGCAAAATCACTGTCACCCAGGCCGCTTCGTTGAGCCAGACCATAAATTTCCTTGATGACATTGGTGGCAGGCAGCGAAACGTTCTGTTCGTAAGCCGTTTTCGCGACCAGTTGGAGATCTTTTCTCATCCAGCGCAGCGGAAAATGGGGCTGGTAATTCTTCTGTTCAAGAAGAGGATGCTTCCCCCTCAGAAACGGCGCGGCGACCGGGGTGTCAAGCACCACTTCGGCGATTTTTTTGTTGCTCAGCCCCAGCGACTGCCCCAGGATCAGCGCCTCGGCGTAAGCGCTCATGGCGCTGCCCAGCAAGAGATTGACCACCATCTTCATCGCCGCCCCCTGGCCGTTGTCGCCAAGATAAATCAGTTCTTTTCCCATACAGTCAAGAAGCGGGCGGCAACGCTCAACCGCCTCTCTTTTGCCGCCGGCCAGAAAGACCAGCTCACCCGATGCCGCCGGCCCCTTGGTCCCTACAACCGGGATATCGAGCAAATCCACCCCATGAGATTTCGCCGCCTGTGCCATCTGTCTGCTGAAATCCGGATCCACTGTCGAACAATCCACCCACACAGTGCCCTTTTTCAACCCTTCAAGAAATCCGTCACCACCGGTTGCCATACCCGTCACCGCGGCCGGATCGGCAAGCATGGTAAAGACCACATCAACGGCCGCACCGAGATCTTTCGGGGTCTCGGCCCAGCCAGCCCCGTCGGCGACAAGCGTGTCCGCCTTTTCTCTGGTGCGATTGTGCACAGTAAGTTCATAACCGCCGGAGATAAGATTGCGGGCCATCCGGCTGCCCATTATGCCCAGACCGACAAATCCGACTTTCATTGCTTCCTCCCCTGACAACATTTTCTCTCCCGCGGCCGGGAGGGTGATTGGTGCGCTTACTAGAACAATATCATCTGGAGTCAAAGAGTTGAATGGAATATTGCTGCATCACGGGGCGCCATCGCCAACGTTTCCTGGTTCTGGTCTTTTTTCAGAATTGATTTGACATTTAACGGCTGCAGGATCAATAATAGACCTATTCAGACTGAGCGTTCGTTCATTTTGCACTTTTCCAATTCCATGATTTGGCCACCCACAAGGAGAAAGATCATGTCCTATACAAACCTTATTATCGAAATAGACGACAACTTCATCGGCACCATAACCCTTAACAGGCCGGAACAACTCAACACCTTCAGTTCACAGATGGCGGCGGAACTGTACAGCGCGCTCATTGACATGGATCGCCATCCCGGAGTGCGGGTCATCCTGCTCAAGGGTGCCGGTAAAGCTTTTTGTGCCGGAATCGACGTCAACGAGCTTGAGGGCAAGACCGCCCTTGAGTACCGCGACTGGATAGAACATATGGAACGGCCCCTGATTGTCATCTCCCGCCTGGCCAAGCCGGTGATCGCCCAGGTCCATGGAGTTGCGGCGGCCAACGGGATGGGGTTGGCGGTGGCGGCCGACCTGACCATTGCCGCCGACCATGCCAAGATGGGGCTTACGGCGATCAACGTGGGCCTGAATTGCGTTGGCCCGGTTATACCGGTATCACGCGTGGTGGGAAGGAAAAAGGCTCTTGAGCTCCTGCTGTACGGTGACCTGATAAAAGCGCCGGAATTGCTGCAGCTTGGCCTTGTCAACAGAATCGTACCGAAAGAAGATCTGCAAGAGGAAGCTTACCGGTGGGCGGTGACCCTTGGGCGCAAGAGCCCGGTAGCGGTACAGATAGCCAAAAAAGGTTTCTACGGCTCCGAAGACATGGGCTATCTCAAACAGTTTGAACTGATGAATGAAGCTTTTGCCAGGCTGTGCACCACCAGCGACGCCAGGGAGGGGGTTGCCGCTTTTTTTGAGAAGCGCCGGCCGCAGTGGAAACAGTGCTAACCAGCCTACACCGCTTTTCGCCCAGACAGATCACCGGACTATTCTGGTGAATTTCGCCCCTTCTATGGTGAGATTGTACATCAGCCCCTTGTTGTTGAAGACAAAAGCGATGATCGGATCGGCAAATTCGGTGGAGGACAGATCCTCTCCCACCCCCCACTGGGCGATGGCAACCGAGCCGTCCACGCCGGCTTCCCAGCCTTCACTGTTTATAAACCGCTGCAGGGCACCCTGGTCGAGAAAGACGATAACCAGCGTCTTTACCTGCGCTCCCAGCTGGAAACCGAAAGAAGCACCGGCGGTATTGTAGTAATGTACTGTTTTCCCCCCTATCCTGAGAGCACCTTCGCCATACTCCCCGCCGACAACGAACCCGGCCTTGATGACCTTTGGAAAGACCAGCACACCTTCCGCCTTCGCAAGAAAAGTTCCTCCCCCCCGAACCTCTTTGGCAAACTCCTGGAGGGTGACGTCCACCTCTATATCGATCTGTTGGGCGGACGCGCCGAAACTGTCAGCGACAAAAAAGAACATAGCCAGGAGTACGGCGGCCGCTGCCGCTGCCTTTTTCATTGTAGCCACCAGGGATGTTTTCATATTCTCCACCATACCGATTGAACTGTCTGTCTGTTTTTTACCCGTTTTTCAGGGTTGTTTTCAGGCTGGCTCCAGGTGCGCAGCCAAGATGGGCGATAAGCGTCGCGCATCATGAAAACAATATACTCATTTTTTAAAAAACAGGAAGCAGTGATGCGGCTGCAACCTTAACTCCGGCAATTCCCCTGCTCTTTCCGCTCAGAAACTGTCCGCCAGTTCAACTCCCTGGCTGATTGCCCGCTTTGCGTCCAGCTCTCCCGCCTTAAGAGCGCCGCCGATCAGGTGGTATCTCATCTTGCCATTTGCAAGTTGCTCGGCGAGCTCAAGCTCCGATTCCTGCCCGGCGCAGATGACGATTTCGTCGACTTCAAGCAGCTGTTTTTCCCCGCCGCGCCGGATAACAAGCCCGCTGTCCGTTGCCGCCACATACTCTACCCCGTTTAACATCTTTACCCCGTTTTTCTTGAGCAGGCTCCGATGTATCCAGCCGGTGGTCTTGCCAAGATTTATTCCCGGTTTTTTGTTGCTGCGCTGGAGCAGGTACACGGATCTTGGAGGATCCATTTTTTTCATCTCCTTCAAGCCGCCCTGGCTGCGATACTGCATATCCACCCCCCATTCATCCATAAAACAAGCCACAGCGTCACCGTTGTCTTGACTGTTGTGGACAAGGTAAGCGGCAACATCAAAACCTATTCCACCTGCACCGATAATCGCAACCGACCTGCCCGGCTGTTTCTGCCCGGACAGCAGTTGGTTGTATACTGACACGTTTGGTCCCTCGATCCCCTCCAGTTCAATCCGGCGCGGTTTCACCCCTGTTGCAATGACAATCTCGTCATACCTGCAGAGTTCGGCAACGCCGGGACGCTTTCCAAGACGGACCTCAACGTCCAGGAGCTCAAGCTGGTGCTTAAAATATCGTAATGTTTCACCAAATTCCTCCTTTCCAGGGATCTTTTTTGCCAGGAGGAACTGGCCGCCGATCTGCTCACCGGCTTCATAGAGGGTCACGGAAAAACCTCTTGCGGCCGCAGTGACGGCGCATGAAAGCCCGGCAGGACCCGCCCCCACCACCGCTATACGCTTGTGGGTTACGGTTTTTCTTAAAATCTTGCTGGTCTCAAAACAGGCCCTGGGGTTCACGAGGCAACTGGCGATCTTGCGGGTAAATATATGGTCCAGGCACGCCTGGTTGCAGGCGATGCAGGTATTGATCTCATCCGTTTTTCCCTTCGCAGCTTTTTCCACCCAGTCAGGATCAGCGAGAAACGGCCTGGCCATGCTCACCATGTCGGCGCACCGGTTCTCAAGCGCCGCCTCTGCAACCTCAGGCATGTTGATACGGTTGCTGGTCACAAGGGGGATTGAGACCTTGCCCATCAGTCGCCCGGTCACCCATGTGAACCCTCCCCGAGGCACCAGCGTGGCGATGGTCGGAATCCTCGCCTCGTGCCACCCGATCCCGGTATTGATAATCGTCGCCCCCGCCTCCTCCACCTTCCTGGCGAGTTCCACCACCTCGTCCCAGGTTGATCCGTTTTTCACCAGGTCGAGCATGGAAAGCCTGTAAATTATGATAAAATCCTCGCCCACTTCCCTGCGTATCGCCTTGATTATCTCCAGTGGAAACCTGATCCTGTTGGCAAAAGTCCCCCCCCACCGGTCCTGCCTGCGATTGGTCTTGCCGACTATGAACTGGTTGATGAGATATCCTTCCGATCCCATTATCTCAACGCCATCATACCCCCCTTCGCGGGCCAGGGCGGCGCAGGCTGCAAAGTCCAGGATGGTACTGTCTATTCCCCGCTCACTCAGCACCCGTGGCTTGAATCTGTTGATCGGTGCCCTTATCGGGCTTGGCGCGACGCACAGGGGATGATAGCCGTAACGGCCGGCGTGTAGTATCTGCATGCAGATCTTGCCGCCTCCATCATGGACTTCCGAGGTGATCACCCGATGATCCCGCACCTGCCGCCGATTGGCGAGCCGCAGCGAAAACGGTGCCAGCCACCCGGCCCTGTTGGGCGCCACTCCGCCGGTTACAATCAACCCAACACCGCCCCGGACCCGTGTTTTATAAAACTGCGCCATACGGTAGAAGCCGTCTCTGTCTTCTTCCAGGCCGGTATGCATAGACCCCATCAACACCCTGTTTTTCAATGTGGTGAAGCCAAGATCAATGGGCCTGAACAGGTTCGGATAGAAGGGGTTTTGATTCTGCTGCATCTATAGTTACCTCCGTTTTTATCTGGATATCTGATGCTTTTACGTTGCGTCTCGAGCATGATGTACTACTATAACCGGGACAGAACTGTAACAATACATATCATCGACGAGCCAGGGCAATGAATTACCAGGGAAATATTTTCAGACCGCCAAGCGAAGCCTATTCCATCCTCCTGCAGGTTACTACAGGGTGCTCCCATAATAAATGCAGTTTCTGCTCAATGTACAAGGGGAGCCGATTCACCATCAAGGATGATGCCACCATAATGGCCGACATCGATTTTGCCGCCGCCCACTGCAGGGGCCAGGACCGGCTTTTCCTGTGCGACGGCGATGCGCTTATCATTCCCCAGAAGCGGCTGGTCGGGATACTGCAGGCAGTCAAAACGAAGCTGCCCTGGGTAACCAGGGTGGGAACCTACGCCAACACCAAGTCAATCAGGATGAAGAGTCCTGAGCAGCTGCGCGAGCTTCGCGAAAACGGCCTGGGGATCGCCTATATGGGCCTTGAGTCCGGCGACGACCAGACCCTTGGCGCGATCAACAAAGGGGCAGACAGCGGGAGAATGATTGAGACGGGGCGCAAAATAAGAGACGCCGGCATAAAACTTTCTATCACCGTCCTGCTCGGGATAGCCGGAGTCGAGCGTTCCGCCGTTCATGCCCTAGAGACCGGCAGAGTACTGAGTGCCATTGACCCTGAATACGTGGGCGCCCTGTCGCTGATGCTTACCGACGGCAGCCCGCTTTACGAAGCAGCGCAAAACGGCACCTTTACGCTGCCCTCTCCGACCGGGGTCCTTGAGGAACTGGGGATAATGTTCGCAGCCACGGAACTTTCCAACGGCTATTTCCATGCCAACCACGCGTCCAACTACCTGCCGATCAAAGCGCTGCTACCCCGGGACAAGGAGAAAACCCTCAAGCTCATAGACAAGGCGCTTTCAGGCAAGCTCAGCCTCAAGCCGGAATATCTGCGGGGGCTGTAATTTATTTTGCCGGCTCATAATGCGACAACGGTCCCTGCCGTCGTAAAGGCAGGGACCGTTGTCGTTTAAAATAACACTCTGCGCTTTGTTCATTCGCCGCCGTCCTGAACGGTTCCTGAAAAACCGGACGGCACAGACAAATCAAGCCTAAAAGCGGTAATCCAGCCCCACGGTGACCAGAACTGCCGCAGCATTCTTGAATTCGCCGTATACCGCACCGGCGGGATCAACTTTCACTTCCCGCGTCTCCTTGTAATCGTAGAGCGCGGAGATACCAAGATCCATCTTTTCGCTTACCGCGTACTGCATACCGACGGAATAGAGCCACGCGTCCGAGTCCGGGATCGAGAAATCGACGTTCGGCGTCGGAATCGGGTTCTCGTCGATGCCGAACCCGGCCATCAGATCGATTTTTTCATTGAGCCCGTAGGTGAGCCCTATCCTGAATGCGTCGGTATCGTCCCAATTCCTGTCCAGCGCAGGCTCAAAAGGATTGCCGGGAATCTGCGGGGTGAAGTTGAAATCAAGGGTTTCGTACTCCGACCAGAAGGTCCTGTCCCAGGTGAACTCCACGTTGAGGTTATCCATTACGTCATACGCCACGGAAAGAGCCAGGACCGCCGGCGCCGGCACAGAGACTTCAGCCTCGGGCGAAATCATAAATCCCATCAGATTGAGATCCGCCCGATCTTCAAAATCAAGATCGACGTTGGAGCGATAGGTCGCGGCAATATTAAGCTTGTCCGAGGGCTTTACCGCGATGGCCGCATTCCACCCCCATTCCACGGTATCACCGTCCATATCCCTTGACAGCGGAAGCCCGAGCACGCTGGCATCACTTTTTACCGTCGCGTCGGCGTAGAGCATCCGGGGCCCGACGGCAACCGAGATTTTATCTCCCAGGCTGTACGACACCACCGGGTTCACCTCGATCACCATAAGGGAAAACTCCTCAGCGTAAGCCTGGCCGTACCCGTTCTCCCACCTCTTGGTAAGCCCGTAGGGCGCAACAACCGACAGGCCGAACCGGGCTCCGCCATAGTCGGGAGAAACAACAAAGCCGGTGGGTAAAATGAAATGTTCCGCCTCCGACTCATGGTTGAACATGGGCGTCCTTGCGTCGGTGTAGTCATTTGGCGCAAGATAGATGTAGGTGGCATTGAGCTGAGTATGCCAGGTATCGTCCATGAAACTCATGTTGGCGGGATTGTAGTAAGCGACATCGGCGCGGGTGGATGACGCGATATTGGCCCCGACCTTGGCCGTTGAGTCAACCGATTGTTCAGGAATACGCCATCCTGAAGCCATCGCCGAGCCAGCAACAACAACCGATGCCAGTGCCAACACAGAAATTTTCTTCTTCATTTCTCTCTCCCTTTAATGTTGATAATCTCTTGAACCAGTGGCCTGAAATCAACTACAGCTTCAGTCTTCATCAAGCATCCCCGCCGCTGCCTCCTGCCCAGCTGCAGGGTAAAATCGGGGTGCCCGACAAGACAGTGTCAACAAATATACGGTCTACAAATAGATTTCTATTACAAAAAAAAAGGAAAGTCAATATTATCAGATAGCTAACACTTTCAAAGATTTTACGGGCCTCTTTCAATGGCCCTTAAGAAAAGTCAGGCGGGTTGTGCGCTCACCTCCAGTTTTTCCAGGTCTTTTTTGATATCCCCTGTAATTTCCACCGCACGACCTGTTTTGTCGATAATGACAAAGGTGACCAGACAGTCGGCTGCAACTTTTCGTGATTCTTTAAAGACAGCCTCCTGCCGCAAAACAGCGCTCCGGTTACCCACTTCGACAAGCTCGGTTGAAATGAGCAGGGTCTCTCCCACGGGTACTGCCTTGCGGTAGTTGATGTTGATATTCACCACGAGAAACCCGAGTCCTTTTTTCGACCAGGCGATAAGGTCAACTTTCGACTCAAGTCCTGTCCACCGGGCTTCCTCGAAGAATTCCAGGTACCGGGCATTATTGACATGCCCGTAAAAGTCCGCATGATAACCGCGGATCTTGATTTCATTGTCAAAGCTCACTTTCAGCATCCATTGTTGTGATTTATTTCCGGCCCGGTGTCTTGGTCAACACCGGAACCGGAAATTATGGGGGGGTGCCTATTTTTCCGGACTCCCTCAGAGCTTTTTCCTGAGCCAGCTGAAAAAACCGGAAGGCAGCTTTCGCGCCCTGTTGTTCACGTTCACCATGAATCCAGGCACGTTTTACAGCGATTTGATTTTTTCAGTCAGCGCCGGAACCAGCTGCTTCAGATCGGCCACCACCAGCACATCGGCTACCTCACCTATGGGCGCGTCCTTATCGGTATTTATGGCTACTATAAACTCGGATTTCTTCATGCCGGCAAGATGCTGAATAGCCCCCGATATTCCGCAGGCGATGTAAAGCTTGGGCGCTACGGTCTGTCCCGTTGTTCCGACCTGGCGGTTATGTTCGACCCACTCGGCGTCGACCACTGGCCGGCTTGCACCATATTCGCCGCCCAGAGCCGCAGCAAGATCCGCCACTATAGACACGTTCTCCGGTTTGCCTATCCCACGGCCGGCACTGACGATTATCGTGGCTTTACCGAGATCGACCCCTCCGCTTTCCGCCTGTTCATATCCGGTGAACTCGATACCGTCGGAGCTGTCCTGATTTATCTTTTCCACCGAGGGCGTACCCGCAGGCTCTTCGGTGAGCCCGAAAGCACCGGCCTGAAGTGTAACAACGGTCTTGACGGTGGATGTCTTCACCTTCCGCCGCAGCTTGGCGTTACAGGCAGGCACTACCAACTGACCGTCTTGCACCTCAACCACTTCCGAAACCTGGGCCGCATTGAGACTGTAGGCGATTCGCGGGGCCAGGTCCCAGCCGTAGGAGGAATGGCAGAATACGACCATATCCGGATTTTCCTTCTCCACCACTTCAAGTATCAGTGATTTATGGCAGCTGGGATTATACTCCCCCGCAGTCCCGGAATCGGCAAGGTAGAGGGTACCGTCATAAGCCGGCAGATCACCTTCGGCGCCGACCAGAAACATAGCGGTATCAGCGCCCAATTCCCGGGCGAACGCGACCAGTTCATAGCTGGAGTTCAGGAGTTTGCCCTCACGGCTTTCAGCAACAAGTAACAGTTTCATATGCTCTCCTCCTTACGACAGCACTGACGTTTTTTCTTTGAGAATCTTGACCAGCTGTTCCACAAGCTCGGGGGTCTCCCCTTCGAGCACCAGGCCGCCGCCTTTCTTTTCCGGAAAATACATCTTCTCCGTTCCCTGTCTAGCGTCCACCTTAAGCAGCTCGGCAATCGGCGTCGAAATAAGCTCTTTCTTCTTGGCTTTCATTATGTTGGGCAGGGTCGGGTAACGCGGGGTATTCAGTCCCAGCTGACAGGTAATGACCGCGGGCACCTTGAGCGACACACACGCCTTCATTCCTCCTTCCAGCTCCCTCTTGGCTGCGATCACACCGCCTTCGATTGAAAAATCGACAACGGTACTAACCCCAGGTAGCCCCAGCATCTCGGCGACCAGCAGCCCTACCTGGCCGCTTCCCCGGTCCTGGGACTGCATCCCGGTAAAGATGAGGTCAAATCCCTTATCCCGTGCATACTCGGCTATGACGCCGGCAATCTGCAGCGGCTCTTTGAGGCTCGAATCTTCGTCGCTGACATGGGCGCCGCGGTCACAACCCATGGCGAGCGCTTTCTTCATCGTCTCTTTCACCTTATCGGAACCGATACAGAGCACCGTAATATCGCCTTCCTTCAGCTGCTCTTTCACCTGGACAGCCTGTTCGACAGCGTATTCGTCGTATTCGTTCATGCGCCAGGCGAGATCCGCCTTGGAGTACCAAGTGCCGGCATCGTCAATCTTAAACTTGGATTCCATGTCGGGAACCTGTTTTATACAGACCAAAATTTTCATACCATCCCTCCAGTTTTTATATGGCCGGATCAATCGTCATGTTTCAACCCAGCCGTTCAGCTAATATTTCCGCAATATCTCTGGGCTGAAGCTTATCTTCAGCCTCTGCCCCCTTTACTCCGTCCTCAAACATGGTGAGACAGAACGGACAGTTGGAAACCAGTACCTCAGCACCAGTCTCTACAGCCATATTTACCCGCTTGACGTTAATCCTCTCGCCCAGTTTTTCTTCAGCAAGAATGCGGCCGCCACCGGCGCTGCAGCAGAATCCCTCCGCCCTGTTCTTGTCCATCTCGCTGATCGCTGCCCCGGCCAGCTTCAACAACTCCCGCGGAGGATCATATATATCGTTATGACGACCGAGATAACAGGAATCGTGATAGGTACACGACAGTTCCCCGCCGCTTATTCGCAATCTGCCGGAATCGATAAGCTCTTTAAGGAAAACAGTATAGGTGACAACCTCGGTTTCCAGGCCGAGATCCCGGTAATCCTTGTTCAGGGTATTGTAACAGTGGGGACAGCTGGTTACGATTTTTGCGACATCGTAGGCCTTAATCATTTCGATATTTTCCATCGCCAGGGTCTGGTACAGATACTCATTGCCCATCTTGCGCATCGGCTCCCCGCAACATTTCTCTTCCTTGCCCAAAATTCCGACTTTGACGCCGGCCGCCTGGCACAACTTCACGAAACTCTTTGCCACCTTGATGTTTCGCTTGTCAAACGAGCCATAACAGCCGACGAAATAGAGGACATCAACTTCACTGTCCTGGGCCAGCGTCTTTATCCCCAGATCCTCGGCCCAGTCGCCCCTCTCGGCATACCCCATGCCCAGTGGATTACCGTTGACCTCGGTGGCCTCCATCGCGGTCATGACCTCTTCCCCCGGGAATTCCCCTTCCATGAGGACCATGGAACGGCGCAGCTCGATGATCTTGCCGACATGCTCGATGGCCGCCGGACAGATCTCCTGGCAGGCGCGGCAGGTGGTACAGGACCAGATGGCATCCTTGTCGCACAGCTCGATCATGTTGCCCTCCGGATCGTCATGGGCGATCCGGGTGATTTCCCGCACCAGCTTCATGGGGGAAAGCGGTTTGTCGGTATTGTAGGCGGGACAGCGATCCTGGCATCTCTTGCACTGGGTACAGGCGTCGCCGTCAAAAATATCCTTCCAGGTCAGCTCCTTGAGTGAGCTCGCGCCGAAGGTCTCCTTATCCTCGTCTTCCAGGTCGAGATTGACCAGCTTGCCTTTGGGGCCGAGATCGCTGAAGAAATAGTTGGCGCTGGTGGTGAGGATATGACGGAACTTGGTTGCCGGAATCAGATAGAAGAAGACCATCACAAGCAGCAAGTGGACCCACCAAGTCACCTTATGCAGGGCCAGCAACCCATTTTCGCCAATGGGACTCACGGCCTTGGCTACCACCAGGCCGACGGGCGACCAGGGAGCAAGGGGGGTACCGAGCTCGGTTACGGCCATCCTCGCCCCTTCGATGATAAATCCGGTGATCAAAATAGCCAACAGCATACCATGCATGACGGCATCGTCACTTTTGGTTTCAAGTCCCTCCGGCGGAAAAAAATACCGGCGCACCAACAGGCCGCCGAGCATCAGGATGCACAGCAGACCGGCGATATCGAGAACGATGGAAAAAAGTTTGTAGAAGGTGCCTGTTAAAAATTTCACGTCGAAAAGAAGGTCGGTAAAATCCGCCTGAATGACAATGAGGACGGTACCGATAAACAGCAGCCCGAAGCCCCAGAAGAAAAGACCGTGCAACATTCCCGGCCACGCTACCTGGACAACTTTTTTCTGCAGCAAAACGTTGTCGACTACGCGCAGCAGCCTGGTTGCGACCTGATCGTTTCGCACCAGCGGAAGCCCGGTCCTGTACACCTGCACCCTTTGCCATATGCCTTTTACCAGCAGTGCCAGGGCCACAATCGTCAACAGATACATGGGAATCAAAGTCGATGCACCATGCCCAACATTCCAGTAAATCTCCCGTGTAAACTCCATAATCCTCTCCAGTCGGCAGTTGCATGTGGGTATTGACCCGTACAAAATTCCTGAATTTTCTCCCTTTATATAAAATTTGTTTACGTAAAGGTCAAGACAATTTCAACTCTGTGCCTCATTTACCGGATCACCCCTTCGTTCTTCACAAAAGTATAATTTTTTATTTGACACCGGAAACCGGCCCATGGTAATTTGCGATGAAACGTGTTACGTAAAGGTAAAGGAGATTACACAGGATGGCAAAAACAGGTCACAAACCAATACAGATAGGCGAACTGGCAAAAAGCCTTAATATCACCACCCGGACAATTCGCTACTACGAAGAAATAGGATTGATGGGAAAATCCGACAGGCTTGGCGGATCCACGAGGTCCTACAGCGACGATGATGTCCTGCGGCTCAAGTTTATCCTCAAGCTCAAGGCTATGGGTGTCCCCCTCAAGGATATGCAGGAGTTGTCGAACCTCTTCGACATCAACCAGAAAAATTTCAACACCATCACCCCGAAGCTGATCAAGATACTGGACACCCACATCGCCCAGATAGACGAAAAGATGGCAAACCTTTCTTCCCTGCGCAAGGACATTGTCAACTACCGCGTACGCATCACCGACTTTCTCGCCACAAACGGTAAACCCGAATCAAAAATCCAGTGAGCCCTGGCCCCCACATCTGTTGTCTCTGGTCCGTCCGGCACAAATAACGCTTTTAACCAGATATTTTTACGTCTTCCCCCTGATATTTGATGAAATATCAGGGAAAAAGAACGGTTTTTTGTAATACCGTGTCACACCGACCGGGAAACAATCTTTGCTGTCGCCAGCCTGGCGGCCACTTGCACGATAATGAAGGTGGCGATAAGCGAGAACACCATCCTTCCCCACAAGATACCGCCCAGTTGCCCGCCAAGGGCCGCCATGACCAGGGTATCCTCCACCAGGCTGTGGCAAAGAGAGATCAGCACCATCGAATTCACAATCTCACTTTTGCCGAGTTTTCCGCTGCCGGTTTCCTTGATGATCAGGGCGCCGCCTATTCCCAGCCCCATGACCATACCCACCACGACAACGGAGACAGCCCGGCGGGTCATGCCGAGAAATGAGACCACCGGAGCCAGTAACCGCTCCATGAGGCCGAGAATGCCCACAGCGCGCAGGACGCGCATGATAAGCAAAACACCCAGGATAACCAGGACTATCAGCCCCAGATTCATGAGCTGGCCAACACCCCAGGCCAGGTGCCCCTGATTCCCTGGTGGACCTATCCAGAAAATCTCCGCGTCCTGCTGCCAGAGTTCTGCACCAATACAGAAATGGTGAAGCAGTAGACAATAGACCACCGCGCCGCCAAGCCTGAGCACGATTATGGGAACAACCGGCGCCCCCGCCTTCTTGCTGATGGAAACCTCTATCGGCAGAGAATGAGCCACCAGCATGGCGGAACAGAGCACAGTAACCTGTGCAACGCTGAGTTCAAGTCCCGGCGCCAATGTGGCAAAAACAGCCATTGCCCCATAGAGCGTGGTGAGGATGGCCGTAGCCCAGACCAGGCCAAGCTCTCCGGGCAACCCTATCAGGTTCATCACCGGTTCCAGAAAAGAACTGACCGCGCCAACAAGACCGAATTGCTCCAGAATCCGGGTGATGATCAACACCGGCACCATTATCTTGATAAGCGTCCAGCTGGCAAATGCCGTCTCTTTTATGAGCGGCTGCCACCACGCTACTATTCTTGTTCCCAAAACTCTCATCTTCAGCAACTTCCCCCCGGCGCAGAGGTGCAACGCCGGATAACTGACCATCACAGCCCCCAACTCCGACTGCTTGCGGAATTGTTGACCTCAACCACAGCTTCATGGCTCCACAGTGAAACCGGAAATTGCTAAATTATCAAAGTATTTTCGGTTTACAACAAAAATTCAGCTTCGCGGGTCAGGTCATTATGTTTCTCTGGCTCAACGCCACAGCCCGGTTGGGGCCGCAGCAGGTGCAACCGGGCTGTGGCGTTGAGCCGTGAACAGCTCTATCATGAGAGCTCAGGACACATGCGGATGACAAGAGAGTTTTTCAGTTCATCTTCAATTTTCGCATGAGGATGGTCTTTATCGTGGCAAAAACATATGGACCAAGCCGTTTTTTCTCCCTGAGGATCTGCTTGAAAAGATCCTTCTTCTTCTCCGGAGGATCGATTCGCTTATAAGGTTGCAGCACCAGCGACCCGGTGGGGCAGACAGCGATGCAGGCGCCGCAGCCAAGACATCTGGCCGGATCCGCCGCCGCCTTGGCGCCGGATTCCTTGCCCCTGTCGCCGGCCATCTGCAGCGCGCCGACATTACAAGCCTTGGCGCAAAGAGTGCAGCCGCAACAGCTCTGACTATCCACTGCCAGGGTAAAGCCGGTTTTGGCCACCCCAGCGTAAAACCCCTGCTGTACCCCGCCAAGAAGCTCGCAGCAACAGGAACAGCAGTTGCAGATAAAGGACGGTTTATGCCTGATGTTATCGGTTACATGGGTCAGATTCAGCTCCCTGGCCCGGGCGAGAATGGCGAGCAGTTCCTCCTTGCTGCTCTTCTCGGCAAAGCCCCTCCGTACCATAAATTTGGCGGCACTGCCCAGAGAGATACAAATCCCATCGACAGGGGCCTGTTTTTCACAACTTTTGCCCAGATGCTCGTTTTTATGCCGGCAGTAACACATGCCGACCGCCCCGTATTCGCTGTTCCTGATGATTTCACTGGCCCGCTCATAGGTCATGACCCGCGAGCTCACCGGGATATGCTCTTCATAGACCAGGGATCTGGTGAGGGGGGTTTTCGAACCGAAAAACTCCCTGCCCATTTTCCGCTCCGGATCACCGTAGAGATACTCCTCCATAAGCTTTGCCAGCTCCTTTACCGGAAGGTCCTGGCGCTGCTTCATGAAGGTGAACTCAAAGAAACCGATAAGACCAGGCATCAGCACATAGTACCTGCTGCCGCCATACTCGGAGTCGAACACCAGCCCTTTTTCCGCCATCGCCTCAAGCCGTAACTCCAGCCGCTCCTCAGGCCAGTCGGTGGCTTTTGCAAGCTCGCCAAGCGTTGCCTCGGTGAGCGGAAATCTCGAAGCGATAAAGGCCTCCTCTTCACTGAACAGAAGAGAGAGGATTTGCCGCAGGGTATCACTGTCAGGCAGGCCGACGGGATATCTGTTGAGACGGTCGATGAGCGGTACTATGCTATTTTTTCCCTCGCTATGGTGTCCCATAATTCCCCCCGGATCAGTCGTTCATGGTATACTGACCCCTGAGGTCGTACACCTTCCGCCAGACCCTTGCAAAACACTCTTCATCCCGTACCGGCTTTTTTATCATTTGCCGGAAGATCTCCTGCTGGGCGGGGCTGTTTTCATAGTTCAGCACCATCCGCAGGCTGTATTCGCTGAAATCCCTGACCATAAAAGAGAAAATCTGCTCGATGACATCCGCGTCGGTGTTATAGATAGCGCTGTTTTCAAGAATAAGCTGACCATACACTATCAGGGTGAAGAGTTCTCCTGCCGCCAACATATAGTCGATATCCCGGGCCTGCCCCTCGTTCGGCGGCGCTGTCACCAGAAGATTTCTGAACAGCTCGACCTGCTCCCGGAACATATTGACGTTTTCAGAATCAAACGATTGGTAGGCAAGGCCGTAGTCGGGAAAACAGATCGACGACAGCCCGCCGGTCTTCTGGTTGAAAAGATAGCTGTCATCATCGGTGCCGTCCATTCGTCCCACTTCGGGATAATCCACCGCGCCAAAAAAATAGTTTTTCACAAACTTGATGATCAGCGCCATGTTGACATGCTCGGTCCCCTCAAGTTTGGGCAACATCCCGATATCGCGCAGCGCCATCTCGAAATAGGTATCCTGCTCGAATCCTTTGGCGGCCACTATTTCATGGAGCAGGCGTACCACCGTCTCCCCCTGTCCGGTAACCTTCATCTTCACCACCGGGTTAAAGAGCAGATAGCGCCGGTCTTCATCCGAGGCGGCCCGCATGTAATCGGCCGCCCTGAAGGCGAACAGCTTCATCGCGATAAGCCTTGCGTAACTTTCGGTAAAGATCCTCTGCACATGCGGAAAATCAGTGACATACTTGCCGTAAAGGTTACGGGACGCGGCATGGTTGACTGCCTCGTACAGACAGTGGGTGGCGATGCCTATGGACGCGCAGCCAAGCTCGAACTTTCCTACGTTTATGGTGTTCAGGGACGAATCCCAGGCCAGCTTGCCGGTTGAGACTATATCCTTTTTAGAGATCGGATAGTCATTAAGGGCATACTGGGCCACATATGCCTGGCGCACTCCGGAAGTGTCTATTTTCTTGACACATTGATACTGCTGTTGTTCCGGGTCGACCACGAAGAAGACATACTCCCCGGTATCTGCAAATTTACCAAAGGTAGAGACCAGGGCGGCACAGTTGCCGTTACCTATATAATACTTTTCCCCCTCGGCCAGGTAGTTGCCGTCGTCTACCGGCTTCAGCTTCATCTCGGAGGAATAGAGGTCGGCGCCGTGGGCCTGCTCGGAGAGGCCGAACGCGAACACCCCGCCCTTGGCAAGAAGTTCCCCGGTCCGTGTCTTCACCTCTTCGTTTTGTCCCATCCAGATCGGCCCCAGCCCCAGGATGGAAACCTGCCAGCAGTACCAGTAACACAGCCCGTAAAATCCGAGAATTTCATTGAATTCACTTATACGGTACATATCCCACCGCCCGCCGACACAACTGTATTTCGCAGGAGTGAGAAAATGTGCAAAAAGCTGCTCTTTCTTGATAAAATCGAGAAAATCCTGATACCAGACCATGGCCTGGTCATCTTCCTTGATCTGTTTCAGCCCCTTCGACTCGAAAAAATCGATGGTCTTCAGCGCCAGCTCCCTGGTCTTTTCATCATTGTGGCGACGTTCATATTTCTTGGGGTTAAGCAGTTCCATCAGATCTCCTCTAATATCCTGTTTTTTATTTATTGTCTTTTGTCTTGGCAAGAGATATTAGGTTATCGTACTGTGCGGCCACCTCACCAAATAAACCGGCTTGAACCATGGCATCTTTCAGCAACTCCGGCTCAGCCAGGAAATCGCGCATGAAGACCACCTCCGAAGTTTTAAGGTAGACATCGAAAATGTGAGGGTCCCTTTCCCCGAAGATATGGTCTATAACACCCTTCAGATCATCATCGGGGTGATACGGAAAGAGCTGCACGATCCTAGTAAAAAGTTTAGATACATAGTACGTCAAGGTCCCCCTGACGCTTTGCAGCCTGTACCTGTGACCCGGCAGCACCGTTTTCGATTCCAGCGACAGCAGTTTGCCAAGAGTCCGGCAATACGCCCGGTAATTTTCAAACCGTCCCCCTGTCTCAAGATCGATATCGAGCATGGGAACCTGGAACATGCTCCTGAGCAGCGTGTCGCCGGTCACCGCCCACCCATCCCCCGCATAGACAAGGTCGCCCTCGGAGTGTCCCGGACAGGACAGCACCTGCAGCCCGAGCCGGGACGGCAGATCTTCCTCGGCAATTTTGTAGCGGCCGGGAAACGGCGGAAACAAGAACCCGCTCTCAACCATCCGCTCCATCTCCTGGAGTTGTGAATCACTGAATCCCAAGGAGTCGAGCAGCAGGAAAAGCTCTTTTATCCAGCGGTCGTGGCACGCGATCTTCACGGCATCCTTACTCGCGATATAGACCGTTGCATCGCTCTTTTTTTCAAGCCAGCTTGCCAGACCGTAATGTTCTATATGGCAGTGGGTGATAACAATATGTTTAAGCTTTTTAAGGTCGATATTATCGCGCAGATACTTCTTTGCCCCGGGAATTGGCGGGCCGGTATCAAAGAGAACCAGGTCCCCTCCAAGCTCGGCGGTATAGACATGCACCGGACCGACCCTGAAGGGAGTATCGATGATGTGCTGTTTTGGCAGAGTCATGGCAAGATCCACCGCACCCAAAGCCAAAAGGTCGGGTGCGGTTTTTTGACACATCAATTAGAAAAGGTACTTTTCCTCTTCGCAGGCGGCCCCGGCAAGAGTCCTTTTGGCCGTCAGGAGACCGGTGGCATCATATTTGGTGAACCTCCTGACCCCGGAAAGAATCATGGTCAGGTTATCTCCCTCCTCCACGTAGAAAGCAGCCTTACGCGCCGCAGTAGCAGCCTCCTCGGCCGCATCGAAGGCAAAAATCTTCACCGCGGCCTCAAGCAGTCCGCGCTTGCGTTCACTGACCGTGTTGTATATTTTTTCAGCTCGCAGCACGCTGCTCTCAAGGGCGAAGATCTGGATCGCCAGATCCGCAGACGCCATGAGTATCTCCTGTTCGTTGGCAAGCTTATCCATATACTTCTGCACTCCGGCACCGGCCAGGATAAGGAAAAGCGTCTTCAGGTTTTTGATAAGCTCTTTTTCCCGGACAAAAAGAATCGATTCATCCAGCTCCTCAAAGCTTGGCGTCATCAGAGACTCAAACGCCTTCATAGCCTGCTGCTGCAGGGGCAGTTCGCCCTTCATCGCCTTTTTCAGGATCATGCCGGTGATAAGCAGCCGGTTTATTTCATTGGTCCCCTCGAAAATACGGTTGATACGTTCATCCCGGTAATACCTCTCGGCCGGGTAGTCCGCGACGAAGCCGTAGCCGCCATGGATCTGGACTACCTCGTCAACGGTCTTGGCAAGGACCTCGCTGCAGAAGACTTTGGAGATGCCGCATTCGGCGGCATACTCTTCAATACCTTTCAGATACTCGTCATAGTACCCTTCGATGCCTTTTTCTACGGTTTCGAGCTTGTCGTCAAGCAGACCCGCCAGACGGTAAACCAGGGACTCAGAGGCGTAGATCTTGGCGGTCAGGTCAGCTATTTTTTCTGAAATTGCGCCGAATTTCGCGATGGGCGTGTTAAACTGCTTCCGCTCGTTGGCATATTTTATCCCCGTAGCCAGCGCCAGCTTTGAGCCGCCGCATACCCCCGCGCCCAGCTTGAACCGGCCGATATTGAGAACATTAAAAGCGATCTTGTGCCCTTTGCCTTTCTCGCCAAGCAGGTTTTCAACGGGAACCTTGCAGTTGTCCAGGATCACCTGGGTGGTTGACGACCCCTTTATCCCCAGCTTCTTCTCTTCGGCGCCTATCACCAGTCCTTCAAAGCTCTTCTCCACCAGAAACGCGGTAAAATGTTGTTTGTCGATCTTGGCAAAGACCGTAAAGAGATTGGCAAAACCACCGTTGGTTATGAACTGTTTGGTGCCGTTTAAGATGTAGTGTTTCCCATCTTCGGAGAGGACGGCACTGGCCTGGGCCCCAAGCGCGTCGCTCCCGGAGCCGGGTTCGGTCAAACAGTAGGCGGCACACCACTCCCCGGTGATGATCTTTTCCAGGTATTTATCTTTCTGCTCTTTCGTTCCGTAATAGATGAGCGGCAGGGTGCCGATTCCGCTGTGGCAGGAGTAGACGACGGAAAACGACCCTCCGTAGGCGATTTTCTCGACAACCAGCATAGAAGAGGCCTTGTCAAGTTCGAGCCCCCCATACTCTTCCGGGGCATCCATCATAAGCAACCCCAGGTCGCCGCATTGCTTTAGTCCCTTGACAACCAGGTCGAAATTCTGTTGATCGATTTCCTCCAGGTGCGGAACTATTTCATTTTCGATAAACTGTTCGGTGGTCTCCCCCATCTGTTTCTGCTCGTCTGAGAAATCTTCCGGAGTAAACACATCGTCACAGTTGGTCTCAGTTATCAAGTATTCACCGCCTCTCAACATTGTATCAGCCATCTCGTCGCCTCTTGGATATCTGGTTGCTGTTTCCATTTACAGTTTTCAAAAAATCCGACCGCGCCGACTATGTTGTCGACGCGCATCGAAACCATGCCATACCGCAACTGCGTCCTTCTTATTGCATACGACGGAGTCGCGGTCAATTTTGCCCCGGTACCCACCCCTGAAATCATCTCCAGCAGCAGAAGTTCAATCCACGTGCTGGCCATATGTGCAGCCAGGGTTGCCCCATAACTTGAGCGTCCAACGCGGCGACTCAATCGATCCGCCCCTTGGTGTCGATTTTTCAGCTGTTTTTTCCCGGGGCGATGACCGCACTCCCCTTGAGCTCATATAAATCGTCGGCAATATCTTTATATTTTTCGTAGATAAACTTGCGTTTGAGCTTCAAGGTCGGCGTAAGCTCTCCCCCTTCAATGGAGAACTCCCGGGGCAACACCGCAAAATACTTTATGGTTTTATAGGAGGGGAAATTTCTGTTTACCGCCGCAATCCGCTCCGCATAAAGCTGCTTGATCCTGATATTGCCGACCAGATCTTCGATATCGTCATAGTCAATGCCCTGCTCCCGGGCATAATCAACAAGAGTCTCTGCATTTGCCACCAGCAGGGCGGTCAGGTACGGCTTGCGGTCACCAAACATGATTGCCTGGGAAATGTAGCGGTCGAGCTTGAGCTCGTTTTCTATGGGCTGCGGTGCAATGTTTTTCCCGCCGGCAGTGACGATGAGTTCTTTTTTCCGGTCAACGATGTACACAAACCCTTCTTCATCGATACGGGCAATGTCCCCGGTCTTGAACCAGTCGCCGTCAAAGGCCGCCGCCGTAGCCGCCTCATCCCTGTAATATCCCCTCATCAGCTGCGGTCCTTTGACCAGTAATTCTCCGTCTTCGGCCAGCTTGACCTCAGTCTCGGGCAGAACCTTGCCCACCGAGTCAAACCTCACTTTCCCGGCACCGCTGATGGTTACCGCCGGGGATGTTTCAGTAAGCCCGTATCCATTGAATACAGGGGTCCCGATGATCCACATAAATTCATTGACCGTCTTGTCGAGCGGGGCGCCGCCGCAGAGGAAAAAGGCCAATCTGCCGCCAAAGCGTTCCCTGATCTTCTTAAAGACAAGTTTATCATAAAACCTGTACCTGAAGTCGAGAAAACCCAGGGATTCTTTTTTGATGAATTTTTTATTGACATATTCTCGGCCAACCGCCACTGCCCTGTTGAAAATTTTTCGCCGCAGCGCCGGCATCTGTTCGACGCTTTCGTGGATCCCGGTATAAATTTTCTCAAAGAGCCGCGGAACGCTGACCACTGTGGTTGGCCGGACCTCGGTCATGTTATCCATCACTGCGGCGACATTTTCGGCAAAAACCAGGTGATTTCCGCCAAGAAGCGTCACATAATACCCGCCGGTCCTCTCCAGCACATGACTGAGCGGGAGAAAGCTGAGAGTGGTCATGTTGTCCTGGTGCATGCCAAGCTGTTCGACCCCGTATTGCGCATTGCACATAACGTTGCGCTGGGTGAGTTCCACCCCCTTGGGAACCCCGGTGGTTCCTGAAGTATAGATAATCGTCAACAGATCCTGCAGGGTGATACCGTCAATGAGCCCTTCGATACGATTTCGGTCTTCGTCGGCAAGCGGAGTATCGATTTCACAAAACTGATCCAGTGCAGATAACGGCAACGAACTGTCTCCCGGGAAACTCTCGTAGGAGACAACCAGTTCCACTCCGGAAAGCTGGTCCTTTACCGACACCAACTTGCGGTACTGATCGCTGGTGGAGCAGAAGACGATTTTCGCCCCGCTGTGGTTTATTGCATAGGCCGCCTGTTTGTTGGTATTGGTCGCATAAATGGGAACGGAAACTGCGCCGCAGCTCTGGATTCCAAAGTCCGAAATCGCCCACTCCATCCGGTTTTCGGAAAAAATCGCAACCCTGTCACCCGGCGTGATCCCGGACACCAGCAACCCTCTGGCGAGCTTGAGAAACCGTTCATAAAACTCTCCGTAGCTAAGCGAACAATACGTCCCGTTTTCTTTATAACTGATAGCTGGTCGTCCACTGTACTTCTCTGCATTTTCACGCAGTACCGCCGGGATTGACGGATATGACATGATGTTCATAAAAACGTTCCCCCAGGTTATTATTTCAACAATTCGGTCGACAACTTTTCATTCCCCTCTCATGGAAAAGAATTATCTTACCTTAACGTCTATGTCAACACCAAACAATAGAAACAGATATTTACTGGTCATTCTTCATGCCTTGTCAAAAGATGTATTTCATACTCAACAAACACAAAAATTTTTATTTACTCTACAATATCAACAACGTGCAAGAACACCATCAAGGGGCGACAACATATACAAGACAGCCCATCGCCAAAAGTCGACGAACATATACACTTTACGTTAAAACGGTCTTTTCGCCCATGGGATCCTCCAGCCCGCAAGTACACGGAAAAAACTGGAAATTGGTTGTTACGCAAGGTTTGCCAGTCGACCGTTTTTCGCATTTGATCTTTTTCCGCAGATTTTGACGAAATGATCAACAATACTTATAACAAATTGATATATTGTTATTTTTTTCGCCAATGGCACCAATTGTTCTCCTTTGGTTTGAGCAAATAATCAACCGAAACCTTTTTCCAACCGGTCCTTTCACCCTGAGACTTTCGCCAAGCCACTCACGGCAAACCGCGGTTCTGCTGGACAAACCTGGGAGTCCGGCGGATATTTCAGCGATGAAGCCCGTCAAATATCCACTGGCATATATTTTGCTTTATTCCACCGGATATCTCACATAGGATATACTGTAACAATGGCAGACGGAGGGAATCAACATTCCGAAGAGACCGATGAAAAATGGAGACCAGCAATCATTAAATGAGGTTGTACGTATGTCGAAAAAGAAACTCAGGGAGCTTGCAATAAACAGGGACTGGTGCAAGGGATGCGGTATCTGCGTCAGTTTCTGCCCCAAGAAGGTCCTGGAGCTAGACTCCAAGGACAAGGCGGTGGCGGTACGGCCTGAGGACTGTATCTGTTGTAAGTTATGTGAATTACGGTGTCCCGATCTGGCGATCGAGGTACTGATAGAACAGGATAAGGAAGATGAGTAAAAATATACGCTTTATTCAAGGCAACGAGGCCTGTGTCGAGGGAGCCCTTTACGCCGGAGTGGAATTTTTTGCCGGCTATCCGATTACCCCATCCACCGAGATTGCCGAACATCTCTCCCAACGTCTTCCCCAGCGGGGTGGAAAGTTCATCCAGATGGAGGACGAAATCGCCTCGATGTGTGCCATCATCGGCGCGTCCCTTACCGGCCACAAGGTGATGACCGCCACCAGCGGTCCCGGATTCTCCCTCAAGCAAGAGGCGATCGGCTACGCCTGTATGGCCGAGATCCCATGTGTTATCGCCAACGTGCAGCGGGGCGGCCCTTCCACCGGAAACCCGACCCATGTGAGCCAGGGAGATGTCAACCAGGCCCGCTGGGGAACCCACGGCGATCACAGCATCATAGCTCTGACCGCCTCCAACCACCAGGACATCTTTTCGATCACCGTCGACGCTTTCAACCTGGCTGAGACCTATCGAACTCCGGTAATCCTGCTGCTCGACGAGGCGATCGGCCACCTGCGGGAAAAACTGGCCATCCCCGAAGAAGGGGAACTGGCTATCGTGGACAGGCTGCGCACATCCCAGCCCAAAGGGGTTGACTACCACCCCTACCTGCCGCGGGAAGACGGCCGGTTGCCGATGTCCGATTTCGGCGGTCATCACCGCTACAACGTTACCGGGCTGTTTCACGATATGTGGGGGTTCCCCTCCAATAACCCGAAGATCGTCAACGAGCTGCTCCGTCACCTCACCGACAAGATCGACGCCAACATCAACTCCATCACCCGTTACAAGGAGTATTTTCTCGACGACGCGGAATACGTGTTCATCTCCTACGGTTCTTCCGCCAGGTCGGCCATCCACCTGGCCAGAAACAGGCGCAACAAAGGGGAAAAGATCGGCGTCCTGGAATTACAGTCGATCTGGCCGTTTCCCAGGGATCTGGTGCGGGAAAAATGCGAAAAAGCCAAAGCGGTACTGGTGGTAGAGATGAACATGGGCCAGGTATTGACACAGGTCAAGGCCGCGGTAGACGAACCGTCCCGTGTTTTTCTGGCCAACAGGTTCGATGGTAAACTGATAACCCCGACAGATATCAAGAGACTGCTGCGGGTAATCCAAGGAAGGGGAGTGTAAGATGGCTGTCAAAGATTATTTACGGGAACGATATTTTCCACACATGTGGTGTCCGGGCTGCGGCCACGGCACCATTCTCAACTCGCTGATCAGGGCTATCGAGGATCTCGGACTTGACAAGAGCGAGATCGTCATGACCTCCGGCATCGGCTGTTCCGCACGAATTTCCGGCTATGTCGATTTTCACTCCCTGCACACGCTCCACGGCAGGGCGCTGGCTTTTGCCACCGGGGTGAAGCTGAGCAGACCAGAGCTCAAGGTTATTGTCCCCATGGGCGACGGCGACGCGCTTGCCATCGGCGGCAACCATTTCATCCACGCAGCCCGCAGAAACATCGACATCACCGCGGTGGTGATGAACAACCGCATCTACGGCATGACCGGGGGACAGTTCTCTCCCCTTTCCGGAGCGGGTGTCAAGGCGACCACCGCACCGTATAAGACCATCGATTCCAATTTCGACGTGGTCGAGCTGGCAAAAGCGGCAGGAGCGACCTTTGTTGCCAGATCCACCGCCTACCATGCCCAGGAAGCTACCGGCTACCTGAAAAAAGCCATTGAGCACAAAGGGTTCTCGGTGGTTGAAATTCTCAGCCAGTGTCCCACCCATTACGGCAGGAAAAACAAGGAAGGCGACGCGGTCAGCATGCTCGAACTGCACAAGACCAATACCGCAAAGCTCGGGTCGAAAGCTCTTGAAAACAATCCCGAGCTTATCGCCCGCGGGGTCTTTCTCGATGTCGACCGTCCGGAATACTGCCAGGAGTATGACAAAATCATTGAACAAGCATCAAAGGGGTAAGAACCATGCAACGTACCAGAATTGTATTCTCCGGTTCCGGCGGCCAGGGGGTGATCACCGCAGCTATTATTCTGGCTGAAGCAGCGGTCATCCACGAGGGGATGAACGCCACCCAGTCACAGAGTTATGGCGCTGCAGCACGCGGAGGAGCCACCCGCAGCGACATTATCATCTCCGAAGACGACATATTTTTCCCCGGCGTCACCCAGCCGAACATCCTGATCTGTCTGACCCAGGAGGCTTACACTACTTTCGCCCCCATTGTCAGGCCCGGAGGGACCCTGCTGACCGACACCCGTTTCGTCACCACCACAAGAAAGGTGGACGCCAAGCAGATAGAGCTGCCGATCTATGAATCGGTGATGGAGAAAATCGGCAAGCCGATAGTTTTCAACATCAGCGTGCTGGGCGCCCTGCTGGGCATTCACCCGATTGTACGCATGGAGTCGCTGCTTGCCGTGGTCAAGGAGCGGGTGCCGAAGGATTTTATCCAGCTCAACACCGACGCCATGGAGCTCGGCTATAAAATAGCAGAAAATTACCTGCAAGGCGGCCGCTGACCGGCAATCTTTCAGAGTTGAGCACCATACAGACACCCGCAAGACGAAATGTTACTCAACATCGAGTCGTAGCGGGTGTCTGTTTCCCTGACACTTCCCTTTGGCCGTACCATACCACAACAAAACAGCCGCAGCCGCATTTTTCCTAACAAACCTCACATTACACGGCGCACCGCAAGACAGCCTTCCTTTTTTTACCGGAATATTTTGACAAATACGTTTTTTTACAATAAACGTAAGGTCTTAAAATCAATTAGTTCGCATTTTTATAATCTTAAACGATATAAAAACAGGAGATGTTGTGAAAAATATTCTTGTGAAAGAACTGATGGTACCAATATCCGAGTATGCAACGGTAGAGATCGGCACGCCCCTTATTGACGCAATTCGAGCACTGGAACAGGCACAGGAAAAGTTCACAGATTCCAGATATCAGCACCGGGCGGTACTCGTTCTCGACAAGTGCGGCAATGTCGTGGGCAAGATAAGCCAGCTCAGGGCCCTGGAAGCAATTGAACCGGAATTCAATTTTCTCACCAACATCAAAGAACTGCAGAAATTCAACTTCAGTGAAGACTACATTGTCGAACTGCGTGAAACCTACAGGGCCAGAGAACAGGTTATTAACAAAGACTGGCTGAGGGTCGCCGGGAACAAAAAAGTCGAGGAGTTCATGCAGGCCCATTCCGCAGGCGAGTACGTCTCGGAAGACAGCGACCTGGATACGGCGATACACAAGCTGGTATCGGGAAGACACCTCTCCCTGCTGGTCAGCAACAACAACCAGATAACCGGGATATTACGGGTCGCAGATGTCTTTACCGCGGTTTTCAATCAGCTTTGACAACACGCGACAACAGTGCCAACCGCCACCAAACGGATTTTACATATGAGCGAATTAATCAAGTTATATCAAAGAATCGTACAGAGAGTGAATATCAACTTGCGGGAGCTGAACTTTGATGTCAATCCGTACGCAGAGCATCTGATCGCCATGGAACAGATGAGAAGTTTTTACGCCTTCTACGGCATAACGACCGATCACCCTCTCGACCTGCATTTTGAACATTCCGCCCTGGCCGGGAGCTACTTTCTCGGCAAATGCAAGGTCAAGAACTCCATACTCTACAAAACCGACGTACGCGGGGACGAGCTCAAGAGAAAAGACGAGGTCCGTAAATTCCAGAATTTTACCCTGACCCTCAAGAACGATGAGATTATCGACATCGAAGACTGCATCCTGATCAAGACCCTGATACACAATTTCAGCCACGACCCGGAAACCCCGGAACGATTTTTTATTGGCGACACCCTGTCAATGGACTACGCCAACATCCATGGCGCCCCGACAAACGGGTGTTTTCTCGGCCCATTTGCCACCGTCGACCTGACCAGGATGAGAGACTGTGCCATAGGCGCCTATTCCTATATCCAGGCCAGGGAGATTTCCCATACCCAGACAGATCCCGGGACGGTCTGGATCTACAGTCCGGGTGACTTCAATTTCCTCTACAAATATCCTCAGGAAGCACTGGCGGAATACATCAGGTTGTCGACCGACATGGTACCGCTCGGCAAGCTCATCGATTTTATCGAGGAGAGGGAAGAAAATTTCGGCCGGGTGTTCGATGCCGCCAACCTCGATACCGTCGACTCCATACCGGACACATCCTCCCTTGACCGCTACGCCGTTATCCTGCCCACCTTCAGCATCGGCGAGAACGTACTCATCTCGCAGCGGGCCTACATCGAGAACTCAAGTCTGGGCAAGGGGGCAAACGCCCAGGAAAACTGTATTATTGTCGACTCAATCCTTGACGGGTACAATGTTTCCGCCCACGGCGCCAAAATTTACCATGCCCATCTTCAGCAAGGTGTTTTTACCGGATTCAACAGTTTTATCTGCGGTTCTGCGGATAATCCGGTCACCATCGGCAAAGACAGTATCGTCATGCCCCATACCATCATTGATGCCGAAGAAAAACTGGAAATCCCCGACGAACACATTGTCTGGGGACTGGTAAGAAACCGCAGGGAACTGGCGACCAACTGTATTTCCCTGGAAAAGCTGGCAGACATACGGGGTGGGATCTCCCTTGGCAACATGCACTTTGAAGGCAACGGCAAGCTGCTTGTCCAGGCATTCAAGGATCGGATCCACCATATCCTCGAGGTCAACGGTGCCTTCTTTTCCGACAATAAAAACGACGGCCATGCCCAGAGAAACCAGAAATTATCGCTCAATACCATCCAACCCTTTCAGTTCGGCGAGATGGAGGGAATGTACCCGAGCATAAGAATTCGCCCTTAGCCTCGTTATGTTAGGCAGGATATGGGCACCAACCTCCATCCCGCCGCGGGAGGCTGGCATCGGTTATTTTTCGTTTGCTGACCAGTCCGCCGACTCCAGTCAACTTGACCGGGACCCGACTTGTTCGATACAATAATGGTATAGAGATAGTTTTTTTCAACAGTGCGCGGTTGTCTGTTTCTTTCATCCAGGAGGGCGAACAATGGAAGACAAAAAAATTCTCGTTGCCATAGATGGCTCCCCGCATTCTGATCGAGTCGTAGCAGCTGGCATCGAATACGCGAAATTGCTCAAGGCAAAAGTGGTTCTTGTCTATTGTCACAGAAGGATTCCGGCGATTGTCGGAGAACCGTCGAGAAGCGACAGTACCGCCTATATCATTGAGAGGGCGGAAAAACTGATTACCAGCTACACCAGCCGCTTCAGGGAGGCAGCCATCCCGGTGGAAGAAAGGCTCATGGAGGAGCCGGCAAGTCCGGCCATCACCGAAGTCGCCAGAATTCAGCATTGCGAACTTATCATCATGGGTTCACGGGGACTGACCAACCTTGAGGGACTTTTTGTCGGCAGTGTGACCAACAGGGTGCTCCACACCACCCCCTGCTCGGTACTTGTGGTGAAATAGGGTCCGCAACAACTCCTCGGCCGGAAAAACCAGTATGTAACAGTACCGGCCCACTGCCCCTCCAAGATACCCCCATGTCTGCAACGCTCAGCACCTCCGGTGCAGGCACGGGGGAATTCCGTTTATTGCCACTGCCTCGCTGCCCTGGGTTTTCCGGTGCAGCACCGGTCTGTTACAGGTGTTTCAATTTTTTTACGCAAGGGGTTCTCCGACAAATTCCACGCATGGTCCTTGCATCGATCACGCTGATCGATTATACGAAAACACAGCAGTCGTAATTTAATTTTCCGCTCACCTGAATCATTCACCGGAGAGGTGAATTCACGGTCGAACCTCAAGGTTGCGGCTGTAACATTCAGGCTGACAGATCAACTGGTTCGGCAATGCTATGACAGTTACGGATATTCTCAAAAAATACAAATCATCCTTCCAGCTGAGGGTGTTTCTGGCCCTTGCCCTCCCGCTCATAATTTTCATACCGGGTACGGGATACATCGGATATCTGCAGGCCCATAAAGCCGCAAAGGACCAGGCCGAACAGTATGCAACCGGAACCGTCGAGCAGGTCTCCAAAAGAATCACTTCATACCTGGCGCGTCATGACAACACCGCCCTCTTTCTCGCTTCGACTCTGGCAAGCGGGCTCGTCAACACAACAGACAAGAACAGGCTTCTCGATTATTTTGCACGACTTCACCGATCCCAGCCGAACCTCATCAGCATCTATTTTTCCGACGATAAAGGTGGAGTCACCTCCTATCCGGTCCAGCCACCGGAACAGGTTATTGTCCCAGACCCCAAAAAACTCGACCGGGCAAACGGTGAGACCGGAACAACCACATTCTGGAGCGACATCCATAGACTCTCCACCACAAACAGTCCCGGCCTTTATATCTCCGCACCGGTGTACGACTCCGACAACCGCCTAGTGGGAATCTGCGGCATCGATGTCAACCTGGACGTACTCGCTGATTTCTTACAGAAAATCGACATCAGTATCCGGGGAATTGCCTATATTTTCGAGAACACCAGCGGCAAAATCATCACTCCCGCAACTTTTGCCGGCCAGCGGTTAAAACAAGAAGAGCGGCTCGCCCTGCTGGAGAAAAGCAGGCAACAGCTGACAAAAGCGCATACCGAATTCGGCCTGACCACATTCAAAGATGAACAATATTTCACCGCCTATACTAGCTATCCGGGAAAAAACTGGACCGTGGGCGTCACCTTCTCAACATCTGATTACCTCACCAAGGTCCAGATAATAAAGAACACCACCATCACCCTCGTTATAATAGGCATCCTGCTGTCGTCGCTCTTGAGCTACCTCCTTTCCAAGAATATTACCGGCCCCCTGCTGAAGCTGCAGCAGGGAATCGACAGGATCGGCAGAGGAGACCTCGAACACAGGGTGGAGATCAACGATCCCGACATTGCCAGGGAACTCGCCGCATCCTTTAACAAGATGGCCCTCTCCCTGCAAAAAAGTCTTGAGGAAGTGAAAACCACCTACAGGGAACTGCAGGAGCAGCAGAAACTTGCCGCCGTGGGTTCGATGACCGCCGGCATCGCCCATGAAATAAAAAACCCCTTAGGCATCATTCTCGGCTCGACCCAGGTTCTGCTCGACAAACAGCGCCCCTGGGAAATGCGTGAAAAAGCGGCCAGTTTCATCATGGACGAAGTTGTCCGGCTCGATGATACCCTCAAGGCGTTTCTCGCCTTCGCCAAGCCCGCGCCCCCGGTTTTCAGCGAAATCGATGTCGGAATACTGCTGGAAGAAACATTGTCCGCCGTGGAAGAAAAGTATCTCCAGGAGGGCTACACCATAGAAAGAAGAATCCCCCGCAACCTGCCTCTTATCGAGGCCGACCCGGGACAGATAAGACAGATTCTGATGAACATCCTGCTCAACGGGCTGGAAGCGATGCCCGGCGGCGGCAAAGTCTCCATCATGATCAAATCGGAAAAAGAACCGGATGTTATCGGCGCCAAAAAGAGGTTCATCTCCATCAGAAATCCGTTCACTGTCGATCGCGACTGGCTTATTGTCTCGATCAGGGACGAAGGGCGGGGAATGTCCGGGGAACAGCTGGAAAAGATCATGGACCCCTTTATCTCCTTCCGTGATGACGGAACCGGCCTCGGCTTATCCATCGTATCTCAGCTGGTCAAGCTGCACCGGGGGCAGATCCAGGTTGAAAGCGTCATAGGGGAAGGGACAACGTTCCACCTCTATTTCCCCTGCATATTAAAGGAGCCCACACCCAATGTCTAACCTTCTGCTGGTTGAGGATGAAGCCAGGATGCGCGAAGTGATCAAGATGCTGTTGTCGGATCTTGATCTCAACATTTACGAAGCCTGCGACGGCGAACAGGCCATCGACCTGTTCGACAACGAAACCGTTTCTCTGGTTATCACCGATCTCAAGCTGCCGAAAATCAGCGGCATAGAAGTACTCAAGCACATCAAGGACGCAAAACCCGAAGTACCGGTCATCGTCATCACCGCCTTCGGCTCAATAGACAGTGCCGTTGAAGCCATTCACCAGGGGGCGTTCGACTACGTGACCAAGCCCTTCACCGAGGACAAGCTCCGCTCCTGCATCAAGAAAGCAATGCAGATTTCCCGGCTCACCTCTGAGGTGAAATACCTCCGCCGGGAGATAGAAGGGAAATTCACCTTTGACAATATTATCGGCAACTCCAATGAAATTTGTGAGATTCTGCGGCTCGCCGGCGAGGTCTCGCTCACCGATACCACGGTGCTCATCACCGGAGAGAGCGGCACCGGCAAGGAACTTCTCAGCAGGGCCACCCATCTCAACTCCTCCCGCTCCAAACGCCCATTTCTGCCGGTCAACTGTGCTGCGATTCCCGCCACCCTTTTGGAAGCGGAACTGTTCGGCTATGAAAAAGGGGCGTTTACCGGCGCCCATCAGCTCAAGAAAGGAAAATTCGAACTGGCCTCGGGGGGAACGCTCTTTCTCGATGAAATCGGGGATATGGACATGGAAATGCAGGCCAAATTCCTTCGGGTGCTGGAATCCAAGACCATAGAACGGCTGGGAGGCAGCAAGACTATTGCCACCGACGTCCGGCTCATTGCCGCCACCAACAAAGACCTGGAACAGATGGTAAGGGAAGGAACCTTCCGGGAAGATCTCTACTACAGGATCAGTGTGTTCCCCATCAGGATTCCGTCCCTGAGGGAACGACGCGACGATATCCCCCTGCTCTGCCAATATTTCATCAACGAATTCAGCGTGACCTTTGGCAGGCGTGCGCCGGCAATGTCCGACAAGGTGATGGAGATGCTCTACAATCACCCCTGGAAAGGGAACGTCAGGGAATTGCGCAACGTCCTGGAACGCGCCATGATTCTTGCAAAGGGCGACAACATCACCGCAAGGCACGTGATCCTGAACGAATCTTACGCAAAACCGCTGGGAGAGTTGAACCTGGACCAGATAGTGGAGCTGCTTCTCCGCGATCACCGGGTGGGACTGGAGGAGCTCGAAAAAAAATATATCCAGTACGCCATGGAGATAGCCGGCAATAACGTCAGCAAGGCGGCAAGACTCCTCGGGCTGTCCAGGGCAACCCTTCGCTATCGGCTGGACAAGATGTAACGCCAGAGGGGCCTGTTTTTCCCCCACCCGCCAGCAGATAAAGGATAGCCAGCGAAGTTAGCGACCAAGGTCATTGAGTCGCCAGTCATATTCCAGGAAAAAGACCGCCAGGCGGCCGGAGGCCAGATCCCTGGCATCCTGGACAGACAGCCCGAGATCCTGCCGGTAGTTTGCTACAAACCCGGCCAGACTGTCATATCCCTGCCAGCCCTTGGCAAAATCTTCCCTGTACCATTTAAAAAGAGAGGACAGCTTCAGCACGTCGTCCTCCAACCGGTTGCGGTCCCTGTCCTGCAGAAACAGCCTGGTCGCATCCTCAAGCTGGGTTTCAAGCCTTGCTCCGGTATACGCTTCGCCACGCAGGGCCGGGCAGCCGATGCTGCCACAATTCACCGCAAAATGGATCCGGACCTCCCTGTAGCGATCGGTTCCCCTGATAAAACCGTGTTCGATATCGTCGAGGCTGTATGTACCGCCAAACAACGCTATTATTTTCTTTTTCCAGGGGGATCTCAACAGCGACCCGAGCTCCTTGATGGAGTCAAGATCCGGGTACCGGGTCAAGACCAGCTCCACCGTCCAGCTGTTGTAGACATTGATAAGAAAGGCCAGCTGTTCGTTTTCATCCCAGGTGTCAAAACGCTCTTTCTCCACCGCCGCAAGCTGGTCGAGGTAGAGGTGCAGCTGGTGACGCCGCTTCGCCAACGCGCGATAATCGACTCTGGTAACCTTGCCGTCTCGGTAGACGACCACGTTTTCCCGCAACAGCTTGTCCCATACTGCATGATCGAATTCCTGCGCGTCGGCGACAGCAGAGAACAACAACACGGCAGCGACGATCAGATTTTTAACCATAACCGGCTACCCCCTCTTCCAGGCATGATATTTTTCAATCCAGCCAACCATTTTTTCAGGAACATGCGTCTTTTTCCACTCTGCCGCGACATATTTATTCGCCTCGGAAAAGGTCGGGTAGGTGTGGATGGTAGAGAGAATCTTATTAAGGCCCAGGCCATGCTTCATGGCCAAAACGAACTCGGAGAGCAGCTCTCCGCCATGCTCGCCGACGATGGTAACCCCCAGTATTTTATCTTTTCCCGGCACGGTAAGAACTTTGACGAACCCCCGGGCCGACCCGTCGGCGATGGCCCGGTCAAGCTCGTCGAGACCAAAGGTAGTCAGTTCGTACCCGATATTTTTCAACCGGGCTTGCTGCTCGTTAAGGCCGACCCCGGCAATCTCCGGATCAATGAACGTGGTCCTGGGGATCACCGAATAATCCGCCTTGAACTTTCTCAACCCGCCGAAAAGAGCATTGACCGCAGCATACCAGGCCTGATGTCCCGCCACATGAGTAAACTGATAGGGACCCGCCACATCGCCTGCGGCGTAGATATTGGGGAACAGGGTCTCAAGGTATTCATTGGTGAGCACCGTTTTGCCGGTTTTGATCCCGAGCTCCTCCAGGCCGTAACCGGCAAGTCTTGCGCTACGCCCCACCGCACAGATCAGCATGTCGTACTCCAGCCTTTTTTCCCCTTTTTCCCCGGCGACGACGATTGCTTTTCCCCTCTCGTCCTGGACGCAGCGCACCGGCTTATTACCGGTCAGGACCTGCACCCCGTCACGTTCAAGGGTCTCTCTTGCAAAGAAGGAGACATCTTCATCCTCTTTCACCAGCAGCCTGGCTCCCCGCTGAACCTGCGTCACCTGGCCTCCCAGGCGGGCGAAGCACTGGGACAGTTCACAGCCGATCGGTCCTCCTCCGAGGACGACTATCCTTTCCGGAAGTTCATCGCAGGCGGCCAGCGCATCCCACATGGTTGCACTGGTAAGGTACCCGGAATTCTCCATGCCGGGCAGAGAAGGAACGATCGGCTCGGCTCCAGCGGCGATGATTATCGAGCGGGTGGTCAATTTTACCCGCTTTCCCTCCAAAAGCTCGATGTCCACGGTCCAGGGGTCGACAATCCTTGCATATCCCTCAATCACTTCAACCCCCATGGCGGTATACCGTTGGGCGCTGTCATGGGGTTCAACCCTGGCTATGATCCGGTGGACACGTTCCATCACTTTTTTAAAGACAAATTGCGGCTCCACCCTGTTCAGGCCGTAGCGATCTGCATTTCTCAGGTAATGCGCTATTTTACCGCTTTTGATCAGCGCCTTGCTGGGCACGCACCCGTAGTTCAGACAGTCGCCGCCCATCTTGTGCGCCTCGACCAGGGTAACCCTGGCTCGTACTGCCGCACCGATGTACGAACTGACAAGCCCCGCCGCTCCTGCGCCTATGACGACAAGATTGCGATCAAAAATCCGGGGTTTATTCCAGCCCCGGTAGACCATTTTCTTCCTGATGAGTGTCGTTGTCTTTTTCGCCGCGAGGGGAAAAAGACCGAGCAGGGTAAAAGAGGCGAGAAGTCCCGGGGAGAGGATTCCCCCGATGCTGTCAAGTTTTGCCAGCTGGGTGCCGGCATTGACATACACCAGCGTTCCGGCAATCATCCCGACCTGGCTGACCCAGTAGTAGGTGAAGGTCCTGATCGGGGTAAGCCCCATCACAATATTGATGATAAAAAACGGGAAAACAGGGACCAGGCGAAGGGTGAAGAGATAAAGCGGTCCTTCACGTTCAACACCTCTGTTTATGGCGGCCAGCTTTTCACCGAAACGCGCCTGCACGCTCTCCCTGAAAAGATGACGGGAAACAAGAAAGGCAAGAGTCGCCCCGCAGCTCGAGGCAAACGACACCAGGACAAAACCCCACACCAGGCCGAAAATACCGCCTCCGGCAAGAGTCATGACGACCGCCCCCGGAAGGGAGAGAGCCGTTACCGCGGTGTAGACCGAAAAATAGACGACACTTGCAACAACCGGTTCCCTGTTGACCATCCCGGTCAGCTCGGCCTGCCGCGCCTTGATGTTCTCCAGGGTCAGGACCTGATCAAGGCCAAGCACAAAGAACCCGACGACGGCTGCAATTATTGCGGTAACGATAACTATTTTTTTCATTTTCCCGACCTTTCCTGGCAAGGTGCCGCCTGCCGGCACCACCGTTAATGCAAATGTAATGTAACAATAACCTATTGCTCTTCTTTACACTTTTCCAGGGTTAACGAGAAATAATTGTCATTTTACCGGAACAGTCTTACTATTGTAGGGTGTTGCAGACACACCCGCTTTTTCCTGCAGCCGGCGGCAAGAACAGGCGGCATAGGCAGCAACATCGATAACCGTCGACAGATATTGGCCTTTTCAGATAGCTGAGCAATGAAAGACTATTACCAGATCCTGGGTGTTTCCCCAAACTGTACCGATGAAGAAATCAGGTCCAACTATCGAAAGCTCGCCATGAGATTTCACCCGGACAGGAATCCCGATGATCCCACCGCGGAAGAACGGTTCAAGGAGGTGGCCGAAGCCTACGGGGTTTTGACCGACCCGGTCAAGAGAAGGGAATACAACGCATGCCGACAAAACGGCACAACGTATTCATCAGGATTCTCCTACAGCCAGGAAGATATCCTGCGGGATCTTTTCCAGGATCCTCGCTTTCAGCAGATGTTCAGCGGGCTGTTGCGCGAGTTCCAGAAATCCGGGTTTCGCCACAACTCTCATTTTATCAGGAAAAGTTTTTTCGGCGGTAAAGGCAGCATGTTTCTCGGGGGAATTTTCCTGATAGGCTCACTTGCCGGTCCATTGTTGACAGGCTCGGCCAAAAAAAGATTGACCCACCAGGGGGGCGTGCTGAAATCGATCTCAAACAAGGTCGGCAATCTCTTGGGCGGTCACAAAAAAAATCACGGCCGGACCGAAAACAACAGCGCCTCCCATCTCAAAGAGTACGACATTACCTACCATACCCCGTTGTCTGTTGTTGAGCTCACCCATGGCAAAACCGTCCAGATCCTGGTTTACGGGGAACATGGAGAGCAGACCCTGAAGGTCAGGATACCGCCCGGCTCAAAAGCGGGCCAGAAACTTCGCCTGAAGGGAAAAGGCCGGCCGGGCCCCTATGGTCGTGGGGATCTCTATCTCAAGCTGGAAGAGAAATAGAGGAGAAAGTTTAACAACACCGGTTATCCCCTGTCGTCTTTTGCACTCATCAACACCACCATGGCAACCAGAACCACCACCACCCCGGGAAGAACCCTGAGGGGGGGAAGACCGTGCCCCAGCAGCAGATCGATCACCAGCACCAGGCCCGGGTAAAGATAAGAATAGGCCATGACCCGTGTCGCCCCCAGATACGGCACCGAATACTGGGTGAGGAAAAAGGTGACAATGGTGGTAAATATCGCCAGATAGAGGATACCGCCCCAAGCGAACATGGGAACCTGCAGAAGATCGGTGGTCAGCAGCCGATATCCCCCATACATCAGCAGCCAGGCCGAGCCGCTCACCAGAACCCA
Organism: Desulforhopalus singaporensis; assembly: GCF_900104445.1. Lineage (GTDB taxonomy): Bacteria > Desulfobacterota > Desulfobulbia > Desulfobulbales > Desulfocapsaceae > Desulforhopalus_A > Desulforhopalus_A singaporensis. The sequence continues at coordinate 19,912 of NZ_FNJI01000004.1, read as the reverse complement.
GAACGTCATCACCGCCATCGACTCGCCGCGGTGCAGCAGCTTGATAAGCGGAGTATACAGCCCCATAAAAAGACAACCGGTCAAAAAGATAAGATCCCCCTTGTTCCACTGCATCGTCAGCAACAACGAGAGATCACCCCGGAAGATGACCCAGACAACCCCGAAAAGTCCGCAGCCCAGGGCGATCATCTGTTCTCTGCCGAGCCGCTCGCCGATGATCACCAGAGAGTAAATACAGGAAATTGACGGAACCAGGGCAAAAATAACGCTTGTGTTCAGGGCGCTGGTATACCTCAGCGACAAGAACATGCAGCAGAAAAACACGACCAGGCAGCCGCTTATGACACCACACCGCCACAGCAGGGACCAGGAGAAGCAGAAACCGTACCGGTAATACACGATCGGTGCAAAAAGAAGGGCGGCAAAACAGAACCGGACCAGTGTCAGCAGGGCGGGATCAAGCGCCGCGGTGATGGCGGCGCCCACGGTAAAAGATGTGGACACGAGTATTGCGCAGACCAGCATCATCAGGTGCACCACGACCATGGGAAGCTTTTTCTCAAAAGAGTTCACAGCGGTCGGTCTTACCCTGTTACAACGTTTTTCACTGCACCTGTTATCCCCGTCCCCTTGAACGTCCGTATCCCGGTTCACGCGCTTCTCCTTGTCGCCACGGTCCACCGTGCTGCAGCTTCAACCTATCCACTTCCGGATTTCCTTCTTCGTCGGCACCTTGCCGACACACTTGACTTCCCCGTCGACGATCACCGCCGGAGTGGAAAACACTCCATACCCGGCTATGGCGTTGAAATCGGTTACTTTTTCAATGGTCGCTTCAACCCCTGCCTCTTTTACAGCCTCGCTGACGAGCCGTTCGGCTTCATGACACTTCGCACATCCGGGTCCACACACTTTGATGTCCATAGACTCACTCCCTGTAAGTTTCGGTTACGAAAAATATTTAAAACAGCGTTCCGTACAGATAACCGCTGACGGTTGCCATTATTATGACGAGCACGACAAAGATTATGGTCTTTTTGGTGCCCATGATACTCCTGATGACCAGCATGTTGGGCAAAGACAGCGCAGGGCCAGCCAGAAGCAGAGCCAGCGCGGGTCCCTTGCCCATTCCGTTGCCTATGAGCCCCTGCAGGATAGGCACTTCGGTCAGGGTTGCAAAATACATGAAGGCCCCGGCAAAGGAGGCTGCAAAATTGGCCAGGAGCGAATTCCCTCCCACCGCCCGTCCAACCCATTCCGAGGGAATAAGCCCCTCGTTGCCCGGACGGCCGAGGAGCATTCCGGCGATCAGCACGCCGAGCAGAAGCAGCGGAAGGATCTGCTTGGCGAATCCCCATGATTCCCTGAACCACTCACCGGACTCATCCTCACGGTCGCTGATGACCGCCGACAGGCCGACAACCGCGGCGACAAAGACGATGGCCGGGTGGTTGCCGGCAACAAGCGCAAGAACCACCACCGGAACGACGGCCAAGACAACCTGCCATTTCGGCAAATTGTACCATGACACGAGAATAACGGTAAGAGCGATGGAAAACAACGAGGTAATCAGCCACTTGTTGCTGTAGATCAGGTGCCAGAGCCCCTGGGAATCTTCCGGCCTGGACCAGTTGGCAAAAACCAGGATGCCGATCATGGCGGAGAAATAGAGTGCATTCTGCCACAGGGGCCTGACAGCCTCATCTTCCGGCAAAGCCGCCTGGACCGCCGCTTTTTCCTTTTCCTCTCCGGCAAAAAGCAAATGCATTATCAACCCGATCACGATGGAGAAAAAAATCGCGCCGACGGCTCTGGCGGTCCCGATTTCCGGACCGAGGATCCTGGCTGTCAGGATAATGGCAAGAACGTTGATTGCAGGCCCTGCATAGAGAAACGCGGTGGCCGGACCCAGCCCCGCCCCCATCCGGTAAATACCTGCAAAAAGGGGTAAAATCGTACATGAGCAGACCGCCAGTACAGTCCCGGAAACCGACGCCACGCCATAGGCGATCACCTTGTTGGCGGTTGGTCCGAGGTACTTTAAGACGGAGGTCTGGCTTACGAAAACGGCTATGGCGCCGGCAATGAAAAAAGCAGGCACCAGGCAGAGCAGAACATGCTCACGGGCGTACCATTTGACAAGATGCAGCGCTTCCGCTAACGCATTGTCGAAGCGGCCGTATCCGACCGGCAGATAATAACAAGCGCCGAAAACCAAAATTACGGCGACCAGCGGCTTCCACTCTCTTTCCCACTCCATGACAAAATTCCTCTTCTGCAATTGAAATCAGGCGGCGGTTATTCTTTGTCGGTCCAAGGACGGCAGCCGCAGAACCAGTTCGACAATCTCCTTGTCGTCATCGAGCCACTCGCGAAGCTGTCCGAGCATTACCTCTGCGTAGGGTGACTCACTTTCGGCGGCCAACCTGTAGTTAACCCAGGTCCCGTCCTTCTCAAATCCCACCAGGCCCGCATCCTCCAACTGCTTCAGGTGCTTGGAGACGGTTGGCTGGGCAAGCCCGAGCGCTGCCGTAAGTTCGCAGACGCAGAGTTCTTTATGCTGCAGCATTTTAATTATTTTGATCCTGCTGGGATCGGACAGCGCTTTCATGACGCGGATAAACGATTTCATACTCACTCCTATTTAGCCATATTTCCATATGGCAATATATAGTACAACGACATTGGGTTGTCAACAGCAACGACAGGTCGTATTTCAAATAAAAGAAAAAGACGAAAGCAACCACACAGCTGCTATTACAGGTATTGCCTCAATATTCCGGGCGTTCGGTCATATTTTTTCGACATGGACAACCAGGTCCTTTTGATAAACCACCGAAATGATCTCACCTTCCTCGATAAATTCGTCTGCCGTCGCCCGCCAACAGATACCGGAATACTTTATCCTTCCTTCCTCCGGCGGGTCGATCGCCGCAGACACCACCCCACGATCCCCCGGGACCGCCTGCAACACGACCTGTTCCTGTTCATCCTCCACCGCAGCATCCGCACCACTGTCACCGGGAAAACGCTTTTTGATAAAGTTATCCATCACCAGCAGGCCGAGAACGGAAGAAACGATAAAAAGTCCAAGCTGTCCGGCTATCGGCACGGAAGTGAACCAGGCGACAGCTGAAGTGACGACGGCTCCGAACCCGAAAACCAAAAGCACAAAACCCGGCAGGACAAGTCCCATAAAACCCAGCATTACCCCAATAATAAACCAGTAAAGTGCAGGATCGTTCATATCCAAAGCAACACCTCTATAATCAACAAAACAGCTGTGCCGTACTTGCGCAGGAGTTACAGCAACCCCAGCCCCCATAAAGCCAGGATCGCAATAATCACAGCAGCAGCTCCTGCCACCAAAAGCACTCTGGCGGATTTACTCTTCTGTGACTGTGCCCCGGCTTCGCCAACATGACAGCTTTCTATTTCGTCATCACTGTCGCCGACATCTGCCGCCTGCTCTTTTTCGGCAGCTGCCGCACCAGCACCGCCTATTCCCGCCGCCTCGGCTACCCGTTCTGCCAGGCCAAGGCCGTCCGGATCAGCCGGATCGACATCCGGTTCATGTTTTTTCGGAATGCATTCGCCGCAGTAAGCTCTCCCCTCAAGCACCATAAAATGTTCGCCGTCGCTCTCTTTGCCGCATTGCCAGCACTGCTCTTTTTCAAGACCGTACGGTTCAACGACGACCTCCGCCGGAAATTCGTCTTCTTCGGCATCAACGTCAGCGGAAACTTCCGGCGCTTCTTCCTGCTCTGAAAATATCTCGCCTTCCACCTCGAGCTCCGCGATCTCGCTGACATCACCTTGATCTTCACCGACAATCTCAAGTTCGCTGTCACCGCCGAGCTCAAGCTCGAGCTCCTCTTCTCCATCCCCGGTCACCACCTCTTGAGGGTCGAGCTTTTTTTCGGTGCTCGCTTCACCATTAATCCCATGGGCGGAAGTGGCGGCAAAGGATTTTTCGAAAGCTTCGTCTTGTGACATTTCGGCACCGGACAGAGTTATCTGCCCGTCCGGTTCGTCAGGCACTTCCGGCAGGGCAGCATCCAGGACGTGCAAAATTTCGCTGTCAATGTCGTCTTCTTCAACCGCCTGGGCCACCGGGGCCGCCTGCGCCACCGGTTCCCCCATGTCGTGGTCTTTCTCGAGAAACTCAGGCTTTATCACTTCGATATCTTCAGGATCTTCCTGAACGACAAAAAGGGTATCGCATTCCGGACACTTGACCGTACGCCCGAGGAAAGCATCGCTTGAACTGCCGGCAACATGGCACGCAGGACACTCAAGCTCAATACGGTTTTCCCCGTCTTTTTCCAGAACATTTTCGAAGGTTTCAAACGACTTCTGACATTGAGGACATTTGACCGTGCTCCCGACATGGGAATCATCTATTGAGCCAACTGCTCCGCAATGGAAACACTGTAATTTCATCAGATCCCTCCTGCTCCTTATTATCCTTGGCCATCAATTTCCCCTCATCCCGGATGAGGCGCGGGACGGCTGACATCTTCTGGCTGCAATCTCAAATCCAATTGAATATTTAGTATAATCATCGTATTATTATAAGGAAGCTAGCGCAAGCACAATATATTTTTCAGTTTTCCCACAACACTGCCACCAGACTATGCAGATAATCCTGATTGCCGCAATGGCAAAAAACAGAACCATTGGCAAAAACGGCAAGATGCCCTGGCATATTCCTGAAGAGCTTAAGTTTTTCAAGAAAACCACCATGGGGTTTCCCATGATCATGGGACGAAAAACCTTTGACTCTCTTCCCGCACCGCTTCCGGGAAGACGCCACATCGTGCTGAGCAGAACCAGGCGGCAGCATGGCGAAAACGTTGATAATGCCGAATCCCTGGGAGAAGCGGTACGGCTCTGCGGCAATGTCGAAAAGATATTTATCATCGGCGGTGCTGAAATCTTCGCCCAGGGTTTCGAGGTCGCAACCCACATTATACTCACCATTCTCAAAAGGGACGTGGACGGCGACGTTTTCTTCCCGGAATTTACCGACAGCCAGTTCCGGGAGATTTCCAGAGAGGAACATCCGGACGCCAGCGAACCGTTTACCACCATAACCTACGCCAGGGTAAGCTGACCTGTTCATCCCGGTACCGGGAGAAATTATGACAGACCAGGTTATCGTCACCAAATTCGAACCAGAACATCGTCAGGGACTCGTCGTCATCATTACCGGGGACGGCAAGGGCAAAACCACTTCCGCCATGGGCATGGCGCTGAGAGGATGCGGTCACGGCCTGAAGACAAGCATCGTCCAGTTTATGAAAGGAGACCTCTACTCCGGGGAGTGGGACGGGGTCAAACTGCTCGCACCGCTGGTCACCCTGCAGGCAACCGGCAAAGGCTTCTGCGGTATCCAGGGGAATCCGTACTCCCATGCCGAGCACCGTAAAAACGCCCAGGACGCCCTGCAGCTTGTAAAAAACATTCTCAAAGAAGACTCCTGCGACACCCTCATTCTCGATGAAATCAACAATGCATTAAAACTCAAGCTGGTCGACAAGGACCAGGTACAGCAGATACTCGACCTCCGCCCCCCGCACATGCATCTCGTCATGACCGGCAGAAACGCTCATCCCGACTTTATCGAACAGGCGGACACAGTCAGCGAAGTGCGCGAAATAAAGCACGCATACCGAAAAGATATAGAACCCCAACCCGGTATCGACTTCTAGAGACAATGCATTCTCCCGTAAAAACCTGACTTAAAAGCACCTCCCGAAACACAACCGCCACTGCGTGGTATCTCACTGCAATCACGTACATTTCCACACTCAACAAGTACGATTTACCCTTGGTATTCCGACTCTTTTGTGGTACTATTTAAGTGAAGACTATCATAGGTGTCCGCAGCTTGTTCAGCTGCTTGATGAATCTTTTTATGTTGCAGGAGGTGTACCATGACGACGATTAGCCACTATCTCCATATCAATGGAAAAAAATACCTGATTTCGGAAAATTACCAGCTTCTCGACCTCAACGCCTGGGACCACAAGGTCCGCGATTATATCGCCCAAAAACTCGACCTGGCGCTGACAAACGACCACAAGCGGGTGATAGAATTGATCAGAAAGTCGTATACGGAAAGAAAAAGACACCCGTACGTGCGGGTGGTGACTGCCGATATGGCAAAGGATATGGGACCGGAAAAGGGTACCATGAAATATTTCTACAACCTGTTCCCCAGGGGTATTCACCAGGCGTTCCAGATCGCCGGTCTGCCTATGCAGGGATTCTGTTTTTAAACAGCGTCTTCCAGCCGACAAAAGAGCCCGTTCTCTCCCTGCCGGTCAACTGGCTTGCCAGGGAAGAACGGGCCGTTTCTCTGTTTAGGTAGGTGTTTTTTATCTGTCGACGCAAAAGGCTCAGCCAATCTCCTCCGGTTTACATAACTCTTCGTCCTTGGCGGCAATTCTGCCGCATGATCCGCAGGAATATTTCATCGCCTCAAGTTTCGCTTTACACACATGGGTCACCGAAACATCTTTTTCGCCGCAATAGGAACATGACAGTTTTTCGACTATAGGATCACAGAGATGACCGGGGTGGTCTGCCACCGCGCCGCAACTTTTACATGTATGAGCCATAACGTGCCTCCTTGCAAACGTTATACAGCAGTTAATTTTCTATCTCTCCAGTGAGTTCGACAAATGGATGCGACCGGAATGATTTGCCGTTCTCGATCCTTTCCCGGCACGAGATGTTTTCCAGTTATGCCACCGGGGAAAAGATCCATAGAAAACGATAACTAACCTTCACGTCTTGTCAATGGCGTGACGCCGGCCTAATTTCCACGAAACCTGCGCCGGAGGCTGTTGAGCCATTATCTGCTTAACGCCTCAAGGCTCACCAGAACATCCACATCCTTTCCAATGATTCCCATGTCATAGAATTTTCCTCCACCCACTCTATACGCCAGACGATCAAGGGTAACAGTTCCGTTAAAACCGGCCACCTTTTTGCCGCTGATTGCCGGGTGATCCTTCACCCCGGCAAAAACAAGAGGCAGCACAAAGTCATAGACCTGGCCTTTAACTGTGAGTTTTCCCAGAACATCAAAACGGCTATCGCCCATGTCTGTTATCGAGACCGACTCGAAAGTCATCTCCGGATACTTGCCGGCATCAAAAAAATCGGATGACAACAAATGCTTGTCACGTTTAGCGATGTTTGTGTCGATGGAATCAACCATAATTTTGAAATAGAAACGGGAGCCTTCAAGATCTGCGGGATCAAACCTTATTTCAGCTTCAAAATCATCGAACCGGCCGTTTATCTTGGAAAAGATATGGTCAATACTGAAATAGATATTTGAATGCGCTTTATCAACGCTTAAGCTCTTCACTTCGCCATAGACTGTCTGCCAACCGAACAGCTGCGAAAAAAACAGTACCAGAGTCACTACTTGCAAATAATGCTTCATGATATCCTCCGTTTATTGAGTTGCAATCTATCGCGTGACCAATGGCGGCAACACACCTTGGTTATTTTCCCGGATATTGTGTAATTACAGATATTCCGGCGATACAATAGACCATAAGATGGCGCAACCGATTGACAAGCTTTAACATTAAACTATTTGGTGCGGAACCATTTCAACAGCACAACCCGCACCACGCAGCCGCCAACCAGGCCGATAAGAGCCAGCCGCGGCAGCCAGCCGCTGAAAGATTCACTTACAAAGAGTACGTGCAGACTGGCCAGACCAATTGCGAGATATCCGAAGATCCGGTGGGAATAACGCCATTTCGGGTAATCCAGTCCCAGCTGCAGCCTGTACCGGGAAGTGACAGCCATAAGCGCTATAAGCAGGAACAACCCCGCTCCCACCAGCTCCGGCCAGAACCTCATGGACAGCGGCAGGTTGCCAAGGTTCTCCGGAATCAGCACCCCCAGGAGGTGAAGCAGGGCGAACAGGCCGATAAGCACGCCGTTTTTCCGGTGGTACTCCAGCAATTTTGGTACCCCGAAAGATTGCTCAAGCAGCCGCCCCCGGTTGGCAAGCAGAACCTGCACCAGCAGCAATAAAAAGGTCACCAGCCCGCACAACTGCCCGGCGCGCAGCAGCGTCCTGTCAAACCCGATTTTATACCAGAGGGTTTTCGTCTCGTAGACAAAAGGTACGGTCATGGCTGCCGCAAACACACCAAGACAGCCCGAGACAAGCAAGTATTTTTTCAATTTATCCGTCACCGTCCGTGGTTTTGTAGTAATTTTGCCTGATCGTCCCGGTGATCTTCCCTATCCTGCCGCCATTTTCCGGGCGACCACCAGGCAGGACATACGCCATCTCCCCCAGGCCAAGCGTATGGCAAATCAGACAAAATTTATGCGCTCATCTTGTCCCTGGCCTTGCTGGGTGCGGCAAGGAAAATTCATCGAATATTGCTACTTAGGAACTACTATATGGATATCAAACCAAAATTCAAGTATGCTTGCCTGGCAGTACCGCCATTAAAAGGCCAAGGTGGAAGCAGGCGGGCACAACCAAGTCAGGCGCTGCAGCCTTCAGCCTGCTGCCCCTGATCCAGCCGGACCGATCCGGCCCTGACAACCCTCAGCGATCAGATATTATGGAAAAAGACAACATCCCGGAAGGACAACTCATCTTGCGAACTCTCGCCATGCCTGCGGACACCAATCCGGCTGGCGATATTTTTGGCGGCTGGATCATGTCCCAGATGGACATCGCCGGAGGCATACTGGCACGGGAGAGAACCTGTACCCGGGTGGTGACGGTTGCGGTCGACTCCATCCGATTCATAAAGCCGGTGCATGTAGGCGATACCGTGTGCTGCTACGGGAACGTGGCGAAAATTGGCAACACCTCAATCACCATCGACCTTGAGGTCCGTGTCCACCCCGCCCTTGACGAACCCGGGCTGTCGGTGGTTGAAGAGCTTGTGACAAAAGCCGCGTTCACCTATGTCTCGGTGGACGAACAGGGCAGGAAGCAGACGATAAACCGCGAGCATCTTCGCGACCTCAACGGGTAAACCTCTTGCCGGCCATGTACATCAAAAATTTTTCCCATCCCGAGCTGCAGATAGACGAACTCGTTGTCAGAAGTAATGAGAGCTGGTGCGTTTACGGCGGCAATGATTCGGGAATCGACATATTGCTTGATTTTTTAACGGGAAGAGCCGGGAATTACTCGGTCGGGCAATACATTGCCCCTGTAAAACCGGGGATCATTTCCTTTGCCAACCAGCAGATAGTGTTTGAGCGGGAACTGCGAAACGATGACACCGATTTTCTCGATCGCGTCGACCCCGGCACCAGGGTTTATGAATTTCTCCCCGGTTACCGCGATTTTCTGCCGCTGCTGCGGGCTCTTGACATGGAGCGCTGCCTCGACCTCGGCTACCGGCAGCTGAGCTCCGGGCAATGCCGCAAGCTGCTGATCCTGGAAGCGATCATAACCGGTGCCAGCACCCTGATACTGCAGGACCCCTACGACGGCCTCGACCACCAGAGCTGCATCGAACTCAACCAGGCGCTTGTTTCGCTGCCGGGCGACGTGCAGACCATTGTTTTTGTCAACAACCTCGTCGACATCCCTGAGTGGTGTTCCCACCTTGCACTCATAAAAGCGGGAAGACTTTGCGCAGCCGGGCTGAGAAAAACAATTCTGCCGGAACTCCACGGTACCTCTACGGGCCATTTGGTGACCGGTGAAAAAAAAGTTGCGGCGGCACCACCTCCCACCGATTCAGTGAACCCAGATGAGCAGACCCCAGGCAATAAAGAACTCATAAAATTACGAAACGGTTTCGCCGGTTACGGCAAAAAGATGCTTTTTTCCGGGCTTAACCTGACCGTTTGCAGCGGCGATCACACCCTGATCAGCGGTCATAACGGCTGCGGGAAATCGACACTTCTTGACATCCTCGTGGGGGACAACCCCAAATGTTACGCAAACGATCTGCACATGTTCGGCAAAAAGAGAGGGACCGGAGAATCGGTATGGGAGATAAAAAGTAAAATCGGGATGGTTTCCCCGTCCCTGCACCGCGACCACCGCAGCGTCGGCACCGCCATGCACGTGGTTCTTTCCGGGCTGCACGATTCAATCGGTCTCTACCGGAAAATTCATACCCAGCAATTGAAAAAAGCACAGAAATGGCTGGCGTGGATAAATCTTGCCGACAAGGCCAATCACCCGTTTGGCAAACTCACGTACGCCCAACAGAGGCTGGTGCTTGTCGCAAGAGCCCTGATCAAGCTTCCGGACCTGCTGGTTCTCGACGAGCCGACCCAGGGACTCGACGACATCAACAGGGCAAAAGTGCTTGATTTTTTACAGTTAGTCAGCGACAGGAAGCTGTCCACTATCCTTTTCGTCACCCACCGCAGGGACGAACACCGCGATTTTTTCAAGCATCATATCAAGCTGGACAGCTACAAAGCGGTCAGCTGACGGTTCGCAAAACGCGGCCGCTTGTGATAATCTGGCTCTAGTGGTACAGTTACGGTTCGCCAGGTCATGACCGATCTGTTTGAAACTTCCTACCCTTACCAACTGAGAGGCATAGGTTTCTCCATGAGTGAAGATAATAATGCAATAAGTAATTTTCTCGAGGAGCTGTACCGGATAACCGGCGGAGACGAAACCGTGCACGCCAACATGCATGACGTGGGAAGCGCAATAGGGTTTGAGCGCACGGAAGCGGGCAGGATAGCCGAAGACCTGATGGTCAAGGGGCTGGTCGAGTTGAAAACCCTGGCCGGCAACATCGCCATCACCAGGGAAGGACTTGCCCATCTCGGGATGGCGGCACCGGCGGACAAGACGGCGGAGGATGGTGCGTCCCTGAGCGAGGGACCCGTTGCCAACAGTGAAGACCTTAACATTCTTGAAACCCTGCGGCAACAACTCAAGGCGGCAATCCCCCCGCAACACCTTGACTTCGATACGCTGGAGGAAATCGTCATCGACCTGAAGACCCTCGACACCCAGCTGCTGTCGCCGAAACCGAAGATCGGCATCGCCAGGGAAATCCTGCGCTCTATCAGGTCCTGCCTGGAAAAGTGTGACGACACCGCAGAGATTGCAAAAAAAATCGATACGTTACTATAACGGCCGCATCGGTCTCGCGATTTTTCTTCTTTGTTAACCGCCGACGCCACCACCATCTCCGGCCCCGTCTTGCGGTAAAAAAAGATCCGGTCATATTTCTATTGATTTTTTTTCACCAGACCAGATATAGATTGTTAGAGCAGTTGTTTCCGCTTCATGCACAATTCAACGGAAATCGGGTCGATGAAAAAAATATATTTCACCAGGTCGGAATCTTCCCTGCCCGGCATTTTCTTCATCCTGGCGGGAGGATTTACCTTTTCCATCCAGGATGTGATTATAAAGCTGATCAGCATCAGTTACCCGGTGCATGAGATCGTCTTTCTCAGAAGTGTTTTCGCATTGTTGCCAATACTTCTCATCATAAAACTGGAAGGCGGCTTTTCTCTATTGCAAACCAGGCAGGCCTCTTTCCAGATGGTAAGAGGACTCCTGCTGCTGCTGTCCTATACCCTCTATTACTTTGCTATCGCCCGAATCCCAATCGCCCAGACCGTCACTGTTTTCTTCTGCGCTCCGCTCTTTATCTCTGTTTTTTCCGTTTTCTTTCTCGATGAACGGATCGACAGGCGGGGATGGTTCGCGCTTGTTGTCGGTTTTACAGGCATTGTGACCGTGATGCGCCCGGGATCAGCCATTATGGGTGTTGACGCGGTGCTGCCGCTCATATCCGGCCTGTTCTATGCAATCTCGGCAGTAATTACCAGGAAATACGGAGAACATGAAAGCGGCGCGTCCCTCGTGTTTTATCCTACCATGACTTACCTGGCGGGAGGCGGTCTGCTGTGGTATTTTATCGGCGACGGCAGTCTTCTCGCCACTGCACATCCCAACATGGATTTTCTGCTGCGCAGATGGACGGTTCCCACTGGAGACGACCTGCTCCTGATTTTCGGTACCGGCATTATAGCCGCAGTGGGATTCTACTGCCTTTCCCAGGGTTATCGCCTGGGCAGGGCATCGATCGTCGCACCCTTTGAGTTTTTTGTCATCCCCATCTCCATCGTATGGGGATTTGTGTTCTGGCGTGATATTCCTGACCTGGTGCAGCTGGCGGGGACAATCCTGATTATCGCAAGCGGCTGCTATATACTCAGAAGGCTGTAACGTCCAGAAATAAAAAACTCACCACCCCGACCGGAACTGAGTCATATGAAAACCATCGGCATGATCGGAGGCATGAGCTGGGAATCCACCGCCCTTTACTACACTCATGTCAATGAACAGATACAGCGCACCCTTGGCGGATATCATTCGGCCAGACTGATTTTGGTCAACGTAGATTTTCAACCTTTCGTCGATCTGATGCGGGAAGGCGACTGGCAGGAGATTGAAGCACAGCTGGCAGGCGCTGCCAGAACAATCGAGCGCTCAGGCGGGGATTGTTTGTTGATCTGTACCAACACCATGCACAAAGTGGCCGATGGCGTTCAGGCGGCCGTGGACATTCCGCTGCTCCATATAGCCGACGCGGCGGGGGCGGAAATTATCCGTCACGGCTTCAGGACGGTCGGCCTGCTCGGCACCAGGTTTACCATGGAAGAAAAATTCTACATCGACCGCCTTGCACAGAATTTCGGACTGCAGGTGATCGTGCCGTCTGCCGAGGACAGAAATGTCGTCGACAGAGTGATTTTCGAAGAACTGTGTCACGGCAGAATAGTAAACGAATCACGCACCCGCTATCTGCGTATCATCGGGGAGCTGCAGGCCGGCGGAGCCGAGGCGATCATCGCCGGATGTACCGAAATAGGCATGCTCGTGGGCAAAAGCTGTCTGCCTGTTCCTCTTTTCGATACCACGCTCCTCCACGCGAAACAGGCCGTGGACTTTGCCCTCTCCTGACCCATTAACACCACCTGGTTTCCACCCGCACTCATAGTGAGCAGGCGGCGATAAAAATATGGCGAAAATGATGCTGGATACGGTAAAAAGAAGGGCTTAATCAGCCTCAACATTGAATACAGTACAATCTGTCCGCAACTACCAGTCGTCTTCCTGCAAATCAAAAAAATATTATGGCCAGCAACTCCGACTCCTTTTTCCCTTCAGTGTACCTGCGGTATCAACCGGTGTTTCAGGTGTTGCTGGGCGCTTTTCTTATCAGCTTCTCGGCGATCCTGGTCAAGCTTGCCCAGGTATCCCCGACGGCATCCGGATTTTACCGGGTGTTCTTCGGTGCAGTCTTTTTGTTTATCGGCGCCAAGCTGCAGGGCGCGAGGCTCAGGCTTGAAAAAGACAAGTTCCTCCTGAGCGTCTTCTGCGGTCTCATCTTCGCCTTCAACCTCTTTTTCTGGCACCGGTCGATAATGTATATCGGTCCCGGCCTGTCGACGCTTATCAGCAACTTTCAGGTTTTTTTCCTTGCTGTGATAGGCTTTTTCTTTCTCGGGGAAACCCTCAGGTTGCGGTTTGTCGCGGCACTGCCGCTGGCCATCGGCGGGCTGTTTCTCATCGTCGGCACCAGCTGGAACGAGCTCTCCCCTGGATACAAGACCGGGATCTACCTCAGTCTGCTCACCGCGGTCTGTTATACGATTTTCCTGCTCACCATCAGAAAGATTCACACCGCCAACAACCATTCGCACTTTCTCGCCCTGCTGTTCGTGTCTGTCTTCTGCGCCCTTTTTCTCGGCCTCAAGATGATTTTCAGTGGCGACTCATTTATCATCCCCGACCTGAACAGTCTGCTCTGCCTGGCCGCTCTCGGGCTGTTCTGCCAGACCGTCGGTTGGATCCTGATTGCCACGGCGATGCCTAAAATCAGGGCTTCTTTTACCGGTCTTATCCTGCTGCTCCAGCCTACGCTCTCTTTTGTCTGGGATGTGCTTTTCTTCGATCGTCCCACCAACCTTCTGAACTGGACGGGGGTCTGCATCACCCTGTCGGCAATCTATATGGGCCTCACTGCGAAAAAGCAGCATAATTGAATTGGCATTGCTGCAACATGCAAGAATTACTATATATTAACAAAGGGCTGTACGGCGGATCGCCACCTGGCCGTTAACATGACAACAACCAATGGAAAACATTATGAAAATAAAGCAATATACCGAGGTACCCAGCAAGCAATTCGACAATCAGTCAGCAAGAGGGGTGACCGGGAGGGTGGTCATAGGCAAGGCCGATGATGCCAAAAACTTCTGCATGCGGGTGTTCACCATTGCCCCCGGCGGCTTCAGTCCCCGTCATTCCCATGAGTGGGAGCATGAAATTTTCGTCCACTCAGGAACGGGAAAAGTTTACCAGAACGGTGAGTGGCGAGAGGTGACAAGCGGTACGGTTGTGTTCATCCCCGGCAACGAAGAGCATCAGCTGATGAACGGCGGCGGAGAGGATTTTGTCTTCATCTGCCTCATCCCCTCCGGTGTTGACGAGCTCTGAACCGGGGGTTGCGCCGGTGCACCCGGAGCAACGCCGCACCGCACAGCCGGCGCGGCTCCGGGGTGTGGCGTCTTTGTTTTTCGTCCTGGGGGTCACCGGGAATTATCAGGTATGGTTTTCCCTGCCGAGCAGCTGTTTTTTGAGTTTTTCCGTTACCGGCTTATCCCCCAGCCAGATCTTGAGCAGTGCCGGGTAAAATTCCCTGTTCGCTATCGTTCCCTTCTTCTGACCGGCGATGGTCACACTGGTGCCTTTGGTGGGGTCAAAGTCGAGTATCACCCTGTCGCCGCGGTTTACATCTGTGAAAAAACCGTTGAAGGCTGCGATATCTGCTTTAAGGGAATCCAGCGTTTCGGTGCTGTTGTTGGCCGCAAATCCCTCGTTCCATGCTGCCACCAGTTTTTCCGCGGCAACGTGCTTGTGAAGAAAATGCATGACGACTCTTTTCGGGCCCGGATCTGTCAGAACCTCTTCTGCCGCAGCCGTCTGTTTTCCCAGGTAAAGTGCGGCGATATAGATATCAAAAACAAATTTTGCACGAATTCCCGCGCCGTTGAGCCGCAGTTCCCTGCCAGCTGGAGTACGGACGGTTTCCTGGACCTGAACCCCGCTGATCTCTTTTGCCTGAGCAGGCAGACAGCCCAAGAGCAGGGCAAAAACGATGAGATATCGCATTACAGTTTTCCTCCACCTCGTTGAATTTAAGAACCAACAGCAGCCTTCCGGCAAACCAGTGGTAATCCTATAATAGTTCTAACGTTAACGTCAACGTTTTTATATCATTTGGCCCTTGCTCCGCCAACTTTTGGCACTATAATGTGGCGAACTGTATATTCCATTCAACTCACTTTCCAGGATCAATAACGACATGGCTGACAGTATCGAACGGGTTATCTCGCAAAAAGGCAATTTTTTCGGCGTTGCCTGCAACACCACCGACCTTGTCGCGAAGGCGTGCAGAAGACACGATGTCGGACCGTTGGCAGCGGCCGCCATCGGCAGGGCGCTTACCGGTGCGGCGCTGCTTGCCGCCCTCTTAAAGGACAACCAGAGCGTCATGGTGAAATTTGCCGGGAACGGGCCGCTGGGCAAGGTCCTGGCGGAAGCCGGATATGACGGCTGGGTGCGTGGATACGTAGCCGCCCCCCACGCCGAGCTCCCCCTGAAAAACGGCTTTATCGACGTTGCCGCCGGCATAGGTCATGCGGGGCTTCTCACCGTGGTAAAAAAAATCAGCGCCAGCAAAACATATCCCGGAACGATCCCGCTCTACACCAGTGAAGTAGGAGACGATCTCGCCTACTACCTGTCCCAGTCGGAACAGACCCCTTCCACCATAGGACTCTCGGTACACCTTGGAGCGGACGGCTCAGTTGCCGCAGCCGGCGGGTTTCTCATCCAGTCGTTGCCGCCGGCCGACGAAACCATACTCACGGCGCTTGAAAAAAACATTGCACGACTGCCCCCCCTGTCGCAGCTGCTTGGCCAGGGCTGCTCTCCTGCCGGGATTCTGTCAAAAATCTTCGGCAAAATCCCCCACCGGACGATCCACACCAGAGAACTTTCTTACCAGTGCAGCTGCTCTATTGAAAAAATGGAAAACGCCCTGCTCTCCTTAGGCGTAAAAGAGCTTGAGGATTTGGCGGAAAAAGACTGCGGCGCCGAGGTGCAGTGCGAATTCTGCAGGCAGAAATATCGTTTCAGCAGAAGCGAACTGGAAAAGATCGCGGCCCAGGCGCAAAAACCTTTCCACTGATCCTGCAACCGGCAGGATGGGTAACCGGATTGCACCTTCGGCTCCCGGTAACAGTCAGTCACCCGTTTGGGGTTAAAAAAACTGTACTCAACAATTGTTGATTTAATCAAATAATTTCAACAAAATGGCCGATAAACCATCAATACATCGTGCTTTTTCAAAAAAAGTTACTTGAAAAACCGGACCTGTCACATTACAATTCTTTCACGAACATCAAGTTTGTAATTAAATACTATTAAAGATGAGGGCTCTTTCCCGAAAAGGCAAAACTACTGCAAAGTAGTGACGCAAAGCCCAAGGATCCGTTGTCCGGAACTACGGTCGGTAAGTTAAATACCGACGCCGGACATCAGGACAGCCTGGCTGCCGAAGGAAAGTACATATCTTTACCTCTATTGGGATTTCAGGGGTCCTCCTAAATTGTGAGCCACAGGAGGGTTCCCATGATATCTCCGTCCGCCGCGCAGACGAGCGCGTCTGCAAATTCAGCCAAGTACAACTCCGCACGGAACCGTGCCACCACCAAAAAAGCGAGAGAGAGGTTTGCTTTTTCGCCATCGCATTTCGCGGTACCGAGTATTTTTTCTCTCTTTGTCGCCGCATTTTTCATCCTGTGCCTGGCTTCCCAGGCTCTGTTTGCAGAAAGTGTCCAGGCCAAGAACAGCATGACGCCGGACAAACTTGGGCGGCAGCAGGTCGAAAACGAAACCATGGTTCTGGCAAGACTTATGGCCGCTTACAACAAAGCAGACCAGTCAACCAGAGCAAACATGCTCAATGGCCTCATCGCCCAGGCCAGAATCCGCCAGGCTCTTATGGCCGAACTGGTTCAAACAGATCCTGACGGCGCGGCAAGAGCTGCCATTCCTGCGAAATTTCGTGCGGGAATGCCGACGGAAATACAGCAAATGCTGGAACAAAAACTCGAACTCAGCGGCGAACTTGAAGTCACTTACACGGACTATGAAGACGGCAGCTACAGGTTGCGTCATGTCCTGGCCACCAACAACGGCCGGTTCGAGCTTCACCTGCCGGACAATGCCGGACACGCCGGAGCCATGCAGAGCGGAATACAGGCTCGGGCCCGGGGCTGGTTCTTCAAGCATGACGGTGAAACCGACGGCTCACTGGTGGTAAACGATGGTCCTGACGGACTGCAACTCCTTGCCGATGGTGCCGCCACTACATCAACCGCCACCTCCACCGCCATATTGCCCAACACTCTCGGAGAACAGCGTGTGGCGGTCATGATGGTCAATTTTCTTGACAATGGTGCCCAGCCATGGACTCTTGATGAAGCCAATGATCTGGTATTTGGCACGGTCAACGATTTCTACCAGGAAAATTCCAACGGCCAGACCTGGTTAACCGGAGATGTATACGGGTACTACACCCTGCCTATCAACGCCACCTGCGACAGTTGGCAGATCCATGTCGAGGCTCAGGAAGCAGCGGAAGCTCAAGGCGTCGATCTGAGCGTCTATAACCGGATGATCTATATTTTTCCTCCCAACAGCAGCTGTGGCTGGACCGGGCAGGGGACTCTCGGGGGCACCGTTTCCCTGGCCTGGATCAACGGTTCCTTCACCCTTCGCACTATCGGTCACGAACTCGGTCACAACTACGGAGTGCACCACGCAGAGCTGCTTGAATGCGGATCGGATATCATCGGCGACACCTGCATTTCCATAACCTATGGTGACAGCCTCGACATCATGGGGGAACCGGGAGTGACCGGTCACTTCAACACCTTCAACAAAGAAATGATGGGCTGGCTCACTCAGGATTCAGGAGAAGTAATTACCGTTACCAGTGACGGCAATTACTTCCTGGAACCCTATGAGACAACACCGGCGGGTGGTGCCAAAGGCATTAAAATACCACGAGGGACAGACTCCACCACAGGACAGCAACTCTGGTATTACCTGGAATATCGTCAAGCCCTGGGATTTGACAGTTTTCTTGAAGACAAGACGGGCATAACCGACGGAGTCGTCTTCCGTCTGGCCACCGAAGCTGATATAGAAAGCAGCCAGCTGCTGGATATGACACCGGACAGTATCAGGTATGATTTAGATGATGCCGCACTGGCTGCCGGCTATAGTTACGATGATCCCTATGCAGGGGTAACTGTTACCACTGAGTGGACCGACCCTGCTGGAGCATCTGTATCCATAAGCTTTTCAGAACAAAGCTGCACTCCCGCAAACCCGCTGCTGTCGCTTTCTCCTTCAGAAAGCGAATGGGTCGAGGCGGGAACAACGATCACCTACAGCGTAACTGTAACCAACCGGGACAGCCTCAAATGTGCGGCTTCCGATTTCATTATTAAGGCAGAACTGCCCGCAGGCTGGAATGCTGACAGCACAAGTTTGAACCTTGCACCCGGTGCCAGCGAAACAGTCTTTATCAATGTCACGTCAGCTGCTGACACTACTGATGGTTTCTACGATATTCCTATAAACGCAACCAACAGCATCAATAACATCTACCAAACAAACGGCACCGTAACATATGTAGTAGAGACACCTGCTCCGCTCTGTGTTGGCGCAAATCCGCTGGTATCATTGGCAGTGTCCGACGCACAACCCGTTGAAGCCGGAACACCGGTATTATACAGCGTAACCCTCACCAATCAAGACAGCCCGGAATGTGCAGCGCAAGTATTTAACGTGTCCGCATCCGCTTTACCCGCAGGATGGACCGCAAGTAGTGCAAGCGTCAACCTTGTTCCCGGTGAGAGCACAACTGTCGATATAAATGTTACTTCAACGACCAATACTGCTGAAGGCAATTATGATTTCACAATCATGGGCGAAAATTTTTCAACTCCAGAATATTACGGAGCCACTGGGGCAACGTACAGCGTGACAGCACCTGTGCCGGTCTGTAATCCCACCAGCCCCATTATTTCATTTGCAACATCCGCAAGCACAGAGGTCACTGCTGGAACAACCGTCAGATATGACGGTATAGTGACCAATATGGACAGCAGCGGATGCGCTCCATCCGATTATATCGTTTCAGCAAATCTTCCGACCGGATGGACCGGAAGCAGTGCTGTAGTCACCCTCGATCCGGGTGGAAGTGCTCCGATCACGATTGACATCACCTCCGCCCCGGATGCAGCCGATGGAAGCTATTTAATAGACATGACTCTGCAAAATGTTACCACTGGCGACTACTCGGGAAACAGCAGTGTAAATTACACGATTGTTTCACCAGCTAACAATACTCCCGTGGCCACAGATGATTCTGTTGTCCTGACAGCGAAGAATGAGATCACGATCGATGTTCTTGCCAACGATTACGATCCGGATGGCGATAACATGACAATTATCCAGGTTACCCAAGGGGCAAAGGGTAGCGTAGCGATTATCGACGGCGGCAACCTGCTGTACACTCCAGTGAAGAATTTCAAAGGCGGTGACAGTTTTACTTACACTATCAGCGACGGCAGCGAAACCTCTACCGCAACGGTAAATATCAGTCTGGAAACCGCCGCAAACGACAAGGTCAAGAACAAATAACAAGCGGCAGTTGCCTTGATATTAGAAGAAAGGGGGCTGCCTCTTATGAGGCAGCCCCCTTTTTCTGCTTGTGCCGGCTCATACCTCCGTGACCAACACAGTCTTAGTATGAATAAATCACCT
>NZ_FNJI01000019.1 GCF_900104445.1 Desulforhopalus singaporensis | reverse complement strand
GGCCTCTTCTGTGAGCTCATCGACTCTGTTTTTAACGTTTGGTTTCCGCCTATTTTTGTCGATGAGTGCTTCAACACCACCATCCTCAACAGCGGCTTTGTATCTGTAGAATGTGTCTCTGGATAAGCCCATTATCTTGCAGGCTCGGGAGACGTTTGAGAGCTCTTCTGCGAGATTGAGAAGTCCGATCTTGTGTTTTACGATGCGTTGGTTACCATGGATCATGAGGGTTACCTCCTTATGTTTTGATGTTTGGTTGGCACCTATATCAAAACTGGTAACCCTCACTTTTTCAAGTGAAGTGTCAGATCAAATCGGAACTATCTCAGTTAAAACAAGCTTAGTTGCTCAATCTTTTTCTCTTGTACTTCGTGGCATTTTAAGTACTTGCGATATCTCATCGGCATCAAGACCGACTGTGTCTACGCAATACCCTTTTGCCCAAAATTAATTACTCCAATAGGGCTTTCGTCTCAACTTTCAGTGCCGGTTCAATAACCGGATCGCTGTTCGTCCTTTGACTTTGCCTACATATTCGGAGATCGACAGCTTCGGCGGGATCAGCACCAACAAGTGTACATGGTCTATTTGCACGTTCAGCTCTAAGATTTCACACTCTTGTTGATCTGATCTCGACTGACCTATGTGTCCGATTTAGAGTCTGATTTAGTTACCTGCTGGACATTGAATTGAACTTATAAAACCATCGGTTTAATAAAACTAGTGTACCAGAGATGAATTCGATTCATACAATCAACCGGATATATTTGTTGGTATAACTGTTGGTATACGCAAAGTCGTAATTCAATAATATTGCACAGAATCAGTGCGATGCAACAATCGTTCGAATCCCTGCTCCCCAAACCGCTTAACATTATTCTTTAAATAGCAATTTCTAGACGGAACCAAGGTGTTGTTATCCACTCTCGCTGTCCCTAGAAAAAACGAAAGGCACACCGAAAAATTGAATTTCGCAGATTTCTCGTCAGCCAAACACATCATCCGTTCAACTAGCTGAAATCATATTTTTTACTTACTGAACTTTTTTGCTGCCTTTACGGCAGTACACGGTAAGTGGTAACAGCTGGATTGAGAGAAATCCGATCTCCATTCCACGTCTTGAATATTCCACGCTCTATTTAAGGTGCAGGCCCACTCCCCTTTACAAGGGAATGCGGGCCTCTTTGGCTCTGTTTTGCATACAATGCTACGGTTACGGCTTATAGTTGAGGGCTGCACCTTGACTAGCCGATTTTGCGTTTCTGGCGTAGACAGAAAGGTAGCCATTTTGGAGACTGCGCCTTGGCGGACTCCAGTTTTTGGCTCTCTTGGCAAATTCTTCCTCACTGATCTTCAGGTTGATTTTCTCGTTCGGAATATCTATCTCGATTATATCACCTTCCTCGACCAGGGCAAGCGGTCCTCCGACCGATGCTTCCGGACAGATATGAGCTACCGCACACCCCTTGTTAGTACCGGAAAAACGTCCGTCGGTGATTAGGGCAATCTCTTCCTGCATGCCCTTTGCCGCGACTATCCACAGAAAACGATAAAGCAGCCGCATCCCCGGGTCACCCTGGGGACCGACATTTCTTACTACCACCACGGATCCCGAGACAATTTCATTGTTAATCAAGGCCTTGCTGGCATCGTCCTCATTTTGGAAAATACGCGCAGGTCCCCGGTGCATAATCATGGATTCAGGAACGGCAGATTTCTTGATAAGTGCACCTTCAGGGGCCAGGTTGCCCCGCAAAAAGAGCAGACCTCCTTCTTTGGCCATCGGCCTATCAAGAGGATAGATCATCTCGTTTGGCTCAGGTTCGACGGTTCTGAGGTTATCGCCGACCGTCTGACCAGTCACCGTCATCGCATCGCAGTGGAGAAGCGGAGCCATTTCTTTCATGACCGCCGGAATACCGCCTGCTTCGTCAAGATCCGCCATCAGGAATTTGCCGCTCCCGGACGGTGCTACGTCAACGATAAATGGTGTTTTTTTACTCAGCTCGTTAAAGGTTTCAAGCGGTATATCGATCCCAAGTTCGGCGGCAATTGCCTGAAGATGGAGCACTCCGTTGGTGGAACCGCCTGTAGCCATCAACAGCCGAATGGCATTTTCAAAAGCTTTGCGACTCATTATGGTGGAAGGCCTGATCCGTTTCTGATGAAGCTGTACCACCCGGCGGCCGGCCTCAAAAGCAATCCGCAAAAGCCTTGAGTCCGCTCCGGGAGTTGCGGTGTTGCCCGGAAGCGACATCCCCAGGGCTTCGGTCATTGCTGCCATGGTGTTTGCCGTTCCCATCACGGGACAGGCGCCGATTCCCATGCAACCCTTGTCTTTTATCCGGCTGTACTCGGCTTTGCTGATCCCGCCTTCTTTGTATTGCCGATAATATTTCGGGGCAACCTCCAGCGGATCGATCTCTTTTCGCTTATGACGATTGAGCTGCATGTAACCGCCTGTTACCACAGTTGCCGGCAGGTCGAGCCGTGCCGCAGCCATCAGGTGGCCCGGAATGACATCATCGCAAACAGGGACAAACACAAGCCCGTCGAACAGATTGGTTTTGGAAACGGTTTCTATATACCCGGCAACCAGGTCCCGGTGAGGCAGATGATAATTCTCGTCTCCGCACATTGAAGTGCATATGGAACTGATGACAAATACCCTCGGAGCACCACCCCCGGCCCAGACGCCGGCCTTGACCGCATCAACCACCTTGTCAATATTCACAGCAGCAGGATTTATTTCCCCCCAGCTGCTGACAATTCCGATCTGGATCCGGTCGACTCCCTCGTCGGCATATCCCGCCCCACTCATCATGGTTTGGCGTTCCACCAGGGCGTAATCAGGAAGATCGCAGTCGTTTTTTTTCACTGTCGCCATTTTTTCTCCATATTCTCAATCAAATGAATCTTGCGATTTCATAAGCATCCCATACCGCTCCCATTACATTTCGAGGCGCCCGGCAATCACCGATCCGATAGACACGACTGAACTCGTTTTCGATATCATCGGCCAGTTTCGAGTTGGCAACCATGCCGGCGGCCATAACCACCGTGTCGGTTTCCAGTTCGGTTGTTAGACCGCTCCCATCTTCTATTTCGACCTTTCCATCGAGAATTTTTTGTACTTTGCTGTCGGTGAACGCCATGATGCCATGTTTCTTGAGTAAATCTATCGTCATCATCCGAACTTGAATGGGAATCTTTATCCCGCCACTCATCAGGCTGGGACACATCTCGACAATTACACACTCTTTTCCCTGAGCTGCAAGCCAGATAGCAATTTCACACCCCACCAGGCCGCCACCGATGATGACCGATTTCTGTCCGGCCAGAGACGGATCTTTGAGCAGGTCGACACCAGTTACCACCGACTGGTGATCTGTACCAGGCATGTTTATCATAGCGGCTTTTGCACCGGTTGCCACGACGACTACATCGGGAGATTGGGCGCGGATCTCCTCAAGACCTATTCTGGTGTTGAGGTTCACGGATATGTCAGGTGTATCGAGCTGGCGTTCATACCAGCTCAGCAGACGCCGCAGGTCGCTTTTGAACTCGGGGACAGCAGCCTGCTGTACGAGACCTCCGAGAGAACTGTTCTGGTCATACAGAGTTACCCGGTGTCCTCGCAAAGACGCAACTCTTGCCGCTTCCATCCCGCCGACTCCGCCACCAACGATCATAACATTGAGCGGTGTCACGGCGGGTTCCAGCCTGTGTGTTCGTTCCCGGCCGGATGCAGGGTTGAGGGCGCAGGAAATTGCTCGGTGTTTTGAGTAGGCTTCGAAACATCCGTCGTAACAGCCGATGCAGGGGCGAATGTCATGGACTCTGCCTTGCCGCACTTTTTCAGGCCAGTGCGGTTCGGCAAGAAGACCTCTGCCTATGGCGACGAAATCCATCTTATCCTCTTTGATGACCTGTGCCGCAACTTCTGGTTTATCGAGTCGTCCGACGCCGATCACCGGAATTTTTACCGCTTTTTTAGCCAGAGCCGGCATATCAGCCATACACCCGTGTTTCTGGTAGATGGGAGGATGCGGCCAGTAATGGCTTTCATAACAGCCTGCATCCACATGAAGGGCATCGAAGCCGGCCTGCTCAAACATTTTGGCCATCTCGATTCCTTCTTCAATATCGCGGCCTGCTTCTTTGAAGGTTTCCCCGGGAAGGGCTGCGCTGTTGAAATTCTTTAGAAAGTGTTTGAGGCCGAAACGATAGACCATGGCCATCTGGTTGCCAACCTCACGGCGCATCTCCTGCAAGCACTCAATCGGAAAACGCAATCGATTCTCAAGGCTTCCCCCGTACTGATCTTCCCGTTTGTTCCAGATTGAGGAGGTGAACTGGTCAAAAATATAACCTTCGTGACCGTGCAGTTCTATTCCGTCCACACCGGCATTGGCGAGCTGTCTTGCGGTTCTGCCGATGGCTGTTACAATTTCACCTATTTCTCCCACCGTCATAGGCCGGCAGATGACGGACGGGTCCCAAAAGTTAGGCGTAGCAGATGAGGAAACACACTGCTTTCTCAAGATGGAGGGCGGGGTAACGCGACCGTAACCGGCGGTAAGCTGGACGAATATCCGTGCACCAAATGTATGGGCTGCTTCGCACAGCTCGCTAACCAACCCCATCGAGGTTTCCCGCATGACCGGAGTACACTCTTCCAGGGCTTCGATCTCGTTTTCCACCTTAAAGACGGAACAGATCAGTATTCCGATGCCGTGCCGCAATCTCTCCATGTAGTAATCGATGATGCGCTGACTGATGGAGCCGTCATTGTTTCCCATGTACTCAATGCCCATGGGTGCCATCACCAGCCGGTTCTTAACTTGTATCGGACCAATTTTTTTTGGTTCGAAGAGTACTTTGTAATCGTTCACTTTACGTTCCTTTCACTGTTGGTTGTATGTTTGACATTGAACACGGTTACGGTTGCGCCGGACACTTTAATAAGCCATCTGCTAACCAAATAACTTGTTCGGCAACCAGGTGATTAGCTCTGGTATTGCCATACATAAAATTAAAACTATGACTTTGATTGTCAGAAACGGACCGATAGATTTATACAGGTCCATCATTGTGATATCAGCAGGCGCTATCCCTTTGAGATAGAAAAGGGCAAAACCGTATGGTGGTGTCTGGATGGCTATTTCCATATTTAATATCATGAGAATACCAAACCATACGGGGTCAAATCCTAAAGAAACTGCAATTGGCGTATACAGCGGCGCACAGATTAACACGATGATCCACTCATCCATGATGGTTCCCATAATCATCATGGTAAGTTGCATAAAAATAATAACCCCCCAAGGACCAAGGTTTAGATCGGCCATTATACCTGTAAGGAGTTTTCCAGCCCCCATCAGCATGTGAAAATCACTGAAGATTGAAGCGCCAATTAAAATCCAGACACATACTCCCGTGAGTACCATGCCTTGAATGCTTGCATCCTTGAGGACTGCGAATGTAAATCTTTTTTGCAGCATCGCGATAACGGATGCCCCAACCGCGCCGACAGCGGCCGCTTCCGTGGGAGTTGCAACGCCAAACAGTATTGACCCTAGTACCAGAAATATAAGAGCAAATGCTAAAAATGAGTTTTTAATGGCCATCCTTTTTTGTTGCCAGTCAGCAACCTCCGCTTTTTTCAACGCGGGGCCGTGATCAGGATTAATATGGCAACGGATAGCGATATATATGATAAATAGCGATATCATTATAATACCGGGAATGATACCGCCGGCAAACATCTTGCCAATCGATGTATTCGTTACCGAGCTAAACAATATCATCGGTACGCTTGGTGGAATGAGAATCCCCATGCCGCCGCCTGCCATTATGGCACCCAGGGCGAGATATTTATTATAACCTCTCTCCAGCATGGGTTTTAAGGCGACCGATCCGGCAGTCATTATTCCTGCGCCAATGATTCCAACCATAGCAGCCATCAGGCTGCATACAATAATCACTCCAATGGCCAGTCCCCCCTTGACGCGACCAGCCAGAACATGCATCGCGTGAAACATTTTTTCCCCAATGCCGGAATGCGACAGGATCTGCCCCATAAAAATAAAAAGAGGCACTGCCAATAAAACGAATCCGGAAACCGCCTTGAAGGAGGTATGGGCAATTATGTTGTAGGATTGCGGCCCCCAGGTGAAGGTGCCAAAGAGCATTGCTACTGTGCCGAGACCAAAGGCAACAGGCATACCAGTGGCGAACACCGCCAAAATTGCAACAAACAGAAATATGGTTAGGAATTCAATACTCACAGCTTTAACTCCTTGTTTGTTATTGCACGATAGATGTTGCCCAGCCAATTGGCGAGTTCCTGCAGCAGAAGCAGGGAGGCACCTATGGGGATCATAAGTTTAAAGTGACCGATAGGCGGCCCCCATTCTGTCGCTGTCGTCTCGCTATTTTCAATTGCATAGATTGCATTTTCAGACGAATACAGAATTACTAAAATGATGAAAAAAAAGAACAGGAGACCTGTTACTGAATCTATAATGGATTTTTGGCGTAGAGTTAATTTACTGTAGATAATATCGACATTTACGTGCCCCTTTATTTGGTGTACGTATGCCCCTGACAGCAACCCAACATAGCCAAACATGAAAATTGACAAATCGTAAGTCCAAATTGTTGGACTCTTAAATACATACCGTGCAGTTACCTCCAAAAACAAAATTATTACCATAACAGGCATTAGAACACTGACGGAAAGTCCTACAAGTTTATTTAGTTTGTTGATTAAACGTATATAGAGTTTTACGAATTTCATAATTTATCCACTTCGTAGAGAAAATGCCTTTCGTTATAAGGCGTTGCATTGCTCAACCGTTTTATCAATAATGGACTGGTAGAACCGGATTTGTTAGCTGTCAGCCAGTTTCGTATTTGCCGAAACTGGCTGATATCTAACGTGTATTCAGCACGTTACAGATCAAGCTTTTTTATGAAATCGTTCTGAATAGTGATCAGCCGCTTGCTTCCTTCATCTTTATCGGCATATTCCGGCCAGACATTTCTGCCAGCTTCGAGCCATTTGGCTTTGTCTACGTCGGATGGGACCGGACTCATTTTTACTCCTGCATCCATCATTTCCTTCAATGCCTTTTTTTCCCATACCAGCGATTTCATCGCCCACTCGTCACTGCCCCATCTCGCAGCCATTGTAATAATTTCCTGCAGGTCCGCTGGCAACTTGTTCCATGCTTTCATGTTGGCTATGATTGGCATAGACTGGGCACCTGCCAGAGGAAGAGGATATAAATATTTTGCCTGCTCATAAAATTTACCGTCCCTGTGGTCAATGATGTTGCAGCCATCCACTCCATCTATTACTCCTGTGGCAAGGCTTGTATACACTTCACCAAAAGCCATAGTAATTGGGCTGGCTCCTAAATTTTTCAGCATCTTTCCGTAAGGGCCAGGAGCCCGAAGCTTCCATTTCTTGATGTCCTCCAGGCTGTTGACTGGCTTTTTGGTGAGTAAATATGTTGCCGGTGACGTCCACTCGGCTATATATTTGATATTATGTTTAGCATAAATTTCGTCCAGCGCTTCAATCCATCCGCCCTCGTTAAACAAAGATCTTATTTGCAAATAGTCAGCCATAGCTCCAGGTAATCCCAATTCAACGACGCCAGCTGGATTTTCACCAGCATGCAATGCCTGATAAGGCGCACCTAATTCAACAAGACCTGTCCTGGTTGCACTGAACACTTCTGTAGCTGCAACTCCCTCTCCGTCGTAGATGACCTCTATCTCGAGCCTTCCCCCGGACATTTTTTTTACATTTTCAGCGAAATTTGAGTAAACCTCCCCATAGCCTATTCCTCTCGGATACAGCGTAGCCATTCTGAACTTAAACGTTTCACCTTGAGCAAAAACCATATTCGAACTCAATAATACGAAAGAAAGAAAGATAATTGTCCACAAAAACGACGAAAATTTTGATTTCATACCTGTTCTCCTAATATTTTTGTTATAGGTTTTCGACCCGACTATTGCGGCAGGCGTCAGGCTGAACTTTCCCCTGCAAAAGCAGGCAGAGAAACGTATTGCACGTTCCAACACAATCACTTGGTATCATTCTGAAAATAATTTTCGATCACCATGTCAACTTCCGAGCGCCGAGTAACTTGAACGTTTAAGTTGTTTGAGCTTAAAAATATCAGGTTTTTGCCGGTTGTCAACGATATTTTCAACAGAGCTGTTTTCGTTTTTTTCAAATGATGCGCAATAACAAGCATATAAATATCAACCCAGATAAGATGTTTTTTTACTGTTGATGAAAGAATAGTTTATCGTTTAATATATTATCCTACAAAAAAGAGAGTTGTATGAAGTCAGTAACACTGAGAAAACAGAACATTGTGTGTTAAGGGAGAAATGGTACAGAGCAACTTCAATCTCCTGTAAATTACAATGGTTGATAGAAAGCACATTTAATTATATACAGTTGAGTGGCAATTGGATCGGCAGGTGTGTACCGTTTAAGCATTTCACGGGAAGTGGCGACCCTAGGAACCATAGAAACGTGAACAAAGTCGCAAGGCGATCTTTGGCGTTTTTTACAAGCAAGAAGGGAACTTGTTTCGTTTGTTTTGGTGTTGGAAAAGAGGTGGCTGGAAATATGAGCAGAGTGACTATAAAGGATATCGCAAGGCGCCTTCACGTCTCGACTACGACAATTTCGAACGCTCTGAACAACAAGCCAGGCGTCTCAAAGGAGGCCAGGGATCGCATAATCAAAATGGCTCGGGAGCTGGGATACCGTCCCAACTATCTGGCGAAAGGACTGGTAAGTAACCGCAGTTACACAATCGGTCTGATCGTATCGAGCATTGCTGACCCTTTTTATCCCGAACTTGCTCTGGGGGTTCAGGATAAAGCCGACGAGTTAGGTTACACGATGATGCTTTTCAACACCAACCACTCCATTTCTGCCGAGACCCGGTGCATTGAAACGCTGAAGTCGAGGGGGGCAGATGGAATAATCTTGTCGACCGTGCTGCAGGATGATCCCAATATTGAGTTGATGAATGAGATGAAAATTCCGTTTGTTCTGGTAAACAGGATAATTCTCGACCCGAAAAGAGCCCGTAAAATAGATTCTGTTTCCCTGGATAACTATGGTGGAGCCTACAAGGCGGCCGAACATCTCTGCCGAATTGGTTACGAGAAAATCGCAATCATTGGCGGAAACATGAAATCGTCCACCGCGATCCTGCGGACGGAAGGTGCTCTGGATGCTTTGGCCGCCTATGGGATCACCCCTGCAAAAGAGTGGGTTGTAACGTGCGACTATTCGGAAGAAAAAGCCTACGCTGCGGCAAAAAAGATGCTTGCAAAAGAGGACAGACCGGCGGCAATCCTCGCCCAGGGTGACAACATGGCCATGGGGGCGAGGGAAGCAGCCCTTGAAGCCGGATTAAACATTCCGGAGCAACTCGCCATCATCGGTTACGATAATATCAGCACCTGTGCCATAAAAGGAATAGAGTTGACCACCGTGAGCCAGGCTCCCCATGATATGGGATCCACCGGCGCCGAACTTCTGATAGCAAAAATCGACCAGCAAAGTTCGGCAATTACCAGCCAGATAGTTATGGAACCACGGCTAATCGTACGTAATTCCTGCGGATTTAATCTTCACGGTTACTCAAGATAACAAGTTTTTTTACGGGGCAAGAAACAACTGCCGGCATACGTGGCTGCCGAATTGGCGCAAGGAAAATACCTCGATTAACCACCGTCGTTACCTGTTTTATGTCAGATATGATCACACCACACGACGTACCCGCAGGACTCATACTGCATCACTACTTGCCTGGTTTCAATGAGGACCAACTCAATGAATACACAGACAAACCAGGTAACACAGCAGGTGGTAAGACCAAGTTTACAAACAAACCAAAATGCATCGCTGTTTCGCACGTTTTAATTTTTTTAAACTAACAAGGAGTGATAATGGTTTTTACCGCAAGCACACCTGAAATCACAGCTATCCGCGCCTGTGAAATTTTATCAGAATACTGGGGGATCAAGGGCCGCGTTCAATTTCTTACTTCGGAACGGGATCAAAACATCCTAGTCGCCACTGATGGGGGGAGCCGATATATTCTCAAGGTTTCTCATCCGGATGAAGACCGGATGGTAAGTAACCTTCAGACCACTGCGCTACTACACATTATGTCTGGTGACCCCCACCTGCCGGTGCCCCAAATAATTCCAACCCTGAAGGGGGAAGCGGAATTTTTTATATCGCTGCCAGACGGACAGGAAAGCATGGTGCGTCTTATGTCGTTTCTTGAGGGCTCACATGTCCAGATTGCAGATGTCAGTCCAGAGATGGCTGAACACATTGGCTACACTGCCGGCCGTCTGGACATTGCCCTCTCAGATTGTGAACACCCCGCAGGAAATCATGATTTTCTCTGGGACACCAGAAAACTTGTTGAACTGTCATCCTTTCTGGACTGTATCGAAGATGAGGAAAAAAGAAGTCTAACCGGTCATTTTGTAGATGTATTGTGTACAGATATTTTGCCACGACTTGCCAGCCTTCCGCAGCAACTGATACATAATGACCTGAACCTGGGCAATATGTTGTTCACAGATAACAGTGTATCCGGAATTATTGATTTTGGTGATATGCTTCGTGCACAGCGCGTGATTGATCCTGCCAACGCATGCGCCTATCTCGCCGTAAACGCCGATGATCCGTTTCGTCTGTCAAGAACTATGGCGTACAAATATATTGAGGCTAACCCACTTACTTCAGAAGAAAAAGAAATTCTGCCTTACTTAATAATCGGTCGCTGCCTGGTTACGATTCTCGTAACGAACTGGCGTGCCTCCATACATCCGCACCAGGCCGGGCGCATCCTGCGTCACGAGCCCAATGCCTATGCGTTAGTGAAAAACCTGGAGTCCTTTCAACACAATTTATCAGATTTTTTTTGGGAGAACCACAATGTCTAACGCCGCAATATCCTTTCATGGCGCACACACCCCTACTTCTGAAGACCCTCGACGAGCAAAGATGATCGCCCGGCGGGTGAAGCTTCTGGGACCATCCTATCGACTGTTTTACGACGAACCTTTTCATCCGGTCCGGGGGGAAGGGGTCTGGCTGTATGATGCCAGCGGCGATGCCTATTTAGATGTTTACAATAACGTCCCCTCTGTTGGCCACTGCCATCCAAAAATTGTTGAAGCATTATCCAAACAGGCCGCCACCCTGAACACCCACACACGTTACCTGCATGAAACGGTGCTTGACTATGCAGAAGAATTGCTTGGAACGCTGCCCGATGAGATTGAAAGACTCACCTTAACCTGTACAGGTTCTGAAGCCAATGACCTCGCCCTGAGAATTGCCAATTTTGAAACCGGCGGTCAAGGGATTGTGGTCACAAATCTTGCCTATCACGGTGGAACTTCAGCTGTTGCCGATATGTCGCCCTCCCTTGGCTCCGGGGTGGGAGATCACGTGCGGACAGTAGTTGCCCCGGATGGTTATCGCCGCGGCACGGAAGGCTTGGGAGAAGCTTTTGCAGCAGATGTAACAAACGCATTCGCCGATCTTGAAGCCAACGGTTATAAACCGTCTGTTTTCATAATTGATACCATCTTTTCCAGTGATGGAGTTCTTTCAGGTCCTAAAGGATTTTTAAAACCCGCTGTTGAGGCCGCCAAAAAGGCAGGGGCGCTGGTTGTCGCCGATGAAGTACAACCTGGCTTTGGCCGAACCGGGGATGCCTTCTGGGGATTCCAGCGACATGGATTCGTACCGGATATTGTTACAATGGGCAAACCGATGGGCGCCGGGCACCCCATGGCGGGGTTGGCCGCACGGGCGGAAGTTCTGGACGGTTTTGGAAAAAAATACCGGTATTTCAACACATTTGGTGGGAATCCAGTTTCCTGCGCGGTGGGGATGGCTGTCTTAAACGTGATTCGGGACGAACACCTTATGGAAAACGCTCTACTGGTCGGGAAATTCTTGCGCCAGGGTCTGCGTGATCTGGCAAGTCATCATCCGCTTATCGGTGACGTTCGGGGGGCTGGTCTGTTTTCCGGGGTAGAACTTGTGCGAGATCGGCAGACAAAAACATATGCCACAGAAGAAACAGAGCAAGTGGTGAACGACCTGATGCGCAAAAAAATTCTTATTTCCCGTGCAGGGATCGGGGGAAACATCCTGAAGATACGTCCGCCGATGCCTTTTTCCAAGGAAAATGCTTCTTTTTTTATACAAACTCTTGATGAAGTCTTGCGTGAAATCCCTAGCCAGAAATAAGCGGTGCAGGACCGTTCCCTACAATTAACGGCCTGAATTTCTTCTCTCGCTGGAGCGCCGGAGGCAGAGTTTCCGGCAATTGATTGCACTTTGGCAATCAATTGCCGGCGCCTTTGATTGCCAAAGTTACCTACCCCCGAAAAGTCATCCTTATCAATCATGGCCAGGTAGGTGGTGGCATGGTCTGCCGGCCGGAATAGTTCAGAAGACTTTATTTCGCCCGCAAACAAGCTTTTTTCAACGTATTTTCTTGGGCTTTTCTATCTTGTAATCCATACTCCCCGAACGGAATCCTTCCAGATCAACCGTAACATAGAGGTAGCCGAGATTTTTCAGGAAAGATACGATATCTTCCCTGCAAGCAACGATACGCTCCATGTCGCTGCTGTCCACCTCAAGCCTTGCGACATCGCCATGAACCCGGAGCCGCACATTGAAAAACCCCAGGGACCGGATATAGATTTCGCCTTTTTCTACATTCCTCATTTTTTCGTAGGACAGCGGCGTCCCGTAGGGAAACCTGGTCGCAAGACAGGGAGACGAGGGTGAGGTGGAGGCGGATAAATCGTATTCCGCTGCCATTTTCCTGACATCGGTTTTGCTCATGGCGGCTTCGGCCAGGGGGCTGCGGATATTGAGTTCCCGCAGAGCCTGCAATCCCGGACGATAATCCTGCAGATCGTCGCTGTTGGTTCCATCCATGATTGTTTCGACCCGCAACTCACCGGCCATTGCCACCAGTCTGGTGAACAGATATTTTTTGCACAGGTAGCAGCGGTTCAACGGATTGGTCATCACCCCGGCATGTTGCAGTTCGTCTATCTCCACAACGGTATGGACCGCTCCCATTTCCTTTGCCGCTTTTGCCGTCGTCGCTATCTCGTTTACCGGGTGGAGCATTGTATGGACCGTAACCGCATAAACTCTATGATTTTTCCCAAGGGCCTGTTCACATGCGACTTTCAGCACCAGCGAACTGTCCACACCGCCGGAGAATGCGACCATCACATCCCGGTCGATATACCTGTCCATCAGCGCCAGGAAGTTCTTTTTATTCCGGTTAAATGCATCCATGCTTGTTAGCTCCTCCTTCTGCCTCCGGCCACCTTCTCACCTATGTTGTCCCTGTTGCGCTGTGCTGACAGCAAACACTTTCGTGGTTAACATTCAGAAAGTGGCACCGGCCGCCGTACTGTTCTTTATGCGAGCTTGACCACTTTTCCCGCCAAATCCGACCAGAAGGTGTTCCCATGAAGACCATATCATTTCAGACATTGCTTTTCTTTACGCTGCTGGTTTTGCTGACAGGGGTTCCAATCAGCGGAACCGGCCCCCTGGCTGAAGCAGCCTGGACTTCCTCCAAAGTACAGAAGAAAAGCGCACCAGACCACGACAAAAGACTCGCCGCCGATATTTTTTTCAAAAAAGGCAACCTGTTCCTGGATAATCATCAGTTCGCCGAAGCCGTCGAGCAGTTTGAAAAGGCGGTACAAATAGATGACGCCTATGCCGAGGCACACAGCAACCTGGGCTACAGTTACCGCAAACTTGGCAGATACGACAAAGCTGTCAGCCATTATAAAAAAGCGATAGAACTCGAACCGGACCTTGCACAAGCCCATGAATATCTCGGCGAGGCTTACGCCGAGATGGGAGAATTCACCAGGGCCGAGACCCACCTGAAGATCTTGAGGGACCTTGGTTCGGATGAGACAGAAGAACTCGAACAATTTATCAGGGTGCAAAAAACCAAGTAACCGCCCAAAAGAGCCGCCAGGGTTGCAAGGCGGCTCTTTTGGCTAGCAGTTACACGTGTCTTGCCACCTCAAGTAGTATTTCCACAGCCTTGCGGGCATAGTCGCGGGTCAGCACCAGCGGGGGCATAAAGCGGAAAACATTGCCGAAGCGACCGCAGGGTACCATCAGCATGCCGCGATTGAGCATGCCCATGACAATCTGGCCGACACCGTCGCCGCCGAGGGGGGCGCGTGTTTCGCGGTCTTCCACCATCTCAATGCCGATCATTAATCCGCGACCGCGGACATCGCCGATCACTCGGATATCGCTACTGCCTTCACGGATCATCTCCCTGATATCCCGACCGAGCTCCGCCGCCCGGTTAATCAGGGCCCGGTCGTTTTCGGTCAGGATTTCGATGTTGGTCAGACACGCGGCACTTGCCACTGCATTGCCGGCCCAGGTATTTGGCTGAGAATGATCGACAATCTGCTCGGCCAGATCCTTTCTGATGGTCAGGCCGGCCATGGGCACGTCGCCGCCCATCCCTTTCCCCCAGGTGATCATATCGGGCTTCACTTCGGTATGTTCGATACACCACATTTTGCCGGTGCGCCCGGCTCCGGCCTGGACTTCGTCTGAGATATAGAGCGCCCCATGCTTTTCGCACGCCTTTTTAACAATCTCCAGATAGCCCGGAGGAGGTGGCAGGTAGCCGCCCTCACCCTGCTGCGCTTCTATGATCAGGGCGCCTACATCATCGGCGCCTGTATACGGGGTGTTCAGGACATAATCGACATATTTTGCACACTGCAGATTGCAGCTCGGATATTCAAGACCGAAACAGCAGCGATAGCAATATGGATAGGGAAGATGAATCACTCCCGGGATAAAAGGTCCATACCCTTTGCGATACTGATCACCTGTTGTCAGTGAGTTTCCTCCCATCCAGACACCGTGATATGCACCGTGAAACGCCACGACCTGTGTCCGCCCGGTTATTTTCCGGCAGAACTTGAGGGCGGTCTCAACGGCGCCGCTGCCGTCCTGGGTAAAATAGGTGACACAGTTGTCGCGCAGGCCCGGAGGAGCTATCGTCGATATCTTTTTAGCCAGTTCGGTACGCTTGACGTTGGAGATATCGCTTGCGTGCATCAGCGTTTCCATCTGGTTTTTCATCGTTTCCACCACGCGGGGATGGCAACGCCCAACGGAGTTTACGGCAACGCCAGCGGTGATATCTATCATCACATTACCGTCGGGATCCCTGACTGTAGCGCCTTTTCCTTCGGAAAACACAAAAGGAAACCGTCCACCGCCCCGGGCCATCGATTCAAACTCGAAGGACTCCCCAAGGCTCTCCTGTGCTTTCGGGCCGGGTATAGTTTCGCTGACAATTTTCGGTGCATCGGGATAGGATAGTTTCGCTAGTTCCTGTTCACTTATCATACCTTCATCCTCCTTGATTTCGTTGAAAGTCGGTGCGGTACTTGCCTGGTCTTACCATAAAGTCCGACTTTCGTTTTATAGTTCGGTCGGTCGAATCAATTTGCGCCCACCACGAAAAGGTTTTTTGGGCAATTATCGATGGACAGAATCGAGCTCTTCATCGGTAACATCGAATTTGCTGCCTTTCTGCTCCAAATGCTCGGTCCTGAAAAACTCCGGCAGCCTGTCATCCTTTTCGGTGAATCCAACGGCTAGGTTAAATTTTCGTTCTTCATCCAGAACCATTTTGCCAAGCCGCATAAGGTACTGCTCCTCAAGGGATTCATCGAGGACGGCGCCTGCACAGTCTATGAGATGTTTCTGCAGATCCGGATTATCCAGCGGCGGCAGGGCAGCAAACAGACAGAGCCCCAGGGTATCGATGGCAGCAAAATATCGCTGCAGAAACTGGGACACCGGCGCCTGTCCTTTGGGTGCTGAAGGATCGTATGCGGGATTAGCGGGACTGGGCATCGCATTGCCGCAGGTATGATCCGCCCCCATGGGAGAGGTTGCATAGGTGGTTCCGGTTCCTTTGAGAACCCTTGGATCATAACCGGCCAGACACTGGCCCTTCACATGGGGAATCCGGTTTACTCCAAGTTTTTCACCGGTGTACCTGCAACCGTGGCCGATCATTCTGGCGTTTTTGGTGTTGCAAACGATATCCTCTACCATCCTAAGAGCAGCGGGACCGTCCCCCCAGGACAGCAGGTTAGCCTCCATGGCAACCCCGATCGCCCCGCCAACATCCATTGTGTCTAAACCGTAATCGTTGCACACCCCGTTCATCCGGGCAATGATGTCGACATCATCAATCATGCAGTTGGCACCCATAAGCGCCAGGGTTTCATACTCAAGACCTGAGACGATGACCTTTCCTTGAGGATCGGTATAGATATTCGAGCAGCTCATGACACAGCCGGTCATGCAGCGATGACTGGTTTCACCGCCCGTTCTTGCATCAAGCAGGTCGGCAATGCATTCACCGGAGATCTTCTCCGCCCCGGCAAACTTGCCAAGAGAATAGTTCTTGGTAGTCAATGCTCCCATTTCATTGATCATCCCTATCAGCAAGGGGGTACCGAAACGATTCAGTCCCTGAGCCAGTGGATGGGCGGTGATTCCCTGGGTAAAGGCTTTTACGGATTGGCTGAACAGAGCCGGGTTTTTCAGCCTGGGCGCCATGCATCCGGTGTCGTCGACAACGATCGCCTTGACCTTCTTTGCCCCCATAACCGCCCCGAGCCCCCCTCTCCCGGCCATCCTGGGAAAATGATCCGGCGAAGTCACCGCTATGGCCGCAGCTCCAAGGCATAGTTCGCCGCCCTGCCCTATGGCGATAACGCAACATTTGTCGCCATACAGTTCGCGGCAGTAATCGATTGTTGCATTTATCCCCTTCATTTCAAGGGATTCGGCTGAATCGAATGTCACCCCGTTGTTATCTATTTTAACAACAGACCACGCTGCACCGCTCCCCTCGAGGACGATAGCCTGCAGTCCCAGCCGCGCCAGTTTGTGGGCGGCCGCCCCCCCGGCGTTTGCCTCCTTTATCGTTTGCGTCAGCGGGCTTTTCGACCCTATGGAAAGCCGGCCACTGTTGGGCACGGTTGAGCCGGCCAGAATTCCGGGAGAGAAAACCAGCTTATTGGCGGGTCCCAGCGGATCGCAGTCCGGGGAAACCTCCTGGGCAATGATCCGGGACGTAAGACCACGACCACCAAGATTTCGATATTTATCATCGGTTTTGTTGAGGCTATACTCCTTAGTGTCCAGTCTGATCCTCAGTAATTTGACCATCTTCTGTCCTCCAGAAAAGCGGAATTTTCACCATGACCCGACCGCGGCCATGGACTATTTTTTATGTTTTGGTGAGTTGCAACAACGGTGCCGTTTTTCAAAAAGTAAAGGCCGGGGCGAAAATGACGCCGGAATGCGTTACCCTAACCTATTGAAATATTTTGAGTATCTCGAACCGACAGGAAGATAGTACAAAGAGGATGGCCGCACACTCACGGCAGGACAACAGCAAGAGGTTGCTCGGCAGCAATGCGAGCGGCCTGGATGGGAAAAATCATTGAGTCATTTTTGCACGTTTTTCGGCATTTTCATTCGTAATGAGTTGTTTTTTTTAAACAAATCCGCAGCAGTAGCAGAATTGACCCAATATGTAGCTATTGCAACCCACACGCTTTCATTTTTCGAAACAGCGTCTTACGCGACACCCCGAGCAGTTTGGCCGCTTTCGACTTGTTCCACCGGGTCTGGTCAAGCGCCTGCCGGATAACCTTTTTTTCCACCTGCAGCATGGTGTCCCGTAGATTCTGGTCTTTGACTTTCAATAACGGCTCCACCGGTTCAGGCTGTGGCTCAGTTTTTTCCTGCAAACCTGGCAATTCCATGAAGTGCAAGTTTTTCATTGTGATAAAACGGCGCAGTACATTCTGCAGTTCCCGCACATTTCCGGGCCAGTGATATTTTTTTAGCGTCTCCAGCTCATCGCGGGAAAGGGAAACAATGGTCTCCGAGCTTCCGTATTTCTTGAGAAAATGATTGATCAGCATATAGATGTCATCGCCTCTTTCCCGAAGAGGCGGCAGATGAATGGGTACAACGTGAATCCTGAAGAAAAAATCCTGTCGGATATTGCCGGCACCGACCATTTTCTGGAGATCCTTGTTGGATGCGGCAATAATACGTAAATTGGGGCGGACCAACCTCCTGCTGCCAATAGGGGAAAACCCGCCTCCATCAATTGCGCGAAGCAGCTTTACCTGAAGATTCGGACTGATATCGCCTATCTCGTCAAGAAACAGCGTGCCTCCGTCAGCCACTTCGAGATATCCCTGCTTGTCTGCGTTGGCGCCGGTATATGCGCCCTTGGCGGTACCGAAGAACTCGCTTTCTATCAGACTTTCCGGAATGGCTGCACAGTTGACGGCAACAAAATTTTTCTCCTTTCGCTCGCTCGCCTCGTGAATGGCATGGGCTACAAGTTCCTTGCCGGTGCCTGATTCACCGAAGACAAAAACGTTGTCATCGGTGGTTGCCGCTTTGACGATGAGTTCGAAAACGTCCTGCATTGCCTGACAGTTTCCGATGATATTTTTGAATTTATAACGATCCCTGATAGTCGACCTCAGCAGCAGATTCTCACTGCGGAGTTTTTTCTCCAAATTCTTGAACATGGTGAAGTCCGCCATAAAGCCTTCCACCACACTCCCGTCATGCTCCGTGTTCACAAGAATTTCGGCCTTGTCGAATACCCACTTGGTCTCTGTCGATCCGCTCAGTATCCGGTATTCACATTGAAAAGGAATGCCATTTTCCACTGCTATTCCCGCCTGCTTCTGCATTTTTGGTAAATCATCAGGATGAATCAGGTGCATCAGTTCATCTAGTTTTTTGCCGATAAAATAGGAAGCGTCCCTACCAAAAATCTGCAGACAACCGTTGCTGACAAAATCTACCTTCCATGCATTTTCCGATCTTGAAATGCGATATGCCATCCCAGGCAGATTGTTCATCAGGGTGTGCAAGCGACGTTCACTTTGCACAATACGTTTTTCAGCCTTTTTAATCTCAGTTACATCGCGGATGGCCTCGATGGCGCCGATGATCTTATCGTCACGATCAAGGATTGGTCCGGCGGTAATCCAGATATACCCTCCATCTTTCCCCTGAAGAGAATCGACTTTGCGTTCGGCCATAACCTTGTTGTTTTCGATTCTAATATTATGCTCCTGCAGCAGGCGCTGCCTCTTTTGGGCCGATACCGCTTCGGGATCGTACCAGCCGTCCAGGATCATCCTGACCAGGATCGGATCGGAGGGATCATAGAATTTACCCAGCCATAACTGGTAATTCTGGCCAATAACAGCTGTCTTTTCGATACCGGTCATGGTGACCATCGCCCTGTTCCAGGCGATGATCCTGCCGCCCCTGTCGACTACAAAAATAGGATAGGGTAAAAATTCTATAATATCCTCCTGCTGTTTTTGCGAAACCTCAAGCTCCAGGGTACGCTGCTGTACCAGATCTTCCAGCATTACCCGGTATTTATCGAGCTGATCCTCGATCTTTCTTTTTTCAGTGATATCCCTGGCCGTTCCCTCAACGGCGATTACCCTGCCGTTTTCGTCAAATATAGGGGTCTCGATAGTTATAAACCTCAGCAATGCTCCGCTTTTATGGTAAATTTCCATCTCGTATGGCGGCTGCCGAACGCCCTGGCAGGAAAGCCTGGTGGCCCTTTCCGCCGCCTTGTTCATCGGATGGGGCGACCATAGATCCGAGGCGGCCAGGCCAATATATTCCTCTGGTCCAAATCCGAGGATATTGATGTAGGAAGGACTTATATAGGTAAATCTCCCGTTTACGTCGTGACGATAAAAGAGGAACTCTTCTTTCAGGTTGTCCAGCATCCTGCTGTATCGGTCCTCGCTTTCCTGCAGAGCGCTGGTCAATCGCTGTATCTCAACTGTTTTCGCTTTCCCTTCATCTTGCCAAATTCCAAGTTCAGACGATAGTTGCGTTTTAGTCATCATATCCTCCTGCAGCAAACCTTGGACAATTTCACCTCGCGGATAATACCTCAACACGTCAGGCACCATATCTCTTCATTAGAAGCAGCAAATTCCAGACCAGCACCGACCACAAATTCCCATCTTCGATTCTCATCGGTGCAGACGTTATATAATACACGTGGTTTTGCCTCGGTTCATTGTTCAACATTTCTGGTCTGCAAGCAAGCGCTTAATGCGCGATAGAGGTACAATCAGGGTAACAAATGACCCGTTTCGGAACCAGGCACCACCCTGGACCAAAGAAACGACTGCGGGGCAAAACCGCCCTCCATATCGAAAAAACAACCATAACTCGCTGTTTACAAAGCTCTTTTTCCAAAAGCGCGATTATGCGTCAAATCGGGCGAAAATAACCGTTTTCAACAGATTCCGGATCATACCGCTGCGGTCGGAGGTTGCCATTGCCCCCCTATTCCTCCCCCATCCCCCACACCCTGCAACCTTCACGTTTTATTGCCGGGCTTGGCACTTATCTTGCTGAACCCGTTCCTGTAGCTCACCGGTGACAGAAGTGTTTTGGCCTATCCCTACTGCAGACATTATGCATACAGGGATGTTCTTATCAAAATTTTCGACAATCAAGGAGAAATTTCATGGTAAAGCCTTCAGTGTTCTTACTTTTGCTTCTAGCACTTTTATTTTCCGCCACTGCTGGCACCGCCGATGTCATCGACCCATACGACAATGGGGCGGCGCCTCCCGGGACTTTTGCCTTGGTCTCATATTTCGGTCACTCCCATTTTCCTGAAGTAACCGATGACAACGGCACGGAATACGATTTTGGCCTTGATGCCAGCAGCGCCGTAATTCGTCCGGTCTATTTCATCGGTAAAATTGACGATAGATACTCCTATGGCATCAATGGGATCATTCCGATTGTCCACCTGAGCCTGGACGGTGACAATGCAATAGGAGCCCCATCGAGCAGCGAAGTCGGACTTGGCGATATCGGCCTAAGCCCCTTTATCTACCTCTATGAAAGCCAAGAATCCCAGATATTTATCTCATTCTGGGAATTTATCTTTCTACCCACGGGCAAATATAACGAAAACGACGCCGTTAATATCGGCAGGGACGGCTGGTGGTTTCAGCACCAGCTTGCGTTGGCCTGGTACCCGAGCCAGTTCGGCATCGATTTCAACGTCAACTACTTCCAGTTCACCGAAAGCGACAAACTCGATTTTGACGACTCCGACGCCCTGGAGCTTGAAACTGTCGTGCATTACATCCTGAATGAAAAATTCATTTTCGGCATCAACGGTGCCTACTGGATAGGGCTGAGTGATGCCGAAGTCGGCGGCGAATCCATCCCCAACAGCAAACCCATGAATATCAAGCTTGGTGCTAACCTGACGTATCTTGTGAATGACACTCTCAGCATCGGATTGCGCTGGATGCATGACATCGATTCTGAAAATTACCCGGAAGGCGATTCCGCCTATATCAAACTGTCCATGGTATTTTAGAAAATATCCCTTTCCAGGCCGGTGTCGGCGTAAACCCATAACACCGGATTCATTCCCTGCCTTTTGTGCAAAGAGGCGCCGGCAGCCTTTTCCACAATTCTTTTTCCCGTTTAGAAAAAGGAGGGAAAAAGCTGCCGGTGCAATACAACCCATAACAAATCAATCTTTTCGGAGGGGAAAATGGGTAAACATGACCGCTTAATCGTCCGTGAGCCAAAAGTCGTCTGCGTTGACTACCATCCTGTGGATAACGTCAAGGGGGTGACTTTTCCCGATGAGATCTGGCTCGACAACACTATCGTCAAAAACTCTCCGGTGGTGGTCGATATCGGCTGGCGCTTTGAAGTGCCGGAACCAGATCCGGTGGAGTGGGAACATTCCCACGAGTTTGACGAAGTACTCTGCTTTATCGGTACTGATCCTGAAAATCCAAGAGATCTTGGAGGAGAGATTGAATTTCATATCGACGGCGAAGTACATGTCTTCGACACCACCACCGTCATTTTCCTTCCCAAGGGGCTTCCCCACTGCCCTTTTGTTCACAAGCGGGTGGACCGCCCATTCCTGCTGGTGGTATTCGCCCTTGACGGGCGCTATCCAGAAGCTACAAAAGAATTATAAAAACAATGGCCTGCATAATAAACACAGGCCATTGTTGGTACACACGCTTTAGGAGGATACGGGTCAAAACACCATATTGGGCAGCCATGTCGCCATCTTCGGAAAGATCATCACCGCCACCATCACCAGGAACTGCAGCAGCATAAAAGGCGGCACCGAACGCCAGATATCCCTGGTGGTCACTTCCGGAGGGGCGACGCCTTTCATCATGATCAGCGCCCATCCGAACGGCGGAGACAGATAAGCCATCTGCATGTTCAGGATAAACAGGATGGAAAACCAGATGGGATCGAATCCAAGCAGTTTGGCAATCGGCAGCATTATCGGAGCGCAGATGGTCACCACGGCATAGTCATCCATGAACATACCGAAAATCATCAGTATCAGCTGCATGCAGATAAGCACTATCCATCTGCTCACCTCGAGCGACTCAATCACCTCCATTATCATATCCTGGGCGCCGGCGCTGGAATAAAACACCCCGAACAGCGTGGCCGGAATCAATATCCAGAGGGCCATTCCCGTTATTTTGAGGGTTTCCGAACAGGAATCCCTGACAACGGACCAGGTGAGTTTTTTGTGCAGGGCACAGATTACCATAGCACCCGCAGCCCCGATACCGGCCGCCTCGGTAGGTGTGGCAACACCAAGGAAAATTGAACCAAGCACCAACACCACCAGCATTGAGGGCAAGAATATCTCCTGCAATGCCTTGAACCTCATCGCCCAGGTCACTTGTCCGGTTGATTTTGGCAGCGATTCGGGTCTTATAATTCCTGAGATGACAATATAAGAGACATACAGACAGGCGAGAACAAATCCAGGAACAATACCGCCGAAAAACAGCTTGCCAACGGAAATCCTGCCGATAAAGGCAAAAATAATCATTATAATAGCTGGCGGAATTATCTCCCCCAACACACCTCCAGCCATCACCGATCCCAGGGCGATATTCTTGCTATAATTATGTTTGAGCA
Source organism: Desulforhopalus singaporensis (assembly GCF_900104445.1). Classification (GTDB taxonomy): domain Bacteria; phylum Desulfobacterota; class Desulfobulbia; order Desulfobulbales; family Desulfocapsaceae; genus Desulforhopalus_A; species Desulforhopalus_A singaporensis. Next base: position 77,862 of record NZ_FNJI01000019.1, on the reverse strand, counting down.
TGGCCGGTACGGCGACCAAGCCCATGGTAAGAATTCCCGGACCGAAGCCGCCGCACATGGCAAGGGCAACGCATACTCCGATGGATACGATAGCCAACCCTCCCCGAACCCCGGAGAGCCAGTAGTTCAATCCATTGAACATCCGTTCCGAGATTCCCGACTTCACCAGAAAATTACCCATTATAAGAAACAGGGGGATGGTCATCAGGGTGGTACTGGTAATCTGCTGGTAGGTGGTAGTGGCAACGGTAAAAAGAGCATCCGTACCTTCGAGAAAATAAGTGAAGGCGATGGTTACCGCTCCCAGGGAAAAAGTCACCGGAACGCCAAGAGCCAGCATCACCAGGAGACTGGTGAACAGGGTAATGGTAATCAGTTCAATACTCATATTATGCAATCCGTTTAAATGGAGATCGGTTGATAAGCGCTACGTCGAGTCATTTCTTCTTCAATAACATGACGACACATCCCAGGAGGAATAACAGCGTTCCTACCGGCATAAAAAGTTTGAGCGGATAGAGGGGAAGTTTAAAAATGCCCATGGCCACTTCCCTTGACTCCCAGGACTCAAGCCCCATGGACGTCGACTTCCATAGAAGCGCGCCGAGAAAACAGCAGGCAGCGGCGAAGGTGAGCCAGGATATGAGTACTTTTATTTTGGGGGAGAAGTGTTGATACAGGATTTCAATACGGATATGCGCGTGGTGGACAAGAGCATACCCGCCCGCCACCATGACGAATACACCGAAGAGCTGTTTATTGATCAGCCAGGCCCAGGAAGTCGGCGAATTGAAACCGTACCTGGCAATCACCTCGTAGGAAACTATGCCCATGATGACCAGTATCAACAGGCTGCAGATATCGCCCAGCCGCTTTAAGATCCAACTGATTCCTTCAAGTATTTTTTTCATGACACCCCATGGAAAAGAAGCGGAAAAACAGTACGGCCACTTCCCCGCCCGGACAAGTTCATTCCTGGTTTACCTGACGTTACGCCATTTTTTAATCATGGAGATCGCTTTGCTGCTGGCTTCATCCTGCTGCGCCATCTCATCCCACATATTATGGGCAACATCAGCATATTTATCCTGACACTCCTGATCGAGTACGGAAACCTTTACCTTTCCTTCCTCTACCAGTTTTTCAACCGCTGCAATCTCCTTCTCATATGCGTCGACCGTGGCGACCCAGTAGTCTTCAGCCGCTTTGTGCATTGCCGCCTTGACATCGTCGGGCAGTCTATCCCATTTTTTCATGCTGACCAGGATATGACCTATGGCATGGTCGCACTCCATTCCCTGCACCCAGTAGGGAGCAACTTCATGCCACTTCATTCCGGTCACCGCGCTGACATCCCATTCAGCAGCATCCACGGTACCAAGTTTCAATGCCATATAGGTTTCCGAAGGTGAAATCTGCACCGCCTGCATTCCGACCCCGCTATGGTATGCCATGTTGCCTCCGTCAGCTTTTATTTTCATACCGTTGAGATCCTCGCAGGTGGTCATCTTTTTGGTGGACAAAACGAACGGCACCGGACCATAGGTGTGGATATCGAGCAAGTACATGTCCTGCTTGGCGTACTCTTCCCGAAGAATATCCATAAAACCGTTGTTCATGTAGAAATCTCGAATAACCCTAGCCTTTTCCTTGAATGTAGATGCCTCGGAAATCCTGAACGCGAGGGGCAGGTTGAATTCCACATACCCGACCGGAACCATCCCGCCCCACATCCCGCCCATACCCTGGAGCATATCGACAACGCCCTGTTTGGTTGCGACGAACAGCTGATCGCCGGGCACAATCTCCGGTTCGGCGAAGATCTTGATTTTCAGCCGGCCATCGCTGTACTTAGCCGCAGCATCGGAAAAGATTTTCAGAGTTTCCATGGACAGGTCTCCCCGGGGATAGAGGGACTGGATTTTCATACGATACACTTTCTCGGCAGCTCTTGCATTTTCACCACTGACCATTGAAGTCGCAACGAGCAGTGCAAACAACACAACCATAAGGGCTCTGACCGGTCTAAGACTGTTTCTCATCCTGTTCCCTCCAAAATGTTTTCTGTTTTACATAATAAACCTTGCCGTTCTTTCTCTGAAAAACTGAACCTTATGCTGCATATGGCGTCAGTTTGCTGACACCGGTCATGCACACACTGTTCATCGTCGTGAAGGTGCTGTCACCGATAATTACATTGCAAGATCGAGACCACCGTGTATATTACTTGGCGTCTGTATGGAATCGGGTCAGCTGCACACCTGCCGTATCCGGTAAAGGACATGCGTTTTAGCGCGTTATCCCTTTGGTAACACAACCTCTGGCAAAAAAATACAATCCGTCGATAAAACCTTGAACGCGACAGGCACCACCAGCTGCAGAAAGCGGGTCAAAAACGCACGAATTGCATTTATGCCTGGAGATAACATTATGCTTTTATAAACATTTTACAAACTGGGTCATGATTGACCCGTAACGTTGCACATATTCCACGCAAAGACCATCACACCCGGTAAGAACGGGTCCTGCAGAACTCGTCTATAAAATTACTTAAGTTTTTCCGGCAGAAAAAAGCGGCAGAGGGGGTGCGACAGTGGACATTATATTCCAAAAACCCAAGCCAGGCGATATCGGCTGGCTGATATCGGTTCACGGAAAAAGCTACGCGAAACAGTTCAACTTTGATGCGGAATTTGAAATCGATATTGCCAGAAAAGTGATCGCATTTCTTGAAGCCAAAAACGATTTCAATCTGCTGTTGATTGCCAATGCGGATCACTGCCGGGCCGGTTCAATCGCGGTATCCGAAAAAGCGGGCGACACCGCTTTTATCAACTTCGTTCTGGTGCTGGAGGAGTTTCGCCAGTTTGGCATCGCCACCGGATTGCTTAAAACGGTAATCGATCACTGTAGATCAGCAAATTTCAGGAAAATTTACCTGGAAACATACAGTTGCCTGAGCGATGCGCGCAGATTATATAAAAAATTCGGATTCACTCCGTATAAAACAAAGAAAGGGGTCGCAAAGTACGGTCAATTCTTTGACCAGGAGTTCTGGGAGATGAGAATAGACGATGACTGAAGAGGCGGTCGACCACCTGCAGGCTGGTGTCACCCCATCAGAAGTGACCGCTGCCATTCATGCTGCTGACCATACCTTTGGCATGATATGACCGGTCCTGCCCAGACGCGGCCGGATAATATATCGCGGTCCGGGCGTCTGGACAGGAAGACGACAACATCAAACAGACTCAAAAACTCTCAGCTCTGTTCGATTAGAGTTGCTGTGGTCTGCCGAGAATTTCCAGCACCTTTTCAAGTTTTTCCTTGCCACCGATGCTCTTGTAATGTTTCGGCCATACCGCCTGTGTGGCTTTTTCGATCCACAGTTTTTCATTGTCTGCCGGCATGACGATCTCCATCCCCTTGTTCTCGGTAAGGTCCTTGATTATCGCCGCCTCGGAATCCGCAAGAAATTTCTGGCTGTGGCTGGTCGCTTCCCTGCCGGCCGCAAGAACGATCTCCTGCATTTCTGGCGTCAGGCTCTGATAGAGCTGTTCCGAGATAATCAGCGGCTCAATGGAAAACAGATAGCGGATCGGGGTGATATACTTCTGGACAGTATAGAACTGCATGGCATTTATAGTCAGATAGGGGTTGTCCTGGCCATCAACAACCTTCTGCTGCAGGGCGGTGAATGTTTCACTCCAGGCCATCGGAGAAGGATTAATACCCCACGATTTGTAAGTGTCTATCATGATTTCATTTTTAGGAACACGAACAATCAATCCCTGCAGGTCATCCAGGGTGGAGACCGGTTTCTTGGAGTTTGTCAGGACACGGAACCCCGTATAGGTCCAGGCGACGATTCGCACTCCCGCATCGCGGATGGTGTTTTCTGTCAACTCCCGCCCTACTTCCCCCTGGGTAAGCATTGCGGCTTCTTCAAGGCTCTGGATGACATAAGGCAGGGAAAGAACGCCGACAGTCGGCGAAAAAGGGGTCACATTATTGATCGCCAGGCAGGACATATCGAGCGTCCCCATCGCCGCGTCGTTAACCGTGTCCTGTTCACTGCCAAGCTGGCCGTTGAGAAAAAGGGTGACTTTATATTTGCCGTTTGTCTTTGCCTCCAGGGCCTCCTTGAATTTTTTGCCGACTTCATGCTGGGGGCTTCCGTTCGAATCCCCGAGAGCCATTTTCCAGGTAGCCGACCACGCTGCGGCGGAAAAATTAAGACAGAGGCCAAAGATTAACAAAACAGCTAATGACAATCGTCCTGCATAGTTCTTCATTTGTTGCTCCTTTAATGAAATTGCCCGGCAAAGCGGCATTTCGATTTTGTGCACATTTTCACTGCGCACTTTTTCGATAGAGACGTACCCATAGAGTATTACACGCTGAAAGTGAGTCCTCCGGGATCATGCGAAATGTTTTTCTGTAAGCTGTCCACCTCCTTTTCTCATCTGTTTTCATCCCCTCGCGTCACAATTTTCCACTGCTTCTGCACCACTGCGAAAACACCACCGGCTGATACCCTGTTTTTACGCAGTTAATACTTTTGGACCCCACCTGGATCTCCACTTACGAAAGGAGTCCGGGGAAGATTTTTGCCAACCCTGGAGCAATTAATATACCATTTGCCGAATCTTCCCTTACACACCTGCTGTACAGAACCAGAACATATCGATTTTAATCATTTAATTTCATACAGTTACAAACTTTCAACCTGACAATATTTGTTATCGTCGCGTACTTTTTTTGAGGTAGACCAGCAACCTCACAAACTTTTCCGACCGGATATTTTATGCAGATATGCATACAGCAACCACCGATCCATGCATATTTGGTTCGCCCAAAAGATCCCCCTAACGGCTCAAAATCCGGCACTTTCCGGTCAGGATCATTTGTGTTTCATCTCTGCAGAACATATCTTTATATATGAAACACCATGGAGGCCCGGCAGATTTTATTCAGGGCAAAGGACCTCGGTGAACACGCAGATGAAGAAAGCATGCAAAATCGCAGGGTGGTTGTTTACGGCCTTAACATTGGTTGTGGCCGTTGGCATCATTTTGCCAAGACTGGTCGGCGAAGAGCAATGCCAGGGGTTGATAGCAGCCGCCGTCGGTGCGGCAACCGGCCAGGAAGTTTCTATCGAGGGCTCCTGCAAGCTCAATGTGACCACAGCCGTCACTGTTACTGCGGAAAAGATCAGTATCTCCGGCGGTGATAGGGATACTGCCGGTCAGACGGCGACCGCCGACAGGGTCTTGGTGCAGGTGGCGCTTTCTCCCCTTCTCCGGGGGGTAGTGGACTTTATCTTTGAACTGGACGGTGCCAATATAGTGGTTGCGACAAACAACAAGAAGCAGCCCAGCAAAACCACCAACTTTTTTTTCCTTCATTTTACCCCGTACATTCGTAAGATTGCGATCAATGACCTGAGCTTCACCCACGCCGACCACACCACCAAAGGTATCGACGGATCGATCGACACCCTGCGGCTGCATGTGGAAAACGGCACCCTCCCCTTATCGCTTCAAGGCACATACAGGGGCGCCCCGATAGCGTTAGCCGGCACTGTCGGACATCTCCGCGACTGGGTGAAAAACCGGGCAACAGCGGTTGCGCTGAAGGGCAGCATAAACGGGGCTCATATTCGCATCGTAGGTACTGCTGGCCCCCTGTCGCCATGGCCGGCCGGCCTGCTCAACCTTCACATGCAAGCTGACAATCTGGGCTGTTTCACCCCCTTTTTCACCAGGCCGCTGCCCAGCCTGCACAATCTCTCCGCCAGTCTGGTCACCCGTATCGACAACGGGACGATCACCATAGAAGATGGCCAACTCCTTATCAACGACCAGAATCTTTCGGCAAAACTCTCAGGAAGCGTTGCCGGGCTGATCCCACTTACCGGAATGGACTTTGCTGTTGAGCTTGCGTCTGAACATGCGGACAAGCTGTTTTTTTTTCACAAACTGTTCTCGCTGCGGTCCCTTCCCCCACAAATTTTTGGTTCAGCAAGAGTTACGGGTGACATCGACGATTTTGTTCTCACCGATCTCACTTTTGAGGCCCGCGACCACAACCTTGATGCCAGGCTCAGCGGCCAGCTAGCCCACCTGCCGGATTCCGGTGACGGCTCGGTGCAAGTGGTCGCAAACCTCGGATCGACCGCAGTCATCGGCGATTACGCGGGTAGAAAAATCCCGTCTTTCGGTCCGCTTGACACCTCCGCCGCGGTGGCCATAACCGGCAACCGGCTGCGCGTTTCAGCACTGCAGGCAAAATTGTCAGACCCCTCCCTTTCCGCCGAGTTTACCGGAACCATAGATTCGCTCTTCCTGGAAGGAGACAAACCCGAACTCTCAGGAATTGCTGGCGTTATTTCCGCCACATCGCCACACCTTGCAAAACTGGCTGACAATCTCGGGATAACAGTGCCCATGGCGCTGCCAGCATCGGCGTCGATCAAGAGCAGTATCTCCGGCGACCTGCATAAGTTAAACCTTGATTCCATGGAAGCGACTGTCAAAGATAATACAGCCACAGTTCATCTCTCGGGCTCAATCGGTAATGTGTACGATCTTTCGGGGCTGGACATCGGACTCAGAGTTGCCGCCCTGCGCAGCTCTGATCTGACAAAATTTACAGCTGTCGAACTGCCGGAACTTGGCTGGCTGCGACTCGAAGGGGAGATGGCTTCACACGACAATCCCGCCGAACCACCCCACTCAATCAGGCTACGGCTTGACGGAGAAACGGTGCAGTCCCAAATAACAGCCACTGCCGAAGATATTGCCTCCCTTGCAAGAGTCGCCAAGGATCCCCGGGAGTACGGCAACGCAGGGGTCAATATCTTTTTTACCGCCGCGGTACCGTCGCTTGCAAAGTTCGCAAAGCCATTTGGCGTGGACCTGCCCGAGCTGGGCGAGGCAAGGCTTGACGGACACCTGAGGTCATCGGCAACTTCTTTGCAGCTTATCTCACTCAACACCGTGGTCACGCGCCCCGGCATGAGGGGAGAGGCAACGGCTGCGATCGCCGACCTGCTCGCCCTGAGAGAGATGACCGCCACCATATCCGCAGAGATCGATTCTTTGTCATCACTGTCACCTTTTATCAAGACCGAGCTGCCGAAAAGCGGCCCCTGGTCCGCAAACGTTGTTGTCCATGGGGAAAAGTCGATTAAGGACATGCTCACATTTTCCGCCAACGTAACGGGCAGGGAAATGAACGCAACGTTAGAGGGCCATATAATCGGGGTGAGCTCAAACCAGCAATTTCAATCCCGGGTCGCAATCGAGGCCAGCTCTCTGCAGCCACTGAACATTGTTGCCGGCAGAGAAATCCCGATCCCTGAAAAACTCAGGGTAACCGCCAGGAGTTCGGGGGGGCACGGACATTACCGTGTCGATGAGTTCCAGGCCACAGCCGGCCAGGCTCAAGCACGGGGCGATTTCACCTACAGCTCCACTGCAACCGGTGGCGGGCGAAGCAGAATTACCGGTCGCCTCCAGCTCTCGAACCTGGATACCACCCCTCTCTTTTCCGATTCGGGGCAACAAGACCTGCATAATGGACAGAATAGCCGGGAGAGTAAACTCCGGACAGTTGGTGACAACAACAAAATCTTCTCTTCCAGACCGTTTGCAACAGGACTTTTGCAGCAATTCGATATTGATCTGGACCTTGAACTCCTGCACATGACCGTCTATGAAGATTTTGCTGTCGACACCACGGCGACAATCACCGTCGATCGGGGGCTGCTCACAACCGCTCCTTTTACCCTGACGACAGCGGCAGGCGGAACCGGCGGCGGCTGGATCTCTTTTAATGCGACATCCCCCAGGCCGTCCCTGGACGTTCAGGTCGATTTCAAGGATCTGGTACTCCCGAAGATCGGCGGAAAACTCGATCTTAAAGCCGACCTGCACGGCTCGGGGAAATCGGTTGCCGAAGTGATGGGGAGCCTTGACGGCCACTTCGTGGCCGGGATAGCTGACGCCACCATCAGCAAGTCCTTTTTCACCAGGCTGGGCCAGGGATTGCTGACCCAGATAAATCCGGCAGCCTCTGAAAACACGACCCTTGAGTGTGCCATAGTCAGATTCGACGCAGAAAACGGCATGGTGGATTTCAAAAAGAAGATCGCCGCCCAGACGACTGAAGCGACATGGATCGGCGGCGGCGAAATCAACCTGACAACGGAACAGATCGATATCGGCGCAAGCTCAAAGGCGAGAAATCCGCTCGACGCCCTCACCAAGGTCACCGACCTGGCAAGCCTGATCCATATCGGCGGCACCCTGGGGAATCCGCAGGCGGGTATCAATATTGGTGATGTCGCCAGAAAATATGCTGAATACACAGCCTTTATCGCCACCGGCGGACTTTCTTTTCTGGCGGGGAAAGTGGTCGGAACCATTGGCGCCAGAAAGGACATCTGTGAACGTATCCTTGAAGATCTTGCAAAAGAATAAGTGCTGCCTGCCGCTGCCCGGACCTATCCCTGATACTTCACGCCGGGCAACACACAGAGCATTTCAAACAGGATATTGGCCCCGACCAGGGAGATGTTACCGCTGGCATCATACGGCGGAGAGACCTCGACCAGATCTCCGCCTACAATATCAAGCCCCCGGCAACCGCGCACAATCTCCAGGGCCTGGATAGTAGTCAGCCCGCCGCACCTCCTCCATCATCGGCGTCAGGGATTTGTGCCAGCACTGCTCGGCCTGCACCACCCGGAACCCCTGATTTCACCCCCCAGTCAAAATCGTCTGCGGCATATCCGCTACCGCGTACTCCGATCTGGACCTCCCGGCTGGAATCAATGAGCTCCTCCTCGACCGCTCTTCTGAACACGGTTCCGTGGGCGATTTTCTCACTAAACATCTCGTCATTGATATCGGTATGGGCGTCGACATGCACCAGACCGACTGGACCGAGCTTTGTGGCCATTGCCCGCAAGATCGGCAGAGTAACCGTATGGTCTCCGCCCGGGGTCAGAGGAATGCAATCGTGACCGAGGATGTCATCGAAGAACCGTTCGATGATATCGATATTTTTCGTTAAGTTGAAGGTAGTTACAGCTACATCGCCGATACCCGCCACCTGGATCGAATCAAAAGGCGCCGCTCCGGTCCCCATATTGTACGGCCTTATCATACTGGATTCAGCTCTGATCTGCCGTGGCGCATCCCTGGAGCCTACACGGTTGGAAGATCCTATGTCCAGGGGGAGGGGACCAACAAAACAGGCATCAAGGCCCGAAACATTTTTTTGCACCGGCAGCCTCATCATCGTTGCCGGACCGCCGGCTCTCGCCATAGCGTTGCCGCCAAGGGGCTGGTTGAACTCTTTTATCATAATGTCATCCACCTGTCAGGTTCTTCCGGTCACCGCCACACCCGCATCTTTACCCGAATCCATGGTCCGCTCAAGGTGGACGGCGGCACGGATACCATGCGTCCATGCGTCGGTTATGTGCAAGAATACCTTTCGCGTCTTCTCCTGCTGCAACGTAACATGGTGCAGCAGGAGACGGAGAGTGTTTTTCGCCACCAGAACTGCCTGGCGGCTCCATGAGCCTGACAAGGACAAGGCGTCTTGCAACTCGTTGACAATCTATATTTTTTTCATGCCCCCTTCAGCCCGTACCTTCACCAGTTCGCCAACTATACTCAGGGCGATCTCGTTTGGCGTGTCGGCACCTATGGACAAGCCTATAGGGCTGTATACCCTGGCAAGACTGGCCTCGGAAACCCCTTGGTCCCGCAGTGCATCGTAAATCATATCGCGTTTTTTTCTGCTGCCGATCATGCCAATATACCCGGCATCGGTGCCAAGGGCCTGGGCAAGCACCTCCTTGTCATGAAGATGACCCCTGGTGACGATTACCACGTAATCGTCTGCGGTCAGCCTGTCAAAGCAGGAATCAAAGGAGTCCACCACCCTGACCTGGTGGGCTTCGGGAAATCTGTTGTGGCTGGCAAATTCCGACCGGTCATCGACCACCACCACTTCAAAACCGGTAAAAGCGGCAATTTTGGCAGCGGCAAAAGAGACATGTCCGGCCCCGATGAGATGCACAACACCTGGGGAGACTAATGGCTCAACGAAGAGTTCAACCCCGTCTGCCACCACCAGATAGGGCGCCCGGCCCGTTTTTTCCATGAGGAACTCATAAAATCCCGAACCAAACGGTTGCAGATTGTCACGGTCGGCAATAATCAGCTGCGGACAGGCACTTGCCTTGCCTGGCAGCAGTGTAAGCAGGAGCGGCCGCATACCGGTTCTGCAGAGGGTGAGCAGTTGCTCAAACATATCCAGCTGCTCTTCACCTATCCGATGAAGGAGCACCGAAACGGCACCGCCGCAAATCATGCCCTCGCCGGCAATTGTCTCTGCATCCAGCGAGAAGTCGATCTCCTTATGGGTTGAGGAAGAACCGAACAACCTGATCGACTCCTCGATACACCTACCCTCCAGGATACCGCCGCCGACCGTCCCCCTGATAGTCCCGTCTGCGAGTACCACCATGCGGGCACCTGAAGTTCTCGGTGCCGACCCGCTGCTCCGGGTGATGCCAACAACTATTAACTCTTCACCATTTTTCAGGACACCGACAATGGTGTCCAGCAAGTTCCGCATTGCGCCCCCTGATTTTCAATTTACCCCCAGCCCAACCCACTTCTCGTCAGATGGACGAACAGCCGCTACCAGCTTGTCACCCGGCCTCCTGCTTTTTCTATCAATACCCGGGCAATAACCCTCAGCGGATCAACGAATGTCCCACCCAGCGGATGCAACCGCTGCGCCACCGACAGCTCGGTACAGCCAAGGATCACCACCTCGAGGTTGTGCTCTGCCCTGAACCTGGCAACCGCCTGGTCATATCCCGTGTAATCATAGGCCAGGTTGTTAGCCTTAATGCCGTCGTAAATCAGCCTGGTAACTTCTTCCTGGCCGCGCTGGTCGGGAACGATCTGAATCAGCCCGAACTTAGCCAACCCCCTGCCGTAGACGTCTGCCCTATAGGTACCCTGGGTGGCAAGAACGCCTATCTTTTTCTGGGTGGGAAAAGTGGTTGCAATCCATTTTGCCGTCTCCTCAATCATGTGAATGACCTCCGCCCTAGTTGCGGCCACGATATCCGGATAAAAAGCATGGGCGGTGTTGCACGGCATCACCATACAGGCGACACCTGCGTTTTCAAGCCTGGCAGCCGCCGCCAGAATTTCCGGCCTTGGATCTTGCGTAGACAGGCCGAGCAGAAAAGCGGTGCGGTCGGCTATTCTGGTGTTCGAGTCTATTATCACCGGAGGGTGATCCTGGTCGCATCGTGCCAGAGTGTTTTCAACAATCGCCTGTGCAAGGTTAACGGTGGCCATCGGCCCCATTCCGCCAAGCACTCCGATTGTCTTCATCGGTTCCTGTTGCATTTTTCATCTTCCTCAAGACTGCGGTACAACATACAGGAAACAGGGGCACACTTCAGAGTTCACAAATAGTACATACCGGACGTTGGTCTGTCAAATAAAAAGTACACATATAGTAAACACCCCATTTACGCAACATTTTACAAAAACGGCATAACAACTCAGCACGACCCCACTTCCACTACCACAAAGCCAACAGATAAACCAGCTTAAATCACGGATTTTACACATATTTCATACAAATACATAAATCAGCAGAAAACTTACCCGAAGACAACATCAAGAACAAAACCCACACGACAGACATTTATATATAGTGAACACAGCCAACAGTTAATGTTCTCCACCAGAGAACTTACCCTTCATAAAATCTCCCGTTTAAAACTGCCCGCACCAAACCTCCTCTCTCCACAAGGAACAAATAACAGCGTATTTTCAATACATTACAGCAATCACCGGCAATAAACAGCCGACACCACCCTCCCTGCTTCACTCGCCAACCCACCATTGTTCACCACCAACATACACACATCTAAAAAACACAATCATACCCACAAAAAATATGTTCACAATTAACAAACTTTTTAAACGCAACACGACTCTCCAAACCCCTCCTCACACCACCCTCCAGCACCTTCGAAGGAGCCATCGGCAGCCTCACCCCCCAAACAGACAAACACGCAACATATTGTTTACACAGAACATTTTTTCCAAAAAAAGAAAAAATGTTTTTACGTCAGTTTTTTGTTCACTCACAGCGTACTTTCAGGTATAGTAGTTTCATACTCAGGGTCACACAGTTGTTCATCTAAAATGAACATAAAATATTCTTAATAGGTTCAACGACAGGAAACAGAGAGCAACCACTCAGGATTCTAAATCACGACGAGAGCTTTGGCCGACACCACCCCAGAGCGACAAAGATCACGACCATCTCAAAAGGAGAAGCAAAGTGAGTGAAGTAAAATACTTTAATCCTCGGTCTTACAGCGAACTAACCACCCTGTTCAGCCAACTGCCGAAAGGATTTCAGACTGTAGCCGGAACAACTGATTTTATCCCGGCCGCCAGGCGCGGCGTGAAATACCCGGTCGCTCTGCTCGACATCTCAAAAGTTACGGAATTAAGAGAAATTAAAGAAGAGAACAATCGCATTTCAATTGGCGCTGCGGTCACCATGGCCGAGCTCGTCTCCAATGAGCTCATAATCAACCAGTGCCCCGTTCTTGCCAGCGGCGCAAAAAGTGTCGGCTCTCCGCTCACCAGGAGCCGCGCAACCATCGGCGGCAATATAGCAAACGCCTCGCCAAGTGCGGACACTGCGCCGGTACTGCTGACCCTGAATGCCGACGTGCACCTTCTCGCCACAGACGGCACCACCCGGCAGATTCCCCTGGCAGGTTTTTTTCTCGATTACAAGAAGACCGCCAGGAAGGAAAACGAGATCATCACCGGATTCAGCTTCCCCCCCCCTGGCCCGGCCGCCTGGACGAGATTTGCCAAGGTGGGTCAGCGAAACGGGGCGGCGATCTCAGTGGCGAACATGTCCATGATTCTCAAGAAAGACGGCGACAGGTGTGATGATATCGCCGTAGCTTTCGGTGCTGTAGGCCCTGTTCCTTTACGGGCCGCCTCCGTTGAAACGGCTGCACGGGGAACCATTTTCAGTGACCAATTCATAACTGCATGTGCAACGGCAGTACAACAGGATATTTCGCCTATCAGCGACATACGCGGCTCAGCGGACTATCGCCGCCATGTTGCGGCCAATATCCTGGCCAGGGCACTCACTGACGCTTTCGCACAAGGAGGAGTGAAATGAGCATAAACATTACAATAACACTCAACGGGAAGAAGAAGACGTTAGCAGTGGCTCCGACCCAGTCGCTCCTCAGCGCCCTTCGCAACAACGCCAAGGCAAAAGAAGTAAAAGACGGATGCAGCGACGGTGACTGCGGCGCCTGTACCGTTCTCATGGACGGCAAGGCGGTCAACAGCTGCCTGGTTCTTGCACCAGCCGCCGACGGATCTGAGATAGTAACCGTTAAAGGGTTAGGCACAGCCGAGGCCCCATCAGCCGTGCAGGAGTCGTTTGTCAACAGCGGCGCAATCCAATGCGGCTACTGCACCGCAGGCATGGTTATATCCGCAACCGCATTTCTTAATGAGAATCCCGACCCGACCAGGACCGAAATCAGGGAAGGCCTCTCCGGCAATCTTTGCCGCTGTACCGGGTACCAGAAGATTATCGACGCTGTTGCAAATGCCGCAAAGAAAAATCATAGCCAGGGAGAGTGAGCATGTCCTACAAAGATAAAAAATTTCGCATCGTTGGCAAACCCATGCCGCGCCATGACGCCTGGGAGAAAGTCCTCGGCAACACCAGCTATGCAGGTGACCATGAAATCCCTGGAATGCTGCACGTAAAGGCGCTCAGAAGCGCTCACGCCGCGGCCAGGCTCATTGCCATCGACACCAGTGCAGCGGAAGCGCTCGAGGGTGTTGAGGCGGTTCTTACCGCAAAAGATGTACCGCACAACGAAACCGTCACCAAGTTTGGCCAGACCCATACCGTTGGCGGGTTTGAAGGACTTTATCGGGTACTCGCCGACAAGAAGGTCCGTTTTTACGGTGAAGCGGTGGCCATTGTGGCCGCCGAAACCCCTGAGATATGCGACGAAGCACTCAAGCTTATCAAAGTTGAGTACGAAAAGCTCGAAGGCGTTTATGATCCCGCCGAAGCGCTGAAACCGGGGGCCTATCTTGTTGGTGAAGACGAGTCCAACCTGGTCTGTCAATACAAGATCCGCAAGGGTGACGTAACCGACGGTTTTTCCAGGGCGGACGTGATCGTCGAAAACACCTTCACCGTCCCCCAGGTCGACCACGCCTATATGGAAACCGAGTGCGGCACCGCCTGGATGGGAGAGGACGGCATCATCACCATCCGCGCATCTACCCAGGTTATTGAGCATTTCAGGGGTATTGCCGAGGTACTTGGGCTGCCGCAGAACAAGGTTCGCGTAATCGCCCCGATGGTGGGCGGCGGTTTCGGCGGCAAGGAAGATATCACCGTTGAAACCTATCTGGCACTGGTTGTCTACAAAACGGGAAGGCCCTGCTCCATGGTCTGGACCAGGGAGGAATCCCTTATCTGCCACGGCAAACGCCATGCGTACAAAATGCACTACAAGACGGGTGTCACAAAAGACGGCAAGCTTGTCGCCCAGCAGGTCGACATCCTATCGGATGCCGGCGCCTATGTCTACCTCAGCCCGTGGATTCTCCTCTACTCCACGGTCAAGGCAGTCGGCCCCTATGATGTCGAAACGGTGAAGGTCGACAGCAGAACGGTCCTTACCAACAACACCTTTGCCAGCGCCAACCGCGGTTTTGGCGGAGCACAGGTATGTTTTGGCTACGAACGGCAAATGGATGAGGCAGCCAGAGCGATTGGCATGGACCCTCTGGAATTTCGCCGCAGGAACTACCTGCACCAGGGTGACGCCATGGCTACCGGGCGAATCCTCGAAAATGCGGTAGAGACCGAGGCTACCGGCATCAAGGTTATGGAGATGCTGGGTGAAAAAACCGTATCCGACAAGCCGAACATAGTCATTGGTCAGGGCATGGCATCCTCCATGATGAGCTACGGTCGCATGACATTTCTTCATGATACCTCCCGATCCTACGTGTCCATCGAACTCGACGGCAGCGTCGTGGTCCGGTGCGGGGTACAGGATATCGGCTGCGGCCAGACCTCTTCCCTGGCTTCCATAGCAGCGGAGGTGCTCGGGGTCGATATGGAAGATGTTACCGTATTTTTCGGCGACACCTCCCTCACCCCCCTTGCCGGCACCACCACCGCCACCCGGATGCTCTACATGTCAGGAAACGCCACGCTCAAAGCGGCCAAGGCGATACGGGATAACCTGCTTGACAAAGCATCGAAACACCTGGCAGTTCCGGTTGCAGAGCTTGACCTTGTCAACCACCAACTGGTCGTTGAATCAGCTCCTGAGAGAAATATGGAACTTGAGCAGCTGGTCAAACTCTGCGCCTCCGACGGAGTCGAGCTTTTCAACCTCGCCCAGTTCAACGCCCCGGCGCGTGAGTTCATGGACTTCACCTCCGGCCAGGGTCAGGTATTTGCCGACTTTACGTTCGGCTCCCACGCAATTGAGGTGGCTGTTGACACCGATACCGGCAGAGCCGAAATCTTAAAATACGTCGCCTGCTACGATGCCGGCCAGGCAGTTAACAAACTCAGCGCCGAAGGGCAGATCGAGGGCGGAGCAGTCTACGGACTCGGTTATGGAGCGATGGAGGGAATTCAGTACGACAGGGGCAAGACCCTCAACCCGGATTTTGCAACCTACCTGATCCCGACCTCAATGGACGTGCCGGAGATTGAGACCGACATGATCGAGTCGGGCGGAGGCCTCGGCCCTTTTGGCGCCAAAGGACTCGGCGAGCCCTCGAGTGTACCTTCAGCCCCGGCCTTTGTCAACGCGGTCTGCGACGCAATCGGCAAATCGATTAACGATCTGCCGGCAACTCCGGAAGCGATCCTGAAGGCCCTGGAAAGTTAAAGAAGACCCCCGGCCGGACGCAGATGGTCAGGCCGGGAGGAGAAAAACAACAAACAATCAGGAAAACCCGAAAACAGCAATGACACATCAAGCGGACAAGGCCATAACCGGCGGACTGGTCGTCGCTGACGGCAGAATTTCTCCTGCAACGGTGCTTATAACCGGTGACCGGATATCAGCGGTGACGGATCCTTCTGCCCCGTTCCGGACAGGACAGATCATAGACGCGAAAGGCAAATACGTACTGCCCGGAATAATCGACGCCCACCTCCATTCGGTTTATCTCGACAGGATCGACACCCTGTCAAGAGCTGCCGCGTCCGAAGGAATCACCACCCTCATCCCCTACGTCGGCTCGGTGAAGGCCTGGGGCGTAGACAAGAAGCTTGACCAAGCGATGAAGGACTTCATCCAGGAGGGAAACGAGACGAGCCTTATCGATTTCAGCCTCCACTGCACACTTCTGGCAGGCGATGTCGAGGACTGCGACCAATCCATTCCCGCAATGATCGAAATGGGAATCGTCTCGTTCAAAGTCTTCATGGCCTACCGAAAAAGGGGCATGATGGTTGAAGACGAGCAGCTGCTGAAAATCATGAGCGTCATCGCGGACCACGGTGGACTCCTTGCCGCCCATGCCGAAAACGGTGCGCTGATCGACTATATGGAACGATATTTCAGCAGCAGGAACCAGCAACACCCGAAGTACTACGGCGCCTCCCATCCCGAACTCAGTGAAGCGGAAGCTGTTTTCAGGTTTTTAAGCCTTGCCCGGACTGCAGGATGCGACACCTACCTGCCGCACCTGAGTACCGCCAAGGCCCTTGACGTCGTGCGGCTGTTTAGAAAGTGGAACGGCCAGAAATTCTACACCGAGACCTGCCCCCACTACCTCCTGCTGAACGAACGGGTATTCACCGAGATGGGCAGCATTGCCAAGATGTCCCCTCCGCTTAGGCAGAGAGAGGATCAGGAATCGTTGTGGCAGGCTGTGGCGGAAGGGTTGATCGATGTGGTCGCCTCCGACCACGCGGCATCCCATTCGACCCAAAAAATGCCGCAATGGGACAAGGTCTTCAGTGCGCCAAACGGGGTACCGGGAATGGAGTGTCTGGTACCGCTGATGCTCAAAAAAGGCGTTATGGAAGGCAGGACGACCCTGATCAGAACGGTGGAACAACTCTGTGAGAAACCGGCAAAGATCTTTGGGCTCTACCCTCGAAAGGGCGTAATCGCCAAAGGCGCCGATGCCGACATCGCAATTTTCGACCTTGCCGGAAGCAGAGAGCTCGCCGCTACCCACCCCGAGCTCAAGATCGACTACAGCCTCTATGAAAAAATGACCGTCACAGCGCCGCCGGACCTGGTACTGCTCCGAGGCCGGACGGTGGCCACAAAAGGAGTTCCGGTAATTGACGGGGAAGCCGGACCGCAAGGAATGTTTATAGCTGGGAAAACCGCAAAGACGCCATAAGTACCGCTGACGCCTTCAACTAAAAATCAACTCGTTAAAACAAGGAGATCAGGGAATCGACCATGAGTTACACATACGACCTGGTTTTACAAAACGGAACCATAAACGACCCGGCGAACCACCTCTATGGACGCTTCGACCTCGCCGTCAAGGACGGTAAAGTCGCTGAAATCGCACCAACCATCAGCGCAGAACTGGCAAGAGACAGGGTCGACGTAACCGGCCTCAACGTCCTTCCCGGAGTCGTCGATCTTCACATGCACGCCTCGGCGTGGCTGGGGGGACGGTTCGCCCACAAGATGATGGCGCTTGCCGGGGTCACCACAGCCCTGGACATGTCCGGCCCGATCGACAGCGTACTTGATATAGCGAGGGATTACGGATGCGGCCTGAATATCGCCTGCATCAACTATGTACGGCCGGGCGACACCGTTGCCGACACCGATCCGTCAAAAGCACAGCTCGAAGATCTGTTGGCAGCCAACCTGAAGGCGGGGGCGATCGGCTTCAAGATCCTGGGCGGCCATTACCCCCTTACCCCGGAAGCGACCGCAGCAGCCATAGACGTGGCGATTGACAACGGCGCATACCTCGCGTTTCACGCCGGGACCCTGGAGACCAGATCTGATATTGGCGGATTCATGGAGGCAATCGACATAACCGCCAACAGAAACATTCACCTGGCCCACATCAACAGCTATTGCAGGGGCCGTGTCCGTGACTGCCAGAACGAAGCGGAACAAGCCATCAGCAAGCTCAAGGAAAATCCCAACATCGTCAGCGAAAGCTACCTGTCGCCGGTAAACGGCACCAGCGGAGAATGCAAAAACGGCATGGTGCAGAGCCAGGTTACCGTAATGTGTCTTGAGGCGAGGCGGTACGAGACCAGCGAGCAGGGGCTGGAACAAGCCATCAGGGACGGCTGGGCCCAGGTAAACCGCGAGGTGGGAGGCGTGGTTATCCTCAGCACAGGACAAAGTGCCGTCGATTACTGGCGTGCCAGGAACACCGATACCACCATCAGTTTCGCCGTTAACCCGGAGATGCCAAGGCTGAGGCTGGCGACCGCCAGACGGGAGGACTCTTCCTTCGTGGTCGACTGTATCAGCACCGACGGAGGCGGTATTCCAAGAAATGTTACCGTGGAAAAAGGCCTTGCCCTGGTTAGGCTTGAGGCGATGACCATCGACGATTTCGCGCTCAAGGCGTCATATCATCCCGCCAGGATCCTGGGGCTTGGCGACAAGGGTCACCTCGGCATCGGCGCAGACGCTGACATCACCGTGGTGGACCTGAAATCGTTGCGTCCCGTCATGACCTTTTGCTGCGGCAAAACGGTGATGTACCGCGGCAGGGTCTTTGAAAGAGGATCAACCATGATCACCAGTCCTGCGGGACAAAAAAACGTGGAATCAAAAGGACTGAGATCCCTGGTGGTAGACAGCCAGGCGACTCCGTTCTGCACCCTGCGTTAATACAGGCAGCCTGAAACCACCCCGCATGTTTTGCGATTTTCACCAAACATGCGGCCAAGCGGAGAGGATGAAACAGTGTGTAACGAAAACCAATACCGGACAATAAGTGTTTACCAATCCGTGGGCACCGTACTGGCCCACGATATTACCCAGGTTATCCCCGGACAGTCCAAAACACCGATCTTCAAACGGGGTCATGTGGTAAAAAAAGAGGATATCCCTGTTCTTGAAAGCTGCGGCAAGTACAACCTCTACGACCTGGACCTGGATGAAGACACCATCCATGAAGACGATGGTGCGGTGAGAATCTGTGAAGCGGCGTGCGGGGAAGGGTTGAGCTGGTCGCCCCCCGCTGAAGGGAAATCGGACATTTTCGCGGAGATGTCCGGCATACTCAAGATCGATATCGACACCCTGATGAAGATAAACAGTCTCGGCGATATCTGCTTGGCGACAAGAAAATCGACAATCCCCGTAGCAAAAGGTCAAAAAGTTGCCGCCACGCGAATAATTCCTTTGACCATCAAGACGTTACGGCTAAATTACGTCCAGGAAATTTTGCAGGATTCAGGACCGGTGATCTCGATTCTGCCGTACAGGAACATGAAGGTTGCGGCAATTGTCACCGGAAGCGAAATAGTCGCCGGCAAAATCGAAGACCGATTTGACGAACATGTAGGGGCCAAGCTTCGTGAATACAGCGCCGAACTGATTTCAAAGGAGTACGCAGCCGACCACGCCGACATCATTGCCGAAAAGATAACCGCGGCCAAGGCCGGGGGGGCGGAACTTGTCGTGATCACCGGCGGATTGTCCATCGACCCCGACGACGTCACAAGGCAGGGTGTCCGCAAGGCGGGGGCCACCATCGAGCTTTACGGCACCCCGGTACTCCCGGGAGCGATGTTCCTGATGGCCGATCTTGAAGGCGTAACCGTCCTTGGTCTTCCGGCCTGTGTTTTTCACAGCCACGTGACCCTCTTTGATCTGGTATTTCCCCGAATACTTGCGGGTGAGAAGATCTCAGCCCAAGAGATCTATTCCCTGGGGCACGGCGGGCTCTGTCTTAACTGCCCGACCTGTGTTTTCCCGAACTGCAGTTTCGGAAGGTAAAGTGTCATGTTGAACAATTTATCCATAATCATAAAAGGGGCCGGAGAAATGGCCTCGGGTATTGCCTGGCGACTATATCGGGCGGGATTCAGGAATATCTCCATGCTTGAGATTGCCAATCCGCTGGCTGTAAGGCGGACCGTCTGTTTCTGTGAAGCCGTGTATGACTCTCGGACCACGGTGGATGGGATTGAAGCAATCCTGACAACAAACGACCAGGAGATGGACACGGCTCTTGCAGGCAAAAAGATTCCGGTAGTCGTCGATCCGGAGTGGACAACCATCGCCAGAAGAAAACCGCAGGTAGTGATTGACGCAATCCTCGCCAAAAAAAATCTCGGGACCCGTATCGATGAAGCCGACTTGGTTATCGGTCTGGGACCCGGTTTTGTTGCCGGTGAGGATGTGGACGTGGTGGTGGAAACCAACCGCGGTCCCAATGGCGGCAGACTTCTCTACCGGGGAAGCGCCGAGAAGAACACCGGCGTTCCCGGCAAGGTGATGGGGATTGACCGGGACCGGGTGCTCCGTGCACCGGCGGGCGGACTATTCCTTGAAGCTCTTACTATCGGCGACAGTGTTAAGGCTGGAGAAACTGTCGGACACGTCGGCAAAGTTGCCGTCAAAGCCTCCACAAGCGGTATCGTAAGAGGGTTGATACGTGACGGGATAACTGTCGGGGAGTATCTGAAGATTGGCGATATCGAGCCCAGAGACAACGTCGATATCGCCCTGGTATCGGACAAAAGCCTCGGTCTGGGCGGTGCAGTACTTGAGGCGGTTATGGCTAAATTCAACATATAGACTCTATAAGGGACTTCTTATGAACGGAAAAACTCTTGGGGCACAGATAAAAAAATACAGGCTGGCAAACAACCTGACCCTGGATGGGCTTGCCCAGGCAGCGGGTTGTTCCAAATCGTATCTTTCACAGATCGAAAACGGACTTTCCTCCCCATCGCTTGCGGTTCTCGGAACCCTGGCAAGCGAGCTGAACACCAGTGTCGCCAGTCTTTTGAAGGAGACCGAAAGCGACGCCAAGACAAGCTACCACCTCCCTCTGGAAAAAAGGCAGACCCTGCAGTACCCGACCGGGTTGATCAGCTCCCAGCCTCTTACCATGGAAGTCTCCAAGAAAAAAATGCAGCCGCTTTTGACCACGGTCGAGCCGGGCGGAAGCTCCAGTATCGACAGCCAGCTGCAGCATGCCCCGAACAGCGAGGAGTTTGTCCTGGTCCTCAAGGGGAAGATGGAGTTTGTGGTCGACGGAGAAAAGATAGTTTTGAAAGAAGGGGACACTCTCTATTTTGATGGAGACTTGCCCCATAAATGGAAAAACCTTACGGACGAGACGGCACAACTGCTGTTTGTCTTCTCCCCTCCGGTCTGGTAGACCGGCCCGGGGGAGTATCGATTTTACTTGAAATGGAGCCAGTATGTCAGAAAAAAAATTCTTCAGTGTTGGTCGAGACACCCAGAAAAAGGACGGTTACGCCAAGGCAACCGGTGCAGAGATATTTTCCTCCGACGTTATCCTGCCCGGCATGCTGTACGGCAGAGTCTTGCGCTCTCCACACCCCCATGCCAGAATAGTGTCGGTGGACACCTCCGGGGCCGAAGCCATGGGCGCGGTTTGCATCACTTACGACGAGGTGCCTAAAACCGTCTACAACGAGCGCCAAGTCAGTATCCCCGAAAAAACATACCGGGACAGAACTGTTCTGCCGGACATCGTCCGCCACGTGGGTGAAGGTGTCATGGCGGTGGCGGCCCCTACCGAATCACTCGCGGAAAAAGCTCTGGCGGCGGTCAAAGTAGAGTACGAATTGCTGCCCGGACTTTTCGACCCCGAAGAGGCGCTGAAGGAGGGAGCTCCCGCCCTCTACCCGGAGGTTATGCTCGGCGATGCGGTCCTGCCGATCAAAAATAATATTGCCTGCCAGAGGATCATAGAAGAGGGCGACCTCGCAGAGGGGTTTGCCAAAGCTGACCTGATTGTCGAAGAGTCGTTTGCAACCGGCCGCGTTTATCACGGCCAGATGGAGACCAAGGGAGTGGTCTGCAAACCGGAGGCCGACGGAGGAATAACGGTCTGGCCTACCACCCAGTCCATCCATAACACCAGACAGCTGCTCGGCCGTATCTTCAGCATACCGCTCAGTAAAGTTAACGTCCACCGGGTGACCATAGGGGGTGCTTTCGGCTCCAGCATCCAGATGAACACCCCGATAGCAATCTGCGTGGCCCTGGCCAGAAAAGCTGGCAAACCGGTAAAGCTAGTCCTTACCAGGGAAGAGGATATGTACAACCATTGCAAGTATCCATCCCGTATAAAGCTCAAATACGGCGTCACCAGGGACGGCATGATTACAGCGGGCCAGCTGGAAACCCTGGTCGACGCGGGGGCTCACAACATCCAGGTCTATCCGCTGCTCGGCTGCATGGCGGGCTGGTTCGTGTCCCTGTACAGAATGCCCGCCCTTCGTTTTGCCGGAACCGGAGTATACACCAATAAAACCCCGGCATGTGCGATGCAGGGATACGGCAACCCTCAGGTTACGTTCGCGGTCGAATCGCTGATGGACATCATCGCCGAAAAACTGGGGATGGACCCCATTGAACTGCGTATGAAGAACTACGTGGGCATGGGCCAGACTTTCTGGGGCCAGGGTCCCACCGTCCGTTCCATTATCCGCAGCTGCGGGGTCGAGGAGATGCTGGTTAAGGGACGCGAGATGATCGGTTGGAACGAACGCGGCAGGCCCGAAGATAAAACCGGCAGATACCGCAGGGGGATAGGCGTCGGCCGAGGATTCCACACCTCTGGAACGGGTGCCCCGCAACCCGGTGAGGTTATCGATTACTCCACCGCCATGGTCAAGATCAACGAAGACGGCTCCGCCGACGTTTCCACAGCTCTTATGTGTCACGGCGGCGGCACCCTCGATGCGATCGCCAAGATCGTCGGCGAGGAGCTCGGCATAGCTGTCGAGCTGGTGGGCGTGTCGCCTTCCGATACCGCGACCACCGGATACGACGTCTGTACCCATGCGACAAGAGGCATATACTGTGGCGGAGCGGCGGCCCTGCGGGCGGCAACCACTGCCAGGAAGTCAATTCTGGAGATTGCCGCCAAACTGCTCGACGTGAATCCAGAGGCTTTGATGATTGCGCCGGATCCGGAAAGCGGACACGGCCTTATCTATCTTGAAGGTACCGACAAGAGAATTACCGTCGGCGAAGCGGCCAAGACCGCGCAGCTCAAAGGCTGGGGAACCGCCATCGGTGTTGCCAGTCACAGGCAGACAAACTGCCCGCCCTGTTTCGTCACCAATTTTATCGAGGTGGAAGTTGACACCTGGACCGGAGAAATTCGCACCACCAGGGCCGTCGCCGCGGTTGATGCCGGAACAGTCATGAACCCCAAGCTTACTGCCGGCCAGCTCGAAGGCGGACTCTGCCGGGGCATCGCACTGGCCCTGCTTGAGGACACCGACTACGATCCCGAAACTGGACGGATGACCTGCAATGGCGGTTTTACCGATTACAAGATGTATACCGCCAAGGAGATGCCCATGGTCGACGACCTGCAGGTATTCTTTGCCAACACCTACGAACCCAGCGGACCGTTCGGGGCCAAGGGAGTGGGAGAGGCAGCCAACAATGCCACCGCCGGCGCGGTTGCCAACGCTGTGCAAAACGCGATCGGCATCAGGATTAACGATGCGCCGATGACTCCGGAAAAGGTTTTGAAACGTCTCGAAGAAGCGGGGTTTAATAATTAAAAAGGTTCATACACAATGCATAATTCACGAATAATCACCAATGAGTTCGACTTCTGCCAGCCCGCAACCCTCACAGAACTGTTCGGCCTGCTGAACGAGCCCGGCGGCGACGACAGGCTTATAGCCGGCGGCACCGATATCCTGGTCATGATGAAGGAAGGCCGTCACTGTCCCAAACGCCTTGTCAGCACCATGAAAATAGATGAACTCGACTTTATTGAAATCAAGGACGGGGTCATGAGAATCGGCGCCGCGACAAAACTCAAGAAAGTCGCGGCAGCCTGCAGGGAAATTAAAAGCATCCTTGCACTCCATGAAGGGGTTTCGTCCATAGGCAAACTGCAGATTCTCAACATGGCCACCATTGCGGGCAACATCTGCACGGCGTCGCCCGCTGCGGATTCGGTTCCGCCGCTGCTGACCCTTGGCACCACCCTCACCCTCAAGTCAGGAGACGGCGAACGGCAAGTAGCGCTGGAAGACTTTATCCTGGGCCCCGGCAAGACCGCAATCGGGCGGGACGAAATCGTCTATTCGGTCAATATCCCCCTGCCGGCTGAAGGCGTGGGCTCAAGCTTTAGAAAAATGGAACGGGTCGGCGCCGATATCGCTAAAATAAATATCGCAATCTCCATCAAAAGAAACGGGGACGTGTGCGAAAGCTGCAAAGTGGCAGTCGGCTCCTGCGCACCTACCGCCCTGCTGATCGATGAACCGGGCGGGATTCTTTCCGGCCAACTGATCAGTGACCCTGAAAGCGACCTGATACGGCGGGCGGGCGTTGCTGTTTCTGAAGCGATACGGCCGATCGACGACATCCGATCCACCGCAGAATATCGACGCAAAGTCGCGAAGGTACTATTTATGGATGTTTTTCAGGTAGCGTGGGACAGAGCCAAAGGAGATGCATCGTGAAAAAAGAACTCATTACCCTAACCATTAACAGAGAACAGTACGACGTGGTCGTCGAAGACAACGAACTGCTCAGCAACGTTATCCACGACACCATTGGCATGACCGGCACGAAGTACGGCTGCGGCACCGGGGAATGCGGCGCCTGCACCGTACTCGTCAACGGAGAGCCGGTTCTCGCCTGTATCACCCTCGCCAAGGCGGTCCAGGGTGCCGAGATCGTAACCATTGAAGGGGTTGCCCCGGAACCAGGCAAGCTCGATCCGATCCAGGAAGCGTTTGTGGAACAGGCTGCGATCCAGTGCGGATTCTGCACTCCGGGAATGATCCTGGTCGCCAAAGACCTTCTGATCAGAAACCCGAAGCCGACCGAAGACGAAATACGCGATGCCATAAGAGGCAATATCTGTCGCTGCACCGGCTATACCAGTATTGTCAAGGCGATACAGGACGCTGCCGACAGCGGACTCTGCTGCCGGTCAAAGCCCTGATATCGGCGGAATCCACCGGTAACCTCTGGGCTGTTTTCATGACCCATTACAACAAAACAGCGGCAAACAATCACCCCCTGCCGACCGTGCCGGGTATAACACCAGGAGTGCAAGAACAATGAAAATCTGCGTCATCAACCCCAACACCTCCTCTGGCATGACCAGTCATATCAGGGAGGAACTGGTCAAGGTGAAATCTCCGGCCACCGAACTCAAGGTAGTCTGCCCGGCCAGGGGCCCCGAAACTATCGAATGCGCTGTTGACGAGGCCTATGCCGTTCCGGAAATGCTCAAGCTTGTAGCAGGGGCTCAGCAGGACGGATTTGACGCTGTGGTAATCGCCTGTTTTTCAGACCCTGGCCTTGATGGCGCCAAAGAACTGGCAACAATCCCCGTGATCGGCATCGGTGAGGCAAGCATCCATGCCGCGGCAATGCTGGGTGCGAAATTTACCGTCATCACCCCGGTAAAAAGAAGAGTTCCGACACGAATCCGCCAGGCCCTGGACCTGGTCTGCCAACACCGGCTTGCGTCGGTGAGAAGTCTCGATCTGTCAGTAGCACAATCGGAGTCGGATTCCGACCTGACAATCAACACCCTTCTTGATGTAGTGGGATCAGCGGTCGAAGAAGATGGTGCCGAGGTGATCGTCCTGGGATGTGCCGGGATGACGGGGTACACCGAACAGATAGAAAAACAATACGGGGTCGTAGTGATCGACCCCTGCACGGTCGCCTTGAAGTTTGCCGAATCCTTTGTTGCACTGAGGCTTGGACAAAGTAAAACCGGCCACTTTGCCATGCCACCTGCGAAACTGTACAGAGTGTAACGTTTGCAACCGATAACAGCAGGCGACCCGCAAAGGTGACGTCAGCAATCACCGGGTATACAACCCCCGGTTGCCATAACAGCACACCTTCCCCCGATGACGGCGGACAACGAAAGTGTGCAATATAATGAACTACAACCACTTGAAAAGACCAGTATACACGATTTTTTCCGGAGCAACTCACCATGATCGCCAACAGTGATGGAGCTTGTGGCTGAAAAAGTGCCGGAGCCCAGCCGGCACTCTCCCTCTCTTTTACGTTTGCCGCTGTTAAACCATATTCTTGATCGACATCAGCTCGTCGAGCTGCTTCCTTGACAGCAGGTTGTGTTCAACGGCCACCTCATAGACCGACTTGCCGGTTGCCAGCGCTTCCCTGGCAATTGTTGAACCATTCTCATACCCGATAACGGGGGTTAGCGCAGTGACAATACCGATACTGTTTTCAACCAGGTGCAGGCAATGGTCCCGATTGGCGGTAATTCCGTCAATACAGGAAATCCTGAGGACATCGCAGGCGGCGATTATCATGTTCATCGACTCAAACAGGCTCGATGCAATGACAGGCTCCATGACGTTAAGCTCCAGTTGTCCGTTTTCCGAAGCCATGGTTATGGTAAGGTCGTTGCCGATAACTTTATAGGCGACCTGGTTGACAACCTCAGGAATCACCGGGTTGACCTTGCCGGGCATGATGGAGGAACCGGGCTGCATCCGCGGCAGGTTGATTTCGTTCAAACCGGCCCTGGGACCTGAAGAGAGCAGTCGCAAATCGCTCGATATCTTCGAGAGCTTCAACGCAATTCTCTTGAGCACGCTTGAAGTCTGGACATAGGCGCCGGTATCCCAGGTTGCCTCCACAAGGTTTGCGGAAGTGAGCACGGGGACCCCCGTCACCTCCGCAAACCGCTTCGCCACAAACTCCTTGTACTTGTCAGGCGAATTTATACCGGTCCCTATCGCCGTTGCCCCCAGGTTTATTTCCCGGACAAGTTTTTTGGTCTGGCCTATAAGTTTTATTTCCTCTCCAATGGTGGTTGAGTAGGCCGAGAACTCCTGGCCAAGGGTCATGGGAACTGCATCCTGCAGCTGGGTCCTGCCCATTTTCAGCACATCACTGAATTCCTCCGCCTTGGCCTGGAAAGAAGCCTGCAGCTTGTTCAGCGGACCTTGCAGCTGCTCAAGCTTCCTGTAAATAGCCACCCGCAGCGCGGTCGGATACACGTCGTTGGTTGATTGCGAGCAGTTGACATGATTGTTGGGATGGACAATCCCGTATTCCCCTTTGCGGTGTCCCATTAATTCCAGAGCCCGGTTGGCGATCACCTCGTTGGCATTCATGTTGGTTGAAGTCCCGGCCCCGCCCTGCATAATATCGACGACAAACTGGTCGAGCAGCTTGCCGTCAATGATTTCGTCGCAGGCCTTGATAATAGCCGTGGCGATGGTATCGGGAAACTGGCCAAGCTCTGCGTTGACCATAGCCGCTGCCTTTTTCACGCAGGCAAGAGCAACTATCAGTTCGGGAAAGGCGGATATACGGATTCCGGTTATACGGAAATTTTCCACGGCGCGCCTGGTCTGGATCCCATAGTAGCAGTTGTCGGGGATCTCTTTTTCTCCAAGAAAATCGTGTTCAATTCTAACTGTCTGTTTCATTGGCAACCGGTAAAATAGATATTTTCATGAAGGGGTGGAGGGGCAGAGTGGACGCCTCCACCTGTTTTGATATCACCAAAAAAATAAGCGCCCCCGCTTTTCTTCCGGGAGCGCTCATTCCTGGCGGCGTCTGCCGATCCGCTTATACGGATCAGGTTTTTCTCGTGCGTTAGATTATTTACGCCGATGCTTCGGCCTGTTCCATGCTTTCTCCGCTGTCGACAACCTCTTCGTCGGTTAGAAGAGAGTCCTCGGTTTCCTTGAGCAGTACCGAGATGGGTATCGTCTCAAACAGCGGCTTGTTCATTTTAAACTTGACCCAGTATCCACTCCAAACCGCACAGATCATCAGGAACAGGTTTGAATAGAAGTAGATATCCTGTCTCATTCCTGTGCCGTCTTCGGGCCAGATGGCATAGATCATGTACGCCAGACCGAAAAAACTGATAACCGGCAGGGTTATGCCAAAAGGTGATTTAAAGGATCGCTTGAGATCGGGGTACCTGAAGCGCAGGATAACTACGTTGAGGTTGGCGATCATGTAGCAGAGCATCCAACCGATACAGCCGGCGAGAATGAGGGTGGTAATCGCGGAAACATTAGAGATACCGGTTCCAAGAAGAATGACGGTAATGACGAAGACAGCGATAATACCGACATAGGGCACTCCAAACCGGTTCAGCTTGCCGAATATTGCCGGAAACTGTCCTTCCTTTGACATTCCGTAGAGCATTCTTGGCACGGCGGCGATAAAGGTGTTTAACGTACTCGCCGTTGCTACCAGACTGATGACGCCGATCCAGACCTGGCCGTTCCTGCCCAACACCGCCATGGCCGCATCAACGTGCGGGTAGGAAGAACTGCCCAGCGCATCCATTTTCACATATTTGAGTGCCATGAACCCGAAAAGCAGGTCGGACACAAAGATGATCAACAGGGCGGCAATCATCGCGACCGGTATGAATTTTTGCGGATTTTTCACCTCTTCAGCCATCGGGCAGACGAACTCCATGCCTACGAACAGCCAGAAGGCGATTCCGAGCATACTGAGAACGCCGCCCCCGGCAGCCATATCGAAGGTAATACTGGTCTTGAGAGGAGTTCCTGAACCCAGGTCGAAAATTCCGATCATTGACAGGGCTATCATGGAGACGATCATGGTGGACGCAAAAATAATCTGCGACCGGGCAAATGATTTTACACCGAGTAGATTAATACCCGTCAATATAACCATCAGCAACAGGGCCCACACTCCCGGAGAAATGCCGGAGCCGGGGAGAAAGATATCGGCAACCACCAATCCGGCAATTGAAGATTCGGCGGCGTTGGACAAAGTAGATACGGCAAAATAGCCGGCAAGCACTGCAAAGATCCCCATAAAACGTCCCATGGTCGGCAACGTATAATGGTTGATTCCACCGGCCAAAGGCATAATTGAAGCTAGTTCGGCAAAAGAAAACGCAACGAACAGATTGATAAAAAGTGCGACAATAATAGCAACGACGAAAGCAGGACCGCCCAGACCAAACCCCTGTCCCAGCATGACCAGTGCCGACGATGAAACAACAATTCCCACCGCAGTACAGACAGCTGCAGTCAATCCTACCTCTCTTTTAAGACCTGACATAAACTCCCTCCAGAATATTTTTAAACATCATTGTCTTAGCAGTTCATTTTACCATAATGGTTTCACACAGGTGTTCCTGACACATCCCCGGGGCGATAACGCCCGCTGAGCATACAGTAACATGAAGAGCTGCTTATTCAGGCCGTATAGAGGGTCTCGGGACGAGAGCTCTGCAGATATGGATCCCTCTTCTCCCGCTGCCATCCGTTCAGGCCGGGTATGTCTTGTAAACGTACTGGGAAAGCCTGCTCTTTTTCTCCTGCCGCACGAAGAGGGTGCACCCGTCCGGCAAAGGATTTCGAGCCTGGCCCCAATTTCTCTACAACAGAGTTTTTCGCGAATCGGCCAGCAGGTCATGCTGCCATAAAAGACAACCGCTTAGACCCGCGACGCCGATGGAGCGAAAGATCCATTTCACCCCTTAGGGTGAATGAGAAACTGGAGCTTGTATAAATACTGCGATCTGAAGAAACGATTGATCCCGCCTGCCGGCAGTTTTGCCGGTGCTGGATTCATAGGTCCTGCCGGTGCACTATACAGGTGCTGTTTCCGGTAAAGATCGAAAACAGCCCCGGCTGACCTTGCCTTCCGAATCAGTCACACATCTCGTCGACTGCGAAGAGCGCGTAGTCCAAGGCATCGATAGCCTTGTCCATATCTTGTTGTGAAATAGTGAGAGAACCGCCGATTCTCAGGGTATTCGGCACGAAGCCGCCAAGCAGAACACCTTTTTCCAGGCATTTATTGAGAACAACGGTCACAGGTTTTGTTGCCGGATTGTCGGTAAAGGCGGTATTTCTGTCCTCGGCAATAAACGGTTCCCTGGTCTCTTTGTTCTTTACCAGCTCAACCTGCCAGAACATTCCATACCCGGCAACCTGGCCGACGCACTTGTGCCTGCTCTCGAGTTCTCGCAGTTTGGCCCCAAAATATTCCCCTTTTTCCGCTGCCTTGGGGATGATATTGTTATTCATCAGATACTTGAGATTGGCTACCGCAGCTGCCATGGCAATGGGGTGTCCGGCAAAGGTGCTTACGTGATTCCAGCGGACCGAATCCATAAATGCGGCGATCTCCTTGCTTACAATCACCGCGCCCGCGCCAATGGATGAACTGGTAAGTCCTTTGGCCACAGTTACAATATCAGGCCTTACCTTCCCACCGCCCATTTTCTGGTATCCGAACCAGGTGCCGAGGCGGCCAAAGCCCATAAGGACCTCATCTACGATCCAGAGAATTCCAAGCCTTCTGGTCATCTCGTAGATTTGCGGCAGATACTCCAGGGGCGGTACGATGGTACCGGCGCCGAAAGCGGGCTCGGTGATCATTGCGGCTACCTGGTCGACGCCGTGGTTACGGATGAATTGTTCGGCCGTGTGAACACATGGAAGAGTGCCATCCGGCAGCGCCGACTTGCACTCGGGATAGCTATGGCCGACAGAACATCGGTAGCACAGGGGAGCGGGACACTTAATTGTCGCCCCGTAACCCTGTCCCGGCACCTGCTTGACAAGACCATCCCCTTCCCTTGAGATATGCGACCGACCCGCCAACACCCTGTTAAGGCCGACTGCAACACCGGAGATCCCATGATAGGAGTGCTCACGGGTAGCGATATATTCCTTTCCGGTATAAAGTCGTGCGATAATTGACGCTACCTCCACAGATTCCCCGCCGGAATTCGTGAAGCGAACCTTTCCTGCCCATCCCTCGTCACCCAGCAAGTCCTCTATCAGAATTTTTGCGACCTCAGCCTTGTAATCGGTGCAGTAAATGTCCCAGACAAAACCGAAACGATCAAGGGCGTCTTTTATGGCGTCCTGTATTTCGGGCACCTTCTGGCCGGAGTTTACACAGTACAGCTGATTGAACATGTCCAGCAGTCTGGTTCCGTCGGGCATGACCAGGTAGTCGCCGTCGGTACTCTCAACAGGGCATGCTCCGTACTCTTCAGAGGTTACAAAGGGATGCAGGAGATATTTCGCATCCCATTCTTTCACCTTATTCCAATCGGTTTCGTTAGCCATTGGGTCCTCCTCCGCGAACAGACACCGTTTCCGTTCGCGCGCTTTTTAAATTATCCTGTAATTCCAGAAAATCCACAGCCCGGTATGTTTTTTTTAGATCCGGACAGTAGAAATTACCGATTCTCACCACTTTGCTGCCTAACTGTTTCTCATTTTCCCGGTCGAAAAGCCCGGATGAGACAAAACTTTTTTATTCAGCTGAACTGGGCTATATTCAATTCGTCGAGCATCTCCGGCGACGGCCGGGTGGTTTGCAGATCAAACCCAAGCTCAGTTAAGTAATCGTCAACAAGCAGCTGAAGGTCGATGGTTGTGCCCTCTGCATCCCCGCCGCTGACAGTCGGACATTCCAGGACACGTTCGGGAAATCTTGTCTTTCTGAAGTTTATCCCCGCCTTGAGATTGAACAGATGCCTGAGCACCGCTATCCGCTGGCCGACCTTCATGAATTCATCTTCCGTCCATTGAATGCCGTCGACAGCCGTGAGAATTTTCGGATACTCTTTATAGTCGACGATGGAAAAACAGAAGGTGCAGATACCGGCGCAACTGAGCGCGTGAACCAGGTTCACATTTTCTCTATGATATTTTCCCCGTCCGGACAGGTTGTCGTTGGTCATTTCAGGCTGTGCGTACCCGGCAACGGGAAAGGTAGTCGATCCCTGGGTATGTCTTGCCGGAGTCGCATCGGAATAGTAAGCAAGAGCAAGTCCCGCCGACCATCTCGGATCATGGGCAGGAAGCGCCTCGTTCCTTACAGCCATCACGTACCGTTCGGTGTCTCTGCCGAAAACCTCTACTGCATGGTTGAACCCTTTTTGCAGTATCCCCCCCAAGCCTTCCCCGCTGCCTATCTGTTCCACCAGGGCGACAATGCATTCAGGATCCCCCCATTTAAGCTCAAGACCGCCGGTATGTTCCATGGTGATGTAGCCGTTTTCAAAAGCCTCGATGGCATATCCGCAAAGACCGCCGCAGCCTATGGTGTCCATGCCGTAACGATTGCAGATGTCATTGATCCTGACCAGGGAATCTGGGGATTCGTTGAGCAGGTTGCAGCCGGTCATCGCCATTGATTCGTATTCGGTCTTGTGAACAGTGGTCTGCGTACGGTACCTGCCCTCTTTCACCTGTTCATGGCCGCCGCAGCCAATGACGCAGCTTGAGCAACGGTATTTTCCCTCCCGGAAATTCTCCATAACTTCCTCGGAGACACTTTCGGCATTTTTGAGCAGCTCCCCCGTTTGCGACCAGTTCTTTACCGGGGCGTCACCAACCGACACACAGGTCTGGTAAAACATCGACGTCCCCCGTTGCGACAACCCCTGGCCAAAGGGACTGTCGGCAATTGATTGCGCCGTCTTCTTCCGCCTCCGTTTGAAAACCTCCGGGTCGGCAACGTTCATCTTCTTTTTCCCGGCCACAACCACGGCCTTGACGAGCTTTGACCCCATAACGGCGCCAAGAGCCGACCTGGCTGCGATCCTGCCCTTATCAGTCGAGATACCGGCGATCATCGACATTCTTTCACCGGCGACTCCTATACAAGCTACCTCGCAATCATCCCCGTGAATTTTCTTCAGCTCATTTTCTGTTTCGTAACAGTCTTTTCCCCAGATGAAATCGGCCACTCTCAACTCGGCCTTTTGTTCATCGATAAAGAGATAAACCGGACTGTCGGCTTGTCCGCAAAAC
This sequence comes from Desulforhopalus singaporensis, assembly GCF_900104445.1. Taxonomy (GTDB): domain Bacteria; phylum Desulfobacterota; class Desulfobulbia; order Desulfobulbales; family Desulfocapsaceae; genus Desulforhopalus_A; species Desulforhopalus_A singaporensis. The sequence continues at coordinate 44,736 of NZ_FNJI01000019.1, read as the reverse complement.
AGAACCGCATCACACCCCGCTTCCTTTAATTTTCTACCGAACTTTCCGCCGCTGTTCGCATCGCCCCAACCGCCCGTGGACGGTGATTTTCCAAACGCCATGTAGCGGTCTGCAGCAACGGCTCCCGTGGCAGAAAGATATCCGGATGCAAGCCCGAGAATATTTTCCGGCCCCAGCGGGTCAGCGGCCGGATCCATTTTCTCCATCAACAGCCTGACACCGAGTCCATAGCCGCCCAGATATTCACGGAACAAAGATGGAGATATACCTTCGACCCGGATTTCGCCCCTGGTCAAATCCACTTCTATCAGTTTGCCGTTTGCACCATTCATGGCTTCCTCCACTCATTTAGCAACAACCCCGCAAAGCTTCGTATTTCACCCCGGAGAGCTACCAGACCGCCGGAGTCCAGACAAACAGGACTTCAGCGGTCTCATCACCGCTGTTTCTCCACCTGTGGGGCGTATTCCCGTTGAAATAGAACGAATCACCTTCTTCCATGATGTAGGTCTCACCCGCCACCTCAAACTCGATTTCCCCCTTGACGACCATGAGAAACTCCTCACTACCGACAGGATGAACGATCTTTTCCTCATTGTTGGAGTCACCACCGGGCTCGATCACTGTCAATATGGGCTGCATCTTCTTCTGGTACACGGCCCGGGTCAAAAAATGGCTTTTTGTTTTCCCGTCAGGATAGTTGATAGTCCGGCGGCTGCCCTTCTTAACCAGGCTTTCGCTTTTGATAATTGCAGGACTGGTCTCCATTTCCCCTTCCGTTTCTTGGGATCCGGCCCTGTTGTCCTGGAAAAAGTCGGTGATAGGGACCCCGAGGGCTTCCACCAGCTTTCCGAGCATGGTAACCGAGGGCTTGGTGGCGTCGTTTTCCAGTTGCGAAATGTATGATTTCGAACACCCGACCATGTTCGCCAGCTGTTCGATCGTTAAGTTGTTATTTTTCCGGGCCTGTCTCAGTTTTTCACTGAAGGAGAGCTGCATGGTTATCCCCCTGAGGCTGTTCATTAGATAGTTTTCATGTTTACAACTGACTGCCAGCACCGGTTTCTCTCCAAATTCAGCGGATCCCTAAACCGGCAACAGGCGTCGCTTCAGTCCAGTATCCATGTTTACCATTTTCCCCGAAAAATTACTTAACAAAAACAACTTCGACGTTGCTTCCGTCCACGTCATTATTTAACTAATACTAAACTTGTATAGTAAACAAACCATCATCGTCATATTCTGTCAAGTTATTTTTCAACGCATCTCACCACGGCAACGTCATTTATTGATTTATCCATTTAACTACAGCTTGTTACGCCGGACAAACAAGTCCAGTGAATATTCACCATTACTACACTCCAATCTTTCCCGGATAACACTGTCTTCCCTGTACGGAAGAATTGAAAAACAAGTCGTTTTTTCTAAAATTCCGAAACGTTATCAGTTCTTCACCACAAGGTTAAGTAAACAACTTAACTTTTTTATCAAACTTCATTCGTTTTTTTCCTGCACCAGCGGCGATCTTTTACTGGGGCCGCATGGCTGTTGCTGGCAGCATCGATTTTCTTTACTGGCGCGGGCCATTTTGCCGCGCCTTGGTGTGCGCTTAGGAGGTCCTTTTCACTGTCCTGGTGACGAAAAGACAAGAGGAGATATGCGGGGGATATGAAAGGAGAAATCAGCGGGTGAGCACACCGCCGCCCCAAGGCTTAATATAGAACCTGAGGCGGCAGTGCGCCGGGTCAAGGTACCGTTGCCGGCTTATGCTTATGCCGACCTGGCTCGATAATTCTTTTACCTCGAGGATCCGGCCTGCTCTGTTTGCAGCGAGGCAGAGCAGGCCGGACTCTTTTATTTCTTGATGATGTTATGTTCAGGGCCGAAAGGAAATTTGGTTATGTTTTCCGCCCCATCCTCTGTTACCACAAGGATGTCGTGTTCACGATAACCTCCTGCCCCCGGCATCCCTTCCGGCAGCATGATCATCGGCTCAATTGAAACCACCATGTTTGGTTCGAGCACCGTTTCTATATCTTCCCGCAGTTCAAGCCCGGCCTCCCGCCCGTAGTAGTGGCTCAGCGTCCCGAAAGAGTGGCCATAACCGAAGGTCCGGTACTGCAGCAGGTCATGCTTCTGAAAGACCTTGTTCAACTCCATGGCAATGTCGCAGCACCTGACCCCGGGCCTGACCAGCTCAAGCCCCCGGCGGTGAACTTCCACATTGGCTTCCCAGACCTCAAGCTCTCTTTTACTGCAATGTTCTACAAACAAGGTCCGCTCAAGCGCCGTGTAGTATCCTGAAATCATGGAGAAACAGTTAAGACTGAGGATATCGCCCGGCTCCATAACCCTTGTGGTGACAGGATTATGGGCGCCGTCGGTATTGAGGCCGGATTGAAACCAAGTCCATGTATCCATCAGCTCTGAATGGGGATATCGCCTGGCAATTTCCCGTATCATGGAGCGCGTTGAATGCAGGGCCACTTCATGTTCGCAAACCCCGGCGGCAATTGCCTCGACGCAGGCAAACCCTCCGATGTCGCTCACTTTTGCCCCGTTCTTTATCAGCTCAATTTCCTCATTGGATTTTACCATCCTCATGCCCATTGCGGCCTTGGCAATGTCCACCAATTGAACCCCGGGAAGCGCATCCTGAACTTTTTTATAGTTTTCCAGATTTATGTGGTCAAACTCCACTCCAACCCTTTTTTTGCCTGCAATAAGTTTCTGTACCGCCCTGAAGTAATTATCCTTCTGCCAGTCGGTGTAGACGATATTGTCACCATATGTCCGGCGCCAGGGCTGGCCTCCGTCGATATTGGCGCTTATCGAGGTCGATTTTTTTTGGGTAACCACGAGTCCGTATGGACGACCGAAAGCGCAGTAGAGGAAGTCACTGTAGTAGTTGATATTATGAATGGAGGTAAACAGTACCGCGTCGATGCCCTGCGTTGCCATATGTTCCCTCAGGCCTGTGAGGCGACGCTCCATTTCGTTTTTCGAAAAGGTTGGCTCAACCTTCTCTCCGTTATAGATGGTTTTGAGATCGGGCATGAATTCTCTCATGTTGAGATCCATTGTCGGATGAGTCTGACCACTTTGATAATGCATAATTTTTCTCCTGAGTTAAGTGTATTGGCTATTGCTGATAACATTGAGACAAAACCTGATACCCCGGCACAGATACGGAAATTACGACATCCGTCTTGATACGAGTTGCGCTATTTTGCCGGTTCTCGATGCCGGTTATACCGCGTGATTACAGACAAAGATATCGACCTACCTCATCGGTTCGCATTCCCTCCAATTTGTGTTTTTTTTGTTGCTGCCAGAGAGGCTCTTTGTTAACTCAAAGCAGCCCTTTGCTCCATTTCACGGACAGGCTCGTTTTCTTCTTTACACTGAGCTGCAAAGGTGAGCCTGCTTACAACGATATAAAGACCAATACCCACGACATCACCGATCAGCGGAGAGACGACCCAGCCCATATCGGTAAAAAGAAGAAGGCATCCCGCCGCACTCCCTCCACCAAGCATGGAAATCATGGCACCAATGGAGTTACCACGCCATAACGTCCCGATAAAAACCGGACCTGCCATTGCCGCCTGCAGCGTTCCTGTACCGAGTATGGAGATAAAGTTCAAAAATGCGGGCGGTGCAGACAACATCGCGACAAACCCGATAATTCCCATTACCACCACTGCGGATCGATTGATAATCAGCACCGCTTTAGAAGAATAGAGTTTCTTGCCCATTACCGCCTTGCGCAGGTCATGGGAGACCGAGGCGGAAAGTACCTGAAGCACCGAATTTGCGGTGGAGCCCATCGCAAAGACAATGAACAGGGAGATGATCCCGCTGAATATTCCGGGCATGAAATTCTGCAGATAAATGGGCATTGCCATATCTGCTGAGCCAAGAGGAGGAATAACGCCCATGTTTTCCTTTACTCTTACATAGGCGCCGACAAGCGGTATAAGAGAGAGAACCATACCAAGAGGAACGCTGATGGCTCCTATGTGACGCCATTTTACATTCTCGCGCACCCCCAGAAAACGAACGCACATATAGGGCAGTACGGCAGCAAACATAAAAGCATAAGGCGCGACCAGAAACGGTCCGATCCTGGCATGGCCGTATGGCCTGCCACTGGTGGGATTTACAAGTTCCGGATCAATCGAGTTCATCTTAGCCACCAGGTCTGCAAGCGACATATCGCCGAAAATCTGCAACAAGATGACCACACATCCCAGAGACATGCCGATCACCATAATGGTATCGGTCCATGCCACCGCCGCCAATCCGCCCATTGCGGTATAGGTGATGATTATGACAAGCATCAGCAGCGCTGCCATATTAAATGAAAGACCGAGCCACTTGGAGCAGATCAAACCCAGCGCCTTGGTTTGGGCCACCATGAAAACGACCATCAGGATAATATTAATGATAGCTGCCGTCCCTTGAACCAACGGTCCCAAAGGATCATTTTCCGATGTCTGGTGGCGCTGCCGGATATATTCAGGCAGCGTCAGACTACCTATTTCTCCGGCTCTTGTCCTGAGATAATTACCAAAAAACAGTATTGCTGCAGTAATGGAAAGACTGAAGAAAAAATTAGCAAGCAGTTCGGTAAATCCATATTCATAGACCACACCGGGGGCGCCGACAAAACCCCAGCCACTGAACCCGGTTGCCATTATGGTACCCGCCATGACAAAGGGGCCAAAACTCCTGGCCCCCAGCAGAAAGCCGGCCTCATCATCTGAACTTGCTATTTTGTTCGCCCTGATCCCCAGATAGACCAGCAGCAACATTCCGACAGCCATGATGATCCAGTTTGTAACCATAACAGACACCCTCCTTGACTATGTGTTTTTCTCATCGCTTCTTCTTTTTCACAAAAGCATGAAACCGTTGTTACGATATCCGGCTCAGGTTTTACAACCGGACGAGTCATCATCCTGCGGCCCCCTGTCCCTGATCGATTGATAGATGTACGCTATCACCGTCATTGCAACGAGCAGGACATTACAGCTGGCAAAACCTGTCAGAACCCACGAATCGTAAATCATTTTGTCACCTCCTTTTTTTTGATCTTATGGAAACAAAGCTTAGCACAAAATCGACAAATCGTGTTATCAAATAGATGTCAGTATATTGTTAGTAAAAAACTGATAGTAGCAGGAACATTAATGACCGATTACAGTACGCCTTGAAGTTCACAAAATGGCTAACCGGAGGGATGTTTTACGATGATAAAACGAACCACAGACCAGGTGCAATTAACTAACAGCAAGCCGGAATCGGCAGATCGTCCCGGCTTTATGGATCTTGACCAGCTTTGCGCCATTTTTTCAGAATCCATTGTTCCCACCCTGATCCGCGATACCCAGAGCAGGCTGAACGTTTTTTACAACGACGCCATGGAAAAACTGACAGGCTATTGCCACAGCGAAGTCCGCGACATCGAGACGTGGATTACCAAGATCTATCCCGACAGGAAAATTCAGATCGAGGCTCTGCGTAAAATTTCCAGAAGCGCCCAAAGGCAGCTGATTGTCAAAGGGGAAGAGTCGATCATAACCCGCAAAGACAACTGTCAAAGAAATGTTGAATTCTCCATCTACAACGTTACCCTGGGACAACACCAGACAGCCTGCCAGATTCTGCAGGGGATGGATGTAACCAGTCACCGGAACATCCAGAGAGAATTTCTGCGGGTAAACAGTGAGCTGGCCGCCTTAAACCAACAGCTGGAAAGTCGTGTAAAAAGACGAACAACGGAACTGAAAAAGAGCCAGATGCGGCTGGAGATGGCTCTTGAAGGGGCGAAAGAGGGGCTGTGGGTGATTGACTTTACCGAAGGCAATATGAATTTCAGCAGACATTCGGCCAAGATGCTCGGATATGAGCTTGATGACCTGGGTACCACATCAAACAAATGGGATCAGATAACCCACCCGCAAGACTGGCCGAAGGTTGAACAGGCGCTCAAGGATCATTTCGAAGGAAAAACGGAATATTACGAACAGCAGTACAGGGCCAGGACCAAAAGCGGCAAATGGAAATGGGTTCTGGGCCATGGCCGCGTCACCAGAAGAGATGACAAGGGAAACCCGATAGAGGCCATCGGCACCCATGTTGATATTACCGAGTTGAAACAGACCGAACTCCGGTTGCGAAAAAGCGAACAGAAGTTCAAGCTGCTTGTTGAAGACGCCCCGTTCGGACTGCTTATTCTTGATCAAAAAAGGCAGATTGAATATTTCAATCCGAAGTTCAAGGAGTTGTTCGGTTATACCGCCGAGGAATTACCCGACCTCGACAGCTGGCTCGACAGAGCCTATCCCGACCCCAAATATCGCGAAACTGTCGCCCGCACCTGGGAAAATATATTTCAAAGAAACTTCAGCTTAGTAAACGGAGAGGTCGAACCGTTTCACTTTACCGTCCGCTGCCGAAACGGGGATGAAAAAAATATTAAATTCGATCACGTCTACTTAAAAAACAATAAATATCTTGTCTGCTACGAGGATGTCACCGCCCGAACTCTGGCGGAAGAAGCGCTCAAGGTACGCGAAAGCGAACTGGAACTGAAAAACGAAGAACTCAAGGAAATGAATAATGCGCTGAGAGTTCTCTTACAAAGAATTGAAAAGGACAAATCGGTGCTTGAAGAGAAAGTCTTATTAAACATCAAGGACCTGGTCACTCCATACCTTGATTCATTGGAAAACACCCGCCTGAGTTCACGGCAGCAGAGCTATATAGAGATCCTCAAATCAAACCTCAACGAGATCGTATCGCCATTTTCGAGAAAACTCTCGGCAAGCCACCTGTACCTGACACCCAAAGAGATCCAGGTGGCCAACCTCATAAAAGAAAACAAAGGCACCAAGGAAATAGCCGAGTTACTGAATATTTCGATCAGCGCGGTGCAGTTTCACCGGCACAACATCAGAAGAAAACTGGGCCTTGTCGACAAGAAAATCAACCTTATGTCCTACCTGCGATCCATTGTCTAGACCAGACAGCGACCAGAGGGCTGCCCTTATCCAGACAGAGCCAGGGTACGGAGCAACCCGTACATCGCCCCGATCTCTTGTGTCGGGCGCCCGGGCCGGCAAGCTATCTGGAAATAACCTTTTTGAAATTACTGCCAATAAGGGATGTGAGGCTGGCCAAGACGGAAGGCAGTTGAATTCCTCCCGGAAAAACCAGATATTTAGGCCTCCAGACCGGAGCAAATTTGTTTTTATAATTTCTCAAGCCACTGAAATTATAAAAATATTCTCCATGTCGATAGACAAAGGTGCCTATATTCCCCCAGAGCGAACTTACCTTTGCCGATTCAAGGCCTGCAAGAGGAACCATGCCGAGATTAAACCAGTTGTACCCCTGTTCCCGGCCCCAAAGCATTATTTCACAAAACAGATAGTCCATGATTCCATTTGGGGCAGCGGCAAGATATCGCATCAGGTCAACGGACAGTTCTGTTTTATCGCCCCCGCACCAGAGGTTGACAAAAGCGAGTATCTTGCCTTGGAAGCGAACGACAGCCACCGGAAAACTACAAAGATAGTGTTCATTGAAAAAGCCCAGGGAGAATCCCTTCTCCCCTGTTTTTTTATCGGCAAGCCATTGATCGGAAATATTTTTAAATTCAGGGAGGACACCGGGAATCTCATCCGGGGGCAGGACTTCAAAACGATAACCGTTTTTACGAAACCGGTTGCAGACATTTCGAAAGCCCTTGTTTCTGCTGCCCTCCAAAGTAAATTCAGCAAGATTCACCCTTCCCTCTTCTCCAATCTTGAGAACAGTCATCCCCATATCGATATACCAGGAGAGGTTGCCGGCATCGACTTCATGAAAAACGGGCCAGCACCCAAACTGTTCAGCAGAATTCTTGAACTTCCAGATCAAATCGGCAGCCTCTTCCCGCTCTCCGATCGGATCACCCATGGCTATCCAGCTCTTCCCCTTGACTCCGTACATTATAAATGTGCTGCCACTTTCACTGAACAACAGAGACTTATCACCAAGCAGCGCCAGATATCCGCTGGTATCCGGACTGGCTGAGGCAATCCTGGCAGCCCTGGCAACATCTTCCCAGCCGGGAGTTGCGAAAATGGGGTGATAAGGCCGGAAGAGTCTCGCAGTGGCGTAGCATAAAGCCAGGACCGCCGCTCCGACCGAAGCGCGCATGAAACGCGGCGCGTCTCCATGCAGGGCAAATTGCCACCAGAGATCATTGGAATATGTCTGATGGCGGTAGACAAACAGGCCAAGACCGACGCTACCGCAAAAAATAATCAACAACGTGGCAAGCCATGAAATTTTTATCGGCTCGATGAGGATAGACGTCTTGCGAAAAAATTGATTTCTACTCACAGAGAGCGCAACCAGCAGGATGGACAACCATGAAGCCTCTTCATAATCCAGCCCTTTCAGCAGGGAAAAAAGGATCCCGAGCACAAGCATCAATATCGTCAGATAATATGCCATATCGAGCCTCCGGCGCAGACCGGCGGCAAGTATAAGCAGGCTCATGCCAACGACGCTTCCCAGAAAATGCGAAACCTCCAGAATCGGTAATGGCAAAAAGTAGCTGAGCCAGGAAAGTCGTGCAGCCAGTGGAGGGATTGTGCCAGAAAAAAGCAGAATGGCTCCGGCAACAAGCGTTGCCAGCGCAAGAACCTGGGGGATGAACACAGACATGATTTTTTGGATTGAGGCAGATATCCTGGCGATCATGCCCAGCCGCCGATAAACCTCCAGACCGCCTAGAACAACAACAGATACAGTTAGCGGCAACAGGTAGTAGATGCACCTGAACAAAAGCAGTGAACTGATAAGCTCAATTCCCCGGGCATAAGGTGTCAGCATCACCAGCATGACACTTTCAAAAACCCCGAGACCGCCAGGTACATTGCTGACCAGACCCAGTATCATAGAGATCAGGAAAAGAGTTACGACGCTGGCAAACGGCACTGAAATTTCAGGCATCAGGACATAGAGCGCGGCTGCTGCAAAAAGAAGATCAGTCGCGGCAACAGCCACCTGTCCCATGGCAAGCCGGGGGGCAGGAAATGCTACATCCCAGCGCAGAAACCGGACCGGTTTACAGACCAGAGCGGAAACTGCCAGATACCCCCCGACAACCAGAAGAAACAGCACCCCAACGTAGCAAAAGACGGTTGTCTGGGCTAACGGGAAGGAAAAAATATGGCTCGGGGGAGCAGCTAAAAGACCTGCCCCCGTGAGGAATAAAAACCCGAGCCAGAACGAGGCCATGCAGAACCAGACAATCCTGGCTATTTCAAGACTGGAGAACCCCCATCCCGAGTAAAACCGATAACGTATGGAGCTGGCGGTAATAATCGACAGACTTCCGGTATTGTTGGCGAACGAATAACTGATAAAAGAAGCCAGAGCGACCTTTTTATAGGACAACGATTTCCCGATATGGATAAAAGCAAGGGTGTCGTAGAAAGTGAGACAGAAATAACTCAATGCAGTAAAACAAAAAGAGAGAAGAATCCTGGATGGCGGGATTGCGTGGAGAGCTTCTCTTATTTCACCAAAATGATATTCACTGAGCAGCCTGTGCAGAAAAAAGAGTGCGACAATAAAGAGAGACAGGGCAAAAAGAGATGTTGTCAATTCACGCAATTTGTAATTCACAAAACTACCTATCGGGTATCATTTGCCAGTTCCGACTTGAGCTGGTCGGATGCATAAGCAGGGAGACGGAAAGAAAGAGACCTCCTGTGATGAAAATTGTTTTACAGGAACTGCAGTGACAGCATGCCACGGGTATGGTGCATAAAATCACAGCCACCAGGCGGCCCCATACGAACAGTATGCATCATATCGGGCTTGATATCCATAAAAAGCTAATCAGTTACCGGGCGAAAACCTGGTCGTTGGAGTTACTGTTGAGCAGGAGAGCATCTCTGTAATGCGGGAAATTCGCGACAGGTGACTGCTTAACAAAAACCTGCCTGGCAGCAGCTGTGAATGGATCGGTTAGTACCGGTTGGATATTTATACCGCAGCTAAGACCAGATCTGACCAACACCAGTGCTGACGTGGTGTTTGCCAGATCATGACTGTCATGAATACAACCCGGGCAACAGGTGCCTGTTGCCTGTCGCGAAGAGGTTTACAGGGTGATTACCTTGTCCGCCAATTGCATCGTGCAGACGATGTCGAGCATGTTCGTGGTCTCACCGACCCGCTTTTGGTCCAGTATATCGAAATGATTGAGGCAGGTGCCGCAAACAAGGATTTTACAGCCCGCAGCTTCGTAGCGCTTCAGCTCTTCGAGCACCTCCGAGCCATCGACGGTGAGCTTCACCCCGTTGTTCACCAGCACGATCCGCCACAATGCGGCCCCCATCTCCTTCAGGGTATGCATGAAACTTACCATCAGCTTTGAACCGAGCACGTCGTCGCCGGAACCGATCCGGTCCGTTGTGCACATAACCATGATTTTTCCGTCGGTCGCTAAAGGCTCGGCAACGGACACGGGCGTCACGGAACTTCCTGCACCACGCCTGCCGATGACACCGTAGTCGTTTCCGACCCGCTCAAGCACCACCTGAAACCCCTGGGATTCGAGAAATCGCAGAACATTTTGCTGGGCTGAGGGATTATCCACCACCACCCTCACTTCATTGGGACTCCCATCCTGCAAAGCCTCCCTGGTTTGCAGCACGGGTGCGGGACAGGCGAGCCCCCGACCATCGATCTCTTTCATATCAGTATCCCCTGGTTGAAAACACTATCCATCATAAATGTACAAAGATCAGACAACCGAAATTATCTCTTGCCGGTTGTCCACAATTTCGCCGATAACATCTGCACTGGCAACCCCGCCGCCCTTTAAGGCCGCAGCCAGATCCTGGCAATGCGAGTCGCAGACACTGATCAGGAGACCGCCTGATGTCTGCGGATCGAACAACAGGTCCTTCACCATGCGCGGAACTGCCTGGTCAAAAATGACCATCTGTTTACGAAATTCCCAGTTGTTATAAGCACCTGCAGGAATGAGCCCCATGGCGGCAAATTCCTCGGCTCCGGGGATCACCGGCACCCGGGCGGAATTGATCCTGGCACTGCAGCCGGATCCGCTTACCATCTCTGCAAGATGGCCGAGCAGGCCGAAACCGGTCACATCGGTACAGGCGCTGACATCAAAATCCGCCATGATCCTGGCACCATCACGGTTAAGCGCGGCCATCAGCAGGGACACTTCTTCCGCCAGGTGCGCAGATACCATATCGGCCTTGACCGCGGTGTTGATGACACCTGTACCGATTGGCTTGGTCAGAATCAGCCGGTCTCCAGGCCGCAGATTCTTTTTGGCCAGTACCCGGTCCGGATGCACCACACCGGTAACGGACAATCCGTATTTGATCTCCTTGTCCTCAATGGTGTGGCCGCCGATAAGAACCACTTCAGCCTCCTGGAGCTTGTCGGCGCCGCCTTCGATGATCTTCCGCAGGATACTGAGATCCATCGTGCTGGCCGGAAAGGCAACGAGGTTCATGGCCGTTTTCGGCGTACCGCCCATGGCGTAGACATCACTCAAGGCGTTGGCGGCGGCAATCTGGCCAAACCGGTACGGATCGTCCACGATCGGTGTAAAAAAATCGACCGTCTGAATCAGCGCCAGATTCTCTGATATTCGATACACACCGGCATCATCGGCCCGGTCAAGACCGATGATAACATTTTCATCGGATGGAAACGATATGCCGCACAGTGCCTTCTCCAGGTCCCCCGGAGCCAGCTTGGAGGCTCAACCGGAACCGGCAACCGTCTTGGTGAGCTTAATGTTTTTGATATTTTCCATTACAGTGTTCCATTGATCGCATTGTTGTCGATTTCTCCAACCGGGTCATGCCAGGATGCTTTATGAATCCGGCGGGTAAACGAAACATAGTTTTCAGCATCATACTGATGTATTACACGTAACTGTCACCCATTCCCGGTAACTTTTTAGCCCAGAATGGCCGCCGGGTCAATATCTCCGACAGCAACCGCTTCAACGCCGCCGGCAAAAACGATCGTTTCTTCTCAAGAAACTCGATTGATCATCCCAACGGCTCACCGGAAAGCGCTCATGTGCAGACCTCGGGCGATCTCTTTCCGGTCAACACAGATCTCATCCACCAACTTTTTGGCATTTTTCATCGGGTCGAATCCGGTGAGCGCCTGACAACGTGCTGTTACCTGCCCCATCTCATCGACCATCACCAGCTCGATCGTGCGAGATCCTATGTCTATTCCGGCAAAACGTATTACCACCTGTTGTGTCCCAGGTTAGCTCAGCTGCTCGATAAACGCTTCAACACGTGTCTTCAGCTGTCCGACATCCTCCATACTGTAATCGGTCTCTATACGCAGACAGGGGATATTTTTCGCCTCCAGCTCTTTTTCAACCGGAATTGATTCCATCAGGTACGGTTGGCAGAACTGCAGACCATAATGAATAACACCGTCGGCCCTGTAGGCATCGACCATTTCCAGGATATGATCCACTCGGTCCCGGTTAGGCGTAAAGATGGCGCAATCCACCTGGAAATAGCGTTCGACAATGGCGTCGAGCAGCTCTTCGACCGTTTCGCCGGAATCATCGGTCGGGTTGCGGGCGCCTCTTTCTCCCACGCAGGATTCCTCACCCACAATGACCGCACCGGAGGTTTCCACAATCATGGGAAGCTTCCAGTTGGGCACCGCCTGGGGACATCCGGAGACGAGAATGCGCGGGGTCTTGTCCGGAAACACCCCTCCTTTGTCAGCAATCCGCTTTTCCAGTTCATCGCAGATCCTGTTTACCGACTCGGTGAACCTGGCCGGATTGTCGTAAAAGAAGACCTGGTTGGCCAACAGGGCATCAAGCCCGGAAATCGGGGCTGGGTTCGCTCTTCGCAGAGAAGAAAGCCTGTGGATAGCGGAACGTTTGGCATTGACTGTATCGATCGCATCCTTCAGTGATTTTGCGGTAATCTTGACACCGGTAAGTTTTTCAACCGCAGCCTGAAAACGGATGTATTCGGATCTGAGCAGTGATCTGCCGACTTCCGACTTGACCTGCGGCAGATCCATGACATAGAGATTTTCAACGAGCTGACCCAACGATTCATAAGCCTTCTTTTTACCGTCACAGGTGTTTTCGCCCACGACCATATCGGCGCTTTCCAGATAGGGACAGACCTTGCCGATCTTAAAGCCAAACGCGGATTTGATCAGGGCGCAGGTATTGCGGGGGAGCAGTTTTTCAACCTCTTCGGTAGCGAAATCCGCACCGGAACAAAGACCTACCAGGGTGGCGCCCGCCGCCAGAACAATCTCTTCGGGTACAAAAACACAATAGGATCCGATGATTTTGCGACCGGCTTTTTTCTCATCGAGCAATTCCCTGATTCGCAACCCGTGTACCTCGCTCATCACAAAGTCAAAATATTCCATCCCCTGCGGACGGTTTTTCTGCGCCAGGTAAATTTCCTGATAAGCCTTGCCCAGAACCCCCAGCAGGGCGTCGTGCGCCGCCGGATCAAGCCCAAGCTCGTCCCACATGGATCGATAATCTTCACTCATTGTCAGCTCCTTTCAATTTTCATAGCGATTATTCATTTCGGCAGCACCACCGAAAGTCACACCCAATTACATACAACCCCCCGATATGTCAAACTGGAATATCCGATACAATCACATGATTTCATCGGGTATTTCAATCGACACCCAGGGAGCCAACGAGGTCACAATCCGGTATAGCAGCAGTATGATCTGGACAACAGAGGTTTTGGCGAAGCCAGCGAAAAATAAAACATATTTTTGTTTTCCAAGACCGGGCTGACAAGAATAATTTTCCATTTTGAAAAATACTGAATGTGTTGCCGGAAGCGGCTTGTCATTAAAGACGGATCATATCTTTTTATCGCCGGTCGCAACCAGCACATCCTGACACATTTTACAGCCGCTCTGTCATGTTGGGATATTTTACATAACAAAGATATAACTATTTGTAAACACAGAACAATAATGTTACTTGTCATATCCATATTCAGCTCGTATAAATACTCTATTAATGATGTTTTACTGTGGCGGTTCAAAATATAAATTTGACTTTCACTGTCATGGATAGTTATGCCCAGGTGTTGGATATCTCGTGAATGAGAAATATGCGGTAACCAGAAGGAGGAAGAATGGAAAATAAAAGACGAGAAGTACAAAAAGATGAATCTGCTGCCCGCTCACGCAGAACAGTTGTAAAATCCTTAGTGGGAGGGGTGGCTGCATTTGCAGCCTATCATGTTTTGCCAACGAACTGGTCAAAGCCGGTAATTGAACAGATTGTCGTGCCCGCTCACGCTGCGACTAGCGGCGTCACGCTTCATGACCCGTGTACCGTGACCTATCTTGAATCTGTTGATCCGGGAAATGATGCCTTCAATGTTTTCGGTTACGTGAGCCCACCAACTGCCGGGCTCACGGTCAATGTCTCGATCACATCCAGCATTACAGCCACATCTACAACGGTAGACACAAACACAGGAACAACAACCACCCAGGCAGATGGTACATTCTCACTGGACATAACTGTTGGCAGTGCCCTTGGAGCGGCCGACAGGGTCGATACTACGACCACTGTTACAGGGGCCGATGGTTCTGCAAATTGTTTTAGCATCAGGCCTCCTGAAGATTAAATCTGTTTTTTGGGACCTTACAATGGATTCTGAAAACTACTCTCCAGAGTCCATTGCTGTTTTCAACCTGCCGGTTTTAAGCTGTTCGATCGACAAAACAGAACAGTTCAGGTGTAATCAAATCTATCAGCATAAAATATTCACGCCGACTGACTACCTGTCTAGCTAATACCACAAAAGCTTTAGCAAAGATCTCCTTTCTTCCGAATGTGCGCCCCCAGTTAATCTCATAGCAATTTTTACAAAACAGCAGATACCAGTACAGCGTTTACTCAAAAAAGGATGGGAGACATATGGAAATTCGATTCTCACAAAAAGAGAAATATTTCCGGATTTGAAAATACACATTAGCCTTGGCAACGAATTAAGACATCATGGCAACCGTTCTTATCTAATTTTATCTGGATCATTTTTTTCATTTTTACGTTTATTTCAACGACAAAGATTACTAGATAGTCTGTTAACAGATTGTTTTATATGGATTTTCCACACTACTTATTTTTATTTGGCCGCAACTTCCTCATCGTTCAGAAACATAATTTGATATATTGAATAGTTTACTGAAATGATTGGATTAAGCCCAAAAAACTTAAACAAAGTGCCATTCTAAAATCAGCAGTAACAAGATCGAGAAAAATATGATTCTGCCTTCTGTTCAAATATTAATTTTCTCGATTTTTGCTGTAAAGATTGTGGTAAAAAACAAGCAGACTCGTTGGTAGCAACAGTGCAGTCAAGCAAGTATTTTCCATACCTTACTTGAATTGCACGGCCCAGTGCTACACTGTAGTGCACTGAAATTACAAAATATTTATTGACTTGTCCGGAACAATGCGTTTTACTTTGACCCGCTTAGGTGCTTATTGATGAAAATGAGCTAAGAGGGAACTCAGTGAAAATCTGAGACGGGCCCGCCGCTGTGACCGGGGACGAAAGCTGCATCAATGTCACTGACCTTGAGATTTTTCGGGTTGGGAAGACGCAGTCAGTAGAATGAGCCGGGAGTCAGAAGACCTGCCTAGGCGTTGGTGAAGCGACTGCGAGGACGGCGGCGTACCCATTTATAATGTCTGTGGATAAAAAGGGATATCCCGGATCGATATTATCGATCCGGGATTTTTTTTTTACCCGTCATTAAATTACCGGCTTCCTCAGTTGAAATCTGAACTCGTAATGAAACAAATCGAGGAGGTTCGATTTGGAAAGCCGGATCTATCTGTCTCTTATTTTTATCTGCAGCCTGCAACTTGCATACTGCCTCCCTGTTTTAGCAACAGGTGTAGAACAGGAGGTTGTGCAACCTGTTAAAGAGGCTATTGCCCTTCGTCAAACAACACAAAAACAAGAAGAGCAATGGCGGGCTGAAAAAGAAGAACTCACCTCTCGCCTTGATCAACTTCTGTCGGCCAATAAAGAACTGACCGGTCGTAAAACCGATCTGGAACGACAGGTCGATGGTGCCAGGGAACGCATTGCCCTGAAAACAAAACAACTTGATGATATTGGTCGCATAACGGATGAAATATCGCCTGTTACCAACCAACTATATGAGCGGCTTGAGGCGGTTGTCGTCAAGAGTTTGCCATTTTTGCCATTGGAACGGAAAAAACGCATCGCAGCTCTCCGTCCTATCCTTACCGATCCTTCCGTACCGATAAGCGAGAGATATCGTAAAGTCATGGAGGCCTTTCTGGTGGAAACTGAATACGGCTTTACCTGTGATGTATACCAACAAACCATTGACGTCAATGGTCACCCCATACTGGTAGATATATTCCGATTAGGCAGGCTCGCCCTCTTCTATCTCACACTGGATAAAAAGCGTTGCGGTCATTACAACGTCGCCGCCGATTCCTGGCAGCCTTTGTCTCTTGGCTATCTCCCGCAGATGAAAAAGGCCGTGGCAATAGGCCTGAAGCAAATGCCTGTTGAACTTTTGGATCTTCCGATAGGCCGGATGGTGAAGCAATGAAGATAATTAAACATACCACACTTTTGTTTCTTTCCTCGTTCCTGTTTTTCATGGCATTGCCTGTGGCGGCTCAGGATATGCGAGCCTTACAGGTTGAGGTCAGGCAAGCAAGAGAACAACTGAACCGTAAAGCCCGGCAGGAACAGGAGGAGGCTGAACATATCGAGGCCGAGAGTCGCAGACGCATCACTCGCGACAAGAATTCCTTAAAGATGGAAATAGCCAGGATAATAGCACTAAATGACAATCTCTCCATGGAAGTGAAACGACTGGAAACAACTTCCGAGGAGTTGGCAAGACAGGAACATGATCTGAGCGAGCGGTTTGAACAGGTCGACACAATGGTTCGGGAACTGGCAGGTGTTGTCGCAAGCAGCGCCAAAGATCTTGCCAGCCTGATCGAACAAAACGGACAGACTGGTCTTGGTGAAGAGGAATACCTTTTCCTGGATGAAATAGCTAAGAACGTAAAGTTTCCGGGTATGAATGAGGTGAATGCTCTGCACGGAGCGCTTTGGGCCCAGATCCAGTCGACGGGAGAGGTGTTCCTTCAGCCTGGTTCGATTGTCGACCGGACAGGTCTTGAAGTATCAGCCGAGCTCCTTTTTGTCGGACCTTTTTCCGCAATGTACAGAACCGGCGGAGAAACCGGATTCCTAAACTACTCATCTTCGGGTAACCAACTTTATGCCCTTAACCATCTCCCGCCAAAAAATATCCGAAACGATATAACCGGGTACATGGATAGCGCCCGGGACAGCGTACCTGTCGACATTTCCGGAGGGACGGCTCTGCGCCAGCTCTCTTATCGGCAGAGTTTTGTCGAGCGGATCGCCGGGGGCGGTCCCATTGTCTGGCCTATTCTTGCAATCCTGGTTATCGGCCTGATCATCGTCTTTGAAAGGGCAATCACCCTGCTGCATAAACATCATAAAAAAATACCTCTGTTCAAAAAAATCAAAAACCGGATCCAGGCAGACGACTGGAAGGGGTGCGAACAAGCCTGCCTGGAATTCAGCAAAAAACCGATTGCACGGGTACTGATGGCGGGAATCAAGTCACACCACCTGCCACGAGAGGACATGGAAAATGTGCTGCAGGAAGCGATTCTCAGGGAAATCCCGGTATTGGAAAGGTTCCTTTCAACACTTGGCATGCTGGTCGCGATCGCTCCCCTGCTGGGTCTTCTGGGTACAGTCACCGGGATGATCAATGTATTTCATGTGATCACCTTAAACGGAACGGGAGATCCCCGTCTCATGTCAGGCGGTATATCCCAGGCACTGGTCACTACCATGTTGGGACTTGGCGTCGCGATTCCCTTGATGCTGCTCCATAACGTACTCAACAGAACCGTGGATCGGATGATAGCCGAGATGGAAGAAAAAGGGGTAGCTCTGGTTAACCTTATCCATAAACAAAGGAACTCGGCATGATTGCGGATCTCGTACTGCTCCATCATCGGATTCTCGACTATTTTCAAACCGGTGGACCGATCATGCCGCCTCTCTTGGTGATCAACTTTATCATGTGGGTACTGATCGTTGAACGGGCATTATTTCTACGCAGGCTGGGGAGGAAAACCATGAAGATGGTAACTGCCTGGGAGTATGTCGTCAAAAATCACATGCCCGATCCCACTATATACAAAGGCGGAATTGCGCTTCTTGTTGCCCGTTTTCTGCAGGAACGCAGCGGCAACCCGACCCTTGACCGGTACATTCTCGACGAGCTCGTTCTGACCTTGAACCGATCCCTGACGCGGTTTCTACCGTTTATCGGCGCGCTTGCCGGAGTGGCACCGCTTCTCGGTCTGCTGGGAACCGTGACCGGGATGATGACTACTTTTGACGTTATGTCAACATACGGAACCGGCAATGCCCGAGCCATGTCGAACGGGATTTCGGAAGCTCTTATCAGCACCGAGACGGGACTGGTTATCGCCATTCCGGGTCTGTATATGAAGGCATTTCTTGATCACAGGGCACAAAATTTGATGAAGCGGATCGCCGCCGCAGGTTTTTACCTAAGACGTCAGCTTTAAAAGGACAAATTATGCTGAATATCACTGCAGCAAGGAAAGCAGCTCGCAGCACGCCGATGCTCGACATCGCGCCTCTGATCGATATGGTTTTCATTCTGCTGATCTTTTTCCTGGTCAACACCAGTTACGTCAAGGAAACCGGTATCGATGTCAACCGGCCTACCGCGTCTTCTGCCTCTGCGAAAAATCAGACCGCCATCCTCATCGCAATCGATCATGAGAACAGGGTTTTCATGGAACGAAGAGAAATAGACCTGCGGGCGGTACGGGCCAATGTGGCCAGAGCTCTCGCTGAAGCCCCTGAGAGTCAGGTGGTGGTCGTTGCCGACAGGGCAAGCAGTACAGGCATTGCCATCAGAGTGATGGACAGCTGCCGTATGGCCGGAGCAGATAACGTCTCGCTGGCGGCAAACCTGCCGCAAGAATCATGATGTGGAAAATTCCAGTAAAGAACCCAAAAGATGAGCACAACAATTGACATCAACAAGCAGTTTATCCACCGTCAGCGAACAGCTCTTTCCCTGGCGGTGGTGGTTGCAGTTATACTGAACGGTTGTCTTTTTGCGCTCATGCCAGCTCTTATTACCAGTGACGCAAACGATCAGCTGCCCGCCGCTGTTGTTTCACAGGTCAAAGTCGTCCGCTTACCTGGAAGAGTCGTTACCAGAAAGGTTAAGCCTGTAGAGGAGGAAAAGCCGAAAAGCGAACTTCGAACTTCGGCGAAGTCACAGCCTAAGCCGATACCGAACCTCTCTCTTTCCTTTGTCACCAACTCCAAGTTACCCGAGAAGCCTTCTTCGCTGAGGCTGCCTCCGCCAAATACCGCGTTGGTTTTTACTCCGGTGGTGGGAGATGTTTTTTCAGCAGGAGAACTTGATGTTCCGATGACTATTCTGGCAAGGACGCCACCTTTTTATCCCTTGCGGGCACGCCAGCGAGGAATTGAGGGGTGGGTCAAAGTGAAGCTGCTTGTTGATGAAGAGGGAAATGTCACCGAGGTTTCAATTGTTGAAGCACAGCCGGAAGGTGTTTTTGAAAAGAGCGTCAGGCGCTGTGTTGGCAGCTGGCGATTTCAGCCGGGTACTGTCGAAGGGACACCGGTCAAAGCCCAGGTGGAAACCACTGTCAAGTTTGAACTGGAGTAGGAATATGACCCGGTCATCACACAAGTTACCTTTGTTGTTCCATCTACTGTGCTGGACTCTATTTTCTCTTGGCATACTCTCGCTGCCAATGGATGGTACTGCCCGGACCGATGCGCTGCCAGCCAGGGTACGGGTGGTTTTGACGCGGATTGCGCCTCTCATGGAGGAGCAGAATTACCAGGGCGCCGCGACAATGATTACCGACCTCCAGTCCAGGTCAACTCCGCCCGATGGTGGTGCGATGTCCCGCTCGGTCTACCGTCACCCCGAGCTCTATTTCGTGCTCGGGAACTGTTATCTCCTACAGGGGCTTTACCCGGAAGCAATTCAGGCGTATCGCACAACCCTTGCCGGTGCTCCCTCCCACGTTTACGGATGGCTCAATCTGGCAAAGGCGTACTACGAAGAGCAGGACTTTCTTAAGGCGGGAGACTGTTTTAAACAGGGGTATGAAAACTCGAAGGTGAAAGATCCGGAAACGCTCTATTACAGTGCAGCCTCCTTTCTCATGGGGGAACAGTATCAGCTTGCCAATGATGAGTTTGGGCAGCTGCAGCAAAATCATGCCGAAAACTTCAGGCCAGAGTGGAAAGAATATTATGTTCACTCCCTTCTTGCCGCCGACCGGCCAGAAGAGGCCGTCTTGGTCATCCGTGAACTCATAGATCTCTACAATGGCGAAAAGCGGCTGCAGTGGCAGGAAATTCTGCTGCACCACTACATGCAGTTTCAGGACAGCAAAGCGGCTCTTGAATATATCGGAGAATTGACCCAGGAAAGTCCGTTGGTTGCAAAATGGTGGAAAGCGGCGGCCCATATCGAACTCGAATTGAATAGCTACGAAAACGCTCTCGCCGCACTTATTGTTTACAGCTTCTTATCTCCGCTTGATACGGATGAACAACAGCTTCTCGCCGATCTTTTCCTGCAGGTCGGCATTCCGGCAAAAGCCGCACCTTTATACACCAGCCATCTGCAGGACTCCGGCAATCCAGAAATTCTCTACCGGCTTGCCCTTGCTTACGATCAGTTGGGACAGCCGGACAAATCTTTACAGCTCCTGGGTAAAAACAAAATCACAGAAAAAAATTTCGACCTCTTGATGCTTCAGGGAGAGCTTTTTTACCGATTACACCAATACCGGGAAGCCCGCATCAGGTTCACCAGGGCCGCAGGATGTGACAAGGGTAAAAGCGGTAAGGCATTGCTTATGGCAGGTTATGCAGCTTTGCAGCTGGAGGATTTTGCCGAAGGCAGAAAATTGCTGGTAAGAGCCGCTCAATTTAAAACGGAGAAACGCGCTGCTGCCAAAGCTCTTGCGCAACTGGAAAAGGCCGCCATGGCCTGGACCAACAGTACGGACAAGAACTTGTAGCCCGCCGTATCGCTGAAAAAATTCGTTTGACTGTGGTGCGTCAAGAACAGAACAAGATTTCAGCCAAGCTGTTTTGAAAAAATCTGTGCACATAGGTCAGAAGAGAACTCTTAACAAAAGAGTGCAATACGCAAGAACATTTCGTTCAGAACCAGAGGAACAAAGATGAAAAGAGAAAAGCAGTTGTCAATACGATCCGCCCTCATTTCCATGGTGCTCACGCCATTGGTCGCCTTACCCGCTGCCGCCGCAAAACAGCAGGCTGTCGATGATATGGTAGTAACTGCCAGCAGGACCGAAAAGCGGGCTATCGATGTACCGATCACCACCGAGATCATAACCCGCGATATGATTGAACTATCAGGATCCGTGGATATCGGCGACCTGATAGGTAAATACATTCCCGGTCATTACCATAAATATCCAGGCATTCTCAGTCCTGTCGGCTTACGCGGATTCAGGAGCGATTCCCACGGTTCCGATCTTGCCGGTTACGTCCTCCTGCTCATCGACGGACACCGGATCGGGACCGGCAATGCGGCAAAAATAAACATGGACAGGATTGAACGGGTCGAGGTAATCAAAGGCCCTTCGTCGGCACTGTACGGTTCCGCGGCCATGGGCGGCGTAATCAATCTCATCACAAAAAAGGGTGACGGTGAGCTGCAAGCAGCAATTTCAGGTGATTACGGAAGCTTTGATTATTACAAGACCCAGCTTTCCGGCGGCGGCGAGATAAACGACAACCTTCGTTTTTTCACTGCGGTGAGCATTGAGAGCAGCGGCGATTACGATGCGCCGACCTACGGGACAATCCACAACTCAGAAGTTGACAAGCAGAACATAGGCGGCAACTTCCTCTACACTTTTGCCGAAGGCCACGAACTGCGCATTGGCGGTAATTATTCCAAGCTGGAAAGCGAATCGCCGTCCTGGCTGAACGGAACCTATTCCACCTACGATCCTTCGTCTGAGCAGAACAATGACAAGTCTACAGGATACGGAGATCTGGAATATAACGGTGTTTTTTTCGAGGGGCAGCTCCACTGGAAAGGTGTATTTTACTATCTCTGGGATAAAAACCACTGGAGATGGGGGGCAGCCGATCCCGATTCCGACCAGACGAAATACATCGACGAGACGCTCGGTACCGATCACCAGGTGTCCTGGCAGTTGAACGAATGGAACAGGCTGCTCATGGGCTTCACGCTCGAGACAATGGAGAAGGAATCCTCCGCAATCTCCAGCTACCAGCCTTCCGTGCCCTATACCCCCGGGCTCGACTATGACAACCAGGCTCTCTTTGTCCAGGATTCGCTCGATTTTCTTGACAAACGGATAAACATTATCGCTGCGGCACGTTATGACCGCTTCGATGTCAGTGCCAAGCAGGCGGAAACCGGAACCTATACCGAATTCACCGAGAGAAGTGAAGATTATGATCATGTCTCTCCAAAAATCGGGGCGGGAATTAAATTTTTTGACGAGATGCTCCGTCTGCGGGCAAATCTGGGAGAGGGGTTCAAATCACCGACCGCAGATCAACTCGCAGCTGATTATGTTCACAGCTCCACAGGAATCCACTATCTGGGAAATCCCGACCTTGAACCGGAAACGAGCCTGACCTGGGGGACAGGTTTCGACGTCTATCTCGATACCCTGACCGTCAATGTCGACTATTACAATACCGATTATAAAGACAAGATCGTCTCTGCATTCAGTGTTGTCGATGGTGTCAACACCATAAGCTACGAGAATCGAGGCGAAGCCGTTATCAGGGGTGTCGACGTCAGCCTTGAATGGGCCATAGGACAGACTTTACAGCTGCCTCTGGAATTTTCCCTGTCAAGCAATATGAGTTTTGTCGTCGACAAGAATGACAAGGAAACTGACGTTGATCTTCTCTATATTTCCGATTACGAGGTCAAGTCCGGCCTGAGTGCGGGATATGGCGGACTTACCACCCAGCTCAATCATGTGCTGGTCGGGCCGCAGATGATCACTAATTACGACACCTACATGGTCGAGGAGAAAGACAGCTTTGATTACTGGGATCTTTCCTTGCGCTACCAGTTCGATAATGGTTGGGAAGTTCGCGGCAGCGTTTTCAACCTTTTCGACCAGGAGGTCGAATGGGTTCGCGGCAATCTCATGGCAGAACGCAGTTTTCGGGTTGGTCTGACCTATAACTTCTGAACCTTATCACGGCCACCCTCGGCATGGACCGAAAATTCTCCGGACTCCGGGGTTGGCCGCCCAGGGATCGTAACATGTACATAAAACATATCGCAACCGGCCAGTGGCCGTTCAGACGTGTCATAAGAGGTGGGGCAATGGCATTGCCTCTGTTTTTTCTCTTGATGATCATGCCTGGTTTTTTACCTGCAGAAGAGGCGGCTTCCATTGCAATTCTGGAAGTTGATGTCAACAGCTATCAAGTCCATCAAGCCTTGCGGCAGATTGATTTGCCGGCTTCCATTGAAACCCGCTTCTTTACCCTGGGCGACCTGCAGGAAACCCAGGATGCCAAAACCTATATTGAACGATGCGGAGTTGTTTTTGTCAACGTGATGATGCCGGAACTGGTGTCCTATATGACTGACGAAGGATTGCTGGCAGGACGAACGGTGTACGCCCTCAATCAGGCCACTGACCCGGAACAGCTAAAGACAAAGGGATTTATTTTTGATCCTGAAGTCATGGCTTATTATCATAACCTGAGCGTCGCCAATCTGGTCAGCATGGTTCGAATGGGAATCAATCGTCATATCGATTCCACGGTAACCTTTGGTGAGCTCGAAAAACTGCCGGAGATCTGCCTGCATCACCCTGAAGCCCCGAAAAATTTTCCGCAACTGAAAAATTACAGAGACTGGTATACAGGACGCACCGGCTACAATCCTGAGAAGCCGTGGGTCGGAATCCTGTTTTACGGTTCAACCCTGAAAGAGGGACAGATCGAGGCAGCGGATGCGCTCACTGCCAGACTTGAGACTGCGGGTTTTAACGTCCTGCCCTGTTTTGGGCCGCTGCAGATGGTGCTTCCGCGTTTTCTCAAGCCCTCTTCAGGCAAGAGTCCCGTGGACATGATCCTCGCCTTCACCATGAAGTTTTCCTCCGGCATAAACGACGATATCAAACAAGCCCTTACTGAAATTAATGTACCGATCTTCAATGTAATCCGTCCCTTTGGGGAGACAACGGAGCAGTGGCGTAAAAGCGAGGTTGGACTAGGCCCTATGGAAACGGTCTGGGCCGTATCGACTCCCGAATTCTCCGGGGCTGTGGAACCAACTGTTTTGATCGGCAAAAAGGAAATTATTGATGCTGACACCGGCCGGCGACTGTACATCTACGAACCAGTGGACGAAACAATAGACCTGCTTATCTCCCGCTTGCAGAATTGGGCGGTGCTGCAGCAAAAGGACAACGCCCGGAAGAAAATTGCCATTATCTATTACAATCACAGCCAGGGGAAGCAGAATATTGCCGCGGCCTACCTCAATGTCTTCCGCAGCCTCCAGGTCATCCTCGACCGGATGAGACAGGAAGGTTATGCAGTCGACAGTTTTGCAGATCTTTCCGAGAAAAAGCTCCAGGACATGATCCTTGCTAGCGGACGCAATATCGGTTCCTGGGCTCCCGGTGAACTGGATGTCCTGCTTGCTTCCGGCGGCGTAGAAACCGTATCGCTTACTGAATACAAACAATGGTTTGCCAGTCTGCCCGAGCAGTTCAGACGGCCGGTGCTCGAACAGTGGGGAGAGCCGGAAGACTGTGCCATTATGACAAAAGACGGACGGTTTGTTTTTCCCATGGTCAAGCTGGGCAACATTGTCTTGCTGCCGGAGCCCGCCCGAGGATGGAGTGACGATCCCCTGAAGCTTTACCACGACACCACCCTGTATCCGCACCATCAGTATATCGCCGCCTATCTCTGGCTAAGTAAAAAGTTCAAGGCCGACGCCATGGTTCACCTGGGCACCCATGCAACCTATGAGTGGCTGCCGGGCAAACAGGCAGGGCTGGCACCATGGGATCCACCGGAAATCATGACAGGATCCATCCCTAATATCTATCCCTATATCGTGGATGATGTGGGGGAAGGCATCGAGGCAAAACGAAGGGGGCGCGCGGTCATATTGGACCACCTTACGCCACCGATGAAGGAGGCCGACCTCTACAATGAATACAGGGAGATACAGGAGCTTCACGAGCAGTATGAAATGGCTCTTGCAAACGGCAGTGAAACCGCCGGTGAATATGCAAAGCGAATACGGCAGCTGGCCGAACAGACAGGCATCGCTTCGGACCTTGGCCTGGACGAAGTAGATGAAGAGGCAATGGAGAAAATCCATCTCTATCTCCATGAAATAGATACCAACTCACTGCCGTACGGTCTGCATACCTACGGCAAACCGTACGATGCCGAGGCGGCCAACGGAACAATCGAACTGATCAGAAAACAGAATCCGGACAACGACGAATTGCAGGTGCGGCGTGATCTGGAGGCCTCGCCTGTTCGGGAGATGGACAATTTTATCCGTGCCCTTAACGGAGAATATGTGCCGGCAGGAGAAGGCAACGATCCTCTGCGCAACCTGGCTGCAATCCCGACCGGAAAAAATTTCTACGGTTTTTCCCCGGCCAAAGTACCCTCCAAAGCTGCCTGGGAGATCGGCAAGCGGGCGGCGGAAAAAATGATTGCGGAAAAGCTGGAGAAGGAAGGCAGATATCCGAACAAAGTCGGAATCGTGCTGTGGGCCACGGAAACTACCAGAAATGAGGGCGTCAATGAGAGCACGATCCTGCATCTGATAGGTGTAGAGCCGGTCTGGGACGCTACGGAAAGGGTGACGGGGTGTCGTGTCATTTCTCGCCGTGAGCTTGGCCGGCCCCGCATCGATGTATTGATCAATCCATCCGGACTGTATCGGGATATGTTTCCCAACAAGCTTGTCTTTCTCGACGAGGCGGTCCAGAAAGCGATGGTGCAAAACGATATCGATAATTTCCTGGCGAAAAACAAGCAGGCTATCAAAAAATCACTGCTCCAGGCCGGGTTGAGCGAAGATATGGCCGAGCAACAGTCACGCTTCCGCATCTTTACAGAAGAGCCGGGATCCTACGGCAATGGTGTTGCCGAGATGGCTGGCGCCTCCGGCCTGTGGGACACTGACAAATCCATCAGCGATATCTACCTCAACCGCACACAGTTTGCTGTGGGTCAGGGTAAATGGGCGGTGCCTGTGAAAAAGGCTTTTGCCGAAAACCTGCGTGGAATTGATATTGCCGTGCACTCGCGATCGAGCAACGTAATCGGCATTATCGATACCGATGACTTCTTCATGTACCTTGGCGGCATGTCGCTCGCGGTGAAAAACATCAGGGGTGAAACACCCGACACCATGGTTACCCTGCATCGCAAAAAGGACGAACTGCAGGTCGAGGACGTCACCAAGACCATCGGCCGGGAGATGCGAACCCGTTATCTGAATCCGCAATGGATCGAAGGAATGAAAAAAGATAACTATGGGGGAGCGCGACAGATGGCTGATTTTGCCGAGAATCTATGGGGTTGGCAGGTGACCGTACGTGACGCGGTCGGTGCCGACAAATGGCGGCAGGTGTTCGAGGTCTATGTCGAGGACAAATACGGCATGGAGCTTAAGGAGTTTTTCAACGAACATAGCCCCTGGGCCTATCAGTCGTTGACGGCACGTATGCTTGAAACGGTACGCAAAGGGTATTGGCATCCGGATGAAAAAGTAACCAAGAAACTAGCTGCTGAATACGCGGTCAGTGTCGTCGAAAAGGGCGTGGCCTGCTGCGATCATACCTGCAATAACCCGATGCTGAACCAGATGGTCGTCAACCTCATTTCCCTCCCCGGAGTTTTATCTCCGGAAATGGTGGAGCAGTTCAAACTTGCCATAGAGAAAATGGGCAAAAAAAGTCTTGAAGAACAGGCCGAAACGAGAAAAGAGCTGCTGTCGCAACTCAATTCCGCGCCTGGACAACAAAAACGCGAGAACGAACCGACACAGCAGGAAAAGATTGATGCCGACAAACAAGTTGAGGGATCCGAAGATCTCCAGCCGGTCGAAGGCTACAAAATGGAAGACATCAACCGTGAGGATGAGACCACGGACCTCAGTTCATCGGGAATCCAGTGGATGGCGTCAGTTTTTATCCTGCTGCTGATTGTCCTCTTTTATCTTGGCTCACGAAAGAGGCGCTGAAAAGCGCGGTTTGCAAATTCACTAAAACAAGGAAAGAAAAATGGTGTTGAAAAGTCTCATTCTGGGGGTGCTCTTCAGTGTAGGCATTTTTGCCGTCAAGAGTGGTGTCGGACTCTCTTACTGTTTTGCAGGAAGTGCACGGACGCGTTCGAAAATAGGAGCGTGCAGTCTGTTTGTCATGACGTATCTGGCGGTATTTGCCAGTGCCGTTCTGGTATTGCAACATGTTGACCTGGTCCGTCACCTGGACCTTATACAGCGATGGCTGCGGTCCGGTATGCTGGGGCACCTGGTTATTGCTGCCTTGATGATTGGCTGGGGGCTTCTGCTGCTGACCAAAAATGACGGCAGCATCGGCAAAAGCCGCGGCTGGCTGATTCTGGCAATGCCGTGCCCAGTATGCCTCACTGTCATCCTGCTGTCAGCTGCGGTTTTGCTTTCATATTTCCCGGAACACCTCTACCTGACCGCAGCTCTGTTCTACCTGGCATTCATGGCAATCAGCCTGCTTACGCCGGTTGCTGTTCACCTGCTGCGCAAAAGATCACCGATGGAGCCCGACGGTTTTCTCGGCAGCACCATGCTGCTGATGGCCGCCTATTTCCTGCTTTCGGCGATCATCATGCCGCAGTTCGGCGATTTAGACAAGATTTATAGGATGGCCTGTTACCGCAGCGACACCCTGTCCGCAGATGTTGCAGGCGCAGTCAACGTGACGCTGCTTACCGCCGCTGCCTTCCTGGCAGGCTACAGTCTTACCATAAAGAGAATAAGGAGTTATCAATGATTAACCTTGGTGCAATACTCAAATCATTCATTTACCTGATATCATCATCCCTGCTCTATCCGGTGCTGTTTCTGCTGGTGATACTGACACTGGTGGTCATCCTTTATGCCGGTTCTTTTTTTGCGGAATGGGTCGAACGACTCAGATTGCAGAAGTGTTCGCCCCAGGAGCTGCCGCAGCTGTTGCAAGGCGGCCGGAAAACTCCCTCTGTTTCCCATCGGGTCAATAAATACATCGATGCACTCAATACAATTGCAAAGACAGACACCGCGAGGGAAGCTGCTGTCGAGAATCTTCTGCAGACCTCAACCTGGACATTATGGAAAGGAATGGACAAATTGAGAATTCTCGTGCGGGTGGCCCCTTCACTGGGTCTCGTCGGCACCCTGATTCCCATGGGGACGGGATTGGCCGCACTTGGCCAGGGTGATATGACGAAACTGACAACAGATCTGGTCATTGCATTCACTACTACTGTCGTCGGACTGGCCATAGGCACCTGCTCCTTTTTCTTCTATACCGTGCGACGCCGCTGGATCGAAGAGGACGTTAAAAACATGGAATTGGCAACTGAGCTGCTAACGGCAGAAATTATGAGGGGCAAAGATGAGATATTTGCAGCGCAAAAGAATTAGACAGGCTGGAAAAGCATTTGGAGATCCGGCCTTCAGGGACGACGACCCAATGACCGGGGTTGCAAACCTGTTTGATATAGGCCTGGTATTTATTGTCGGCCTGCTGATGACACTCATGGGTGTTTTTCGCATGCAGGATCTTTTCGATCAGCAATCGAAGCTGACCATCGTCAAACAGCGGGAATCCGGCGAAATGGAGATTCTCGTCAAAGACGGTGCGAAACTGACGGCTACCAAAGTCACTAGAGAAGCCGCAAAAGGAATGGGAAGCAGGCTAGGTGTCGCTTATAGGCTCAAGGACGGATCAATGGTGTATGTTCCGGATGAAAAGCAATGAAGAACGGGAAAAAGATGAAAACGAGAATGATGAAAAATTTACTATTTTTAACTTTTGTGCTGGGGTTCCTGGTCACTGCGGTCGGTCACGCCGAACAGATTGAGATTGTCGACGACTCAGGTACAACGTTTCACTTCGATTGCGCACCGAAACGAGTCGTGTCTCTGGTTCCTTCAGCTACGGAAATAATCTTTGCCATCGGGGCAGGCGACTCTGTTGCGGGTATCACTCACCACAGCTCATTTCTGCCGGGTGCCGCTGGAAAAATTATAGTTGGTGGTTTCTTTCGTCCCTCTGTAACAAGAATCCAACAGCTGCTACCTGATCTGGTCATTGTTTCGAAAATCCATGAAAACCTTATGCCGCTATTGACCAAGCAGGCGCAGGTGCTGGTTGTTGATACCAGCTGCATGGAAGATGCTTTTAGCCATATCAGGCTGATGGGTAAACTCTTTCACCGCGCAGAAGCGGCGGAAAAACTCGTAGCGGACAACAAGGAGTTGCTCTCGCTGATCGCTGATAAAATCGCAAAAATTCCGCCGGCAAAAAGAAAACGAGTGATGCGCCTCATGGGCCGAAAGAAAATCATGACGCCCGGCAACGACTCGTTTCAAAATGAAATGATCCGGGCTGCGGGCGGGCTCCCGCCTGATTTTGGGATGGGGGGCCAGATTATCTCCGTGACACAGGATCAATTCGTCGGATTCAATCCACAATTTATCTATGGATGCGGCCACGATCTCAATGCTGGCGGGTCTGTGCTTCAGCAGGACGGATGGAAATCGGTCGAGGCTGTGCAGCTGGGCAATATACACTCCTTTCCCTGTGACCTGACCTGCCGAGCATCGACGCATCTGGGCTATTTTGTATCCTGGCTTGCATCGCTTATCTATCCTGAGGAATTCGGTAATGTTGTAAACGAGGTGCTGCCTCGAAAAATCGTTCAGAAAAGGGAGCTGGCAGTTGACCTTGACTTTGTTAAAGAGGCGGGTATAGCAACATCGATCGTCCGCGATTTTAAAAACAGGAGTTTGATCGTTGATTTTACATCCCCCAGAACCGTAGTATCAACCCTCGACGGCCAACGTGATAATATTGCAACCGTTGGCAATCACTATTCCCCGCCGCCCTGTTGGGCTTTAAATCACTCGTCGGGTCTGAAGGAGCTCAGAGACGAGATTTTACCGGTGCTCGGTAAAGATTCCAAGACCTCTGCTTTTTTGTTCACCGGAGCCGACATGGACAACCTTGCGGTAGTAA
Source organism: Desulforhopalus singaporensis (assembly GCF_900104445.1). Taxonomy (GTDB): domain Bacteria; phylum Desulfobacterota; class Desulfobulbia; order Desulfobulbales; family Desulfocapsaceae; genus Desulforhopalus_A; species Desulforhopalus_A singaporensis. The sequence continues at coordinate 14,216 of NZ_FNJI01000019.1, read as the reverse complement.
AAGAGACGTTCAAGGATATGACCGTTTACGGGCTGGTTACCGCCGGGGTACGCGGCAATGCTGTAAGAATGGCCAAAGATGTGGGTAATTATTATGAACCGGGTACAATAAACATGATCTTTCTCTCCAATATGCATCTCACCCCGAGAGCGATGACTCGCGCTATTATTTCGGCGACGGAGGGAAAAACAGCCGCTCTCCAGGATCTCGACATCCGCAGCAGCTACCAGTCGCTTACCAGCAGTGCGACAGGCACCGGTACGGACAATATAATCGTCGTACAAGGCAACGGCCCTGTCATAGACAATGCCGGCGGTCACTCCAAGATGGGGGAACTGATCGCCCGGACAGCATATGCAGGAGTCAAGGAGGCGATAGGCAAGCAAAACGGTATTACGGACGGTCGCGATATTTTCGAGCGGTTAGCAGACAGACACCTGAGCGTACAACAACTGGTGAACAAAGCCCGCGGGATTGCCCCGGAAAAGAGAAAGCAAGTTGCCTATCAGGTCGAACAACTGTTTCTTAACCCGGTTTATTCCGGGTTTATTGAGGCGGCAATGGCTATGAGTGACGGAGTTGAGCAGCGAACCATAGGCGATCTTCACCTCTTTGGTTCCTGGTGTCTCGAGATTGCACGCCGGATTGCGGGGAAACAGATTGGGGAACCCGGGTCGTATTTTGCAAGAGAATCTATGCCGAGGGTAATGATTATGGCGTTTAATGCAATATTCTCGGGAGTAATGAATAAATCTGATTTTTCCAGTGAGGCTAATCAATGAACCAGGGGCAGTTTCTGAAAAAATGCACATTTGCTGCGGTCTGCTTGCTCCTGATACCGCTTATTTCCGATGCAATAGGCGCTCAGCACTCCTTGCATGGTGCTCAAACGGAGGTTATGGAAACGGTGGTTGTCACCGCCGAGAGAATCAACGAATACGCGGGGCTGCATCCCGGCCAAGTTGAGGTGATGGGGCTGGAGGATATTCAACAGCGCAACATCCTCAGCGTGGAGGAAGTGTTAAATAACATGGCCGGAGTGGACGTCCAGAAAAGCTCGGGAACCGGCTCCCGGATATCGATTCGCGGCTCGGCCAAAGGAGGCGGCGCACTACTTGTTCTTATCAACGGCAGACCAATGAATTCCAGCCAGTATGGTGGGGTAGAGTTATCGACGATACCTATCGATATAGTCGAAACGATTACTGTATTCAAGCCTCCTGTCCCTGTCTGGCTTGGCCCGGGAGGGAGTGACGGCGCCATCTGTATTGTCACCAGGAACTCTGCAACAGGGTGGGACGAAACAAAAAAAAGCGTTACCAGGATTCGTGGAGCGGCCGGATCGTACGGCCGCGTTGAATCAGGTGTGAGTCAGCGGATACAGAACGAGCAAGGTGCGACAATGATTGTTGCTGAAGGGATGCACCGGGACGGCAAACAGATTAACAGCGACGGGAACTCTGGAAGTCTTGCCGCCAACTGGGACAAACAGCTGGGTGATGGCATGCCGACGGTGGAGTTCGGGATTCGATACTATGGTTCGAGATACGGGTCACCAGGACCTGTAGACAATCCGACCCCTGACGCCCGGCAGTCATACCGGAAAGCTTCGGTTGACGGACGGATGAAAGGATTCCGTGGAGATGGAGGGGAATACTCCTACTCTCTTTATGGTGACTATATCGACCTGGAAGATGACAGTCAGTCAGGGATGATTTCAACTCTGGAAAATACAAAGGCAGGTTTTAAAGCCGAAAATTCCTGGATGAGTGATGATTGGAATCTCAGAATCAATGGTATCGTGGAAAGAGAAGATGTCGATCATACCCTGTCCGGCCAACATCACCGGCTGACTGGAGGACTGGGAGCGCAGACAGACCGGATATTGGATGACTTGGTTATGACAATGGGACTCCGGGGAGATTACACCACTGATTTCGATATTAACCCGGGAGCTTCATGGGGGCTGAACTATGAGATGGCGGACAGATGGACGGTCAAATTAGGCGCTGGTTACAGCGTAAATATTCCAACTTTCGGACAGCTGTATCAACCCAGTCATGGAAGCATTGACCAGGCAAGGGGAAATCCGGATCTGGAAGAGGAAAATATCTGGTCTTTCGATACCGCGATCAAATATCAGCAGGATAAATCGCGTCAATTGCAGTTATCTTTTTTCCGCTCTGATACCAAAGATTCAATTGTTTACCAACGTGGGGAAGACCTTATATACCGGCCGCTCAATGCGAATCGTTCGTGGCGTCATGGAGTGGAGGTGACGGCGAAATATGAAACAGAACTCGGCATTACCGCGGATGCTGATATTATCATCCAGGATTCCGAGATTGAAGATACGGATAAGGAACTTCCCTATACACCGAGAATCAAAGTAAAACTCACTCTGTTTTATGTTTTGGAGGGACTGGGGACCAAGCTTGAGACGACGCTACGCTATCGTTCAAAGCAATATAGTGAAGCTGAAAATATTGAAGCCCAAAATATCGACGACTATGTAACTACAGACCTGAAGGCGACGCAGCCGTTTGCCATAAAGTCTGTCGCCGTGGAGTGGTTTGTAACTATTCAGAATCTTTTCGATGTCGATTACCATATTCACTACGGCTATCCGGATGACGGCTTTCGTCTTCTTACCGGGCTGAATATGACCTTCTAAATCTGGATACCTAGAAGATTGCCGAGTAATTGTCTGCATTACAGATATAAAACTTAATAAATTGTAAAGGATAAAAAATGCATCAACATGGATACATCGGAAGGAAGATGCGATTGCCGCAACTTAAAGAGAAACCCGCTATTATTATCGCCACTTTTGGCAGTTCCAACCGGGGCGGAGCTGCGCTGGAAATTTTCCGAGACAAGCTGCAAGAGGTGTTTGGGGATTATGAACATTTCTGGGCATATACCTCGGAAATAATACGTAAAAAAAAAGGTCTGCCAAGCCTTCAGGAAATCCTGGCAAAAGTAGAAGCAAACGGTTACCGGAAAGCAATCATTCAGCCGCTGCATATTTTCCCTGGTACCGAATATCAGCAACTGATTGAGACAAGCTACTATTTTCCAGGGCTGCGCACCATCGTCAGCGAGACCCTTTGTCACCGCTGGCATTTTGTCAGGCAGATACTCGATGTGGTGGCGGGTGAGTTTCTGCCTCCTGACAAGGGTCTGAATCTGCTGGCTCTGCATGGAACGCCTCTGGTTGCGGACCCTGTAAACTCAGCCTATCTTGGCCTGGAGCGTACTGCCATTGATCTGTATCCAAACGTGCTGGTCGCTTCCATCGATGGTGTTCCCGACCATGAAAGTGTTTTCAACAGGATCGACACATTGCAACTGAACAGAAAATATCCGCGGATAAAAATTATTCCGGTGATGTATTTTGCAGGGCTGCATGTGAAAAAAGATCTCATGGGTGAAACGGGAAGTTGGAGGGAGACTCTCGAAAATCAGGGCTTTACTGTGGAATGTCCAGAGGTGAGCTACAGAGATGAACGCTATTTCAAAGGACTCGCTTTCTATCCGGAGTGCATAGATTTTTTTGCTGAACGTATCTCCAGATCGTTAACGCTTGCAGCATATTATTAAATGCAACTGTTCCTGTCTCGTAAGATAATACCCAACAAGGATCAATGAATTCCGGCAAACTGCCCGGATAAACAACCAGGCAGGTATGCGCAAGAAACGATATACCAAACACCAGACATTTAAGATCCTCAAACCAATTCGAGGGCGGTAGCCAAGCAAGAGTTGGGCAGGTTAAAAAATAAGGATACCAGCGTGCTATTTTATAGAGAAGAGACGGGGCATTACCATACCGCTGTTTCTATGCATGATTTTTAAAAATAAAGTCTCCTGCTGGGGGAAAACAATCTTACCGAGTCAGAAAGGCCGTGTCAAAACCACTCGCCAAATCTATCTATTTCTATTCAATATCTCCGGGATGTTGCACGGTAACACTACAGATTTTTGTGCTGCTGTTGCCACTTGGGTCAAAAGCCTCTACAGTCCAGGAGATATTGTTGCCGACACCTCCTGTGTCGACTATCCTGATGATACCACCTTCGACCTCAACTACACAGCTCCCCGTTTTATCAATTCTTTTTTGCTTTTTTGTAAAATTATAACAGTCGAAATTACTGATAGTTACGCTCGTAGTATCACAACTATCTATCGCAGTAGCGTTGAATGAAATCGGCACACTTGGAGGTGCTATTGCAGCACTATTGCAAAAAATTTCAGGAGGTGTCGTGTCAACCACCGACACCGTAGTATTGCAACTGGCAGTGTTGAGATATGCATCGGTTGCCGTATAGGTGACAAGAGTGTCCCCCAGAGGATAACTCGCTGCTCCAGGGTGATCTACCGAAACCGCAGAACAGGTATCTGTTGCGGTTGCGTCTTTTAAGTCAACCAGTGCCTGTCTGGAATGGGTACACTCTTGCGTAATTGGTGCAGGGCAGGTAATCTCTGGAGGAGTACAATCATCAAGATACACGTGAGCATTGCACGTTGCTGTGGCACCATTCTGATCATCCACAGCCAGGGTGACATCGTGCTCACCTAAAGAATAGGGCCCCGGTGGCGATTGGCTGTAGGCAAGATCATCGCCATCCGGGTCGTACGATCCATAATCGATATCGGCGTAGGCGATACAGGAAACAGGGTCTGCGCACACAGTCTTATTTTCGCATAATGCGACAGGCGGATTATTTATTACAATTTCCATTTTCCCGGTCGCAAAATCGTAATCACCTACAGTATCTACGACAGTAGAACAGGACGCCACTGCAAAAGAGAAAGGGGCTATACTCGCGTCAAGCCCAAAACAATCAGCCGTTCCGGTGAGTGGCGGAGGCCACAGTTGTTGGGAAACATTCCATACCTGTTGCGTTGTATAACCAAAAGGAGGAGAACCGGGAGGTGCACTGACCGATTGGGCCGACACTTCAGCTACACCTTTAAAATCATCATAGCTCAGATACAAACCTGCACATCCCGACAACCCCAGACCAATATCAGTTTCGCCGCCTATACAGTGGGTAAAATAGCAACCAAACTCACCATCTGCGCCATAGACAGGGCCGGATTCAACTGATGTCATCCCGACGAAGGAACTACTAAAATTTGCCCCATAATTAATAGCTCCACCTGCAGTTTTAGCAGCAAAATGAAGAGCGTGTTTGTGAAATCCAAGACATACTTCGTCGGGAAACAATTCCGCTTCGGCTGGAAAACATGTAAAAGCATTTTCATTGACAAGTCCTAAGGTCGCAAAGCACGCCAAGCCATCGGCGCATTGCTTGCCAAAACCTGGATCAACAGGGACGCACTCCTCCCCTACTTGCCTGCATGGCAGCTGACAGTCTTCCTCGCAGGGAAGTGCGCAATCATCACATTCAGTAGCACAATCAGACTTACAGTCCAATTTACAATTATCACAGGGAATCTCGCAATCGCTCTTGCAATCGGCGACACAATTATCGCATTTTAAATCGCAAGCGGCTGTCCGCTCTTCAATACACCCGGCAACTGTACATGAATCACTGAAAGTACATTCAAGGCCACACTCAGCTGCAATACCAAATTTGCATGCTCCCTCCCCGGCACCACAAAAGACCTTACATGTCTCTGATGCAGCAGTACAACCGGCTTTGCAGCTTTTTTCAGCAGAGTCGCACAAATAGCCGCATGTCCCTGAAGCAGCGACACATCCCAGCTTGCAAGCCTCCTCCGCTGGACCGCAGACCCCTCCACAGACTCCTTCAGCAGCAGAACATCCCCAAACGCATGCGTCAATTAAGGCCTGGTTGTTACAGTCATAGTCTGCATATGAAAACCCAACCTTTATACCGAAAATAATCGTCATTACAATACAGAGACACATCTTTGCCTGTTGAGCACTCATAGCAAAATCCTTTTTTTAGAATTTTTCTGTCCGCCCCTGACAAATGCTTTTCGTTAAAAGATGTTTTCTGTGCTCTTTCTATGCCGCGATTACAAAAGCACAGTTATGACACTGTTAGTTTCATTCTGCCCTTTTTGGCGTAACACAGTGATAAATGTCCGTTTTAAGAATCGAAATAGTTGAAACCTATCGAGACATAAAATTACGTTTTTTTAAAGATCGACAGTTTTGCTCTTCTGCTTTACGGTGGGTTTGTCTTTGCTACATAAAATTCTATGCGCTATTATTTTATATTGCAAATTTCGCAAATAACAGTGTCACATCGTGACTATCCAGTTATTTTCCCGCAATTGTCAGAGAATCCCATTGAAAGTCGTCAGGTTACCGCTCAATTACGACACAAAGCGTTTTTTCTAAACAAAAATTTCTCAGCTCTGCCGAGAACTGGTCGCAGTAGCGCCTTCGCCCACTACTATTGATCTGTGGCCGCGTGACCGAGACGACCCGGAGGCTCACCCTTTACTGGCCCAATTATCTGCAAATTTCAGGGGAAGAGAACTTTAACGAAGGGCTGGATCGCGGAATCGCCATGATCCGATTACTTGTGCATGGGTTTAAAGCAAATTAATAAGAGGTTAACGTGATCGCCTGGTCACCTCCGTTATCCAACTGGAACAGAACACCGGGCCAGCCGGAGGTGAAACAGAGGTTGGTTGTGCCTGTTTAAGTCGCATCCCAGATCTATATTTCAAGGGAGATCAACCCCTCCCTGAGGGCAAATTTGACAAGATCTGCTAGATTATCAATCTTCAACTTCTCCATAATCTTGCGCCGGTGGGTGGAAACCGTCTTAACGCTTAGAAAAAGACGCGAGGCTATCTGCTCAGAACTCAAACCTTCAGCGATCAGCTGAAGTACCTCTCGTTCTCGCAGTGTCAATATTTCAGCCGGGGAGGTATCGTCTCTGTTTAGGCTTTGCGTGTAATCCTTCATGACAATATGGGCTATTTCCGCGCTCATATAAGACTGACCGGAAATGACCATTTTAATAGCCTTAACCAGTTCATTAAACGCGCAATTTTTCAGCAGGTAGCCCGACACTCCTGCTCTGAGCATTCCCTGGACATACCTTTTGTCAGAATACATGGAGAGGGTGATAACCTTTATGTCTGGATATAACGCGACAATCTGGCGCGTCGCATCAATCCCGTTAAGATTGGGCATGGAGATATCCATCACCACAACATCCGGTTCCAGTTTCCGGGTCAGCTTAACCGCGTCCCGCCCGTTGTCGGCTTCGCCGACAATCTTCAGGTCGGGTTGTTTTTCTATCAAAGCACACAATCCGTCCCGGGTAATCTTGTGATCATCGACAACCAATATTTTTATATCCATATCATTATTTCTCTCTATATCTCTTCCTGACTCCCCCTGAAGCTCAGTAAACAGACTGGTTTATTTGTCGACATAGCCGCAGATCCTGTCTGCAGGCTTCGGGGAGGTTTTTTAAGTCAATGTCCACTGAGTAACAGTGGAGGAGATGTTCGTTATACTATCAGGCCTATAAATAGCCGTCCTATGAAACTGAGGGCCAGGGGGAATCAGGTATATCGTCTTGCCATTTAATCGGCGAGGTTAACGTGACCTGGGTCCCCGAACCGACCCTTGATTCAATCTCAAGATAACCTCCTAGATTGCCAAGACGCTCCTTTATACTGAACAACCCAAATCCCAGGCTTCTGGTCACGTTCAAATTTACCGCCGATGTGTCAAATCCAACCCCGTCATCAGCCACGCTCACTATTAAATCGTCTGCATCCCTGACCATGGATACCGTCACGGTTCTGGCCTTAGCGTGTTTTATGGTATTAAAAAGCAATTCCCGGATAGCTCTAAAAATCAGCACCCTGAAACCGGAATCCATACACCTGTGTCCAAACTGAAGATTACGTTGAAATTCAATCTCAACCCCGTGCTGTTCCCGAGTCTGTTCGACCAGCCAGTCAACACCTGCTTCAAGACCAAAATCGTAGAGAATAGGAGGACTGATTTCAAAGGTTAACGTTCGTGTATCCTGTATTATTTGAGATATTAATGAGTTGGTTTCTTCAATAATCTTTTTATACCCCGGCGCCAAAGCCTTTCCATCCAATACCGAGAGTTTCATCGAGGCGTTGGCGAGGGCGTGTCCGATTCGTTCATGCAGTTCCAAAGAGATCTGCCGCCGTTCCCTTTCCTCGGCAAGCAGCAGTTCATTAGACAGGGACCGAAGTTTCTCCTGGTAGTTGAGAAGTTCAAATTCAGCATTTTTTCGTTCGGTAATGCCTATGGCAAAAACCGTTAGACCAATGATAGAGCCATCTGTCGTAAAGATAGGGTTGAAAAACATCTCATAGTAAACCCGCGTCCCCTGGCTGACGGATTCTCTGATCAACGTCAGTTGTTCGCCATGCAATACTCTGTCAAAAACAATTTTCGCATGCTCCAGATAGTCGTCATCGATTGAGTCGAGCATACACATGGTGTTTTCGATGAAAATGTTGTATTTGGTTTTTATTTCATTTCTGTGGTTGTTATTGAAAGCGGTATATCTGTAGCCAGTATCCAGGGAAAAGATAATGATATTAGCCGGGCTTTCAATAACAGAATGCAGCAGTGAATGCGACTTCCTGAGCACCTCCAGCTGGAGTTCCTGTTTGGTATGAGAATTTTTCAACTCCAGTGCCATTTTATTGAACTGCTCAGCGAGTTCCTGGATTTCATCGTCTGTCTTGATTTCAATTCTACAATCGAACATGCCCTTGGCGATCTGTTGAGCTCCCAGGGTCAGCGTTTTAACGGGATTGAGAACCCGGTTGAGTGCCCAGAACACACAGAACAATATGAACAGGATAAGGACGCAGATGGTTTTGAGGAACCAAAGGCCATACTTCCTCATGGGGCCGACGATAACGTCCCAGTTTTCCTGGGTGACGACTCCCCAGTTTGTTCCAGGCACCTGGGCAAACCCGCATATGATGTTACTTCCGGACAGGTCTTTGCTGTAGGTAGCGCCGTTGCTCTTGCGCATCACCATTTTCACTGGGAAATGGTCTGCCAGACTGTTGCCTACCAGGGAGTTCTCACGATGATGAACCACCGAGCCATAGCCGTCCACAAGATATGCATATCCGGTATGTCCGGACTTGATTTCAAGGACTTTGGCAAACTCAGTTTCAAGAATAGAATATTTAAGCATAGCCCTGCCCGCCAGGACGCCTTCCAAGTTACTGTTTTTGTCGATAACCGGAACTGTTAACAGTAGAATTTTATCGCCGGTCCGGGAATCTTCGACAATGTTGGAGATAGCGGGCCGAAGAGTTGCTTTCACCCTGGCAAAGGTTTCCCTGTCCGGAAAGGGTTCTTTCTGACGAGCGATATAATGCGGATAAGAAAAAAGCACCGCACCGTCTTTTCCATAAATCGCGATGCCGGCGTCAAAGAGCAGATAGTATTTTTTCAGTTCTTCAAGCTGAGTTTCTATAAATGCGGGTTCATCGGTAGAGGTATTTATCCGGGCAGCAGTCAACTGAAGGTTCTTAAAATATTGATTGAGACTTTCCGAGAGCCTGTGTGCGGTGATCCTTGCAAGTTCCTTGTCCCGCTGCAAGACCAGATTCCGGGTCTCCTTTTCATATAAAACGAACAGGACTATGCCCAGGAAACAAATGGCAACAATAGACAGTAAAGAGAGAATAAACGTTTTGGTCTGAAGAGTTCTCTTTCGCTTGGCTGATGCAAACATATCTATATTATTTCAACGATAGACAAATTAAGACCGCACCTGGCCAGGCGACATTGCATGAAATCACTCATCGACTCCACCTGCCGTATCTGTGACGCTTTCAATTAACTAGAATGTGGTCTTTGTGGCGTACGACTTCATAGAAGTTTTGCTTTCCGGTTCCTTAATATCGCATGCCGACTCGGGAGGGTTGAGAAGTTGGTGACTCCAGGCACAATCATTCGCTTACCGCCATGATATAGTAGGAAAGAAACTTCTACTCCAGCTCGCGCAGATGTTGCTTGATTTTGCGAAAAGCCCCAGGCGAAACCCAGGGTTTCCATATCTCTTCATAATTTTTCAGAAAATAGGCGGATGTTCTTCTCCATTCTCCCTTGCAATTCTTATCCGTCCACACTTCCAACTCGTTCAATACTGCAATATCAAAATATATTTTCCGCAACATCTCCGCCACATCTGGTGCCTTATTCAAAAAACTCTTATGGACAATTTTATCCACAGGCGCATCTTCATATGCACATCCTTGCACAGAGGGCAGCACGCTTTCATTGTCAATGGCATCACTGATCGAATCCCAGCACTCCTTGCTAAAGGCAGGCTCCTTTAAAATATGCCATTCATACGCATCCATGGGACTTGGTGTCCAGGAATAGCCAAAGACTGGTAGATTTCTTTGTTGAGATCTTATCAAAGCGGATTCCAGCACATAGGTGGATGCTGGTGTTATCACATCAAAATACTTATACAACCCATAAGCTTTCAGTTTAACAATGTTGGTTTTACAGGCACCCCAGCCAAAAATGGCATTATAGAAGACCCCCTTGAAAGGATGTTCCGCATCTGTAAACAACCTCCAGTGCTCTTTCAGGTCATAGACCGTATCAATATGATATTTCTCGGCCACCCATTTGGGGATAATCCAATACTGAGGAGCGCTATTGTATATAGCGCCCAAATTTACAATGTTTCCACGTTCTTTCTGGTTTTTGTACCATTCCCTGTTGTTGAATTGCCACAGTTCCATGATTACATCAATTTGTCCCGACGCTATTTTCTCCTTTCCAACCGGCCCCGAATTATAGAAAGCCTGAACAGGATAACCATACCCCTTGGTGATGATGAATTCAGAAATTGCATTTACTATCCAGATGGATTCCCAGCTGCCTTTATAGAAAACAATAGTCGGCTTATCGGGGCAGCCTGTCAATAACGGCAGAATTATCAACAACAGGAGAATGGTTTTTAATCTGTTCATGGTCAAGACCAACAACCCTTGGATTTATTGGAGCTTCAGCGGGATCTAACATCTCATGATAATGCCAAAAACCGATGTGCATGTCAATCAGCGACAGGGGACAGGCGGATATTCCAAGGGTTCAGTATCACACGCATACGCATGTGATTGTCAGGCATGTTTTTCCCGGACCATCGAGAACAATTTATGCCGAGTATTCAAGACGTTTTATCGGCGGTCCCTGGTGATCAGTGTGACACCAGTTTTGGTTTACAAAAGTTACGATAACAATTCGATCCGGAGAACCCCTTTGTGCAAGCCGATCCTGCCGTACACTTGACCGAGAAAGTTTTACTGGAGTTGGTTCTGGATAGTCAGGTTCTGTTTACTTGTCACTGATACCCCCGGCAGTCCGCCGGGGGCCCAATTTGTTACATTCGTATGTCAATCTAATTATTTGACGAACGGTTCAATTCGATTTCCCGTCTCAATAATGCCAGAGGGATCACTAGCTTTTTTGTTGGTCCAACCTTTGGAAATCCGGAGGCCAATCATATCGTTTGGCATGATTACCATCAAGTTTCCTCCCCACCCTCTCATAAATGGGACAAATACTGTTTTGCCCTCGATACCCTTCGCAGGGGCTCTCCAATATGCCTTCTCATAATACATGTCACCAAAAATGGTTGTTTTATCATACATAGGGAGACCTCTCTTTTCCTGAGAGAGAATAGTCTCTACCGTAGGACCATGTAAGAGCTGCTGGCCATTATGCATTCCTTTATTTTGAATCAGCAGGCCAATTTTTGCCAGGTCGTCCAATGTTGGGAAAAAACCATAAGCAGATAGAGGAGTTCCCTTTTGACCATCTTTCTCATAGGTTCTCTGCAGGGGGGCGTGAAAAATGCCTATTGGCCTAAGCACTTCACTGATCATCATATCCCAGGTATCTGCAGACGGTCCCTCTTTTGTTTTGAGGAAATTATTTAACGCTACGCCCAAAATATACATGGTGCGGTCGCGGTATCGCATTACTTTGCCCGGCCCCCAGGGGTAAGCAGGAACTTTGAAAACTTCGGCCGTTTTTTCAGCAGCACTGCGTGCTTCATACCAAGCGTAATAATCCCCGCCAAAAACGTAGTCAACTGTACTTCCACCCTTGGGGTCTGTGTTGGAATCTGCGCTGTTGGCCATACCTGTAGCCATGTTAATAGCATCCAGAAAAGTGACATTTTCCCAGCCGTCATGGTTGGCAGTCACTTCAACGTAGTCTTTAATCTTGAGATCAAATACCTCGGCACCATATTTTTGAGCGAGTCGTAATAAGGTTAAGGAGGGGACACATGATTTAGTCATGGACCAGACACCATATCGCGGAGGATAAGGAAAATCCCCATAAGCAGTTTGACTTGCCTGTACATACATTACCCCTTTGTAAATAAAAGCGTTTTGTACCAAGTCATTTGGGTCCATTGCTCCGTTGTAGTACTCTAACTTTTCACGACCTACCAACTCTTCAAGTTTTCGCCAGGGAGCTGTTGGTAATTTTGCCACAGACTCCTGTTCAAAAGATTTTTTCAGTTGGTCCAGATTGGCTATCTTCTGTGGGGTATATTGAACAGAAAGCTGTCCCCAGGCAGTAAAATAATCAACCACATAAAAAGGTGATGTCTGCTGCACCAATTGGTAACGAACCTGAGATATCTCTTTGTCATTGAACAGGAAGGTTGCGACGCCGTTATGTGACTCACCTTCGATGGAGTTCATGAGGACAAACGGAAAACTAGCTCGAGACCAATCATTGTCTCCGGGTTCCGACCAGACTTTCCCGGGAGAAATAATTATTTCCCAGAAACTTCCACCTCGTAGGTCCGGATCTGGCACAATTATCTCTCTTGATACAGGAACCAGTGCTCCATTAAGGTCAAACATTGCGATTTTAAACCCCGGAAAAACTTTAGGCTTAAGTCCCCAAATGTTTTCCGACTTAAGCTTATCCGGGCTGGTTTGCATCTCAGTGGCAGTAAACATGAGCTCCCCTTGAAAGCTGTGTTTAGCTGCCAAGCTGTCCTGTGCTGGCAAAAAAGCGACATTGCAAACCGGCTTTTCAGGCTTGAAGTTTTGTTTCAGCAGGTCAGTTGCCACTATTTTGCTTCGCATAATACCGGTATTTTTTACTTTCTGCGGTATTGTGTCTGAGGCCATGGCGCTCGTAACCAGCATGGAAGTGATAAAAGTGAAAAACAGTAACCGAACCAAATCGCGCATACATTTTCCTCCGATTTTTTTTTGGGCTTTAGGGACTTCATAAAATCCCAGATTAATAAAAGCAGGAACTCTGCTCTGTTAACGGCAACAATCTTGACTGCCCCCTTCGCCTGTGGATGCGCCGCACTGCAGATTAAGTACAGGGTTCTCTGCAGTGAATTTGAGGCCAGGAACAGTCATGCAGCAACCACCTTCAGTCGAAACCTTCATAGACCTTGGGTATTGCACACCTATTACCTGATTCTGCTTCAACCTACAGTGACGCTATTTTATGCATATACTATTCTACGGTCTTTGCTCACGTAACTGTTGTGACTGTGTCAGGGATTCCCCCGGTTACGCAGGATCCAGCTTATACATGACGTTTAAAAGGACCCTGATGTTACCAGCACCCCAATTATCCTGGGTCGGTGCCATATTCCGTTCGTATTGAGAGCTATGGAATCAGTATCCTGGATCTGTCCACCCTTAAATTCAGCGTGGATTGCAAAATAATTATACATTTGGATTAATGGCCGGTAAATTGGCGATTTTCTGGTTAACCGCTTCAAAAATTCCGAGTCACAAATATTGGACTGGTCACTCGCGCTATTCAACCATCTAAGGGACTATTTTAGAGCCTCCTCAGAAAATCATCGTCGGTGCCACGCGAGGACGGGCCCGGCGATACCCCGCACGGAGGCTCTCTCCAAAATAGCTGCTATAATCCTGCTGCAAAGCCTAAAAAGTTGAGCAAGCAACGATAGCGTGAGGTTTTTGCCCAATTTCTTGAGCAGAACCATGAGATTCATCACCAAGAAGATACAGTTAATCCATGCTTCAGAGGTTTTCTGGAGTTTCGCTCGAATATAGTTGAGCCGGTATCCGTTTTTCCCCTGGCCAAACTTACCTTCAATTGGGATCCGTTCTCTGCTGTCCCGGATTCGTTGCTCCTTCATTTTACGAATCTTCTCCGCATTCTCAGACGTTTGTTTCGGTGGGCGGCCAAGGGCTTTGCCGCCAAATCT
>NZ_FNJI01000069.1 GCF_900104445.1 Desulforhopalus singaporensis | reverse complement strand
CCCGCCGCAAATTTCACGGAGAGAATCGGCATGGGCCATATGGCAGAACAGCATGGAGACAAGTTGGGTCCAGCAGGTAAATCCTTTCGAACAGCGCTCTGCCTTGTGCTTGGCAACAAGCTGCGCAAACTCTGTTCTTGGAAAATGCTGAAGAAGTTGACTAAACAAACTGGAACCTTTTATCATGGACTAACCCTCTTCGTTGATTGTGGCTCTGTTTTTATTGGCGTAAAAACTTTATACCACATCTAACAAGAGGGTTTTCCTGTTTAAATGCTATTTGGGACAAGAGTGATTTTTAATATTGTCCTCTATAATCAGGAATCAGCATTCATTCGCCACAGGGTTCCTACCTGAGATATTCCACCGCTTCACCCGCCCATAATACGCCATGTTGACAGCAGCCACATACGGCAAGGTTGCCAGCTTTTTTGTCCGCTTCATGTGGTTTACAACCCTTTTCATTATTCGAGCAGGACTGTAGAATTTGCGGGTTACCCAGTCATGCCCATCTTGCAGCTCACTGGCAGTCATGCGGTTGGGGTGGAACACAGCTGTATGGAAATCATAATGCCCCCAATCATGATCAAAAATTCTCTCATTTACCCCTTTGTATAGGGCTGTCCCCGGAATAGGTGTTAAGATAGAGATCTGAGCGGCATCTATTTCCAGTTCATCCAGCAGGCGGAGACTGTTTTGAAAAACTTCAGTGGAGTCATTGTCAAACCCGAAAACTATCCCTGCCTCTACAGCAATCCCAAATGAATGGAACAACGCTATAGCCTCTTTATACCACTCAGCCCGATTGCAATATTTCTCCGATTTAAGAAGATTTTTATTCGAAAAGGTCTCAATACCAATAAAAAAACCTATACAGCCCGAGTTTGCACCAAGCCGTACGAATTCCGGATCGTCCGCTATAGCTATGGAAGATTGGGAAACCCAGAATTTCCTCAGAGGTTCAATTGCATGGAATAACTCTTTGGCGTATTCACGATCCGCAGTCAGGTTATCGTCCACAAATATGCAAAACCTGCTCTGGAATCCTGCCATTTCCTTTACAACCTCTTTTACAGGCCGTACGCGATGGGTTTGGTTGTGAAAAGCCGATACTGAGCAGAAGTTGCATTTATTAGTACACCCCCTCGTTGCCTGTAACCCATTCACTGTCGAATAGTGCCTGGATTTCAAAAGCTGTCTGGGCAACCTGTTCAGCCTGGTTAAATCAGGCAATACTTTACTTTTGTATCGATTTTTCAACATGCCATGCTGCAGATCATTCAAAACCGTTTGCCAGACGCCTTCAGCATCACCTACAACAATTGCATCCGCATGTTGCTCAGCCTCATCAGGACATAGTGTCGGATGTATTCCACCCAGGATCACCGGAATATTCTTGCTTCTAAACGACTCAGCAATTTCATACGCTCTTGGTGCCAGCGCCGTCATACAGGTGATAGCGACAAGGTCAAAACGTTTATCCCAGGGAATGTCATCAACCTGTTCATCAATAAGCAGTATATCATGCCCCTCTGGTGTTTCCGCCGCCACGGTTAGAAGACTTAAAAGAGAAAACCTGAATGTTTTACCATTGAATATCGCTGAGTTCGCCGCCGCCTTCCATTTACCACTTGATGGTGCAATCATCGCAATTTTCATGACAACCTCTCGCTTGTATTTTTGTGTTATGAACAAAAACACTGAGTATACCTATTTAATAGCAAGGGGGATGCCATCATTACCTGCTTGATGTAACAAGCTATTATGACAGAGGATTGCCCGTATGTTGGCTTACAGAACCACTGAGACAAGGTGTGTTTAGTTGACATTTAATGCTCATTCTGGGAGCATTTTATGTATGATGAATACTAAAACCCTTGGGTGAAAATGAGAGGGAATTCAAGTGATGATATTATTTTTCTTTAAAAATTATTGAAATTAGAAGAGATTTTGAAGGAAGAATATGAGTGAGAAAAAGGGAGTAACCTTGGAAGCTGATTTGGGGTCAATTCAGGCAGTGCTGCCTTTTTGACTTTTGGAAAAATCTTCACCAATCCATTCTTGGTTTAGTTTGATATTGTCAGTTCCCATCCTAATCATGCAGCAACTCTGCCAAATAAAAGGGGACTTCTTTCTATATCAGATTCGGATGTCCATTTCTCCTTCTTTCTTTAGCAAATCAGGATCTTTAACCCAAATCCTGCCCCTTTGAGTCTCGATGGCTCTAAGTTCGCGAAGAACAGCCATAGCCCTAATTGCCGATTCTGTTGTCGTTCCGGCAAGTTCAGCAAGTTCGGCATTGGTAAAGAAGAGTGGAGAACCGAATTTCGCGGAAAGAGTGCGGAGCACTCGCATAATACGGCATTCGACCTTTTTTTCCATCTGATCGAAAATCCTGGAAATGGCGCTATCTAGGGCCGGTGCGATCCAGGAAATAATTTGAATCAGAATGTCTGGATGGGATTCAATAAATTCGAGATATTGGGGGCCGCTTAGCTGCAGACATCGTGTGTTTTTCACCGCTTCTGCCATAAAGTGCCGGGGACCCTTCATGAACGGGCTTAAAATATTATAGGGTTCCCCCTTCTTGGCAAGGATGAAAGTAATGCGTTTACCGCTTTCGGAGATAGCGCTGACCCTCAGCAGTCCACATGAGACAATGAAGACTTCGTGGGCATACATGCCGTCCCTCGCAATGACCGTACCCTTTGGGTAGCAGACCTCTCTCGTTACTTTAGCAAGATCAGCCAACGTTTCCGGTTTTGCTCCCTTCAGGAATGCAGAGCCTTGGAAAAATTCTATTTTTTCATCTATACTCAGCCCAACCATACATGCCCACTAAACTGAGGTATTTCGGCTATTGCTGCTTCAATAGTTTGCAGTAGAGACCGTTAAAATTAGTATTAATCTAAACTACTTCAGAAAAGAAGGAAACAGAAAAATTGGGTTGAGTAGCAGGGCGGCTTAAAGAAGAAAGTGACCAGGGTTGAGCGGGAAAGATATCCCGCTCAACAAGACTTGTAAGATATTGTGAGAAAAACAATCGATCTAAAAGACGCCGATCATTTTCCAATAGCCAATACCAACAGTCATTAGGCAACCAATACTGAGCAACATTTTACCGCCGTAGCCCAAGAAGAAGTCTTTCATATTTATATATCCGTAAGAGAAAACAATCAGGACCAGCACATACTCATAAGGGAGAAGCACCTGTTCAAGACCTTGCACGAAGGAAAAGACGCCAATATTGGGTTCAAGGCCAACATTCTTCGCAATCTGGGCAGCTGGCATGGAGAGAGTTGCTTGGCCAGCTAATGGGGTCAACACAAAGTTAACGAGAACACCGAAGAGCCACAGCATGCCGAGGGTGTATTCCTTGACTCCCGTAACTAGAGGGGTTACGGAATTGGCAATATAAGCGCCACCTCCGCTAGCTCCTCCCGCCATCCCGATAGCCATGCAGCCAGCTACGAAGAGGAACAGGGGATAATTTACTTTTGTCAACTTCTCCTTTTTACCGATACCAAGTATCGGGAGGTAGAAAATTGAAGCGGAAATGCAAAATATCCAGCCGATGGCGTTGGTGTTTTTGGCACACAAGTACAGTGTAATGACGATAACGATTACAGAGAAAATTTCCTGCCAAGTGATCTTGCCCAGATTTTTAAGCTTCTCTTTAAAAAAGTCCTTGGTCGCCAGTTTTTTCTCAGGCCTGAACAGAACAATAACTATCAGCGTGGAAAGGAAGAAAAATATGGTTTGAGGTATCATGAAGAGTTTCATGTAATCCATGAATTCGATTTCCAGACCAGAGGCCCCCCACGGGAAATAGGCCTGGTTCAGATAGTAATTGTGAGCTGAGTTGAGGGCCGCATAGGAGGCTATAATCATCAGACCGGCACCGGCTCGGGAACCTGGCTCGAGTTCGAGCGATTTACACATACCGTAGACGAAGGTTGCAAGCACAATAGTGCGTGTTGCGATATCCGGGATCAGGAAGCAGAGGACGAAACCGATCAGCATAATGCCGAAGATCAGGCCTCCGAAGCTTTTCCCAGTAATACTGAGAATGCCGTACGCAATCCTGTTAAGAACTTTTGTCTCTTCAAGGGCCAGTGATAACATCATGCCGCCAATAATGAGGTAAGGGACATGCATGGTCAATGGTTTGAAGGCTACTGATGGTTCTATGCCGACAATAAAGATATACAGCAGGGGAAAGAGCATAGAGTAAATGACCATCGGCAGTAGATCGAACGCAGCCAGCAGGATCGGAAACAGGGTACAGACAAAAAACAGCTTGATTTTCAGGGTGAACACATCCGTTGTCGGGATCAAATACACCACCAGGGGGACGATCAGAGTTATCGCCCATTTTACTCTGTTAGACATGGCGCAGTCCTATTGATTTGAGGTTACCTTAAAGTAACTCGATAAGCGATGGATAATCGATAGCAAAATCCCTTCCCGACGCCAGCGTCGGGGAGGGATTTTACACTTAGATCAGAATGGAAACGCCTGTGTCGTATTTTTTGTCGTTTATGATTAATTTCACGGCAAGCTTTCCTTTACTGAGCCCTTTCTTGCTGACATTCAGCTTCACATCGCGATCATCGGCTTCGAGGAAGGCGCCCGAGCACATGGCAAGGTGCCAGACTGCAGAGGTGCTGATATAGTAATTGTGACTTTTTACCGGTCCTTCAAGGCAGAGCATGACCAGCGTTCCGCGCTCAAATTTACCGTGGAAAACCAGGCGGTCTTCGTCCTCTTCGATGATAAAGTTGTGCCAGGAATCTGGCTGTTCTGCAACTTCCTCCGCATCAGGGATGGTGTCGAACTCTGGAGTGACATCAAGGTCGCCTAGTAGTTGTCCGGGGCCGAAGGTGATGTTGTTGCCGTCGTGATAGATAGGTAATTTCTCGGCTCGATAGAAGTTCCCCTCGGTCTCAAGCTCGTAGAGAACGATACCGTCTTTCTCCTCAACGGTTATGGAACGAAGCTCTACACTGGGATCACTTTCATCGAGAAAGGGTCCGAGGGAGTCGGCGGCAAAGCCGTCCTTGAATCCAATCCCGCCGGAGTGGATCATATAGTGACCGTCCGCGTAGTACTCAACATTGCAGATGTACGGGGAGAAGAATTTCTGGCCGCGTTCCTTGCCGTATTGCCATACCTGTTCGATCTCCATTTTATCGGTGTCGATGCGGTAGCGGACACCGCGAGAGAAGTTCTCGCTGTTTTTAATATATTTTTTCTTAGATTTTGAACGATATTGTCCGTTGTCGAAGCACATTATGTCCCCTTCAGGAGTGATCAGACAGGCGTGCTGTTCATACTGCCAGTCGAAATTGTCCACATCGCCAACCGGGGTAAAGAAATATTTATCAACAAGTTCTTGCGGCCAGTCTTCAGGGTCGCCGAGCATCCAGTTGAGTTTGCCGGTATCGTAATCGAGGTTAATGATTATATCCTGGTGACGGCCCGAGAGGGAGATGGAGTTCGTCTTCTTGTCGTACCAGACCGAATTATTGTGGAACCAGTCATGAGCATCTTGAGAACCGGAGCCGCCAACATCCTGAGGAAGGACTTCCTTATAGTCCCATTTTCTGAGTATCTCGCCACTATTCCGGTCGACGAGTACGCACATATCCTCAACGGTATCACGGGTAAAATCTTGGGTCAGGATCAACAGGTTGCCATTCTCCATTTCGAACTGATCGTGGTGGTAGTTGCCGGGCAGTCGGTATTCTTTATAGTGCTTGCCAAGCATATCGATTTCAACCAGGCCTGTGGCGTTATAGGGCATGCGACAGAAGCGGCTGGAACCAGTGAGGACGTTGCCATTGGCAGCTCGCTTGATGTCGAACATTGTGTTGACGGTCAGCAGCCAGCGAATATCGCCTTTGTAGTCGTAGGCTGTGGGGAGGTTCTTGCCGGCTGGGGTGAGGAACATAAAATTATCTTGCAGGTAATCCGCTGAAGTGATGATATTTTGGCAACGGCAGACATCTGTCGGCAGCTTGCCGGTGGTAATCGTCAGCGTGGTCTCAGTACCATCGGACAGGGAGATCACAATCTTGTTGGCGAAATCCTCATACAAGCCGAGAACTGGCAGTTTGTGCTCTTTGGCTGGCGCAAAGGTGTGGCTCAGGTTCTCTCGTGCAAACCGTTTGCCGCAGACAATGACGGTGGGTGTGACTTCCTCCGGAGTGGTGAACATCACCAGGGCGCAGAGCGGATTGATCAGATAGGGGTTTTCCACCACATAGGGGGTATCTATGGTATAGTTTCCCTTGGCAAACTCTTCGAGAAACGCCTTTTCGACACGTGCCTGCCGGGTGATCAGGTGGTCTTCGCTGGTGTAGGTGACTTTGTTGCCCATTTCTTGGCTCCTCGTTTTTAAAATTAACCCAATGCTTCAATTTCTTTTATAATCGCCGGCTTCTGTTTGAGACCGGTGAGGCGGTTCATTTCCTTGCCGTCTTTCATGAACAGCATGGTCGGAAAGCCTTTGACCCTGAGCTGCTCCTTAAGATCTTTGTTTTCGTCAAAATCGATGATAAACACCTTGAAGTCGGACTTTATTTTGTCGATATCCTTGAGAACGAACGAAAGCATCTTACATGGGCCGCAGGTTTTGGAGTAAAATTCCACAAGCATGGGGCCTGTCTTGTCCAGCGCGTGGTACTGTTCCGTGTTGATTTCCTGAATCATCGTTTTACCTCTCAACTGTTTGCTATGAATAAAGTTAGCCTCTTAAACTCTCAACGTACTTCGCTGCACTGTTGGCGGCGATTGCTCCATCGGAACAGGCTGTGACGACCTGCCGGAGCTTTTTGTTGGTAATGTCTCCAGCGCCGTAAATGCCTGTAACCTTGGTTGTCATCTCATCGTCGACTTCGATGAAGCCGAACTTGTTGGTGATCCTGAGATTTTTAAAACTCGCCGATGTTGGTTCCAAACCGATATATTCAAAAACTCCGTCGCATTTTACATGTCGCTCAGCAGCATCTTCTTTGGTCGATTTGAACCGTACTCCGTCAATGGTGTCATCTCCGGTAAATTCAAGGATTTCTTGGTATGGATAGATGGTGACATTCGGGAGAGACCTGAGCTGGTCGCAGGCCTTGGGATCGGCCGTCAGGTCGAACATGGTGACGATGGTGAGCGAGGTTGTGATTCCAGCGAGGTAAAGAGATTCCTCCACCGCTGAGTTCCCGCCTCCGATAACAACGACGTCCTTGTCTCGGTATTGGGCACCGTCACAGATAGCACACCAGCTGATGCCGTTGGCGGCGAATTGTTCTTCCCCGGGAACACTGAGTCTTCGCGGCACGGTGCCGGTGGCGATAATGACGGTCCGGGTCTCATAGATCGTGTTGTCCTCTTCGCAGACAATGGTTTTGGTTTCCCCGTTGTCTTTGATTTCCAGAACGGTTTTGTAGTCGAACTCCACCCCGAGTTCCTGGGTATGTTCGAACATCTTCATGCTGAGTTCTGCGCCATTGATTTTGGCAGTCCCGGTATAATTCTCGATTTCGTTGGTATTGACCATCTGGCCACCAGGCGAAAGTTTGTCAAGGATGAGAACTGTCATATTGGCCCGGATTGCATAGATCGAGGCGGTCATGCCTGCGGGGCCTGCTCCTATTATGATAACGTCGTAGGTTTTCATTTTTGCCTCCATAATGATTCACGTACAGCTGGTGCTTATAAGTTAGGTGTCCGGTATACCCTGAGTTCAACCTTATTCTTGTTTAATGTGATTCTCGTATTAATAGACAAGCTTGTGTGGAATCTATGACGATCGTCATAAAAATTATGAATTTATCGCTAACAAAAGGAAAATCGAACACGGAATATGACCACAATCATAAAGCTTATCAGTTGTAATTATAAAGAATATCAATTGTTTTGGAACGTAAATGGTCCAGAGATGGGTTTATGCACAGCTGTAAATGTTTGGCAGGAATTGGAAATTTCTGAGGTTCGAGTTAACATATTTGGGCAAAGGAGATTTCCAATTCCCGCTGAACTAATACAAATCATGTTGGTGCGTTATTACGAATCCTGATCGTCTGCAAAAAAATCTTCCAGGTGCCCGGATATTTTGTTGATGGTGTTCTTCCTTTTTTTCCTGGACGGGGAATGGTTTTTTCTTGAGGCGATGGAGCGTATCCTGGTTGGTTTGTACTTTTTTTCAGGTTGATAGTTTCCTTGCGATAGTTCAAATTTTCCCAGCTTTTTTTCAAGCTGTGCGATCCGCAGGCCGGTGGTTGAAAAGGTGTGCGACACAGTTAATTATGAGCATTTTTCTATTTGATTACCACCAATCTTCAGCAAGCGATAAATTGTGCTGAGGAATCGGTGATGATTTACAAGCGTGATAAACGAGATTTTCAATCATCAGCTC
>NZ_FNJI01000043.1 GCF_900104445.1 Desulforhopalus singaporensis | reverse complement strand
ATACTTGAAGATCGCCACGGTCTCAAATCAACCCTGGTGACCAGTCAGCTACCTGTTGACCTCTGGCACGAACAGATCGGCGATCCGACCCTTGCAGACGCCATCCTGGACAGGCTGGTGCACTGTGCACACAGAGTAAAACTCAAAGGAGAATCCATGAGAAAAATGAAAGCAAACTTGACGTCAATGCAACCAACGAGGTAATGGACAAATAACAGCGTCGCTTCGCTCCGACTACCCGGCCGCGATCATCTGGAATGGGTGGCCGGAATCACGTGGAATGAGTGGCCGGGATCGTCTGGAATCACCGGCCGGGATCAGTGGAATACGCAAAAGTATTTAAAGTCGCTTGGTGTGGATGGGATACGGTCAGTAATGGAGGAATTTGCTGGTACCTGCAGAGTTCCTTTTAATTCTGCGGCTCTTGGTGCAGAAAATAAAAAGCCGTCATTAGAGCCGTCACAACCATATGAGCATAAAAAAAGCCACTCAGAAATGAATCTAAGTGGCTGAATTTACTTGGTGACCCCAAGGGGAATCGAACCCCTGTTTTCGGCGTGAGAGGCCGACGTCCTGACGTAAGCTAGAAAAACAATTTTTCTTTGTGAATCTTTCACATCACATGACATCTTCATGCATAACAATCACTAGTATCTGACATAAGCACGATGTTGCACAAAAAGCAACAAAAAAATGGAGGATACATTTTTTTGTTGCTTGATGCAGCTCTAGGTTGCATACTGACCTCATAAATCTAAAAATATTAGTAGGTTGTAGGAGGTTAGGATGAGTGTAGGCATCGAAGAGGTTTGGAAAAACTTTGCAGAGATAAAGCTTTACAATACAAAGGGAAAAGAGACTGAAATTTTGCGGTGGGAAAAACATATTTACCCTTACTTCAGAGGGAAAACAATTGCTGAAATTAACAACTTAGAGGTAAGCAAATTTACACGATATCTAGAAGAAAAAACATTAAGTCCCCAAACAAGAGCACATATACTAGGCTTATTGAGAAGAGTTATTTTGCAATCAATTAAGTGGGAAATTTATAGTGGTCCTCCTCCTCATTTTGAAATGCCTAAGTTTGATAATAAATCTCTAAGATATTTAACTATTGAAGAAGCAGATTTACTCTTTGCTGAGTTAAAAAAAAGGTCCATTTTGTGGCATGATTTTTCCCTCTTGGCATTAAATACTGCTTGTCGATCAGGAGAATTATTGAAGTTAGATTGTGGCTCGGTAGATACAGTAAATAAATGCCTTTATATACTTGATAGTAAAAACAGTAAAACGAGGGTGGTTCCACTTAACAAAGTGGCATTTTCCGTTATAAAAAAATATTTAACGAAAAACAATGAAAATAGGGTTTTTACTTACAAAGGGAAAAATATAGATAGTGTATCACCTACATTTAGAAGGTGTGTAAGTGCAGTTGGTCTTAATGAAAACATCTCCGACAGAAGGTATAGAGTTACTTTTCATACATTGAGACACACTGCTGCTAGTTGGATGATTCAAGAAGGTGTGCCATTGCTAGTCGTTTGTCGATTACTTGGGCATTGTAGCTTAAAAACAACAATGAGATATGCCCATCTTGATCCAACGCAAAGAGAATTAGCAATAAATGTCATTGAGATGGCCACAAAAAAAATATTTTCTTCTAATTATTGATAGGTATGTTGATAATTAGAATAGTCTAATAAATTGCATTCATTTGCTAATGAATTTATTAACACATAGAGTGTTTACTGTAAAAAATGGCTTGTAATATCCTGATTCATCTACCTTGCAAACTATATTTATTTTTGCTTCAATAAAAACCTCATAATTTATATAGAAAATTATATTGATGCTTTTGCTATAGTCAAAATATTTTCCATATTCATGTATCTAATTTTAGCACATTGATATATCGCCTTAATGCATGGGGTTTTTTAATTTTTTTTCGGTTTTTTTGTCACATATCATACTTTTTGAAATATTTTTCATATGTTTTTCGTTCTTTTTATTTCTTTTGTTATATAATGATACATTAAAAATGTATAAGATTGTATAAAAAAGAATAATTGATTAAAATATTTTTTTTATTATGGAGTGTGGATGGCAGGACATGCAAAGTGGACCCATTTTTGTTAATGGGTCAACTTTACGCCTGCCTTATTCGCGATGCTCAACGGTTATTTTATTCGACTTTGGCTCAATATTATTTTGATTACAAGAATGAAATCGAACTAGGGGAAATTTGAGATTTAAGTATTTGACGTTACGCTGTAGTATGGTCAGGTAGGTACGAAGCCTTAATACCTGACTTGGAACCATCAGCCAATATTTACACTGATGAGGGAAACACTTTATGTTTGAAGCATCATCAATAAAAATTAGCAAAAATGAGATTCTCCATTTAATAAGCATTAATAAAATCTCTCCAAACTTAAAAAATATTTAGATGATAGTATAGGAGGGATTTGTGAAGCTGATGAAGCTTCAGACATAAAAACAGTCAAAAAGAGACTGATAAATTTCTTGAAAACCAAGAAAGACTTAGAGATTGAAAAAGGTGCTGTAGCAGAGTTTTTTGCTTAAATTGTGCCCTGTATCCGATTTTCAGGTTACTACGTGGAGAGACCTCATCGGATGAAGATTGGGTACTGGTGAACGGCTACATTTATCAGAGCCTTTCTTATTTAGTTTTATGAGTGACTTTATAAGACAGCACTGTTTGTATACCAAGTTTTTTAATCTTGTTGAACAGCGTTTGTTTAGCTACGTCTAATTCTCTTGCGGTTTTTGATACATTGCCATTATTCTGCTTTAATCTTTCGATTATGAGGTTTTTTTCAACATGAGAAACAATGTCTTTGAGGCTTGTGTTTCTATCATTAGAAGGCTCGGTATGGTGTCCGGATTTCGGATCACAACCCTTATCTATACCAGTATTTTTAGAATAATCGGAAGATTGAAATATCTTATCGGTTAAATCGAGACTATCAAGTGTAATTATCTTTGATTTTGCAAAATAGACTGCTCTTTCAACAAAATTTTTTAACTCTCTCACATTACCCATCCAGGCATACTTAAGCATCCAATCAGTAACTTCAGAATGAAATCCAACCACATTTGTATTTGTTGATTTTTTTATTTTATTAAGAAAATGACAAGCTAACTCTGGTATGTCTTCTTTTCTGTTCCGAAGGGGAGGAATAGGGATTGTAATAACATTCAGTCTATAAAATAAATCTTTTCTAAACAACTCATTGACTAACAAATTAGTTACTGATTCATTGGAAGCTGAAATCAGTCTGAATTGAAGAGGAATTTCTTTACTGGAACCGACACGCATCACTTTCTTTTCTTGAATTGCACGTAAAAGCTTACCTTGTAACCCCAACGGCAATGAATTTATCTCATCCAGAAATAAGACACCGTTTTGAGCATTTTCAAATAAACCTGCTTGGTTTTCTGCGCCTGTAAAACAGCCTCTGACTGTACCGAAAAAAATACTTTCCAATAATGGTTCGGGAATTGCGGCGCAATTAAACGCAACAAAAGGAAATTTTTTATTGTTTTTACTTAATGTATAAATGGACTGGGCCACTAATTCTTTTCCAGTTCCTGTTTCTCCGAAGATCATAACATTGGCATCGTTTGTGGCTGCAATATGTATCTTCTCTTTTAATTCACTGATCGATGAACTTATTCCCACAATATCATCAATACAGTAGTTTGTTTTAAAGTCATGCTGTCTATTGTTTTTTGAAGAATAGTTTCTACTGTTTTGTAACTGCATATTTTGCTCGGAAAGTGTGCATATACCGGTAATATCTTCACCGATTGTATAAGCTCCTACTATTTCATTTTTAATTTTGATAGGATACGTACTTACATGAGCAATACAACGACAGCCTAGGCAATTAATGTAGCTAATCATCTTGTTTTCAATAGATTTACCAGTCTTAATCGCTTCTGGAATACCGCTTTCATCCATTTCCTTCTGAGAAAAGAAGTCTAAATAGTTTTTTCCTATGACATTACGATTTCCGTAGGTCATCTTCATTTCATAATCATTCACGAATATAATGTTGTAATCTTTGTCTGAAACCTCTATTCCTATATTTAAAGAATTAAGTATGGTATGAAATAATTCTAAAGATACATTCATTGTAGAAATCCTAAAAATATATCACTCTTGTTTGAATGATTAAGTAGAAAATAGAAGCCTCTTAAAAGATGACAGTTCATAATGAGCCTAGCTAGAGGCCGAAGAAAATCGCCCATAGTCAAACCTATTAATCCGGCAGGCAATTATCTTTAAATTTCAAATTTTTTATCACGTTGTAGTTGTGTGCTTATAGGTTGGTGTTCAACTATTCTTAGTAGTGTTCAATGCCCACTGGAGTAATAATAGGAGGATCTCATGGAAACTATGCATTACATAGGATTTGATGTCCACAAGAAAACCATCAGTTACTGTATCAAAAACTATCAAGGTTGTGCCCTCGATCGTGGCACCATTCGTTCTACAAGGTCGGCATTGTTTACCTGCCCCAAAGGAAGAATAGTTCCTTGGATTGGCGCCATGGAAGCAACCATGTTCACCGGCTGGATTTGTGATTTTCTTATGCCTCACGCCGCCGGCCTCTGTCTTCTAAGCAAACATCAATCAATCATTATCCCATTATTTATATTTTGTCCAATTTTATGGACATTATTTGGGACGACAATGTGAAACTTCACAGGAATAGAATTGAATTATTCTGCAACCCATTGATATTGATGGTCAACTGCAACAAATAAATATTGGCATGAATTTCGCTACTATTAATCCGAAGGCTGAACGGCAGACATATCCCAAAAAAGGAAGTAATGAATTTTCAGTAAGTTAAGGTGCCATATACTTCGGGCAATGTCTACTGGTCAGGTTTCGTATTTATATCTCAGAAATGGATCGCTAAAGTATCAATATGTTAAGGAGGTAAACCCATGACTTTACACTATGCTGTGAAGAACGGGAATAGTATTCCTGTTCAGGCACCGCGTTTCGCAGAAAATTCTGTAAATCCTTATTATTGCAATGATCATCAAACAATTGCAGTGTATTGCAGAGCTACACCCGAAATCATCGATAAATACCTTGCACCGACACCATTCAAGTCCGTTTCTGATGTCTTTATGATTATGTTTTCAGATTGCACTAATCATGACGGAATAGAAGGAGCGTATCAGGGTGTATCATTTGTTTTTCCGGTGAAACATCGTGATGTTATTGGTGGATATCATATGTTTACATATACGGATAATACTGACATTGTTCTTCGAAATCGAGAAGTATTTGGATATCCTGATAAACTGGCCTCAATAAATATATTAGAGGAAAATGATAAGATTACATGTACTTGTCACATTCAAAAAACCGGCGTGTCTAATGGTTCAAAATTGATTCATTTAGAACTCGATAAATCAAAGCCTCTGGGAAATAGTCTAGACGTGCCAAATATGACGCCGGATATAATTTTAAAGACAATGGGACGACCAGAAGGCCCTGGAATACTGTACGAATTGGCTTTAAGTCGGGATACTTCACCGGACTTTACATTGAAAAACAAAATAGAAGCCCAGGCAACTGTGAAGCTGTATGAAAACAGTGAAAACCCCTTAAATGAGTTCTCTCCCATTGAGGTATTAGGAGGGGTTTATACGGTTGGAGATTTTGCCAGCACAAACGAGAACGGTTGGGCAAAGATATTGGAAGAAGTTATTCCTCTGGAAGATTATTTCAAGTCGTAAGTCCAAAGTACTAAGAAAGCTACTCAGAAAGGAATCTGTTATGCAAAAACCACATGTCGTAATACACTCAAATAATATGCCCATCCAAGCACCTATTTGCGGAGAATGGCTATCAGAGCCATATGACGCCCCTGATATTAAAATGTTAAATGTCTATGCAAGGCTGGATGAGGAAGTCGTAAAAAACTATCTCAAACCAACACCTTACGAATACCATAGCAATATAGGCCTCTTTTATTTTGCTGATTATTCTCAGATAACATCTGCCGATGCACCCTTTTATGATTCCGCACTAATGGTACCTGTCAAATACAAGGATATGACAGGTGGCTTCTATATGTTTGAATTTGAAGATGGACCTGAATCTACTTCCTCAGGTCGGGAGGGGTGGGGTCATCCTAAGATGATGGCTGATAGAATTTCCATGACGGAAAGTGAAGGTAAAGCAATAGGAAATGTATATCTGAAGGGGAAAATGATATATCATGTGGAATTGGACATGAATAAAAAACCATCTGTTTCACTTCCTGTTATTCCTTTAGAACCGAATTTGCTGCATATGAAACACCCACGTCCTGATGGACCAGGCACATATTGTGAATTTACTTTGGTCAGATATATTGAAGAGGATACGACTATAAAACATCAGCAGGACTGTGAGGTTGTGGCTTTTGATATTCAAGGAGTAGGAGATAGAGATCCATGGCACATTTTTAAGCCTACTAGAATACTCGGCGGAGAATATATCATAGCGGATTATACTGGTTCAGAAAGGACCCCTCCAAGAATACTTGACAGAATTATTTAACTCATATTTCAGATTCGCTTATTACTCATCGATTAGCTTAAATAGTTGGTTCTGAAAATTAATGATGTATTTGATCACAAATAATAGCAAGAGGTTAATCGAAGAAGATAATTAAATATTCGGGGTAAAAATATGGAAACGATAAAGGCTGCAACAATGAATGAAACAAACACAGCAGTTGAAAGGATGAGTTCACAGGAATGGTTAATCCTGTTGATTTGTTTTTTAACAACTACTTTCATTGCCATCCCGTATTATGGCCATGCAACACAGTGGGATACAATGATGGAAAAGTTCGGACTAAACTATACCCAAATGGGTATGCTTGATTCGGTTACTGCGTTTTCTGCAGGAATAGTCCTGCTTTTCGGAGGCATGCTGACCTATAGATGGGGAGCCAGAAACGTCAGTATCTTGGGTATGTTGGTCGCTGCAATAGGACAATTGGGGTTTGCCTATATGAACGATTATTCAGGCCTTATACTCATGCGTCTTGTTCAAGGTGCCGGAATTGCCCTTGTATATGTCGGTCCTTATGCAATGGTACTCAGATGGTTTGAAGATACAAAGCATCTTGGATTTGCCCTTGGCGTGATGATTGCCTGTGACGGTGCAGGAGCACTGCTTGCCCTTTATTTATTTGCCTATGTTCTTGCTGGTTTTGGTTGGGTTACTGGAGTAACAATCGGTGCTGCTGCCCTTGGTATATTAGCTGTTGTTACATTCTTATTTCTAAAAGAACCGGATAAATGGTATAAAGCCAAGGAGGAGCATATAAAAAACCCTATTCCTCTTGGCAAGGAATTAAAGGAAATTTTTCTAAACAGAAACGTCTTTTCTGCCATCATGATGATAATTCCGGTATGGGGAGTGTTTGGCACTGCGGTTTACTGGGTACCAGCTTTTCTAATGGAAGATGCTGGCTGGAGTGAAACTACTTCCGGTCTTGTGGGATCTGCTTTCGCCTGCGCGGGAATGCTTGCTTTTATCTTCGGCATGCTTTCAGATCGGTCTGGAAAGAGAATGCCTTTGACCGTTATTTCGTGTATTGGTTCTCTTGTTGCTTTTGCACTTTTGACTGTATTTTATATAAGAGGAAATTTTGGGCTTGTTTCACTTATGCTTGCTGTCGCAGGATTTTTTATGTACTGCGGGCTTCTTCTTGTCTACTACCTTGTTGCCGATGCAATTGGCTCAATCAGATCAGCAGCTGCTAATGGCCTGATTATGTGCTTAGGATATCTCATCGGCGGTTTCGTGTATCCTGTCGCTGTTGGTTACTTTAAAGATTTGACGGGAAGTTACACCAGCGGTTTCATCGCAATAACTGTTTCGATACTGCTTTTTAGTATTCTCGTTATTCTGTCTGGGAAGGATACTCCAAAAGAGATCCGTCCTGAATAGCTTCTTTTTCAACTAGCGTTGGAACAGCAAATAATGCATTGCTTCCTAATTCTTCCAGGTGGTGTAAAAAATAATGTGTAAATTTTTCTGAACTAAAAAAAGGCGCTTTTCCTAAAATAAGGTTTCAATATCCGCCAAGAAATCAAAACCAAAGGAAAAGCGCCATGAAAGTAGAACTTACAGTACCTGAGGAGATCGAAATCTTCAATGAGATTCAAAAGAAACCAGAAGCACTCTTTGAGATGATTCGCCTCGATCTGCAGCAGACAGTAGGAGAAGCCCTTCGAACGATGCTCAGCCTGATGTTTGGCTACCAATTGAGCAAATTCAGTACGTGGAAAATGATGAAGAAGTTGACTAAACAAGCTGGAACCTTTTAGCATTTGTCTGCCCTCTTTGGTTGTTGTTGTATGACTTTTTGTTGGCGCAAAAATCTTACACCACAATCCATCAAGAGGGTATTTTGTTTAACAAGCTATTTTGGACAAGAGTGAATCTTCATTGTGGGATGGAAGGAAATTTCGAACCTTCAACGTCATAGACGATTACAACCGTGAAACGTTAGCAATCGAAGTTGATTTGAACTTGCCGGCCAGTCGCATTATAAGAGTTTTGGACAGGATTGCCACCTTCAGAGGCTATCCGAAACAGATAAAGATGGACAACGGTCCGGAACTGATCTCTCTTGCCATGGCTGAATGGGATGAAGATCATAATCTTCATCTTGAATTTATAGAAAAAGGCAAACCGACCCAGAATTCATTTGTCTAGAGATTAAATGGAACTCTGAGAACCGAGATCCTTGATTATTATATTTTCAACACTTTGCGTGAAGTTCTTGAGATTATAAGCAATTGGCTCGAAGAGTACAATGATGAACGACCTCATGAGTCGCTTGGAAATCTCACGCTAAGGTCTTTTCTCCAGCTAATGCAGCAAGGGCCACTTTCGCCTTAAAATTAGCTGAATGGTTGCGTCGCTTTCTCTTTGTCATAATCTGCTCCTTCTTTTCACTACTATAAGGTTCTTATAGGTAGCAGATTTTCCACTTAGAGGCTTATTCAAATTCTTTAGGCCAGCTCTTTCAAGGCATAGCGTTTCTTTTTTGCAACCGACTTCTAGGCGAGTTGGGGCACAAGGTAAGAACCTTTTGATTTATGAGGCATATCAAAACATTTTGATATGCTTTTTAAAAAGCAGAGATTTTCTATCCCTTTCTTTGAGGGAATCCCCCCGCTCTTCAAAGTCGATCATTTCGTGGTTATTATAGACGAAAAAACGTTTTCCCTTGGCTCTGGCTATAATGGTCATGCCCAGGTTTCTGGCGATATCTAGACCCATTTTGGTAATCCCTGAGCGGGAGATCAAGATCGGAATATTCATCAGCGCCGCCTTGATGACAATTTCCGAGGTGATACGGCCGGTGGTGTAAAACAGTTTGTCTGAGCCGCTGATATCTTCCGCCCACATCTTGCCGGCAATCGAGTCGGCAGCATTATGCCTTCCTACATCCTCAATAAGGATAAGAACGCGATCCAGGCTACAGAGGGCGCAGGTATGGACGGAGCCCCCAGCGGCATAGATGACGTTCAGAGGACGTATCTCTTTTAGTAAATTGTAAATGGATGATTTTTTTATGGGAAAAGGTTGCAATCGTATATCGTAAATTTTGTCGAGGCTGCAACTGAACACCGTTCCCTCTCCGCAACCGGTGGTGACGATCTTTCGGCTCATCTTATGTTTGAGATCGATAACCCTGTCTTCCCTGGTAGTTATCGAAGCGGTTTCCCCCCTAAGATTCACCTCGAGACTGGTGATATCGGCATAATCTTCGATCATTCGCTGGTTTTTCAGATAGCCGAGGATCAGATATTCCGGGTGGGTCCCCAGGGTCATCAGGGTTACGATCTCCTTATCGTTTACTTTGATGGTTAGGGGAAACTCGGTGACAATATGGACCTCTTTTATTTGGCCTGTTTCATCGGTAACCTCGACTCTGTGGGTTGGTTGGTACCAGTCGTTGTTGTTGGTATATATTCTGTCTTTTGTCATTGTTTTCGATTTGTTGCTGAGGAGTTTAGTGCAGCCATGCTAGTTAATGAAAAAAGTGTTGGCTTTCAGAGCCAAAAAAATTGATTACCACCAATCTTCAGCAAGCCAAAAGGATTAATAAAAAGAAAATTAATTTTGCAAATTAAATATGTGATCATAATTTTTTTTATTAAAGACTGCAAAATACCCTGCGGAAAGTGGCAAGAGATTTTCCGCAGGGTAAACCTCCTCAAAAAGGAGGTGGAGACAATTTTTCCAGAGCAAATCTTTACAGAATGAAAGTTAAGAAAGATCTAATTCATCAATCTTCTCTTTTTGGGGAATGCCGTTTTTATCCCAGCCGCGCATCCGATAGTAATCGGGCAGCAGCTGGTCCTGTTCGAACACTTGTCCTTTTGAAGGGCCGTCGGGCATCGGTTCGGTAAGAAACCTTTTGGGAAGAGTGTCGTCTTTTGCCGACAGCCCGGCCCTCAGGTTGAACAGACGCTCCAGGGTGAAGATCCGCTCCCCCTGTTTGTTGAGCTCATCGACTCCTCCGAACTTTATACCGGTGGCGCTTTCGAGCAGGTCGACCACATCCTGTTCCGGGGTGTCCATCAGCAGAAAATAGCAGAACCCGAGGGAATCGTATGCCCAGGCCGAATAGTCCTGGTAATGGATGGTCATCTCCACCTTGCCTTCGATGGCGTGGGCGTCGACATCTTTTTCCGGCGACCAGTAGCCGAGCATGGTGGTCTCGTAAATCTCCGAACAGTTTACCTCGGCTCTGCAGTGGTCTCCGCCGCGGTTGTTGGTGACAAAAGCGAGCCCCTGTCCCTTGACGCCCCGCGGGTCGTAGTTGGGGAGCTCCTGTTTCTTGACCGACATCGACAGCTCGGGGTGGCCGTAACGTTCTCCGAGGCGGTACGATCCTTCGCCCATAATCCAGCCGAACCCGTCGCGGGTGGCCATTTTTTGCACCAGGTCGAGAAGTGCCTCGTGATCGCCGAAGTGTAGCGGGTAGCCGATATCCTTTTCCGGAAGAGCGCCGATTTCATAAAGTTCCATGGCGCAACCGACGGTCACTCCGGCGGAAATGGTATCCATCCCCATATCGTTGCAGATCCTTCCGGCTTTGATCACCGCCGGCAGATGATCCACTCCGGTTACCGAACCAAGAGAAGCCACCGATTCGTACTCGGGGCCTTCTCCTTTTCCTTCGTAGCCCGGCTCGTTGACGACGCTTAACCGGGCGCAGCCGGCAGGGCAGCCAAAGCACGCCTTGGAGGGTCTTGCGCCTCTCGCCGAATATTTTTCGGCAAACGTTTCGCCGCTGATTTTATGGGCGCCTTCGAATACGCCGGTCCTGAAGTTACGGGTGGGCAGGATGCCGAGGTTGTTGGTAAAGCTGAGAACGCCGATGGTGCCGTGCTGGCCAAGCCCCTGGGCGCAGCTTGGCGACGGGTCTTCCCAGTATTTCCAGATCTTGGAAATATTTTTATTGAATGTTTTAAGGTCAGCTATCTTGACTCCTCCGGTACCCCGTACTACCACTGCCTTGAGGTGTTTCGATCCCATCACCGCGCCGACGCCGCCTCTTCCCGCGGCCCGTGCTCCGGTGACGCCGCCGGTGATGACGTTTGCCAGACGCACCATGTTTTCGCCGGCGGGACCGATGGCGGCGATATGGGCCATGGGATCCGTTTCCGCCAGCAGGATTTCCTCGGAGTCTTCGGTTCCCTTGCCCCAGATATGATCGGCCGGCCGCAGTTCCATTTTACCATCGTTGATCCAGAGATAGACCGGACTCTTTGCCCTGCCTTCGAAAATGATAAAGTCAAAGCCGCTGAACTTGAGTTCGGCCCCGAAATATCCGCCGACGCCGGCGTTGGCGATACCGCCGGTCAGTGGGGATTTGGTAACGAAATAGGTCCTGTTGCCGGCCGGCGGCATACAGGTCAGCGGGCCGGTGGCGACGATCAGCTTGTTGTTCGGTTCAAGGGCGTCGGTCTTCGGGTCCACCTCGTCCCACATGTATTTTGCACCTACCCCCCGCGCCCCGAGGTACTGCGTCATGATCCGCTGGTCGTTTTCACAGACGGTAATAGTGGATGCGGTGAGGTTGACCCGGATATGCTTGCCGGTCCAGCCAAAATTTTCGGTCGTCATATTTCCACCTCCTCCATGGCATCCTTTATTTTTTTGATGTACTCCATGCTGATTTTCTCGCTCACTTTGTCGATCTCCTTAAATTCGAGCGCTCCGTAAAAACAGTGCTTCACACATTCGGGATCGCCGCCGCACAGGTCGCATTTATCCGCAAGCCTGGTCTCTTTGGAAAACCCCATGGCGCCGAAAGGACAGGCCTTGACGCAGAGCCTGCATCCGATGCAGTCGTCTTCGCTGAGCTCAATTGCGCCGGTGGTCTCGTTGCGGGAAAGGGCGTCCTTGGGACAAACCTCCACGCAGGGAGCCTTGCCGCACTGCTGGCAGACCACCGGATAGAAGAAGAAATCCCTGGAGATGATCCGTACCTTGATTCTTGATTTTAATGGATTGATCTCCCCGAAATTGTGCGTCGAACAGGTAAATTCGCAAATCCGGCATGCGGTGCATCTTTCCGGATTGATCTCTATCTGTTTTGTCATTGTTCTACCTTTGGAAGTGTAAGATTTATTGGAGTCAGTTTTTGTCGGAAACTGTCGATCCATAGTTGCGTTGGATGGGGTGCCTATGGTTGCAGCGACCGTGACCCCTGCCAATATCAGTTGTTGTAATCCCCCATATTCCTGCACAATATTTTGGTCGCCCCATAGTAGACCAGCGCGCTTATCACCAGGGCCGGTATTGAGGCGGAAGTGTATTTAAATGGCGCGTGGGAGACGTAGGAGACCGGGTTGAGCAGATAGACATAGCT
Organism: Desulforhopalus singaporensis; assembly: GCF_900104445.1. Taxonomy (GTDB): domain Bacteria; phylum Desulfobacterota; class Desulfobulbia; order Desulfobulbales; family Desulfocapsaceae; genus Desulforhopalus_A; species Desulforhopalus_A singaporensis. The sequence goes on along the minus strand of NZ_FNJI01000043.1, from coordinate 12,540 downwards.
GAAAAATCCTGCCAGTACGCCTAAAACCCCCGCCGGGTTTATTCCACCGAAAAAGTAATAGGGAGAATCGGTATCCGTCTGGTAGAGTCCCAGGCTGTTGACCTGCTGTTTTCTGAGCAGGAAATAATCCACGATCTGTATGCCGCAGACAGGAGCGAAGAAAACACCGAGAAAGGCAAAAAACGAACCGGTGTTGTCAAAGAAAAAATTCGGGATGAGAACGGCTATCACCGCTACCGGCAGCAAGACGATAAAGGTGATCCAGTTCCAGCTCACGCCTTTTTGGAAAACCGGTATCTGCTTGAGTCCGATGCTCGCGACATAAGCTCCGACAACCGCTGTTCCTATGTTGGCCATGGCGAGAAAAACGAGTGCGCCGATGCCGAGGTAGACGCCGCCGAATTGTATCAGCCAGGCGGTTGGATCGGAGTCCCCGGTGACCAGTGCGGAGTAGAGGCCGATAAGACTTATCACCCCCGTGGGCAGCCCCATGCAGAGCATCGCCGGCCAGGCGGCCTGGCGGGCACTGGGCACCATCCTTACTATACCACCCATATACGGCCACCACGAGAGGACCGAGGCGACAAGGATTTCAAGACCCGCCGTATAGTCCCAGAGCCGGTCCCCGGACGATGCCAGGGGTTTGCCGCTCAGGATCGCTTCGGTTCCGAATCCGGTGATCAGCTTGTACAGAATCCACAGCGCCAGGCTGGTGACGATTATTGAGATGAAATAGGAGTAGTTGCGGATGGATTCTGCCCCTTTTCTGAGCAGCAGCCAGGACACGGTGATTGCCGCAAGCGAGCCGAGCGCGGAAACCGTGCTGACGCCTGACTCGCCGACCCAGCCGGCGGCAAGAGCAATTCTCCCGGTGGCTCTTCCGAGCAGGATGAGCAGGAGGCAGTTCCAGCCGAGAATCGATGCATACTGCAAAAAAATTGAAAAATAGGATCCCCTGACACCGAACTGCGGAATGCTGGCGGTTATGGTGTCCACTCCGTATCTGACGCTGCAGGGAATGGTTGCCAGGACGACAAAGAACATACCGACCAGGCTTCCGGCAATCATCGCATAGGTACCCATGACCGCGTCGAGGTAGTATGCAACGTAGCCTCCTATCATGTAGCTCCAGGCCGCAACGCCTGCGGAGATGGCAACGGCGGTCAGTCCCCATGCCCCCCAGATGCGTTCCTTCGGTAGGACCGGCCAGGTCCCCTCTATGGCCTCATGGGTCGCTCTGGAATCCATTGTAGTGCTCATATCTGCCACCCCCATACCATGAGGAGAAGAGGAAGGATAATTCCGGCAAGTACCAGGAGCGTATAGTCCTTTTTAGTTAGAGGTTCTCCTTCGTAGTCGGGATTGTCAACAAGCTTCAGCCGTCTGGCAAGGTCGGGATCGAGTTTTTCTGTGGTCATTTCTCCTCCGTGTCAATTTAGTATGTTGTTGAAAATAGTACTGACTATTCGGAAAAATATTCTGCAAATTATGTGCCAAAGATAGTTGCTGTTTTTTTGAAAGCATATCGTTTGACTTGGTTAATTCGAATGGAAGATGCTCTGGTTTAACGTGTTGATTTTATTGTTTAGTAAGGCGAACCCTGATTGGCCGATCTTGGTAGCAATAGCGCCAATTTCCAACCCACAATATTTTTGTTGTTTGCAAAAAAAAATAGTGGGTTGGCTTTTCGACGTTTCGCTTAATAAAAGTTGAAAAAAGAAAATTTCAAGTAGACGAGTGTGCCCGACAGGCAAAAAATCTGTTATAAGATGGTTGTGTTTTGGTGTGGAAAAGAGTCATAGAAATAGGGCGATACGGGGAAATCTGTGGAAAAAATATTGTAAATCAAATACAATGCAGTATGGGCATTAGAATAAAAAAAATGTAAATAATTAAAGACACGTCTGCAGCTAGTCGGTATTGGGGAAAATATGTTCTAATTCAATCCGATGTTCTATTTTTATCTGAGTTGGCGTTTTCGTGAGCCAGAGAATCACTTCTTCCCCCAATTTTACTAGGGGAATAACAGGGAGATGCATGGTATTGGTATCGGGAAAAATGGAATCAGAAAGAATGTTAAAAAATTTTTTTGACACTCTTGAAGATACGGTAATCATTTTCGATGGTTCAGGTCAGATTGTTTATGCTAACCCGTTTGCGCAAAGAATGCTGGCCTACCCGTTATCGCATATCATTGGTAAGCATTTTCGGGAATTATATCCTGAAAACCAAGTTAATATTCCAGAGGGGGGAGGGAGTCCTGTTGAGGTTAGCTTAAATCTTGTTAAAGAGTTGCCGTTGATTACCGGAAACGGAGATTTGATACATGTAAAAACACAGATCTCCAAAATTCTAGGAGCGAAAAATCAGCAAATTTTTGTTAGTATTTCCAAGAAGATATCAGATTCCGAAACTATTAAAAGGCAATTAAAACTCAAGGAGAGAGAAAGGAAAAGCCTTTCTTCGCTTATAAACAACCTACCGAGTTTCGTATATAGTTGCAAAAACAACATAAATTATACAATGCAGATTGTGAGTAAAGGTTGTTTGGACCTTACCGGTTATCGGCCGGATCACTTCATTAACGACTCTTTAATTCCAGCATTTGATATTATATATCCTGAAGACCGTCATGCTGTACGCAAAAGCCTTGATAAGAAATTAGCTAATAAAGAGTCTTATTCTGAAAAATATCGAATTGTAACACGATCAGGTGATGTCAAACGGGTCTGGGAGCAGGGCAGTGGCGTGTTCGCTAAAGACGGCAATTTGATCAGATTAGAAGGTTTCATAACAGATATATCGGACCAGAAACCGATTGAAGTGCAATCAGATCAGAACGAAAGACTGTTAATCACTAAAGTTGAGAATCATGGCAAATTTTGTAACATCGTGGGGCAAAGCGATGTTATGCATGATTTATTTGACACTATCCGTAATACGGGAAGAACCGAAAGCAATGTGGTCATATTGGGGGAATCCGGAACAGGTAAGGAACTTGTTGCAAAAGCTATCCATAAGATGAGTAAAAACCACGAAAAACCCTTTGTCCCTGTGAACTGCAGTGCAATCCCCGAAGAGCTGATTGAAAGCGAATTCTTCGGATATAAAAAAGGGGCTTTTTCTGGGGCTAATTACAATAATCCTGGATATCTTGATATGGCTGATAAAGGGACATTGTTCTTGGATGAGATAGGAGACATCAGCTTAAACTTACAGGTTAAGCTTTTAAGAGCTATTGAGGGAAGCGGCTTTACCCCTGTAGGCGGAAGAGAGCTCAGGAAGCCCAATTTCAGAGTTATAGCCGCAACTAACAAGGATTTGGTCCGCCTTGTGCGAGAGGGTAAAATGCGTGAAGACTTTTATTATCGTATTAATATCATTCCTATATACATTCCCCCGTTGCGTGACCGAAAAGAGGATATCCCTCTCTTGGTCAATCATTTTTTAAAACAATTTACTGGGAAAACTGCATCTTCTGTTCCCCAGAATATCATGGACACCTTTTTAGGTTATGAATGGCCAGGAAATGTAAGAGAACTCCAAAACGTAGTTCAGCGTTACATTGCCACCAAACATGTGGATTTCCTAGAGTCAGGTATAGAAAAAGTCGCGCCAGTTCAGGAAAGGCAGCTTGTGACCATTGAGCAGAATAAGTTGGATGGCACGTCATTGTCATGTTACCTGGAAGAAGTTGAGAAAAAATTACTTCTGAAGTTATTGCGAGAAAATGATTGGCACAGGGGAAAAGTAGCAAAACTACTGAACATCAACTATCGAACGCTGCAGAGAAAAATTAAACGTTATGGTATAAAATGTGTTCAGAATCAATAACTTATGGCCATTGAGTCCATCTGCGCCAATGGTCGATCAAATCTAACAGGGTACAGTATTTTTCCTTTTAAAACTGCAGCATTGAAATATTTGGGTTTTTAAAAGAGTACCCTCTTTCCGTACGGCCCTTTTCCACCTTATTATTTTTTGTTACGTGGAGTTGTTCCATCTTATGATGTGTGGGAACTGCTGATTCAGGCCAAGTCTTTATAGAACCAGAGTGGGCAAAATTTGAAGAGATTTAGATATTGCAAAAGTACTTATTGATCAGGCGGGCATTTAGATCCATGGTTGATCTGAAAAAACCATGGAATATCAGTTAATTAATCTGTGTATTACATGATTAAAATACCCACCATCTTAATAAGATGCCAGTTTAATTTATCACATTATTATTCTGGCCATCGTATGACGTTTATGTCTTTATGACATTGTTGTCTAGATAGCTATATGGCATGGGTGCCATATATATGGCACCCATGCCATATAGTGCTTTCCAAAAAAAATTCCACCATGCAATTTCATTAACATCCTAAAGTTTTTCCCGTCGTACTGCAGATTTCTGCCCATGTGGTCTTTTCTATTTTCTGGTTAAGCATGACGTTGATTTCGGCCATTTGTGAAAATATGTAAAAGCCTTTGGAGTATTTGCGGCCTGTTTCAGCTTTCAATTTTTTTTAAAGGTCTGCTTTAGCTTTACTCGATTAACAACTTGGGAACGGATAACAAAATATACTGAAAATATAATTAATCCTGAGATATTACAAAATATTATTGCATAGAATCTCTGGCTATTCAGTAGAATATATAGCTTTCAGCGTCAGCTTAAACAAGATAAAGTTCTCTGGTTGGCGCACAACTTGCACAACTCAGAACAAAGCCGAACAGCAGGATCGTATGGGCTGAGGTTTATCTGCAAAAATCTTCATCTTTGCAAAGAATAGTCTACGCAACCCGTTATTAAGATTTAACAACATTAAAAAAAACTGACAGGAGGTAACTACTTTGAGACTAGAAGGAAAAGTCGCATTGATTACGGGCGCAGCGTCAGGAATGGGAAGGGCAGCGGCGTTAAGATTTTCAAAAGAAGGTGCAAAGATATTCATAACCGATATCAATGAAAACGGACTGGCTAAAACAGTTGAACTGTTAATATCGGAGGGCCAAGAAGTTGTATCAATGCATCATGATGTGCGAAACGAAAATGCATGGGAAAAGGTAGCCGATGAATTAGTAAAAGCTTATGGGAAAGTGGATGTTTTTTTTAACAATGCCGGAGTGTTGATTCTAAAAACGCTGGAAGAAACCACATTGGAAGAATGGAATTATCTGATGTCTATAAATTGTACCGGCATGTTCCTCGGTATGAAACACATTATACCGTTAATGGTTAGACAAGGAGGTGGGTCCGTAATCAATACTTCGTCGGATGCAGGAATAGTAGGTTTTCCCGAGTGCGCTTTGTATGGAGCCAGTAAAGGGGCCGTTCGTATTATGACCAAAGATGTTGCAGCAGAGTATGTCAAAAAAAACATCCGTGTGAACGCAATATGTCCAGGTTTTGTAGATACTGAAATGGTGGCGGATATCCCCAAGGATGAACTGAATGAATTTGCCCCTATGGGGCGAGCCGGGACAGTAGACGATATTACTAATTTACTGGTTTACCTTGGATCTGACGAATCGGGATTCGTTACCGGAACAGAAATCATTATTGACGGAGGCGGTTCCAACATGAAGGTATGATTTATTTCTGATCCTAATCTTACAAAAGGGATTATCACAGAAAAAATTTAACAAAAAAGGAAGGGAAATATGGCAGCTTCAAATGTTTCTACCAACGATCAATTAAATTCAATCTCGTCGGTTGCAGGACAGTGGCCGGCTCTAGCCCTCTGTTATCTGGCTACTGTCGCAATCTTTATACCTTATGTGGGTTATTCAACAGCGATCCCTCAGATGATGCAGGATCTCGGGATGAATTACACCATGGTCGGTACACTGGCTTCGGTTACGGCGTTGGCAGGGGGGATTGTCCTTCCTTTTGCCGGTGTACTTGTAGACCGGTGGGGTGCTAAAAAGGTAACTGTGTTAGGACTGCTTATAAGCTTCATAGGGCAACTGATCTTTTCCTATATGCCAAATTATGAAATGATGCTGCTTTCAAGAATTATCCTTGGTGCCGGCATTGTGCTGTTGTTTGTCGCTCCCTACACCCTGGCTATCAGATGGTTCGAGGAATCCGACAAAATTGCCGTTTCACTGGGCGTTATGCTTGCGACCGACGGTATCGGAACCCTAGGTGCGCTGTACCTGTTTTCCAAGGTTCTTACTGCTTATGGCTGGAGAAACGGATCTGCTCTTGGTTCAATTGTGGTCTTTGTTATGTTCGTAATTGCCTTGTTTTTCCTGAAAGAACCCCCTAAGTATACAGATGTTCAGGAAAAACGTGATGTTAATGCCGACCAATCCAATCAAGCAAGCGTTTTAAAAGAGTATTTTGCGGTTATTGGAAGAAAAAACGTTATTATTGCATCATCCTTCCTCATCGGGGTATGGGGATCTTACGCTATAGCAGTTTATTGGGTGCCGACGCTTCTTATGGAAGCAGGTTGGTCCGAATCCTTGGCAGGCTTTTTGGGTGCACTCTATCCGGTGACCGGTATGGTCGGTTCCATAGTCTTCGGATTGATTTCCGATAACATCGGTAAAAGAAAGCCGCTGATTTTGATCTCCGGGCTGGTTATGGCCTTAAGTTTCGTAGCAGCAGCATTCGCTGTGTCTATCAATAGTTATGGACTGCTTGCAGCGATGCTGCCGTTGTCAGGGCTCTTTGCATACAGCGGTCTTCCCATTTGTTATGCCCTTGCAGCAGATACCGTGGGCGTAAAACTTGCCGCTACTGCTAACGGATTCATCATGTCTGCGGGACTTCTCATAGGTGGATTACTCTATCCTTTGGCACTGGGAATTGTTAGGGACCAAACCCAGGCATATACATGGGGATTTATTGTTGCTGCAGCTTCCCTGTTGCTGCTCAACTTTCTCTTGCCTTTAGCCGCGGATGATGTGAAGGCCAAATAACGCACTGTACCCGAAGTAAGATTTATAATCTCTTAATGATTGGACTGCCTGGTAAATGGGACGGTTGAAAAACTTGTTTCCGACCCAGAAAATGGTTGGCGAAGGTAATTCGGCTGCCTATCAACCTGTAGCATCCGGATCAAAAAAATAATTCCGAATCTAATTGTCAAAATGTGAGGACGAACAGTTGATGTCTGGTTCGATGTAGAACTCAATTCACTCTGTTTATTGATAATTGTTTTTCAGGTAACCCCTTGGCTGCAAGACTGACTTGGGGACTAAGGCCGCATCCAGCCGGACGTCCGGGAAGTTGCTGTTGACTAGATTCTATTTAATCCTGAAGGAAGACTGTACTGGTCGCTCTTTCTTCCAACTTTCAATATTTTTTAGGAGTTACTGATGAGAAGAGATTTATTTGCATTTCTTTTGGCGGTCACGATTGTCGTTTCTTGTTCCTCGACTTCGTTAGCGAGTGAGGAAGCAAGCATTTTTGCCGCTGAAAACTTCAGCAGTACACTTATCCTTACTTCTGATTATGTATGTGAGGGTGTGTCCTATTCCGATCAGGATCCCGCAATTCAAGGTACAATAGATTATTACCACCCTGGTACCGGCATTTTCGTTGGTTTGTGGGGATCCAGCTGGGATGACGGAGGGGTGTCCAATGATATTGAGCTTGGCGGTTGGGTAGGCCAGGCAGGCGCCTTAGGACCAATCACATATGATGTAGCCGCCTACTACTGGATCTATCCCGGTGCTGAAGATGAAGGTTTTGAATACGATTATTTTCAGGCAGGTATCAATTTAAGTCACACCTTTGAGGAAGCATTTCTGTCACCTAGTCTAAAAGTCGGATACTTGTGGTCACCTGAATATTCTGGCGAGGAAGGAACATCTCACAAATTTATGAGCCAGTTGGGGTTGTCTCTTATGTATGGCTTTAGGATGGAACTGGAAGCCGGTCATTATGACATTGAGGGTGGCAACATTACCGGAAATGGTGGTGGTCTCGACGGTGGTGACGGCTATGACTGGGAATATTATCGTGTCGGCCTTTCAAGAGACTTGATCGCCGGTTTCAACGTCGATTTGAGCTACCATATCAACAGCGAGGATGAATTTTTCAAAGAATACTACGGAGGAAAAGATATTGCTGACAACCGCCTGGTATTCACCCTCTCCAGAACCTTTTAGTCAAAGTAACCTCTTCGAGTTTTTTGGGAGGTCTCACTGCTCTTTGAAAGCAGTAAAACTATAAATCATTAATAGGAGAATGTAATTATGAGTAAGTATGTAAAAACACCGGAAGAACTGGCAGAAATTCAAGAGATGATGAACAAAGGTCGATTTACCTGTCAATCTCTAATTATCGAATTCGAAACAACACCTGAATATATCAAATCAGTTTTGGCACCGTGTTTTGAAATGGGGGATCAGCCTCTTGGCTGGGCTCATGTTGGAAAATGGCAAAGCGATATGTGTGGTGAATTCGACTGCGGTATAATCTATTTTCCTGTTAAATATAAAGCTCTTAGTGGCAAGGTTTATGAGGGCACCACCATGATGACGTTGTTTGTAGGCAATGACATGCCCGTTTCCATTGGCCGGGAAATGTGGGGGGAAGGTAAGAAGACTGCGACTGCACAGCTCTTGTATGATGGGGATGAAGTATATGGCTATGTTGAGAGAAACGGCGTCAGAATTATACAGATTTCGGCAAAGCTTGGTGCGGATCAAGGTCCTCAGCCGACGGTTAAAGCCGATGACTTTGAATTTAAATGCCAGCCTCATGTAACTGGATACGGCATTCAGAACGATCCAATTATCCTCAACATGCATGCCGAGGATACCTATCGCGTTTACAAGGAAGGAACTGGAGAATTAATCCTGACCGGAACCAATGTCGATCCACTGGACGAAATTCCCATCGTAAAAGTCAATGGTGTTACCTACTCCGAAGGAGCTTCCATATGGACAATTCCGTTCCATGATGTACTGGTCGGTAAAGGTGAAGAATTTCTTCCCTACATGTATGGTCAGAAATATGACGATTTCAGACTTCTGGAAAAACCGATGCGCTGGAGGAAATAACCATTTCGCCCCGCAACACTAACCTTTTTAGAGAAGCTGTTGATAAATGGCTTCTCTAAAAAACAAATTATGAGTGATAAAAAGGCAATTCATTAAAAATTTGAGGTCAAATATGTCTGTATTAAATCTATTCAAACTTGACAATCGTGTTGCTCTGGTAACCGGAGCAGCCCAAGGAATTGGTTTTCAGTATGCGCGTGCGATGTCTGAAGCAGGCGCGGATGTGGCGATAGTTGATATCAATAAAGAAAAGGCAGAACAATCTGCCAACGAACTGGCACAAGAGACAGGAAGAAAAGTAATTGCCTTAGGAGCAGATGTCTCTAATGCAGAAGACACCGAAAAAATGGTCCAAGATACACTTAAAAAGCTTGGACGTCTTGACATTTGTTTCGCAAATGCAGGAATTTCTGAACCTGATCTTCCTGTCAAAGATATCGAAGACTATCCGAATGAACTTTGGGATAGATTGATCAAAGTAAACTTGAGAAGCCATTGGTTGACTAATACTACTGCTGCTAAGGTGATGAAAAAACAGAAAAAAGGGAGCATTATTAACACTGCCTCCATTTACGGTCTTGCCGCTGATCCTATATGGGGATGTATTGGTTATAGTGCAGCAAAAGGTGGCGTTGTGAACCTTACAAGGACGTTGGGTGTCATGCTTGCTCCATATAATATACGGGTAAACGCTATTGCTCCAGGATTTGTAGATACAGGCATGAGTGAAGCGGAACAATTAGACAACCCTGATCCAGAAATCCAAAAGTTACAAAACGAGACCCTGTTCCGCACCCCTTTGGGAAGATATGCGCAACCCTCCGAGATGCAAGGGATTGCATTATATCTCGCCTCAGACGCCTCTTCGTACGCGACCGGATATACATATGCTGTAGACGGAGGATGGCTTTCTGCATAAACAAAAAAATATATAGCTCTCACATTGGCATTTACTGGAGCATCAGTTTCTGAAATATTTCAAGCATTCAATTAGATACAATCTTATTCCGGTGGGTAAATAGAATAGGTCCTTACATATGTTATGCGATAGGTTTTTCATTGATATTCGTGCCATGTAATGCCATTTTTTGTTTCAAAAAGCCCACCGGGTTAATAAAATAACTACCACAAATGATAGACAATAAATACTTAGAGGTATTACCTTTCAGTTTTCCCACTGGAGTCCAACTGGTTAACGATCCTTTTTTGAACAAGGGAACTGCATTTACAAAAGAGGAGAGAATTGCTCTAGGTCTTCGGGGATTGTTGCCGCCTCGCATCAACACCATGGAGGAACAGGTGGAGCGGGTTATGGGGAACTATTACAGTAAGACTTCAGATCTGGAGAAATATATCTTTCTCATTGCCCTGTTAGACCGTAACCAGACTCTGTTCTATCGAGTGCTGGCAGATAATCTAGAAGAAATGCTGCCCATCATATATACTCCGACAGTGGGAGAGGCGTGCCGGGAGTATGTTCATATTTTCAGACGCCCTAGGGGAATTTTTGTCTCAGCGAACAATAAAGGCCACTTTTCCGAAATCCTACGCAATTGGCCAAATCGAAACGTAAAGGTTATCGTTATCACTGATGGCGAACGTATTCTTGGTCTAGGTGACCTGGGTGTCGCCGGTATGGGTATCCCCGTGGGTAAACTGTCGCTTTATATCGCCTGTGCTGGCATTCATCCCTCTTTGTGTCTGCCGGTGACCATAGATGTAGGAACCAATAACTGCGAACTTCAGACGGATCCACTTTATTTCGGTATGCAGCATCAGCGAATCCGTGGTGACGAATATGACAGCCTAATCGAGGAATTCATCATGGCCGTGCGGGACAATTTCCCTTCAGCCCTGATTCAATTTGAGGATTTCGGTAATGTCAACGCTTTTAGGTTGCTGCAAAAATACAAAGACCGAATTTGCATGTTCAATGACGACATTCAAGGTACGGCGAGTGTTGCTCTAGCCGGACTTTATGCTGTAATGCGCATGAACTCCACAGAATTGACAGATCAAAAGATTCTATTTCTTGGTGCTGGAGAAGCGGGTACAGGTATCGGAGATCTTATCGTGTCAGCTATGCAGGCTGAGGGCCTATCCCAGGAAGACGCTCGGCGCAAATGCTGGTTTTATGATTCCAAAGGACTGGTCGTTAAAGATCGTGAACATCTTGCTGAACACAAGCTCCCATATGCCCATGAGCATAAATACATCTGCGATTTTGAGGAGGCAGTTAAGGAGTTGAGACCCACCGCTATCATCGGAGTGTCTGGGACCGCAGGTGGTTTTACACGTAGTATTATCAGCGAGATGGCGAAAATCAACGAAAAGCCGATAATCTTTGCGCTTTCCAATCCTACTTCCAATGCAGAATGTACTGCAAAGGAAGCCTATCTTTGGAGTGAAGGGAGAGCTGTTTTCGCCAGCGGCAGCCCTTTTGAACCAGTTCATTTATTTGGAAAAACATTTTATCCTGGCCAAGGTAATAATGCATATATTTTCCCAGGAGTAGGGCTTGGTGTTGTGACCACTAAATCACGCCATGTCACTGAGGAAATGTTTCTTGAGGCAGCAAGAACCCTGGCATCACAGGTCTCAGAGGATGACTTTTCTTGCGGCAATATCTATCCACCTCTGAGAAATATAAGGGACGTTTCGGCCAGGATTGCATTACGGGTAGCGGAAATTGCCTATGATCAGGGACTGGCTGAGGTGCTGCGTCCAGATGACTTGGATGACTTTATCCGTTCTAGGATGTATGAACCGGTCTATAAGAACTATGTATGATGTATACGATTCAGACATCAAAAAAATAAACACTCTATCCACCGGCAGTTCCGGAATTTGACGACTCTGTAAATAATTCTGTGTAACTGCCTTTTTCAGATTTCAAAGAATCTATTTTCATATTCAATGAGAAAGCGGTTCATAGCCGGTTTCCAGTTCCCAATTGGCATGGTCCATCTCTCAGAAGCTTTCTGGATAGCCAGGAACACAACTTTAAAAGTTGACGTATCGTTTGGAAAGATGCGTCGGTTTTTTATTGCTTTGCGTATCAGGCTGTTGAGCGACTCAATAGCGTTTGTTGTATAGATAATCTTCCTGATATCATAAGGATAACTAAAAAGTGGTGTGACATTCTCCCAACGATTCGTCCAGGATTTTGCGATATTAATACGAACGTTAATCAGTAGACACGAGCGAGTATTTCGTCCATGGATGCTGGAAGAACGACTTTACTATCTCGGGACTGCGCTGAAGTGAGCGCATCACCTTCATAATTCTTTTATACAGATCCCACGCACTGGTGGTGGTCTGACGACCAATATTATGATTTTTCAGATAATTCCATACATGCTCATCAGGATTTAGCTCTGGTGCGTATGGTGGAAGAAAGAAAATTCTCAACTTCCCGTTGGTGCTTTCCACATATTGACGAACTTCATTCGAACGATGGACAGAGCAGTTGTCGAGAATCAGGAAAACAGGCCTGTCGGTATTGGCAATAAGGCGCTTGAGGAATTTTAT
>NZ_FNJI01000006.1 GCF_900104445.1 Desulforhopalus singaporensis | reverse complement strand
GACGGCGCCGACGAGGAGGTCACCTTCAGCTTCGTCGCAAGCGGCTCCTCTGGCACCCTCGCAGGCATCACCTCAAACAACGAGGCGATCAACTGGTCCAGTGACGGCACCACCATCACCGGTGTTACCGCAACCTCCGGCGATACCGTATTCGAGCTCAGGTTCGACAGCAACGGCGACCTGATCTTCGATCTCGACGACCAGGTCGACCACTCGTTCGGGTCCGCCGGCACCGATGACGAGCTGCTCGCCAACAAGATCGATGTCGGACAGTTTATCGTGGCTACCGATTTTGACGGCGACTGGGTCACACTCGACGGACAGCTCCTGGTCGATGTGGAAAACGACGTCCCCACTATAGGCGACGTTTCACATGCCTATATCGCCAACGAACCCGGACTCGATCTCGTCGGTATCATCGATATCGACTCGGGGGCCGACGAACCTGTAACCGCTGACCTCACCGCGAACATAGAGGGCTGGGACGGGACCACGACCACCTCTGTCGAGGTCGAGGGTCTTTTTTCAAATAGTCAGCAGGTTTACTACTACGTGGATCCTCTAGCAACAAACGTTTTACATGCCATAACTGACCCGGCCAACCCGGGTGGTTCAATCGTATTTACCTTGACTGTAGATCCGTTGACCGACAGTTACGAGCTGGAGACGTTCGCCAAGCTCGATGCTATCACGGATTATGACTTCGACTCATCCGAAGCAGGATTCCCCAACGGTCCCAAGCCTGAGCTGGTGATAACCGAAGATCCCGTAACGGGTGAACATAACGCATATGAGCCCGCCGATGTACCGTCTGACGTCGATATCCTGTTCTCGCTTACCTCAAGGGATTCAGGCGGGGCTGCCTCAACGGTCAACGGCAGTACTGACGGCATGGGTATCCAGAACAACGTGGTTAACGACGGAGAGGGTGTTCTGGTTATTGATTTCGGTCTGACTGATTCATTCAGTGGAGGTACGGCAGACGTCGTTGCCGTAGGCGAAGTCACCCTTGCCGGCAGGGTTGTCGGCAGTAACGAACCCCTGATCATTGAGTATACCGCGTTTAACGAATTCGGTGATGCTGTTGACCTTGACGGCAATGTCATTACCGACGGCAGCCCTACCGGTACAGAAACATTCGCCATAGGTGAGAATCCGATCATCACCTTCAACACTGATGGCGGCATTGACGCCATAAGCAAAGTTGAAATCGAGGCTGTTCAGAACGATTTCAAGCTTACTGACGTGGATTTTGCCATATCCTCATCGGAACAAGATATCTATGAAGAATTCCAGGTCGATATTGTTGACGCCGACGGTGATGTGGCAACGGACACTATATATGTGGAATTCGACGGCGACAACGTCATGGTGGGGACCGATGGAGGCGATGTCTTTGCCGGCGGACCAGAAGCTGAAACCATCTATGGTGAAGGAGGCGACGACGTTATTGACGGCGGCGGAGGCGACGACATCCTCATCGGAGGTGACGGTGCCGACGAGATTTACGGAGGCGACGGAGACGATACCATCGTGGCCGACAGCGTCACCGTCTACGGCGATCCCGACGTATCTGGAGATACGGTGATTGTCGAAGATGGCGATGTCGACATTGTGGTCGGCGGTGATGGCGGTGAAACAAGCGGCGATGTCGTTCCGGACAATACCGGTAGCGACCCGGATACCTTTTCCGGAATCGACGTGGACAGCGAAGATCTCGACAACCTCGTCCCGCCGCCAACCGACACCCCGTAACTATTTTTTGTAACCTCATAATAGCGGCAAAAGGGGCTGTCCCGGATTTCGGGACAGCCCCTTTGTTTTCTGCCGTTTCCAGGAAAAAACCTGATGGGTCGCTGCCTGCAGTTTTTTTTGAGCACCGCCGGAGCCGCTACCTCAAGAGGTCCCTACTTGCTAGCTTTTCTTTATCAAAAGAGCCAGGTTCAGCCGTCCGGTGGTGTGGGTTTTGCTGTAGATGGAGCTCAAGTGCGCCTTTACCGTTCTTTCAGTAATATTGAGTTCTTTGGCAATCCTGCCGTTTTTCCACCCCTGGGCGACAAGCTGGGCAATCTGATATTCCCTGGCGGAGAGGTTCTCAAGGATAGGGTTGTCCACCTGCTCACTACTGTTTTCATGGCTGTTTACCGTGTTGGCGGCCGACACCCCCTGCACCAGCAAGGTCATCAGGGAGCTGTTTACCCATACCAGTCCGCTATTTACCGCCTGCACGGCAGCTTTCAGCCTTTGCGGCGATATATAGGTGTTGGCGTACCCCACACACCCCTGCTGCAGACAGACAAGCCCTTCCATATCGTCGGGACGATCAGACAGAACGATTACCCGGCACTCACTCCCACCGTTACAGATTTTTCGTAACTGCTCAGTATCTACCAGAGTCCGGTGCAACAGCAAAACGCCAACGTTAAACCGCGACAGATAGTCAAGCGTCTCCTGGATAGTCGAAGCCTGGTACACGCTTCGACTGGTATCAAGCCCTTCCAGCCATCTTTTTCTTACCGTGACATTGCTGCTGCTAAGCAAAAGGCCCATCGATCATCTCTCCCTGAGTGCCATATATTTTGCCCTGAGTACAGGTTTGAGCAGATAGGACAAAATGGTTTTCTTGCCAGTGACGATATCGACCGAGGTTACCATCCCCGGAATAATAGGCATGGGCCCGTTTTTGCCGTCAAGAAAATTCTGTTTGGTCCTTACCCGGACCAGGTAATAGCTTCTTCCCTGCTCGTCGGTTATGGAATCGGCGCTGATCTGCTCCAACTCCGCCTCCAACCCGCCATAAATAGTATAATCGTATGCGGTAAACTTGACCATCGCCTTCTGTTTCGGCCGTAAGAAGGCGATATCCGAAGGTTGTATCTGGGTCTCTATAAGCAGGGTATCCTCCAGCGGCACGATTTCCACCAGATCCATGCCCGGCTGCACCACTCCGCCTACGGTGTTCACCAGAACCTGTTTCACGGTACCGTATACCGGACTCCTCACCGATGTTCGATCGAGCCGGTCGGCAAGAGCCACCTCCGATGCCGCTATCCCCTCAAGCTCCACTTCAACTTCATTGAGCTCTTCCTTGGCACTGTTTCTAAAACGCAACTTTTCTTCTTTTATTACCATCTGTGCTTCACTGAGCATGGATTCGACTTTTGGAATGGTGAACCTGGTGGCTGAAATGTCGCCCAGCATCGACGAAGCCTGCCGTTCGAGCCGCAGCACTTCTACTTCGGAAACTGCGCCCTGCTCGATCAGAGGCTTGGTCAGGTCGATCTCCTTTTTGAGCAGCCGATAGGTTCGCCGCAATTCGCTCAACTTCCCTTTCAGCTCAATCAGCTCCTGGTTTCGCTGCTTCACCTGCTCTTCCAGGACTTCCATCTTTGCGCTCAGTCCGATCTGCCTTGACTGGTACAACTGTCTTTCCCTTGCGGTAATCTCCGGCCCTTCTTTTTCAATAACTTCAGGCACAATCATTTCAGTATCTTCGGTTTCAGCCTGCAACCGCGCCGCCCGCGCCATCAGCGCCAGATACTTCATGCGCGACTGCCTGTAGGGTGCCGAAAACCGGGTTTCGTCAAGACGCATGAGGAGCTGGCCTTTCTGCACTACATCACCGTTTTTCACATAAATTTCGGCAAGAATTCCGCCCTCGAGATTCTGCACCACCTGCAGCTGGCTTGAAGGAATTACTTTGCCGTTGCCCCGTGTAACCTCTTGGATTTCCGAGCTGTACATCCAGTAGAAGATCAGGCAAAAGAGCAGAAGAGTCGCCCAGACGATAAGGCTCCCCCCCCGCGGCGACTGCACCAGGATGGTTGTCCTGATATCGGAAATAAATTCAGGATCTCTTTGCTCCCGAGCACTGAACATCTGGGTCGACTCTTCTGCTGCCGGCCCGGTTTTGCCAGTAGCGGAGCTTTTTCTGTCTGGTAATCTTTCACTCATCTCTGCTATGTTCTCACACGTTGATCTGGCCGCTTTTGAGTGCTTCGAGGATCTTGTCTTTTTTCCCGTCGGCGACAATATTGCCGTTGTCTATGACTATGAGCCTGTCAACCATAGCCAACAGGGAAGCCCGGTGGCTTATCAGAATCAACGTCTTGTTCCTTATTATCGTTGCCAGACGTCTGCGTATCTGGGCTTCTGTCTTGGCGTCCATATGACTTGACGGTTCATCCAGTATCTGAACCGGAGGATCGAGCAGCAACGCCCGCGCCATGGCGACAACCTGCCGCTGCCCGCCGGAAAGCGCCCTGCCCTGCTCTCCCACCGGCATGTCAAACCCCATGGGATGACGTCCTACTATATCGCTTGCCCCCGACAGTTCAGCCGCACGGATGATATCCGAATCGGTTGCAATATCACACCCCATCACGATGTTGTCCCGTACACTCCCGCGAAACAGGGTAACATCCTGCGGAACGCAGCCGATAAAACGCCTGAGTTCGGTAGGGTCAATCTGTCGAATATCGGTCCCGTCTATGGCGACCATGCCGCTGTCCGGTTCATAAAGCCCCAGCATCAGCTTGCCAAGCGTCGTCTTGCCTGAACCGATGGTGCCGATAATCCCGACTTTTTCTCCCTGCGCAATTTTCAACGATATATTCTTCAACACCGGAAGACCCTGGTCGGGGTAGGTAAAAGAGACCTCCTTGAATTCAATTGCGCCTTTGAGCCCGGCCCGATGAAGAAAATTTTTATTTGCCGGTCGCTCCCCGGGCATCTCCATCACCTGCTGGAGCGTCTTTATCGCGGTCTTGGCCCGGTTATAGCGGGTGGCAAGGCTCACCACATGAACCATTGGCGCAACGGCCTGCCGGGTGAGAATGACTACGGCGATCAGCCCTCCCTGGGACATTTCTCCCTGGGCGACGATGTAGACTCCTGTTATTACTACCGCAACAACCGTAATGCCCTGAACAAAAGAAGAGAGATGACTTACCGAGGTTGAGAGAAACCTTGAACGGGAACTCCATTTCGATATATGGCCGACAGACTCCTCCCATGTTCTCTGGATTTTACCCTCAGCTCCAAGCATTTTCAAAGTTTCAAGACCGTTCAACCCTTCCACCAGCACGGCATTTTTCCGGGCAGAGGCGTGATACGTCTGCTCCACGGCGTGTTGGAGGGGCAGCTGAATAAAGAGCGCGTAGGTGAGCAGGAGGACTATGGCGGAAACATGTATCACCACCGTCACTCCGGCCAGATACCAGATGGCGATCAGGGCAAGCACCATAAAGGGCAGATCGACAAGAGCGGTGATCGAAAGCGAGGTAATAAAATCACGAACACTGTCAAACTGTTGAATTTTATTTGAAAAAGACCCTATCGACTCGGGCCTGGATGACATCTTCAGGCCGAGCACCTTTTCAAATATTACGGCCGACATTTCCAGGTTGGCCTTCTTGCCGGCCACCTCGACGAAATAGCCGCGCAACCCCTGCATCAGCATGGAGAACAGATAGACAACCGTAATACCCGTTGCCAATACCCAGAGCGTTTCAAAAGCTTTATTGGGAATAACCCGGTCATAGACGTTGAGGATGAAAAAAGGCGATGCCAACCCGAAAAGATTGATCAGGAAAGAGGCGAGAATGACGTCGCGGTATATGCGCCAGGAAGAGATAACGGGCCCCCAGAACCAATGGCCCCTCTTTCCCGTCATCTCTGTCACCTTCCTGTCTTCGGCGAGGAATTCGGGCTGGACAAAAACCGCATATCCGGAATACTGCTCCTCCAGCTCCTTGACCGGAACAACCCGTTCGCCCGCCCCCGATTCTGACTGAACAAGGGTTATCATCCGCGCTTTTTTGTTGATACCGACCATCACCGCCGCCCGGTTGTCCTTTAACAGCAGGATGCATGGGATCTCTAGATTTGTGAGCCTGGCAAGAGGTCTTTTGATGATCCTCGATATCATCCCCATTCTCTGGGCAGCCCTGTTCACCAGCTGCACCGTCAGCCGGTTGTTTACCAGGGGAAGCCCCGCTCTCAAGGTTGTACGCGAGACCGGCCGACCATGCAGTTTTGCCATAATCACAAGGCAGTCGGTCAACGGATCGTCAATAACATCTGAGTCTGATCGCAGGTCCCATTTTTTTTCTTTTGTTTTTCCGACAATCTTTGTGTTCATGCAACAGATCTATTATACTATGTTAGAAATACCTTAAAGACAGATGACACGGACGCTGTTCCGGCGACCTGATCGATATTTTTCTCTCTGGTTCAATCAGAGCAACCGGCCACCAGTAGTTGGAATTTTGAGTTGTAAACTTGATGATCACAAGAGATATGTAACCATCCGAGGCAATATTATAACCATTTTTTTGAGTACATAGAAAGTGATTTACGCCGAAAGAGACGAAAACGGGAATATAATAGCTCTCCGCAACAACCCGGTCGAACCGGATCAACAGGAAATATCCACGGAAGAGCTGGAGACCTTTTTGTCCGAATACGACCAGAATAAAACGATTTCAGCCTTTTTCCGCAAGCTCGACAATGAGGTTATACGGGTACTCGACGACCTCGTTGACCTGCTGGTTATGAAAAACATCATAAAGATCACGGATCTTCCCGAGCAGGCGCAGCAAAAACTGGGCAACAGGAAACGCATCCGCAGCAAGATACAGGACAACTGTATCCTGGATGAAGACGAGATACTCTGACCGCTCTCGCGTCTTGCCAAAAGAAGTTTTGAGGCTGGTATCTTGGTCGCCATTTTGCTATATTGGGACGTTTTGTGCGGTATGGAAAAATCCGCGGCGGCACAGCCAAAACCTGTAGTCCCGGCTTCCTATTTTATATTTTTCCACAATGGCTAAACAATGGCTTCCACGACAAATACAGACACGACCACTGAAAACAATACCATAATCAGCACCAGCGATGTAGACCAGCTTGCCAGTAAGCTGCTTGATCTTGAGCTCGAACTCAACTCCAATATTCCGACCACGCTGTGGATAAGTGATCTCCACGGGGAAGGAGACAGGTTCAAATCCATACTGCGCGGCAGATTCGGGATGCTGTACCAGACCTGCAAAGAGGCGCTGCCGAGCACCTTCAGCTCGGACAAGATACAGTACTTAACCAAGATTATCCGCAGGCAGCAGTATTTCAGAAATGACACCATCACGATGGACACCCAGGATGTCATCCTGTGCCTGGTTGAAGTTCTCAAGTACAAACTGACCAACATACGGCACCGCAGCAGCAGAATATTTCGGCCGGAATTCCGCGACGTGATAACCAGGCTGCTGTCCGGCCTACCGGTTCCCGATCCGATCTTCGAGGAACCGGTCATTGCCGACAGGTTAATATCTCACCTCTCTTTTGCCGTTCGCCAGGTCCTTCTCGATCGTATCCAGGTCCTCGGCGACGTGTTCGACCGGGGCGACCAGCCGGACAAGATCCTGCGTATTCTCTCCTCGCCGTTTTACCGGGACGGCGTCGACTATGTTTACGGCAATCACGATATTTTGTGGATGGGAGCAGCCGCGGGCAACAGCTCCCTGGTTGCCGAAGCGCTCCGCATAACATGCCGTTATGACCATTTCGGCTTCCTTGAGCGGTTGCGCATAGACACCGGACGGCTCGCGGAATTTGCCGAACGGGTCTATCCCAGCGACCGGGCAACCGGAAATTTCAAAGCCAAGACTGACCGGGGACGGTCGATGGAGAAAGCGCTTTCGATTATCCAGTTCAAGCTCGAAGAAAAAACCATCCGCGAGTTTCCCCAATACCAGATGGAATCACGCCTGTGGCTCGACAGGCTGGCAGAGATGCTGAAGGGAAAAGAGACCGCGGGACTCAACGACACCCACTTCCCCACCATCGACCTTGACAATCCGGGACGATTGAGCGAGGAAGAGGCCGACATCATAAGCGATCTGACGTATCAGTTCACCACCAACCGGCGGCTGATGAGGCTGCTCAGGTTTCTTTTCGTCAAGGGTAAAACCTATCATATCCAGAATAATTTTCTCAATATCCACGCACTGGTTCCATCCACTGTTGACGGGGAATTCGAGGAATTCCTCGGCCGGAGGGGGAAAGGTCTCCTCACCCATATCCAGGACACTATCTGCAAGGTAGGACAGAACTATCTCGCCGAAAAACCCCAGGAAAAAGAGGATCAGGCTCTGTTTTTCTATCTCTGGTGCGGTCCGAAATCTCCATTTTTCGGCAAACATGCAATGAAAACCTTCGAGAGATATTACCTGACCGACAAACAGACCCACAAGGAACGAAGCCTTTACTGGAAAGACAACATGCAGTCCAGAGGTTTCAAGCTGAAGATGCAGCAGGAGTTCGGCGTGCAGAGAGTGATATACGGTCATACTCCGGTCGATTATACCAAGGGCGCACAGATGGCCAGCGAGGACGGTGTGGCCATCAATGTTGATGGAGGGTTTGCCGCCGCCTATTACAACCGGGGACATTCACTGGTCCATACCCCACATCAGCTTTACGGAATAATCCTGCCAACTCCGGAGGAGATCATCAAAGCCGAACAGAGATTAGAATCGGCGCCCCTCGACATTGAGCTGATAGATGAATTCAGGCAACCGATGAAGATAAGAGACACCATCGCCGGCAGGAAATTGCTGGCCGAACGGGATAGGATAATGCAGCAGCTGGCCCGGTGCGGGCGGCTCAACGGATTTACAACATCCTCAGAAAGTTAACCATCACATCCGCATGAACACAAATTACGGAATGGAAATCGTCAGAGCCACAGAGATAGCCGCCCTGACCGCGGCAAGAGTTCAGGGGCTCGGCGATCATATCGACATACTCAACCAGACCAGGCTGGCAATCACCAAGATTCTTGACCGGCTGCCGATCAACGGCACCATGGTAAACGACCGGTTCTCAACAAGACCGGAAGCCTTCCAGTTCCCTCAACACCTCGGCAAAGGCGGAGAGGATGCCGATGTAATGGCAATTGCCCTTGAAGCTTACCGTTCGGCGGCGGACGGCAGGAACAACTCCACCTCCTACGCGGCTATTGCCCGGGCCGGGGCGATACAGCCGGTTCCCAACCTCAACATGTATAAAATAGTGGTAGGGCCAAAGGTGGGCGATGCAATCGACATTAACCAGCCACCAGCCGTCAATGTCAAAAGGGTTGCACGGACATTGCGGAAATATACGGAAAATGTAACGGTCTGTGTACTCAACCAGAACAGGCACAAACAGCTGATCCATGAGATAAGGAGCTGCGGCGCCCGCATCAAACTGATAGATGAAGGCGAAATATCGGGGTGTCTGGCCGCTATCAAGGGGGAAAAAGCCGATATCTATATCGGCTCCGGCTACGCTCCCGAGGCGGTGTTTGTGGCGGCGGCAATACGGTGTATGGGGGGATATTTCGAAGGGAAAATATTCTACGAAAACGATCGTGACAAGAAAACGGCATCCGAACATGGAATAACCGATTACAACAAGATCTTCAGGACCGAGGACCTGATCAGAAGCCGCGAGGTGGCAATTGCGGCTACCGGTATTACCGACGGCGAGTTCCTCGAAGGCGTACGCTTCACCCCCAATGGCGGCATCACCAACTCATTTGTAGCCAGAGGGGAAACCCACACCTACCGAAGCCTTACGACCAATCATTTTTTTGATTATAAACCCGTCTTCTGATCCGATTTTTACACATGATTCAACATCTGTATTATTATCATTCAACCAATTGACATTTATTATGAAAACAACACCACCAAAAGGCGCAATCCTGCAAAGGGACAAAGAAACCTATGCCATTGTTCCCCGAATTCCCGGCGGCCTACTGAAAAAGCACCACCTGAGAGCAATCTCCGACGTTGTGGAAAAGTACGACATCCCTATCGTCAAGATCACCTCCGGTCAACGTATCGCCCTCGTCGGCCTGAAACTTGAAGATGTGGCGGCCGTCTATGAAGACCTCGGCATGGATCCGGGAAAAGCGACCGAACTCTGCCTCCATTACGTGCAGTCCTGTCCCGGGACCGAGGTGTGTAAATTCGGCGTCAGGGACTCCCTTGGCTTCGGCATCCAACTCGAGGATATGCTTGCGGGTTCGGATATGCCGGCCAAATTCAAGATAGGGGTTTCGGGCTGCCAGTTCTGCTGTGCCGAAAACCACGTAAGAGACCTTGGGATGTTTGCCAAAAAAAGCGGCTGGACCATCTCTTTTGGCGGCCACTCTGGGAAAAATGCCCGCGTCGGCAATATTATCGCCGAGGATATCAGTGAAGAAGAAGCCATCGAGCTCATAACGAAATGCATCGACTATTACCGGGCAAACGCAAAACCGCGGGAAAGAGCGGGAAGATTTATCGAACGAACCGGCATTGAGGCATTGATGGCCCAGCTCCGCTGATCTCAGCGCAACAACCGCATCTTGCGCCAAAGGCGCTATACTGCAATCAACTGCGGACGAGGGGTACGATTGTCCGGGAAAACCGTCTAAGACACGGCTCCTCATCTTTTTTTATTTACACCGGGCAACACATTCTTTAAATCAGGATAACAATCCATCGCCAGGGGACAGTCATGACGCAGAAAACGATAATGTGCCTACTATTGGCGGCAGTGTCGAGTCTGGTCTCGTGCGCGCCGATGACCATCGCGCATTTTGACAAGGACAACGCCGAGAAATTGTCGCAGCAACAGCTGCAGGAGCTATTGAGCGAAAACGTGGTGGAGCTTGCCGCTGCCGATTTTGATGCAACGCTCCGGTTCTCAGCCGACAACAGGGTTGCGGGGAAAAGTCGAACAGGTGGTGAAGATAAAGGAAAATGGAAGGCAACTGACAACGACCTGCTCTGTATGAAGTTCAAGAAATGGTATTTCGGCGACGAGAAATGTTACCAGGTCTTTCGAACAGAACAGACCAAGCTGGTATTCTTTACCCCGGACGGGGTCCGATACTACAGCGGGACCATGCCGGCCCTACCAGGCCCTGCCAATATCGACGATTTTCCGCCCCAGGAAGCCGACCTTAGCGAATCCGCTCCGGACCGCGGCCAGGAGGTTGCCGGAGAGCACTTCACCGACTCCATGGCGGACAAGATGGTTCGGCTGGCCCGCAACTGCCCCGGATGTAAACTCTCCGGCGTCGACCTGAGAGGAGCCAACCTGATCGGCGCCAACCTACGAGGAGCTGATCTCAGCTTTGCCGATCTGTCCAGGGCCAACCTGAGAAGGGCCGACCTGTCCGGTGCCAACCTGTCCGGCGCCAAGCTGCTGACGACCAACCTCCCGGGAGCCGATCTGTCCGGCTGCAATGTAACCAATGCGGATCTGCGTGGCGCCAACCTCACAAGAGCGGTGGTGCATGATGCCGATTTCAAAGGTGCCGATTTGACCGGTGCCCTTCTCAACAGTATACAAGGAACAATAGAATAGTTATGAGCGCAGGTTTTACCCATCTTCACGTACATTCCCAATACAGCCTTCTTGACGGCGCAATCCGGATCGCCGACCTGTTGAACAAGTGCAAGGAATATGGCATGGACGCCGTAGCCCTGACCGATCACGGGGCCATGTTCGGCGCCCTGGAGTTCTACTCAAAGGCTAAAAAAGCCGGAATAAAGCCGATCATCGGCTGCGAGCTCTATATTGCTCCCGGAGATATGCGGGTCAAGAAGGTCATTGACGGCAATATCGCCTTCCATATAGTTCTTCTTGCCATGAATCATACCGGCTACCAGAACCTGATGAAGATGGCGTCCATCGCCCAGTTTGAGGGATTCTACTACAAGCCCCGTATCGACATGGAGGTGCTGCGCGAGAACAATGAAGGGATAATTGCTCTCACCGCCTGTCTCCACGGCCAGGTTCCCTACCTGATCCACAAGAACGATATGAACGGCGCCAGAGAAAAAGCCCGCGAACTCCAGGATATTTTCGGTGACCGGCTCTACCTGGAGATGCAGGAAAACGGCATTCCCGACCAGCAGCCGGTAAACGACGGACTCAAGCAGCTCAGCAGTGAACTGGGAATCAAGCTCGTTGCCACCAACGACTGTCACTACCTGAACAAGGAGGAGGCCCACGCCCACGAGCTGCTCCTGTGCATCCAGACGGGCAAAACCATAAACGATCCGAACAGGTTCAGGTTTTCAACGGACGAGTTTTACTTCAAGTCGCCGGAAACAATGAAGAAGGCATTCGCCCACTGTCCAGAGTCTATCGAGACGACACAGGAAATAGTTGACAGATGTGACCTGGAGATCAACTTCGGCGACTACTATTTTCCCGATTTCCCGGTGAAGGAAGGGGAGTCTCTTGAGTCGATGTTCACAACCGCATGCTGGGAAGGGCTCAAGTTCCGTTTTTCCGAGATGCGCGAAGCGGGTACCTTCAGCGCAGAGGTTGAAAAAACGTACACCGAGCGGCTGAAAACAGAGATCGATGTCATCTCCACAATGGGTTTTCCTGCTTACTTCCTCATCGTTGCCGACTTCATCAACTGGGCCAAGGACAACGACATTCCGGTCGGCCCGGGACGAGGTTCCGGAGCTGGCAGTCTTGCCGCATACTGCATGCGCATCACCAATATCGACCCGATCCCCTACGGCCTTATCTTCGAACGTTTTCTAAACATTGAGAGAAAATCGATGCCTGACTTCGATATCGATTTCTGCCAGGAACGTCGGGGAGAGGTTATCGATTATGTCAGGAACAAATATGGCGGCTCCGCGCATGTGGCGCAGATAGTCACCTACGGTTCGATGAAGGCCAGGGGAGTTATCCGCGATGTCGGCAGAGCCCTGGACATCCCTTTCGGGGAAGTGGACAAGGTCGCCAAGCTGGTTCCGGATCAGCTGAAGATGACCATCAAGAAAGCTCTTGAAGAAGAACCCAAGCTGCAGGAAATGGCCGATACCGACCCACGGGTTGAAGAACTTTTATCGGTATCCAAGACGCTTGAGGGGCTGGCCAGACACACCTCCACCCATGCCGCTGGAGTGGTGGTGTCTCCGGGACCCATGACCCAGTATCTGCCGACCTGCCGAGGCAGCAACGAGGAGACCCTTACTCAGTATGACATGAAACATACTGAGATGACCGGGTTGATCAAGTTTGACTTTCTCGGCCTCAAGACGCTTACGGTAATCGACAAGACCGTGAAGCATATCAAGAAAGACAACGGGATCGACCTGAATATCAGCACCATCCCCATGGACGATGCCAAGACATTTGACCTGCTCTGCCGGGGTGATGCGCTCGGCGTTTTCCAGCTTGAAAGTTCGGGTATGCGGGAGCTTCTCGTGAAAATGGCGCCGGAACAGTTCAGCGACCTGATCGCCCTTGTCGCGCTCTACCGGCCAGGCCCGCTCGATTCCGGAATGGTCGACGATTTCGTCGAGACCAAGCATCATAGAAAGGAAGCCCACTACCCGCTCCTTGAAATCAAGCATGTCCTGGAAGAGACCTACGGGGTTATCGTATACCAGGAGCAGGTAATGAAAATCGCGAATATTCTTGCAAGCTACAGCCTTGGCGACGCCGACATCCTGCGGCGGGCAATGGGCAAGAAAATTCCCGAGGTCATGGAAGAGGAAAAAGTGAAATTCATGACCGGCGCCGAAAAAAACAACATCCCGCTGGACAAGGCCGAGTATATTTTCGATCTCATGGCCAAATTTGCCGGCTACGGTTTCAACAAATCGCATTCCGCGGCATACGCGCTCGTTTCCTACCAGACCGCCTACCTCAAGGCCCACTATATGCCGCAGTTCATGACCGGGCTGCTGTCATGCGACATGAACAACACCGACAAGGTGGTGCTCTATATCAACGAGTGCAAGGAGCATGACATCGAGGTACTCCCGCCGGACATCAACGAGAGCATGAAGGATTTCAGCGTTAAAAACGACCGGGTTCGTTTTGGCCTTGCGGCGGTAAAAAATGTCGGCGAATCGGCGCTTGACTCGATCATCGAAGAGCGCAGCCAGAACGGGCCGTTCACCTCGCTGAGCGATTTCTGCAACCGGGTGGACTCGCGAAGAGTAAACAGCCGGGTCATAGAGAGTCTTGTCAAGTCGGGTTCTTTTGATTCCCTTGGCCATAAACGGTCCCAATATATCGCGATTCTCGACCAGGCCATGGAGCAGGCGAAAGCGGTCCAGCGCGACCTGCAGAGCGGCCAGATGTCGCTTTTTTCGGTGGCCCCGGAAACCCAGAAACAAAAAGCCATGGCCCACATTCCAATGCCCGACATCCCTGAATGGGACGATCGGGATAAACTGGCAAAAGAAAAAGAAACCGTCGGATTCTACATAACCGGCCACCCCCTCGACAACACCCTGCCGGAAATTTCGTCGATCGTCGACTGCCAGATCCACGATCTGGCCGAGAAGGGCGATGACCAGCCGGTACGAATCGGCGGACTGATCAGGACCTTTAAAAGGCACAAAAGCAAAAAGGGAGATCCAATGGCTTTCTTGACCATCGAAGATATCATGGAATCGGTGGAGGTCATTGTGTTTCCCGAGACATACAGCCGCTGCGAACAGGTTCTCTCCTCAACCGATCCAATTATTGTCCAGGGAGTAGTTAAAAAGGACGAACGGGGACCAAAAATCATTGCCGACTCCATCGACTCCCTGCAGGAAGCGCGGGAAAAATATACCGAGTCGGCAAAAATCAGATTGGAATCCGACAAGCTGTCGCGGCGAAAAATGGAGCTGGTAAAAGAAGCTCTCTACACCTACCACGGAACCTGCCCCATATTGCTGACCATCCATTTTCCGGGGCGCGGTGAAGTCGATATCGAGGTTTTAAAAGATCTTACGATCAGGCCGTGCCGGGAACTCACCGATACCATAGACGACATCCTCAGCTACAAGGCGGTGTCCTTTACCAGAAAACCGACGGCGCTGGCTCCGCGTAAGAAAAAGTGGGAAAACGGCAACAGGAAGCCATCCCCCCGCTAACAACAAAAAGAGGCGCCTCTGTTCACTCGAAACAGAGGCCGCATTCGGGACAGCTGCCAGCAGCGGGAGGAAAACGGCATCCGCATGCCGGACAGACGGTTTCTTCCGCACCGGGGTCGAATATGGCGGCGGCATGCTCAAGATCCTGAAGATCAAGGGCTGTAGTTTTTACGAAATTTTCCGTCAGCACTCTATTTGCCGCCGCCAGATCGTCCTTTTTTACCTGCAGAAGCATTTCCGGCCCACAACATCTTTTGGCGCACCCTGACTCATCTGCGGCGATAACTGCCGGGATCCTGTTTTTCGCCAGGACCGCCCGCAGTTCCTTGACATCCCTCAGCCCCCCCTTCTTGATATTGACCAGTTCATCAAGAGGGCCGATCGCCATGGTCCTTGCCCCATTTTCATGCAGGACTCTTCTCTGCTCGGCAATTTTCTCACTTCCCTTGACCAGTTCCACGTCACAGGAGGGGCAACGGAAAATTTCCGCCCGGAATTCACACTCACATGAAGGACAGTAATTCATCGCCGGATCCAGCGAGCCGGCGATTGCACGACCCCGCTCTTTTACAACCGCTGTCTTATTTTTCTTTTTAAAAAATTTCAAAAACATATTGCTCCAGAAACACCCGGCATCGTTCTACCGGTGCAGGCTGGGCGGAACAAAACAATCTGTTGCAGCACCAGCCGGCCCGGCCGGAAAAATGTTGGACAATTCTTTTGATCACTGCCCCGACGACTTTTTATCTTCATCCTGCTCAGAGAATATAACGGCTCAGATCCTGATCTTTCACGATCTCCGAAAGCTGACCCCGGACATAGTCGGCGGTTACCACAAATTTTTCGCCTCTTCGCTCAGGAGCTTCAAACGAGAGCACGTCGAGCATACGCTCCATTACCGTATGCAGCCTTCTGGCCCCAATCTCTTCGGTCTTTTCATTCACCTCCACTGCGATAGCGGCAATTTCCTCAACCGCTTCCGGTTCGAACTCAAGTTCAACATCTTCAGTTCTCATTAGGGCAACATACTGCTTGATCAGGGCATTTTCCGGTTCGGTAAGAATACGCACGAACTCATCTTTACCAAGGGAGTGCAGCTCTACCCGTATCGGAAATCTTCCCTGCAGCTCTGGGATGAGATCGGAAGGTTTGGCCAGATGAAAAGCTCCGGAGGCGATAAACAGGATATGATCGGTTTTCACCATGCCGTATTTGGTATTAACGGTCGTCCCCTCGACAATCGGCAGCAGATCCCGCTGCACCCCTTCCCGTGAAACTTCCGGACCGTGACTCCCGCCGCCTCGGGAGGCGATCTTGTCGATCTCGTCGAGAAAAACGATCCCGGACTGTTCGGTACGCTTGAGCGCTTCTTTTACTACCTTGTCCATATCGACCAGTCGCTCCATCTCCTCCTGGGTGACCGCGCTCATTGCCTCGGGAATTTTCATCTTCCGCGGCTTCTTGCCCTTGGGGAAGAATTTGCTGAAAGCATCCTGCAGACTTGACTGCATATCCTCCATCCCGGATGTGGTCATTATTTCAATCATCGGGGTTGACTTCGACTCACTGATCTCGACCTCCAGCTCCCTGTCGTCAAGTTTTCCGTCCTGCAGCAGCTTCCGCAGCTTCTCCCTGGTGGAACTTTCCTGTGGTCGTTCCTGGGCAACCGGCAGATCCGGCCTTTCGATGGTGAACGAACTGTTACCCTCAGGTCCCATTGCCGGTCTCTTGTCCGGACCGGGCGGAAGCAGCAGATCAAGGATCCGATCTTCAGCATTTGCTTCAGCGATCCCCTGAATACGATTTTTCTCTTCCTGCTTCACCATATTGATCGCAAGCTCGACCAGATCCCGGATCATCGACTCCACATCCCTGCCCACATATCCGACTTCTGTAAATTTCGAAGCCTCAACCTTGATGAAGGGTGACTGGGCAAGCGCCGCCAGCCGTCGTGCTATTTCGGTTTTACCGACCCCGGTGGGACCGATCATGATTATATTTTTCGGAGCAATTTCTTCGCGCAGAGGAGACGGCACCTGCTTTCTCCGCCACCGGTTGCGAAGAGCTATGGCCACCGAACGCTTGGCATCCGCTTGACCAACGATAAATTTATCCAGCGCTGCAAGGGTTTCCTTCGGAGTAAAAGACTGGTCAGACATTATATTTTCTCTACAATAATTTGATTGTTCGTATACACACAAATGTTGCCGGCAATATTCAGAGCCGTTGTGCAGATCTCTTCGGCACCGAGAGTGCTGTGCTCAATCAGAGCCTGGGCTGCGGCCTGGGCATAGGGTCCGCCTGAACCGATTGCCAGGATGCCGTCGTCGGGCTCTATCACATCACCGGTCCCTGACAAAAGCAGGGAGTGGTTTTTGTCGACGGCAATCAGCATCGCTTCAAGGCGGCGCAGATACTTGTCTGTTCTCCACTCCTTTGCCAGCTCTACAGATGCACGCATCAGGTTTCCCTTATACTCCTCCAGCTTATGCTCCAATTTGTCAAAGAGGGTAAAAGCATCGGCAGTCGCACCGGCAAATCCGGTTATGACCTGGTCCTTGTAAATTCGTCTTACCTTGCGTGCCTGATGCTTCATTACCGTGTTGCCAAGCGACACCTGTCCGTCGCCTCCTATGGCAATCTCACCTTTGTGCCGTACCGCGAGAATTGTTGTCGATCGTATTTTCATTATTATTTTCTGTATAAGATTAGTCGGCTGCAAAAGACGAAAACCGGTGTAACCCGGTTCGTCTTTACTTTTATTGTCACATTTTTTTCGATAGAGGATGAGCCTTGTCATACACATCCGCCAGGTGATCCAGAGTCAGATGAGTATAGCGCTGCGTTGTTGAGAGACTGACATGTCCCAACAACTCCTGCACCGACCGCAGGTCCGCACCCATCTCAAGCAGGTGAGTGGCAAACGAGTGCCGTAAAGCGTGAGGTGTTACAATCTGGGTAATCCCTGCCCGTTCACCGTAGCTTTTTACTATTCTCTCAACACTCCTTGACGTCAGCCTGCTCCCCCGGGTATTGACGAACATCGGTTTGTCGTCGGCCTGTCTGCCGCGCCCGGCGCGCGCCTTGATCAGCTGCATCCTCTGGGGCAACCAGATCCTTACCGCTTCCATGGCGGGCCTGCCAACCGGCACCAGCCTCTCCTTGTTTCCTTTGCCCCGTACCGTAAGCACTTCCTCTCCAAAATCAAGATCTTCAACATTTCTTGAAACCAACTCGGAAACACGTATCCCGGTTGAATAGAGCAGTTCGAGAATCGCCCTGTCGCGAAACATAAAACGGTCGGTTTCATTTGGCGTATCAAGCAGGGCAAAGGTTTCATCGACGGTCAGAAACACGGGGATGTATTGCCCTGTCTTTGGTCCGGACACCGCAGTCAGAGGGTCATGCTTGACAATTTTTCGTTGCAGGCAGAAGCGGAAAAAAGTCCGCAGCGCCGACAACTTTCTCGCCACGGTCGTCGCCGAGCATTGCCCATGGAGGCTTGCAATAAAGCTGCGTATCTGCACGGCGCTGATTTCCGAGGGGCTGCAGATAGTGCCAAGATGGGCACAGAACCCCTCGATATCGCTTCTGTAACCGTTGACTGTATGGATGGAATACCCTTTTTCCGTCTCCAGCCATTTTACGAATTTTTCTATTGTTTTTATCATGTTACGCAAACTCTGTTATGATTGACACTGCTGCTTTTCTGTTCCGGACAAAAACGAACCACCAGACTCTTTTATTTCCCCTCGACTTCTTGACCATTTGAGAATATATACTATGCTGTTCGTGATTAGAGTGGTGAGGGACGTTTCCTCCCGGGAAAAATAAAACCTCGCCGAAGGTTTTCAGATAGACTAACTGTACTTATTATTGGGTCTCATCGTACGTTTCAGGTCATAACAGACGATCAGTGCATCGGAGCTGCCGGGAGTTCATGTGATTTCTGTTCTATCGTGAATAGTTGCTTGAAGCAACACCCTTTTACCGGTAAAAAGCAGCTTGAGCTATGGTTTGTCCCAACCCGGAGCACGATACATCAAATAAAAATATTTGTTAATATGGCGAAAAAAACTTTTGAATCGGCCCTTGCCAAACTGGAGCAGATCACCGAAGAGCTTGAAGACGGACAACTGAGCCTTGAAAACAGCCTGAAGAAATTTGACGAGGGAATTCAGCTAGCCACATTCTGCAGCAGACAGCTGGAGGAAGCCAAAGCCAAGGTGGAGTTGTTGCTTGAAAAAAACGGAAAAACAGAAACAGTACCTTTTGACGGACAAGAAAGTGGAAATCAAGACCTATCTGAGTGAAAGAAAACAAATAGTCGATCAGGCTCTTCAGGAGATGATGCTCACACCGGAGGGGCCTTTTGCAGACCATATCGAGGCAATGCGCTACAGCCTGTTTGTGGGCGGAAAGCGGGTTCGTCCCATCCTCTGCCTTGCCGCCGCCGAGGCGGTGGGGGTGGCAGACCAGCAGGCTGACCTGCTCCCTGTGGCCTGTGCCCTTGAGTGCATACACACCTATTCCCTAATCCACGATGACCTGCCGGCCATGGACGATGACGACCTCCGCCGTGGAAAACCGACAAATCATACCATTTTTGGCGAAGCGGCGGCAATACTTGCCGGCGACGGCCTGCTCACTTGGGCGTTTGACCTGCTGAGCGACACCACCCAGGGGAATATCCCTGCTGAAACCAGGCTGGCCATCATCAAAAAAATTGCAACGGCCTCCGGGCCGCTGGGGATGGTCGGGGGACAGGCGCTTGACATCGCCACCGAAAACAGCGAGTATCCGTTTTCCACCCTGCAGACCATTCACCGCCACAAAACAGGTGCCCTGATAACCTGTTCCGTGGAGGTGGGAGCGCTGGGCGCCGGCGCATCCAACAGACAGCTGCAACAACTGAAAACCTTTGGCGACAATATTGGTCTGGCGTTCCAGATTGTCGACGATCTTCTCGATGAGACCTCGACCACCGAACAGCTCGGCAAGGCGGCAGGGGCCGATGCATCCCGCGGCAAAGCAACCTATCCTGCCTATTTCGGAATTGAACAGACCCGTGTCAAGGCCAAAGAGGCAACGGACAGGGCCGTTCAGGCACTTGAGGAGTTCGATCACCGAGCGGACCCTCTGAGGTCGCTGGCTGAGTATATCTTTACCAGGAGCTACTGAGGTCGGCGGATGTTTTTTCGGTGCAGCTGAACACGACGGCCGTCCGTCAAAAAAGTAATTTTCCTGTTTTTTGTTTTAGTTAAAGTATTTATGTCGACATTACAGCCTGCAGCATCAAAGACACTTTTGGACCAGATTGAATCCCCCGCCGATATACGTGATTTCACCGTTGCCGAGCTGGAGATACTGGCCAAGGATCTTCGTGACACCATAGTCGGGACCGTATCCCGAACCGGGGGTCACCTTGCTCCCAGCCTTGGTGTTGTGGAACTGACCATTGCATTACATTACGTTTTCGATACCCCCAGAGACAGACTGATCTGGGATGTAGGACACCAGTCATACGCCCACAAACTGCTCACCGGCCGAAGAGAAGAGTTTTCGACCCTGAGACAATATCGGGGAATGAGCGGGTTTCCCAAGTTCAGCGAATCAAAATATGACGCATTCGGGACGGGACACAGCTCGACTTCGATCTCAGCCGCCTCCGGAATCACGCTGGCGAAAAACCTGAAGAACTGCAAGCAAAAAGCCATAGCGGTAATAGGTGACGGCTCGATGACCGCCGGGATGGCTTTTGAGGCCCTTAATCATGCCGGCCACCTGGACAAGGATCTCATTGTCATCTTAAACGACAACGAGATGTCAATCTCACCCAACGTAGGAGCTTTGTCGAATTTTCTCAGCAGAAAGCTGTCGGGAAAGACCATGAGCCGGGTCAAGGCCCATCTCGTCGAGAAGCTGAGCATTTACGATGTTGGCGAGAATATTCTCAATATCCTGCGTAAAAGTGAGGAAAGCTTCAAAAGTTTCTTCACCCCGGGAATGCTCTTTGAAGCTTTTAAATTCAACTACATCGGGCCGGTGGACGGGCACAACCTCGAAGAACTCTTGGAAACCCTGGAAACCGTTCGGGACACCTCGCAGGGGCCAATGCTCATACACGTTCTCACCCAGAAAGGCCGAGGGTACGAACCGGCGGAGAAAAACCCGGATATTTTCCACGGGGTCGGTCCCTTCGATATCAAGACCGGGCTGTCGCTTAACTCCAAAAAATCGACAACCTATACCGAGGTCTTTGGCAACACCCTGACCGAAATTGCGGAAAGAGACAGTAAAATAGTCGCCATAACCGCCGCCATGGCTTCGGGAACGGGGCTGGTGGAATTTTCGCAAAAGTTTCCTGACCGCTTTGTTGATGTAGGTATTGCCGAACAGCACGCGGTCACCTTTGCCGCAGGTCTTGCATCTGAGGGGCTGCGACCGGTGGTTGCCGTCTATTCCTCTTTTTTTCAAAGAGCGATGGACCAGATCATCCACGATGTGTGCATTCCCAATCTGTCCGTGACCCTGGCAATTGACAGGGCGGGGGTTGTTGGCGATGACGGCCCGACCCACCATGGAGTGTTTGACCTCTCCTTTCTGCGCTTTATTCCCAATATGGTGCTGATGGCCCCCAAGGATGAACAGGAGCTGCAGCATATGCTTTATACGGCGATCTATTACGACGGCCCGGCCGCCGTGAGATACCCGCGCGGCGCTGGAGAAGGAACGGAGTTGACGGGCAATCTCAAAAAACTTGCCATAGGAAAGGGAGAACTGCTCAGAGAAGGTACCGACATCCTCCTGCTGCCGGTCGGCAACCGCGTATACACGGCACTTGAAGCGGCAGAAGGACTGGACAGGCTCGGTATCGACGCAGCCGTAATCAATCCGCGCTTCATCAAGCCGCTGGATGGTGGTCTGATACTCGAGTGGGCGGAAAGGACCGGCCGCGTAATCACCATAGAGGACAACAGCCGCCAGGGCGGATTCGGCAGCCATGTTCTCGAGCTGCTCAGTTCCAGCGGTCTCAGTTCGGTAAAGACGAGCCTGCTGGGCCACCCCGACAATTTTGTTGAACATGGGCCCCAGAAGATTCTCTGGAAAAACAGCGGGATTAACGAAGCGTCAATAGTCCATGCGGCAATCCAGCTTATAGGCTCCGTTTAACCCGCACATCCGTGAGCACCGGCCGTCCGTCTGGATGGGCCGGTGCTGTAAGTACCTGCGCCGCTGGCTCACACCACCTGGTAATATTCTTTATACCATTGCACGAATTTTGCGATGCCGTACTCCAGGGTGGTGGCGGGTTTGTAGCCGAAATCTTTTACCAGGTCGTCGACGTTGGCATAGGTCGCCGGCACATCCCCCGGCTGCATCGGCATAAAATTCTTCTGCGCCTTTTTACCAAGACACTCTTCCAGCACCTCTATATAACGAAGCAGTTTTTCCTTATTGTTATTGCCGATATTGTAGACCCGGTAGGGACAGTAGGAAGAGGCGGGATCAGGCGCATCGCCGCTCCATTGCGAACTGCCCTGGGGAATCTTGTGGATGACCCGACAGACGCCTTCTACTATGTCGTCTATATAGGTGAAATCTCTTTCCATGTTGCCGTGGTTGAACACGTCGATAGGCCGGTTTTCCAGAATGGCCCTGGTGAACAGGAAAAGTGCCATATCCGGTCTGCCCCAGGGACCGTAGACTGTGAAGAACCTCAGGCCGGTGGTGGGCAGGGAAAAGAGATGACTGTAGGTATGGGCCATCAGCTCGTTGGCTTTCTTGGATGCGGCGTAAAGAGAGACGGGATGATCAACGTTGTCATGAACGGAAAACGGCATCCTGGTATTGGCTCCGTAAACAGAGCTCGACGATGCATAGACCAGGTGTTTCACTCCCGTATGCCGGCACCCTTCGAGAATGTTGCCGAAACCGACCAGGTTAGTGTCAATATACGATCCCGGATCAATCAGGGAATGGCGCACCCCGGCCTGGGCCGCCAGGTTTACGACCACATCAAACCCATACTCGGAAAAAAGACCGGCAACCGCTTCACGGTCCGCCAGATCGATATTGACATGGGTAAAATTTTCCCCGGCGGCGAGAGCCTCCATCCGGTCTTTTTTCAACTGTGAATCGTAATAATCGTTAAGATTGTCCATTGCCACAACCTCAGCGCCGGAGTCGATCAGTTTCCTGGCCAGGTGTGCGCCGATAAAACCGGCGCCGCCTGTGATAAGAATTTTCTTTAGTTCCTGCATTGCACTTGCCTTTTCCGGGAAATCGCCACTTGTCCGTGGTTCTTTTTTCCTGTTACTGTCGACTGGCTCACCAACCGGCGGCGGTTGCCGAGCCATGCCGACTTTTAGCTGATTTATGCCACCGGGCCGGTACACCGGGTGTTAATCATCAAAATCTCCCTGGGGCCCCTTGTCGACATCCAGAGTCTTTGCCCTTTCGATAATCTTATCCCTGGTCCATTGGGCCGGGTCCTCAATTCTTTCAGATTTTGCACCAAGATCATAAGTTCCCGCCGCGGCGAGCATCTCTCTTGCTATGGTCCCGGTACCCGAAGCGTTAAAAACCTCGGTTAGCAGATGATAGACAAAATCTTCGACCCGGCCTGCCATTCTTTTTCTGACTTGCGCGTCCTGGGCCAAAATAAGATTTTCAAAAGGGAGATTCAGTTTCTTGTAATTGCCGCCGCTCCAACCTTTTTCCCTGGCAAAATCCGTCATTTTTTGCCAGGTTTTTTCGGCTACGCCTTCACCGGCCAGCTTGATGAAGTTTCCTTCGGGGTCCTGCGAAGCGTTGCCGTCATCGTTCACCTCGAGACCCCAGCTGATCATCTGCAGCGCCGTTGCCACGTTGGCTTTGGTGGTTTTGGTCTTGCTGGCGATCAGCCGCAGTTTTTCAGAATTGTTGCCCGACGTTCCGTGCTGGGCTCCTGAAATATTGTACCGCTGGAGGTGCT
Organism: Desulforhopalus singaporensis; assembly: GCF_900104445.1. Lineage (GTDB taxonomy): Bacteria > Desulfobacterota > Desulfobulbia > Desulfobulbales > Desulfocapsaceae > Desulforhopalus_A > Desulforhopalus_A singaporensis. The sequence continues at coordinate 183,902 of NZ_FNJI01000006.1, read as the reverse complement.
GATGTATCTCTGCCGTCAACTCTACCTGAATACCGGCCCCGCTCGCCTCAAGTCCGTGGGTCGAGCCGTTGTTGAGTGCTATCCAATCGGCAAACACGCCGTGAGCGTTGAGTCCTCTTATCAGAAAGGAGGCGTCATCTACTGTCGACAGCCCCTGCTCACCTTTTATCTCCCCTACTTCGGTTTCAAGCCCGGCCCAACGCGGGATGAACTCGCTGAGCTCGATATTGGCCAGCAGATTTTTGTCATCCGGCATATGGGAGGCGTCCACAGCTATCGAGGTAATTCCGGCATCGAACATGGAAGGAATCTCCATCCTGGCAAAAGAGATGTCATCCTCTGATTTTATGCCGTAGTGGTCGGCGTGGATTGCGACCGGGACCGTTATGCCAAGTTCATTGCATGCCGCATCTACCTGCAGCGCAATATTGTAGAAATTTATCGGGCAATATGTGCTCTCAGACTTTGCAATTTCAATTATTATGGCCGCATCGGCACGCTGCGCGGCAAGCAGCGCTCCCCTGATGACCAGGCTGCTGCGGCCATTTGCCGCAATGGTCATCGCACCGCCTTTTTGGGCCAGCGCCCTGTCGACGACCTTTCCGCTGACGATCAGTGCTTTGGAGTTGGGAAATTTCTTTACTATATTTGGTGGACGCCCGGTTTGAATCAATTTTTCAAATTCCGCATCATATGCCATAGGTCACCTCCGGATAATCTTAATAATTTTGTACAGCAATCCGTTACGCCCGGATATCACTTATTATCTTGGTTATTAGCTTATTTCATTATGTTGTCAAGCAACACTCCAACGTGGTCACACCCGCCAAAATCTATGAAAGACGCAGGTTCAAATCATTTTTCCATCTGATGGGACGACGACGTGTTGTCGTCGAATCCGGAAAAGCTCTTGCGGCCAAAAAAATATACCGCCACCACACTCACCTCATAAAGCACCATCAGCGGCACTCCCATCATCATCTGATTGACCACGTCGGGAGTAGGAGTGAGTATTGCGGCAACAATAAAATTGATAAGGATAGCATATTTTCGATTACGATTTAAAAAACTTACATCAACGACACCTATTTTGGCCAGAAAAACCATGAACAATGGCATCTCGAAAATTACGCCGAAGGCAAGCAACAATCGTATCGCCAGGGTAAAATATTCGCTCACCGCCGGCAGAGAGGTAAGAAATTCATTATTATAGCCCACCAGGAACTTGAAGGCGGGCGGGAAAACAATGAAATACCCAAATGCGGCCCCCCCCAGGAAACAGCAGGTCGAAAGCAGGGTGAAGGGAACCAGGATTCTCTTTTCATGGGCGTAGAGCCCGGGAGCGACGAATCTCCAGATCTGGGAAAAGATGACCGGGGAGCTTATCAGCAGACCACAGACAAGCGCCAATTTTAGATAAAAAAAAACCCTTCCTGGTAAGATGTGAAGATAAGCGAAGTGTTCTCAGGCAGAACCTCCGTAAGAGGCTTGAAAAACCACACCCCGATCGGTTTGATAAAACCGTAACTGATGCAGAAGCCGATAAAAACAGCTGCACACGAAACAATGAGGCAGGAACGGAGCTCCCGCAGGTGTTCCGTTAGCGCCTGTTTCTCAAAATTTTGGTTTTCAGCCTGTGAGGTCATATCGCTTAATCTTTTGTGATGTTCATGATATACTGCTTTTTCTCAGTCGAAGACCTTGATACCATCAACGATCAATTTTAGCAAGGTATCAGCAGGTAGTGAAACACTTTTCTCGCCGCCAAGCAAACAATGGACAGCCTATCCGCCGACCGGACCCGCGTTTCCCGGGTCTGGTACATATATATCCTCCGTTGCCGGGACAACAGCCTCTATACGGGTATTACCACCGATCCGGCGCGCCGACTGGCGGAGCACAACTCCGGCACCAGAGGTGCCCGGTATACCAGATCCCGAAGACCTGCCAACCTGGTATACATAGAACAGACATCGAGCAGAAGCAATGCGTCCAGACGGGAAGCCGCAATCAAGAAGATGACGGCTCCGGCCAAGCAGAAACTCATTGAAAGTTTTTCAACTTCTTGCCATGAGATGATTCACCGCCTTATCGAGACCGTCTAGGGAAAGCTCAAACATCGGGAATATCGAGCCGATAACCCTGGTGGTATGGGTGTAGGGCCAGTGGCTTTTGGGAACAGGATTGAGCCATACCGAATGCGGAAAATATTGATTAATGAATTTGAGCTGTTCCACCGACGGCTTGCCGCTTCGCTCGAACGCGTATATGGAACCGTCGGTGGACATAAGCTCGTATGGCGCCATTGACGCATCGCCGACGACGATAAACCTGGTCTCCGGATCTCTTTTATAGAAATCCTTGACGGATACCGGCTTTTGGTATCGTGCGGGATCTTCCCACAACAGATCATAAATGGTGTTGTGAAAAAAATATGTTTTCAGATCCTTGAACTGTGATTTCGAATGGCTGAAAAGAGTCTGCACCAGCTCGACGTGGGGCTCCATGGACCAGCCGCCGTTGTCTATTGCCAGGATAACCTTGAGGCGATCGACAACGCTTCTTTCAAAAACCAGCTCAATCTCCCCGCCGTTACGCATTGTCTGATAGATGGTGGCATCGACATTGAGCTGGTCCTTGGCCCCGCGGGGGACAAGGTTTTTCAGTTTCCGCAGCGCCTCTGCCATGGAACTCCGGGTCAACGGCCCTTGGGCGGAATAATCCCGATACCGTCTTTCGCCTGCCACCTTAAGAGCCGATTTGCTCATCGACCTCCCCCCGACCCGCAGTCCGCCCGGATGATACCCGGAATGCCCCACCGGGGACGTGCCGCCGGTGCCGATCCATTTCGACCCTCCGTCATGTCGACCCTCCTGGTCCTTGAGACGCTGTTTGAAATATTCAAGCAGTTCTTCAGGCGACAGGGTCGACAGCTTATCCTGGTCCAGGCCAAGACTCTCAGCCAGCTCCTTGGGGTTTTTCAACCACTCTTCAAGCATGCTTGCGGCGAGAAGATCGATTGCTTCACGATCTATATCCAGCAACTCAGCCCCCTGGAAGACATGGCTGAACACCTGGTCGTAGAGGTCAAAGAACTTCTCGCTTTTGACCAGCACCGCTCTTGCCGCGGTATAGAAATCATCCAGCGAACGAACCAGATCGCACGATATTGCCCTGTGCAGCGTCAGAAAAGAGGTCGGGCTGACCGGAATACCAGCCTGCTTCAGTTTATAGAAAAAATCGATAAACATTAAAAGATCCGTTTTTTCATCAATCGCTCGGTAGATCTCTGGTAATCCTCACTCTTCTTGAAAAGCACCCCGAGATAAGGAATTTCTTTGCGCAGCCGGGCTCCGTCGCTAAAGTCGGGGTCGGCGTTGAGCGCCCTCAGCCAATTGATAAGTTCCCTTGTCGCCGGCTTCTTTTCAATTTCATCTATTGAGCGCAGTTCGTAAAAAGTCCTGATCGCTTGATCGGCCAGCCGCTTATCGATGTCGGGAAAGTGCACGTCTATTATGTTTCTCATCATCTTCGGATCGGGGAAAGCGATATGATGGAAGTTACATCTCCCGAGAAACGGATCCGACAGATCCTTTTTGGCATTGGAGGTAATGATTATCACCGGCCGATGGCGGGCTTTTACGACATCATCGGTCTCGATGATGTCAAACTGCATCTGATCGAGGACATCGAGCATATCATCCTGAAACTCGGTCTCCGCCTTGTCGATTTCATCAATGAGCAGCACGCATCTGTGCTTAGCCATAAAAGCCTGGCCGATCTTGCTCATCTTGATGTACTCATTTATATTTCCGACGTTTCTTGTGGAATCACCGAACCGACTGTCGTTGAGCCTGGTAAGAGTGTCGTACTGATAAAGAGCCTCGATCAGCTTCATGCTCGATTTGACATTTAAAACTATCAGATCCATGCGCAGGCTTTCGGCAATTGCATGGGCCAGCATGGTTTTGCCCGTGCCGGGTTCGCCTTTGAGCAGAAGCGGCATCTCAAGAACCATGGAGATGTTGACGATTTTAGCCAGTTCCTCGTCAAGAACATATTTAGTCGATCCGGAAAAACTATTTCGGTCCATATGATTCCTTCACTGCTTGGTACCGCAGTTGGTTGTTTTCGCAGACATCAGGCACCACGACGTGGCAGACCCCTGTCGCATACCAGGAGCATTTCACAGCGGAGACGCTCTTTTCACATTACGTTAACGTGCAAGATAGCACACTATCTCGTTTTCTTGAAGAACGAAATAACACTATCATCCCATCTTTTCCAGAGAACAGATATCGGGGCCGGGGGATCTGGTAAAATCACGACGCTATGTTGGGCTCGGGTAATAATTTGCGGACTTTCCAATTATTGGATACAGCGATCACCCCATGGTCTTCTATTCCCAGCCATCCCGGTTACTGTTTCCATATGCGCAGTGGTGCTTATCTATACATAGTGGAATATTCTCCAGGACGTTGAATGAACTGCACCGACCAACTTTCAATATTACTTGAGCGCAGTTGAAATATTATTGATACAAGATATTCCGGAGATTCAACACTTTTTCCAGCACCAACAAATATCACATATCAATATGATATAATTGATCATTTCATCAACAAAGCTTATCTGGCTGGTTTTTTTTTACCGGTATTCTGCACGAATGTAGACGATTTCAGGGGCATTCCGATTGACATTTAAATTCCCTATTTGTAGATTCAAAATCCTGCTGGAGTGTTGTGGGGGAGAAACGGCATAAATCAGCCGAAGCGGTATATCGGCGGGGGCTGATTCATTCGATTGATTGAGGTCAAAAGGAATGCAGCAGTATAGTTCTCTAAATACGACACGTTCCTGCAACGGATTTTTGTTAATACTATCGGATAGTTGTATGATATCAAATGGTGTTTTCGAGCTCGTTTGCAGCAGTATACTCAGTGCGCTTGCCCCGGGAAAACACAATCCCTCTACTGGAACATACCTCAGGGCGCCGGAGAATCATACAGTCTGTCCTTTTTGTAGTCCATCCAGACATTTTTCACCTTATTTCAGTCGGCTAGTGCCAGCGATAAATGTTGCACACGAAATAATCGCATATTTTTTTCGAAATGTTGTTTCGTCTGCTGCCGAAAACAGTATTGCACCGTCGAAGGATTAAGAATATAAACCAAGGCTAGCAAAGGTTGTCTTGCTCGCTTGCAACAAAAGCTTACAAGGAGGAAAAAAAAACATACCGGCGTATTTTCATTCGTAAAAACCACAATAAATAAACGTTGTTCATGGATACACTCTGCCATGATCACGAGTTATGGAATTGGTTAGGAAAAAAGGAACAACACCAATGTCAGAAAGCACTATTAAAATTAAAGGCAAGAAAGAAAGTACATTTCTTGACAAGGCCAAAGGTATAGTCCCGGAAGGTGGAAATCTCAATCTCTGCCTTACCTGCGGTGCCTGTGCCTCAGGTTGCCCGGCTACAGGCCTCGAGGATATGGATCCCCGTAAGTTTTTACGCATGGTCTGTATGGGGCTGGACGAACAGGCGGTGAAGTCACCATGGGTCTGGATGTGTACCATGTGTCAGCGCTGCATATACGTATGTCCGATGAAGATCGACATACCTCAACTCGTTTTCAATGCCAGAGCCGAATGGCCACGAGAGGAGCGTCCTTCGGGCATCATGAAATCATGTGATATGGCCCTGCGAAACGACTCCAACAGCGCCATGGGCACCGCCCCCGATGATTTCGTGTTTGTCGTGGAAGATGTACTTGCGGAATACCAGGAATCTCAACCCGAGTTTAAGGATATGCAGGCACCCGTTGACAAAGAGGGTGCGTTCTTTTTCCTTAACCAGAATTCCCGAGAGCCGGTTACCGAACCTGATGAGATGGTACCGCTATGGAAAATCCTTCACTTAGCGGGAGTAGACTGGACCTACGGCAGCAAAGGATGGGCTGCGGAGAACTACTGCCTGTTCCTTGCCGACAACCAATGCTGGGAAAGGGTCACCCGGGTTTCCGCCAACCAGGCGGACGAGCTGGGGTGCAAGGTCTTTCTCAATACGGAGTGAGGACACATAACATTCTCAGTCCGGGCCGGACTGAAAAAATTCGGTATTGATCACAAATTTGAAGTTGCCTCAATCTACACCTACTACGCAAAATGGATAAGGGAAGGCAGACTGAAAGTCAACTCTGACTGGAACAAGGATCGCAAGGTCAAGTTCACCGTCCAGGATCCCTGCCAGATTATCCGCAAGGGCGAAGGCGACGTGGTCGCCGACGATCTGAGGTTTGTCATCAAGTCGTGTGTCGGTGAAGACAACGTCATCGAGATGACTCCCAATAAATCAAACAACTACTGCTGCGGCGGCGGCGGCGGTTTCCTCCAATCCGGTTTTACCGATGCGCGTCGCCAATACGGTAAGACTAAATTCAACCAGATCATGGAAACGGGGGCCGATTACGTGGTAACCGGCTGTCATAACTGCCATGCCCAGGTGCACGATATCGGGCATCATTTTGGTGCGCATTACAATACTGTCCATATCTGGACACTTATCTGTCTCTCTTTAGGTATTCTGGGACCAAACGAGAGGGCTTACCTCGGTGATGACCTCAGGGACGTTGACGTTTTCCACCCTGAAACCGCGCTGTACTAAACAGGCACTTCTAACTTGGAGGGAAGAAACATATGAGTTTTCAAAAAAGATTAGCGTCGCATGAATTCGCGGTTCTTGCTGAAATCCACACCCCGAAAGGCATCAATATCTCAAGACTGATAAACGATGCGCGGCGCCTGAAAGGAAGGATAGACGCGGTTATAGTACCGGATATGGAAAACGGCATAATGCGTATGAGCGCCCTTGCCGGCGGCGTCCTGCTGCAGCAGCAGGGAGTCGAAACCATCATGCACATGTATTGCCGCGACCGCAACAGAATGGCGCTCCAGGGCGATGCCCTGGCAGCTCATGTGCTTGGCATCCAGAACATCATCGTCGCCGACAGTGCTGACATGAGCGAAAGTGACCACAGCGATGCCCAAGCGGTCAGCGATCTCAACGAGACTGACCTGATTAAGGCCCTGAAGACCTTGCAAAAAGGCAAGGACCTGAGCGGGTTTGACCTGGACGGAGCACCCGACTTCACCATCGGCTGCACCCTGGCACCCTTTAGTTCCGACCAGGAGCTCAACCAGGCTCTTGAGCAGGCCAGGGCAAAGATTGAAGCGGGCGCCAGATATATCATAACTCCGCCGGTTTTCGATATCGCATCATGTCTGCCGGCCCTGGAAAAAATCAAGACGCTCGGCGTACCGGTTATCGCCACCGTCTTTTTGCTCAAGTCGCTGGCAATAGCACAATACATAGCCAACAGTGAGCCTGGAGCAAACATTACCGATGAACTGATTCGCCGAATCCGTAAATCCTCTGATAGAGAGCAGGAAGGTATTGCCATCGCCGGGGAAAATATCATCGCCTTAAAGGATAAGGTGCAGGGTGTCGTGATTCAAACCCTCGGATGGGAGCATAAACTGCCGGAAATCCTCGATGTCGCCGGGATCTGATTATTCATTCAACCTCAAGCTCAACAGCAAAGGATTGACCGAATAATTCGTTAAACCCTGCTAAACCTGTAACAGAAAAAGGTAACAATGCAGAATTCAAATAAAACCCAAACCCCAAATAACAAAATACTTGTTGTCGGTGGTGGTCTTGGTGGTATTCGAACGGCTCTGGATTTAGCGGAAGCGGAAAAAGACGTCGTTCTTGTCGATAACGATTTTACCATCGGTGGGTTAATGACCCAGCTCGACAGAACTTTTCCCACCAACAATTGTGATCTTTGCACCATCTCACCACATCTATCAGAGAGCAATCGCCAGGAGCACATCGAACTGATGTCAATGACCAGTGTCGAGAACATTTCAGGCGAAAAGGGCAACTTCACTGCCTCTTTACGAACTGCTCCCAGATATATCAACCTTGACAAATGCACCGGATGCGGCGAATGCTACAGTGCGTTCCCCGAATGCGTGCGCTTCACCCCGGGACTCGATCACCGTGCGCCTACATGCATGCGCTACCCGCAGGCTACGCCCCAGGCTTTCTCGATCGACCTTAAAAAGTGCGAAGACGTACAGGCACTTGTAAAGGTATGCCCCGCCGGAGCGATAAACCCGGATGATATGCCGATAAACCGCGAGGTAAAATGCGCATCGGTGGTCCTCTCCCCGGGCGCTTCGCTTTTTGATCCGAGCCATCTCGACTACCTCGGATACGCCAACCTTCCCGACGTGGTAACCAGCCTTGAATTCGAGAGAATTCTCTCTGCATCGGGTCCCACCGGCGGCAAACTGGTCCGGCCATCAAACGGTGAACAGCCGAAAAAGGTAGCGTGGATCCAATGTATCGGCTCAAGAGGGCTGCAAAAAGGCGCAGGGAGCTACTGTTCCAACGCCTGCTGCATGTTCGCCCTGAAGGAGGCCATCGTCACCAAGGAGCGCTTCCAGGAAGATATTGAGACTACAATCTTCTATATGGATATGCGAACCTTCGGCAAAGATTACGAACTCTATCTGAACCGGGCGAAAAATGAGTATGGCGTACGGTTCATACGCTCGCGGCCGCACTCTGTTCTTCAGCCCGAAGGCGAGACCGACCTCCTGTTGAATTACACCCTTGAGGATACCACCGAACCGCTCCAGGAAAAATTCGACATGGTCGTGCTCTCCACCGGTTTCAAAACCTCCGAGGCAACCAGGGAACTGGCGTCAAAACTCGGCCTCGAGCTCAACGACAATTTCTTCCCGGTAACCGACGGCTTCAACCCGGTTGTGACCTCCAAGAAAGGTGTCTACGTCGCCGGGACCTTTGAGAGCCCGAAAGACATCCCTGAAACCATGGTGCAGGCAAGTGCCGCAGCGTTCATGGCCGCTTCCGAACTTGGCCCTGCAACCGAGACGGTTGTCGCCGAAGACGAAGATGAGGCAGCGGAAGAGCTTCTTGAACGGGACGTGTCCCTGGAAGAACCCAAGGTAGGTGTTTTTATCTGCGACTGCGGGGAAAACATAGGAGGCCTAGTCGACGTCAACACACTGGTCGAGCACGCCGCCAAGCTTCCCTACGTGGCTGTGGCAAAAGCTGAAGGACACGGCTGCAGCAGGATTTCCATGGAAAATATCCGCCAGACCATCGAAGAAGAACAGCTCAACCGCGTGGTGATAGGCGGATGCTCCCCTAGGACCCATCAGGCCAAGTTCGAAGATCTTCTGCAGAAAGCTAAACTCAACAAGTACCTGCTCGAGATTGCCAACATCCGCGATCAGGCAACCTGGGTACACCCCAACAACCCTGAAAAAGCGACCGAAAAAGCCAAAGATCTCATACAGATGTCCGTGGGAGCCGTGGTAAAGGCACAGCCGCTTGCCGAACAGAGTCTGCCGATGAACAAGAACGTGCTGGTGGTCGGCGGCGGGGTTACCGGCATGACTGCCGCTCTTAACCTTGCGGACCAGGGATTCCAGATCTATCTTGCCGAAAAGAGCGACAAACTGGGCGGCATGGCCAACAATCTGTTAAAGACCCTGGAAGGCAACGATGTCCAAGCCTTCGTCGGTGATATGGTCGATCGCGTTAAAAACCACGAAAAGATTCAGGTTTTCACCCGCGCCATTATTGTAGACCACTCCGGGATGCCCGGAATGTTCACCACTGGTATGCAGAGCGGCAAGCAGATGTTCTATCGCCAGATAGAACACGGCATCACCATTCTCGCAACCGGTGCATTGTCCAACAGGCCGAAACAGTACCTGCTCGACGAGTCCTCCGTGGTTCGCACCCAGCTGGAAACCCAGCGTTTCATCGCCGATAACCCGGATCAGGTGAAACAGTGGGAAAATGTTGTCATGATCCAGTGTGTCGGTTCAAGGACACAAGAGAACCCGAACTGCTCCAGAATCTGCTGCCAGAACGCGGTGAAAAACGCCCTGGCCATCCTCGATGTAAACCCCGAAGCACGGGTCTTCGTCCTTTACCGGGACATGCGGACCTACGGGTTCCAGGAAAATTACTACCGCCTGGCACGAGAAAAAGGTGTCATTTTCGTCAGGTATACCACTGACAGACCACCCGTTGTCGAAGCTGAGGGCGACAAAGTCAATGTCACCTACTACGACTCCATTCTTTCAATGAATGTAAGTGTCACAGCAGACAACCTCAGCCTGAGCACAGGTCTCATAGCGGATACTGATTCCACCGAGGAACTTTCGATGATCTTCAAGCTTCCGCGCACAGCCGACGGATACTTCCTTGAAGACCATGTCAAACTGCGACCGGTTGACATGCCGGTTCCTGGATTTTTTGTTGCAGGAACCGCACATTCACCGAAGCTTATCAGGGAAAGCATCACTCAGGCCAATGCGGTTTCGGCCAGGGCCCATACCATGCTAGCCAGGGACGAGATCAATCTCGGAGCCGGTATAGCCAAGGTTGACGGAACCCGCTGTGCCGCTTGTCTCGTCTGTGTCAGGGCATGTCCATTTGACATTCCGTTTATCAATGCGGAAGGATACTCTGAGATCGATCCGGCGAAATGTCATGGATGTGGTGTATGCGCTTCCGAGTGTCCGGCCAAGGCCATCCAGCTGATGCAGTTTGAGGATGACAGGATCCTTGCTAAGGTGGAACAACTATTTGAAAGGGTAATTGCATAATGGAAAATTTTGAACCGGTAATCGTAGCTTTCTGCTGTCACTACTGCGCCTATACCGCAGCAGACATGGCGGGAAGTCAACGTCTCCCCTACCCCGCAAATGTCAAGATCATTCGAGTCCCCTGCTCCGGCAAGGTTGACGCGCTGCATATAGTCAAAGCCTTTGAAAAAGGTGCAGACGGCGTATATGTCGCCGGCTGTCTCGAGGGTGACTGCCACTTCAAGAACGGCAACGAACGGGCTGCCAGAAGAATCGACTTCGTCAAGAAGTACCTTGAGGAAATCGGGATTGAAAGCGAACGTCTTGAGATGACCACGATGTCTGCAGGAATGGGACATCGTTTTGCCGAAGTGGCGACACAGATGACAGAAAAAATCAGGGCGCTGGGTCCTAGTCCCGTAAAAGCTGCCCAGGCTGCATAACCAGGGCGCTTTAAGCCTTTTGGGATATTTAACAAGGAGAGTGAAACATCATGATCACTGCTGAACGAAAACCTTTAGAAGAACTCATTGAGTACATCAAGCCTTATAAGCGTATACTCCTGCTTGGCTGCAATGAGTGTGTTACGGTCTGTGCCGCCGGCGGACGCAAAGAAGTAGGCCTGCTTGCTTCAGGACTGCAGATGGCAATGCTCAAAAACGGCAAAAACATAGAGATCCAGCAACACACCCTGGAAAGACAATGTGATCCGGAATATGTTGAGGAACTGGTACAGATGATCGACGGTGCCGACGCGGTCATGTCCATGGCTTGCGGCTGCGGCGTGCAGCAAGTCGCTATGCGCTACAAGGACAAACCTGTTTTCCCGGCAGTCAACACCAAGTTCATGGGAGCCTCCGAGCGCCAGGGAGTCTGGGCCGAAAGGTGCCAGGGCTGCGGTAACTGCCTCCTCGGAGCTACGGGCGGCATCTGTCCCATCGCCAGATGTGCCAAACAGCTGATGAACGGCCCCTGCGGCGGGTCCGTTACCGGTCATTGCGAAATCAGCGAAGACGTTGACTGCGCTTGGCAACTCATCTGGGACAGGCTCAAGGCCCTGGGACAGACTGAGAGATATTTGGAAATAATGCCGGCTAAAGACTGGAGACCAGCAGGTGGCAGCGGCCCAAGAAAGATTATCAGAGAGGATTTGGCAGAATGAAAACTGAAAGCAAATTAGAAAAAGTTTTGAAAGCTGGACATCTTGCAGTGACGGGCGAATGTGGGCCGCCTCGAGGTGCCAAACCGGAAGAGGTTATCGCAAAATCCAAGCACCTTGAAGGTATCGTGGACGCCATAAACGTCACGGACAACCAGACCGCAATGGTTCGCATGTCAAGCCTCGCCGCATCCGTGCTCATCAAGCAGCAGGGCCTCAACCCTCTTCTGCAGGTGACCTCAAGAGACCGCAATCGTCTGGCAATGCAGGCTGATATTATCGGCGCCTACTCTCTTGGCATCGACAATATGCTCTGCCTCTCCGGCGACCACACCAAGTTCGGAGATCATCCGAGCGCCATGAATGTTCATGACATCGATTCGATACAGATGATCCAGATGGTCAAGGACATGCGGGATAAAGGGATATTCCAGGGCGGTGCCGAGCTCAAGGGTGCACCCAAAATGTTTATCGGCGCAGCCGCCAATCCCTTTGCCGATCCTTTCGAGCTCCGTGTCATGCGGCTTGAAAAGAAGATCGAAGCTGGGGCCGACTTCATCCAGACGCAATGTATTTTCAACGTCGATAAATTCGCCACCTGGATGGAAGGGGTTTGCAAGAGAGGACTGCATAAAAGGTGCTACATCCTCGCCGGGGTTACCCCGATAAAATCTCTTGGCGCTGCCAAATACATGGCCAACCGCGTTCCGGGTATGGATGTGCCCAAGGAAATAGTGGAAAGGATGGCCTCGGTACCGAAAGAGAAACAGGCCGAAGAAGGTGTTACCATCTGTGTTGAGACCATTGAAAAGCTGAAACAGATCGAAGGTGTCGCCGGATTCCACATCATGGCCATCGAATGGGAAGAAATTGTCAAAGAGATTTGTGAAAGAGCAGGACTTCTCCCTCGACCTCAGGTATAAATAAAAGAGAAGTTTTCAACCCGTAAGCTGATGGAGGATAGACAACATGAGCGACAGTAAACTTGTTCTGGTAGTTGATGACGATACAGATCTCGTGGAAATGGTCTCCATGAAACTGGAAAGTGAAAACTTTCGCGTAGCCAAGGCCTATGACGGGATCGAGGCGATGGACCGGATAGAGGAAGAACGTCCGGATCTTATAATCCTCGACGTCATGATGCCGCGAAAAGACGGTTACACCCTGTGCGACGAATTGAAAAATTCCAAGGAGTACAAAGATATCGTAATCGTACTTCTGACCGCGGTAACGGAAGCTATCAAGACAACCAACTACACCCATATGGGTGGCAAGACAACTCTGGCCGACGATTTCATTCCCAAGCCGATTGATCTTGACAAACTGATGGAGATTGTAAAAGATAACCTATAATCTTCTGTTTTTTTTCTTCCGGGGCGCTGTTTCGCCCCGGAAGAAAAACAGCTTCAATTGAAACAGAGCCTTTGGATATAACTGAAAAAACTCATATTGGCGGGATTAAGTTCAGTCAGGAACTGGTGCAATTCTCAGTTCGCAGGACAGACTTGAGCGATCCGCCCGCAGAAAAAATTCTCACGAGGCTCGCCGAAAAAAACATCAACATTCCTTTTCTCTGCTCAGATTCGGTTACAGATAAAACCACGACGCATTTCTGTGTCGACCACAGTGACGCCGGGCAGGTCGACCAGATAATCACCCTTCTTCCCTATTCAGCCAAAAATATAACCACAATTCGTGGAATAGGGCTCTTGACCCTGTTTCCCCACAGAAACAGCCTCGGGCTACTGGGCAGAATAATCAACACTCTGGCCAGACATGACCTGGCTGTCTATACCTGCGTGACATCCATCTCCGCTCTGGCCTTTACTACCGACTTCAACCAGCTCGATTGCATAGTCGAGAAACTCCTGGACGTTATCGAACTCCCCCAAAACCATGCCCCCTTCCGACAGGAGTTTCAACTCAAACAACCTCCGAGATAAAGGGACTGTGTATGGAAACCATCGCCGTCTATTGGGAAGAGCAGATCAAGGTTTACGGCATCTCAGACAAGTTCGACCTTATGCTGTCCACGCTCACTTTTGATCCGTCAGAACTGGAATTCTGGGGACAGCAGATAGCTGCACTGGAGGCCGGGATAAAACGGTTCGAATTTATTGCCTGCCACAGGGGAGAAGAGGTCATTTCCCTCCATCTGCTGCTGGACAAGGGTTCAGCAAAAACCCTGGATGAGGCCGTCAACCGCTTGGCAGCCACCCGGTCGCTGCACTGCAGGAAAACATGGCCTGTCGATCTCATCTACCTGCACGGCCCTCATTTTCAGGACCGCTTCGGTATCGCCGATGCGGCGGCGACTTCGCTGGCCCGACACAACCTCACCCCACTTATCACCGGTTGTGCCGGCACCAGCATGTATCTGGTTTTTCGTGGCGGTGAAGGAGACAGGGCAAAAAAGACCCTGACCCGAACCTTCCTCACCCCCATGGACAGACAACGTTCATGAAACTGCTGGAGCTGTTCGTGTGACCGGCAAAAAGACAGTTTAGGAATAACTTGTTTTCACCCACACATGTACCGATATGAGCAAAAACGACAACTTCGACCCGATTGAAATAGACTGGCGCCTGAAAGTATTCGATTCCCTGTCGTTCCCCACCCTGGTGCTCCGCCCCGACCGCACCATAATTGCCGCAAATGCCAAATTTTACGAAAGAAGTGAAGTCGTTCGTGATGATATCCTGGGGAAAACCTGTAAAGAGACCTTTAAAAAGGTCGACAATGTCAAGCATCTCTCCTGTCATGAAATAGACTGTCCCCTGCAGCAGGTGCTGAACACCGGGAAATCCCAGTCGATTATCCAGAGAAACATCAGCAGAAAAGGCGAAGATATCTGGGAGGAACGGGTATTCTCACCCATGTTCGACGAAAAAGGGGAGGTTAAGTACATAATCGAGAGTTTGCGTGATATCACTGCGGTCAAGGTCCTGGAAAAAAAATATATCGACGTCAGGGAAATGATCGACAAGGTCGTGCAAAGCTCCGTCAGCGGTATCATCGCAGCTGACAAAACCGGCAAGATAATACTCATGAACGAAGCTGCCGAGGGACTTTTCGGCTACTCCACCGCCGACCTCGAACATTGCAATATAGAGGATTTCTACCCTAAAGGCGTTGCCAGGGAAATCATGAAGAAACTGCGCGACGAAAATATCGGGGAAAAAGGCAAGTTACCGTCTACCGAGGTGAGGATCCTCACCAAGAACCAGGAAGAAATTCCAGTTGAGATGACTGCTGCTATTATCTACGAAGAGGACAAAGAGGCCGCATCAGCCGCTATCTACAACGATCTTCGCGAAAAACAGGCGGTGCAGAAAAAACTCGAGGAAGCGGAGAGCCAGCTTTTCCAGTCAGAAAAACTGGCCTCAATGGGCCGTCTGGCAGCCGGAGTCGCCCATGAGATCAACAATCCCCTGACCTCAATTCTGCTCTACGGCAACCTCATGCGTGAAAAACTCGGCAATGAGCACCCCTTGATCAGCAATCTCAACTATATCCTGGAAGACGCCGAGCGGTGTCAGGAAATCGTCAAGAACCTGCTTGCCTACAGTCGTCAGAAGAGACCGACCAAAGACGTCTTTTACCTCAACAACCTCGTCGGCGAGAGCCTGAGACTGATCCGCGACCAGAAACTCTTTATGAATATCGATGTGGTCAAGGAACTGGACGATTACCAGATCCTGGTCAATGCCGATAAGAATCAACTCTGCCAGGTGGTTATCAACCTCATAATCAATGCCATAGATGCCATGGAAGGCCAGGGTACCATCACCATCAGAACCTACCGGGACCGGCAAGCCGGCAAAGCCTTTATCGAGGTAGCCGACACCGGCCCCGGAATTCCGGAGGAACATCTTTCAAAGGTTTTCGATCCGTTTTTCACCACCAAGGAGCTGGGCAAGGGTACGGGACTTGGCCTCAGCATGGCTTACGGGATCATGGAAGAGAACCACGGCAAGATCTCAATAAAAGAGACCGGTCCCCAGGGCACAGTCATCCTGCTTGAATTTCCCGAAGAACCGATATCGGACGAATTTCACTTCATGTCCATCGGATGAAGGTTCCTACTAACTTTATATTTTTTGCACCAATCCGGTCCTTTATCTATAAATACAATCAATTTTTTTTATATAAAAGCAAATGATCGCTCGACGCAGTTAGGAAAAAACGGTATATTTCTCTTTGATAAAAGAGTGTGTTATGTCATATACGACGCTGCACCACAACGTCGTTTCTCCGAACCAGAAGGTCGGTTGCCGGCGTGAATCGCCGCCGGAATCTGACCGTGAACATCTCGTCACCAACAACTGGCGAAGTCGCCAATGCTCTTCAGGAGGATAAAAGGCCAAAAGACAAATTTCATTTATGGTTATCGCTGACCGCCCGTCGCCGAGGGTCCCATGATATCGTGATAACTATAAACTGAAAACCGAACTAAATATTCCTGGTATTGGAAAAAACAGAGGGTATAGAAAAACAGCTATGAATTTCAATATACTGCTTGGCTTATCTGTAATTGTCTGTCTCATTGGATTATTTATTCGATTCTCAACGTGGTTTTCCCAGGGTATTGCCCCATCTGGCTCCCCCGCATTCAGTGAAAGCAGGGTCGGTGCGGCGATTAAAGGCGTGGTGTCTACCCTTCTGGGCCCCAGGATTTTCCTTGTCATAAAGTCTTTTTTCGCCGATCTCCTCTTTTTAAAACGCACCTTTGATAAAAGCTACCTCCGCTGGGTTGCCCACATTCTTATTTTTACCGGTTTTATCCTGCTGCTGTTGATGCACGCGCTTGGCGCAATTGTTTCTGATTCCCTGTTCGCTAACTACCAGCCCACACTGAACCCATTTCTTTTTCTGCGAAACCTGTTCGGAGTGATGGTCCTTGCCGGTCTTGCGCTCGCAATCTACAGAAGGTTTTCAAGCAAACCGCAAAGGCTCAGGAACTACCCCGGTGATTGGGCAGCCCTGGTTATTATCGCGGCGATAATCTTATCCGGTTTCTTTCTCGAGGGGACCAAGATGTCCTCATATTCTACCTTTACCCGTATGACCGAGGAGTATGGCTCCCTGGACGAAGAGGAGACGCTTGCCCTTGAAGCTTACTGGGTCGCGCAAAACGGCCTGGTTTCTCCCAACTTTGCCGAAAGTCCATCCGCCGAGCTGGTTGCCGCGGGCAAAGAGCAGAACGGCTACAACTGTATCGACTGCCACGCGTCAAACCGCTCGGCGTTTGGTGGTTTTGCCGCAACAAAAGTCGTCGGAGGTTTTTTCTCGTCGGTGGGTGACGCCGCTGCGGTCAGTTTTTTCTACTATCTGCATATCCTGGCGTGCTTCACCCTGCTTGCCTGGCTCCCTTTCGGCAAAATGTTCCACATTGTCGCCGCCCCCCTGAGCCTGCTGACCAAGCGGGTGACAAACGACACGGTCTCATCCCCGGCCAACGGTCTGAATACTCAGATGCTCGGGCTTTCCGCCTGTACCCACTGCGGCGCCTGTACCGTCGAATGCTCATCCTCGATGTTTTACGAGTATTTCGATAACGACTTCATACTGCCGTCGGAAAAGGTGCAGTACCTCAAGAATCTTGCGGCCGGAAGGCCGATAGACAGGCAAACTCTCAAACGGCTGCAAGAGGGTTTGTATATCTGCACCAGCTGTGATCGATGTACCACAGTCTGCCCTTCCGGGATCAACCTTAAAGAACTTTTCGTAAGGTCAAGATACGTTCTTCTGGAAAACGGCAAACCGGAGACCGCCCTGCTCAGCCATTTCTCCTTTCCGCTTGCCCTGGCAGGCAATTTCGTCGATGACCACCTCAAAGCCCTTAAAAAGGTGACCGACCAGTTTAAGGACTGTTTCAAGAGCCTCGCCGATTTCAGTGGTCCGCTCAACCTTGGCCAGACAGGAAGCGGTAACAATGAATCCTACAGAGGGTGTTATTCATGCCGGCGCTGCACCAACATCTGCCCGGTTGTCAGGAGCTTTGACAACCCGTCCGAGGAGTTGGGATTGCTACCCCACCAGATTATCTACAGTCTTGGCATAGGAAACAGGGAGCTCGCCATGGGATCAAAAATGATCTGGAGCTGCTCCACATGTTATCTGTGCCAGGAGCATTGTCCCAATGAAGTGCAGTTGTGTGATATTTTCTATGGCCTGAAAAACGATGCCATCAACAAACTCGAAGCAGGAGCGAGCGTATGAAATATGCATTTTTCCAAGGATGCAACATCCCGATACGAATCAAGCAGTACGCTGAATCCACCAAGAGAGTCCTGCAGAAGCTGGGCGTTGAACTGGAAATTGTGGACCAGTTCAACTGCTGCGGTTATCCCGCCAGGAATGTAGACGAAACGGCTTATATCCTGCCCTCGGTGCGCAATCTTGCAATCGCCCAACAGCGAGGTCTGGATATCATGGTGGTCTGCAACTGCTGCTTTGCTAGTCTGCAAAAAGCCAAAAACGTCATGGAATCCGACACCGGTCTTGCCGAAAAATTAACATCTTTCCTCAGCAAGGAAGGACTCAGTTACTCCGGCAAGACCCAGGTCAAACATTTTCTCACCGTCCTCCACCAGGATGTCGGGGTCGACACGATAAAAAAAAATCTGGTGAAACAGTTTACCGACCTCAAAATATCCCTGATTCACGGCTGTCATATCCTCCGTCCGCGGGAGATAACCCGTTTCGACGATTCGTTCGTACCCGGGATCTCAGAAGATCTCCTCGCCCTGACCGGGGCCACAAGTCTTGACTGGCCCGGAAGGATGGAATGCTGCGGGGCTGCCCTTGCCGGTATCAACGATGAACTTTCCCAGAAGCTTCTCTGTGAAAAAATAACCGGAGCGCAGCTGGCCGGTGCCGAATATATCACCCCAGTCTGCGCCTACTGTCACCTCCAGTTCGACACGGCCCAGCAAAGGCTGTTGGCTGATGCAAAGATAAAAAAGCAGCTTCCGGTGCTTCTCTATCCGCAGCTTCTTGGGCTCTGCATGGGACTTGATCAATCGAGCCTGGGAATCAGGGAAAACAGCACCATAGACTTCTCCGATATTACTAAACTGCAGGCCCTGCTGGGTCCCGTTGAGGAAAAGAAAAAAAAGAAGAGCAAAAAAAAGACACCCGTCAGTGCATGACCACCTTTCAATGAGACCAGCTGTCCGGCGGTTGTTGGCCGGACCCGTTATCCACCGCCGCCCTGCAAATGTATAAGCAGGGCGGTTTTTTCTTTCCATTTTGTAAAGGATGTTTACTATTGGTCTAGAACTTCAGACAGACTTGAATACGTACGAACATGTAATAATCGGCCTGATCTTCGATCAGCAGCGTAATTTTCACGGAGATTTGTATGAGTAAAGTAATTGCTTTTGCAGGAAAGGGCGGGGTTGGCAAAACCACGGTAGCTTCTCTGGTGGTGCGGTACATGAACAAGGTTGACAAGGGACCGATACTGGCAGTCGATGCTGACCCCAACAGCAACCTTGGAGAAACGCTCGGACACAGTGTTACCAGCACGATCGGCGACATCCGTGAAACCTACATGAAAGATCCCCAGGGGGTCCCCTCCGGCATGGACAAGGTCAACTATCTCGAGACCCTGGTTGAGCAGGCGATAATAGAAACTCCTTCTTACGATCTGTTGGTCATGGGCAGGCAGGAAGGCCAGGGATGCTACTGCATGGTCAACAATATCCTGAACAACTTCACCGACAGGCTCAGCTCGCATTATGCGTACATGGTGGTCGACAACGAAGCGGGGATGGAGCACCTGAGCCGGCGCACAAGCGGCAAGGTCGACATGCTTTTTCTTGTCACCGACTATTCCCTGAGAGGTTTACGCGCTGTACGCAGGATAAACTCGATGCTCGAGAGCCTCAAGCTCGATGTCAAGAACCTTGCAATACTCGTGACCCGAGGTCCGGAGAAGCTCGGCGACCAGTTCCTTAAAGAAGTTGAGGAAATCGGTCTGCCCGTGGGTGGCATCATCCCCAACGATCCGGCTCTTCTTGAATTTGACATGGAAAGACGTTCGCTTATGGAGCTTGACGACAATTCACCGTCAGTGGTCGCCGTAACCGAGGTTATGACCCAATACTGTCCCTGATAAACCCCGCGTCGTCCCCTGTTTTCCCAGGAGTACCAACCCGTTTGGTACTCCTGCTATTTTTCCAGTGCCGCCCATCCTTTCACTATTTTTCCTCTTTTGACCCAGGTCAAACCTTCGATGCCAACCCAATGGTATACTTATCATACATCGAGCTTATAGTACTCCTGAGACACAGGAAATGCACCCCAGACCCCAAGGAGGTTATCAATGAAATGTCCCGGGCAAGATATGCAGTACTGGAACAACGACGCCATCTATGACGTAGAGTGTCCCCAATGCGGGGCACTCGTTGAGTTCTACAAGGATGACACCACCAGAAAATGTCCCGGTTGTGATCACCGTTTCGTCAACCCCAAAATGGATTTCGGCTGTGCATCCTATTGTCAATTCGCCGAGCAATGCCTCGGCACTTTGCCGGAAGATTTCCTGGGCTCCCGCGAAGACCTGCTCAAAGACAAGGTAGCCGTGGAAGTCAAACGGTATTATCATACTGACTTCAAAAGCATAAAAACAACCACCACCGTAGCAAGATTTGCTGAAAATATCGCCAGAAAAGAAGGCGCAAACATGGCGGTCGTTCTCTGCGGCGCTTACCTGCACGGTCTTTCCGGCGAGGTAAGAACAACCATCTTGAAAAATGTCGGGGCAACCGACGAACTGCGCCGCACCCTTGACACCCTTTTGCAGCCACCGGCATCAGCCGCTGAAAACCTGCAACAGGAATCCGCAGTGTTGCAGGACGCGTTGGCTCTGGCGAACTATCAACAAAACAGTGGTGGCGACACTGGCCAACAGGTCAAGAGGTCGCTGCACACCCAAACCGCGGCAGCACTCTTTGACGAGATCAGTGGCGAGCGGCTGAACAACTGATCCTGGCTTTAACATAAACACCGAAAGCCGATGTTTCATTCACCGGTGCGGTTGTCTTTTTTCCGTATCGGTGGTCTTTATCGCTTTTCTCATTGGCCAATGAGAAAACCGTACTGAATTTCCGTTTGTTCCACTCCTTTTCTTGTTTCTTGCCCAAGAGTAAGATATTATCTGCCTGTAGGTTTTCACCGGAATATTTTCGCTCCTTTCACCCGAATAGTCCGCGCTGTACGTTGTGATTCAACGAGACAGTCCCTTGCGATAAAATTATTCACGGAAATTTCGGGGAGATACGTTTTACCTTCAACACTCTACTTAAGCCAAGGTGGTTATGTCGTCAGTACTTGTCGTCGATGATGAACGCAGTATGCGTGACTTTCTGAAGATTCTTCTGCAAAAGGAAGGGCACGAAGTTATAACGGCTGCAAAAGGAGCTGAAGCGCTTGATATCCTCACCTCTCGCCACCCCGATGTTGTTGTGAGCGACATCAGAATGCCCGGAATGAACGGTATTGAGCTGCTTGAGGCAATCAAGCTCGGCTCTCCTGAACTTCCGGTTATCATGATTACCGCCTTTGCCTCTCCCGACGATGCCGTAATGGCGATGAAAAACGGCGCATTTGACTATATCAGCAAGCCTTTCAATGTCGATGAGATCAAATCGGTGATAAGATCCGCTACCAACAAGTGCGCTCCTGAGAGAAATCCATCTGAGCTTGGCGACAGTTTTCCGGAGATCATCGGCAAGAGTCGTGAAATGCTAAAAATTTTCGACATGATAAAGCGTGTTGCACCAACTCCAGCAAACGTGCTTATCTACGGTGAATCCGGTACGGGAAAAGAGCTTGTGGCCAAGGCTATCCATAAAAACAGCAATGTCGCCAAAGAAAAATTTATTCCAATAACCTGCAGCGCAATCCCTGAAGATCTCATGGAAAGCGAATTGTTCGGCCATGTAAAAGGATCTTTCACCGGGGCCATAAGCGACAAACCCGGACTTTTTCACGAGGCGGACAACGGCACCGCCTTCCTTGATGAAATTGGTGAGCTTACGCCGATAATACAAACAAAACTGCTGCGCGTGCTGCAGGAACGTGAAATCAAACCGGTGGGAGGAACAACGACCAGTAGAATCAACGTCCGTATTATCGCGGCGACAAACAGAATTCTTGAAGAGGAGATTGAAAACGGCAATTTCCGTAAAGATCTCTTCTATAGACTGGCGGTGGTTCCGCTTCGGGTCCCTCCGCTTCGCGAACGAAAAAACGATGTTCCGCTGCTGGTCGAATACTTTCTCAAGAAATATTCACAACTGCTGGGAAAGGAAATCCAGGAAATTTCATCATACGCCTTGCAGGTACTGATGAATTACGACTTCCCGGGAAATGTCCGGGAACTGGAAAATATCATTGAAAGAGGGGTTGCCCTTGAAAGCTCCAATATCATACTCCCGGAAAGTCTTTCTTTTGCTGGAAATATCTCCAGCACACTCAACCATGGAACAGCGGAACCCTGGGAACATGAGACTCTGCTTAGGGCCGCCGACAACGAAGAACAGCTCTATGAACTCGGTATTGAAAAAGTAATCGCCAATCTTGAAAAACGTCTTATCTCCCATGCTCTTGCAAGGACCAACAACTCGAAGATGAAGGCCGCCGACCTGCTGAAGATAAGTTTCCGCTCGTTGCGCTATAAAGTCAAAAAATACGGCCTGCCCTGATCTTAATGCTCTTATCCTTCCTCAACAACAAGGGTCGGCAGGACGAAGACGTCGACAGATTATTTCGCAACCAGCTGCTGTGGGTGCTTCTGCTCAGGGTCATCCTCTATACGCTGCTGCTGGTTTTTTCCTCTTTTTTCCAGGAGTCACCTCTGTCTGCCATTTACTTTATCAGACAGGATTTTCTCTTGTACCTCCTTATCATAGTGGTCACCGCCAGTTGTTTCTCTTCCTATTCGCTGCTTTCCGGTGAGAAAAACCTGATTCAATTCTGCTACTTGCAGATCTTCCTTGATACCGTTTTCGCCTCGTTGTTGATTTTTTTTTCCGGGTCGGTAAACACGACACTCACCTCGGTCTATTTCTTTCCCATCATAGCCGGCGGCCTTCTCCTTCCCTACCGGGGCGGCCTTTTTGCTGCAGCTGCGGTAACTCTTGAGTACGGGTTGCTTCTGGCCCTTGATCTTCATGCGTTGCTTCCCTTACTCCCTGATACCAAGAGCGGCCATACGACAATTGATATCACAACGGGATTAAACGGTTTTGCCATTCACGGGTTAACCGCCTTCCTTGCGGCGTTTCTCAGCAGGATATTCGGCAAACGTTTGCAGTCGGCAGAAATTGCCCTGAAGGATTCCAAAAAAGAGCTCAACAGGCTGACCACTATCAACAAGCAGATCATTGACAACATCGCGTCAGGTATTTTTTCCGTTGATGGTGATGGGGTCATCACCTCGGCCAACAACGCCATAGAAAAAATCACCGGATTAAATCCATCGACCCTTCCGGGAAAAAATATTTACCAGGTGATTCCCGGGATCGATCTCGACACCAAAAAAATACGCCATACCATCGACTTCGTTAAAGATACCGGAATAATCCGTATCGGCTACACCTGCATAGAAATACATTCCGGCGACAATAGATCAGACAATGCCACGCGACCCGACATGATCATCAACCTGCGGGACGTCGACCAAATCGAGTCGATGGAAAAGCAGGCAAGACAGAAGGAAAAACTCGCAGCAATAGGCATGATGAGCGCATCAATAGCGCACGATTTCCGCAATCCTCTCACGGCGATTTCCGGATCGGCGCAGGTTCTTGTCGACGAATTCTCACCGGCGGAACAAGACGGCACCAATCATGAGCTGGCACAGATAATTGTTCGTGAAGCGGAAAGGTTGAACAACAGGATCGGGGATTTTCTGAAATTCTCAAGACCGGAGAATATCTCCTGTCAATGGTTCTCCCTTGCCGGATGTCTCGAAGAAGTTATCGAGGTCCTGCAGATCAATCCCAACTGGTCACAAACCGTCAAGGTCTCTCACAATTTCAAGCCAGCCCTGGACGTCTGGGGTGATCAGAACCAGCTGTTCACTGTCCTGAGCCATCTCATGCAGAATTCCATGTTGTTCTGTCCGCAGGGTAGCGAAAGAATCCACGTCTGCAGCAAGGAGATAACAACTGCCGACAACTCCGAGATGCTTGAAATATCGGTCGCGGATAACGGCACGGGAATAGCACACGACGGACTGGACAAGGTTTTCGATCCGTTCTGGACCACCAGGGTCGAAGGCACCGGTCTTGGTCTGGCCATTGTGCGACAGATTGTCGAGGCCCATCAGGGGACGGTTGAGGTAAGCAATGACGGCTTGATGAACCCAGAGGGTAACTCCGGTGCTCTTTTTACCGTGAAACTGCCGATACCGGAAATCGACTCCTGATTCCGATATGTTATGAACGCTGTTATTGTTCCTGCTCTTTCCAGACCCGAGCCCCCAGGCCGGTTAGTTTATCGACCAACTTCTCATACCCCCGTTCCAGATGATAAATCCGGGAGATATCGGTCCTGCCACTCGCTGCAAGTCCCGCAATAACCAGGGAGGAGCTTGCGCGAAGATCGGTTGCCATGACCTGTGCCCCTCTGAGGCCGTTCATGTTTTTCCCGGTTACCACTGCAGAGTTGCCGTCGATTTTTATATCAGCACCAAGCCGCTGCAGCTCGGCAATATGCATAAACCGATTTTCAAAGATGGTCTCATTTATGACGCACACCCCGGAGCAAAGGGTCATAAGCGCCATGAACTGCGCCTGCAGATCAGTCGGATAACCGGGATAGGGCATGGTCTTGATGTCGACGCCCCTGAGCTGCAGTTCCCCTTGTAATTTTTCCGGAAAGCGTATGGATATCGAAGACTCCCCCTCCTGCACCACAAGCCCCGCCAGTCGCAATTTTTCAAGCAGAGACGGCAGGTGGGCCGGAATACAGTTGGTAATTGTCCCGCTGCCGCCGGAAGCTGCTATGGCTATAAGATAGGTACCTGCTTCAATACGGTCGGGGATAATTGCGCAATCTGCAGGAGAAAGTTCGTCCACCCCGTAAATCGTCAGCCTGTCACTTCCCCGACCTTCAATCCGAGCCCCCATGGTGGTCAGCATATCGACAAGATTGCCGATCTCCGGCTCTCGGGCGGCGTTTTTGAGTACGGTGACTCCTTTGGCGAGAACTGCCGCCATCAGCAGGTTTTCTGTTCCGGTGACCGAAGGGACGTCAAAATAAATCACGTTTCCGTTCATCCGTCCATCCACGCTGGCATCAACATATCCACTTTCGAGCCGACAGGAGACCCCGAGCCGTTCAAGCCCCATGATGTGAAAATTAATAGGCCTTGCGCCGATGGCACAGCCGCCTGGGAGTGAAACACGCGCCCTGCCGAACCTTGCCACCAGCGGGCCGAGAACAAGAACGGAGGCCCGCATGGTCTTTACCAGCTCATAGGACGCCTCGGTCTGAGAGACATATGTTGTATCGAGGAGCAGAGTAGTTGTCCCCTCCCAGCTGCTCCTGACCCCGAGGTTCTCCAGTAAACGGATAAAAGTTCTGGTATCGCGAAGATCCGGGACATTCGTTAATCTGTGCAGCCCGGGAGCAAGCAGGGTTGCTGCCATCAGCGGCAGAGCAGCATTTTTGGCACCGCTTATCCTTACTTCACCCTTAAGAGGTATCCCGCCCTCAATGACGAGTTTTTCCATAACATCGCTCCGTAATATTTTTAAGTCGTCCTGCTGATGTGAACCACACGATCCCGGCCTGAGTAGTCCTGCAGAATGGTCAGGGTCTCAAAACCTTCTGTTCCCTTCAACCTGGTATTAAAAAGTTTCCTGGTAAAATCACCCTGATCGGCCCCGAATTCCATAAAGAAGTGGCCACCACGCTGCAGGACACGGGGCAATCCGCTAAAGATTCTGTCGATTAATTCCATTCCCAGGTGACCGCCGTCAAGCGCCAGGTGCGGTTCGTAGCGACACACTTCCGGCTGGAGGTTGTGCCGAACGTCATCGTTACTGACATAAGGCGGATTGGCAACGATCAGGGAGAATTGATGAGACGACCCGAAGGGTTCAAGCAAGTCACCCTGAACCAGCAGAATTCTGTCCTGCAGGTTATGTCTCGTAACATTTTTCCCTGCAACCTTCAGCGCAGCTCTCGATATATCCAGCGCGATTATTTTTTTTTGAAGTTCCCGGGCCAGGACAACCCCTATGATTCCACTGCCGCAGCACAGGTCGAGGATTGGTCCGTCAACAACCCCTGGCAGGTGACTGTTATGCTTCAGTACCGTTTCAAGAAGAAACTCAGTTTCCTGGCGCGGAATCAGCACATCCGGACAAACATAAAAAGGCAGGGACCAGAATTCCCATTCGCCGATAATGTAGGCGACAGGCTCTCTCTGGATGCGGCGCTTGATAAAGGTGAGGTAGGCCTCAGCCACGGCTGAGGAGGCCTGTGAGGTGCCATGTACAAGCAACTCCGTCCAGCTCTTTCCCGACGCCTCTTCAAGCAGCAGCCTGGCGTCGATAAGCGACTCCTTAATTCCCGCCTGCGAGAGTTTTTTCACTCCTTTTGCAAGAAGCTCGTTAAAGCATATTCCGGCCATCTCAGACTAAGCTCAGCAGCGAAACCTTACACTAGACAACGCCCACCGATCATTGCAGAGTTTTAAGTTTTTCCGCCTGATCGTGCGCGATCAAGGGGTAAATAACCTCGTCGAGTTTTCCTGCAATAACCGTATCCAGCTTATACAAAGTGAGGTTAATCCGGTGATCGGTGATTCTCCCCTGCGGGTAGTTGTAGGTTCTGATCCGTTCACTTCTGTCGCCGCTGCCGACCTGACTCTTTCGGTCCTGACTGATCTTGTCGTGTCGTTCCTGTTCTATCTGGTCAAGCAGTCTGGCACGGAGTACAGTCAAGGCTTTTGCCTTGTTTTTATGCTGGGACTTTTCATCCTGACATGTCACCACCAGCCCGGTAGGCAGATGTGTTACCCGCACCGCGGAATCGGTGGTGTTTACCGATTGGCCACCGGGTCCTGAGGAACGGAAGACATCGAACTTGAGTTCGTTCATGTCGATCTCCAAATCGACCTCGTCCGCCTCTGGCAAAATAGCTACAGTCACCGCCGAGGTGTGAACCCTTCCCTGGGTTTCGGTTTCCGGCACCCTCTGCACCCTGTGGACCCCGCTTTCATACTTGAGCTTGGAGTACACCTTATCACCGCTGATAAGACCGATAATTTCTTTATAGCCACCGATCCCGATCGGGTTGGAACTCATAACCTCAACCCGCCATCCCATCGATTCGGCAAACCTGCTGTACATTCTAAACAGGTCTCCGGCAAAAAGAGCTGCTTCGTCCCCCCCGGTTCCCGCTCTTATTTCAAGAAAGATATTCTTCTCATCGTTGGGATCCTTGGGCAGCAGAATAATCTTCAGTTCATGGTCCAGGCGCTCTTTTTTTTGTGCAAGTTCATCAAGCTCGGCCCGCGCCAGTTCCTTAATCTCGGGATCCTCATTTTCATCCCGCAAGATGGCGTTATTATCTTTTATTTCCTGCTGCACTTTCTGGTAAGCAACATATTTGACGTTGATCTTGGACAGGTGCGCGTGCTCTCTTACAACCTCCTGGTATTTCTTTTGATTACTCACCAGGGCCGGATCGGACAACCGTCCTTCCAGATCAGCTATCCTGTCTTCTAGATCCGCAAATTTTTCATACATTTTCGTTCACCAGGACCGGAAAAAAAGAAAAATGTCCACAACCATGGCACGCATCGCTGTGGACATAACAAAAAAAAACAACAGAGCCGGAAGAATGAAGATAAAAAAGAGATTACCCCTTTTTTTCCTCCATCTTGGCATAGTGCTTTGCGTAACGCTGCTTGAACTTCTCGATCCTACCGGCGGTATCAACAAGTTTCTGCTTGCCTGTGAAAAACGGATGGCATGCAGAACAGATTTCGACCTTGATCTCACTCATAACGGAACCGAGCTCCACCTCGTTGCCGCAGGCACAGACCGCCTTAATCTTGTGATATTCGGGATGAATTCCTTCTTTCATAGTTATTATTCCTCCAACACACAGGGTTATGTGATGTTTATTTTATATAGTTAAATACAAATCTGGCAGAACACAAGAGCGTTATATTACCCCAATTACGTTTTTTTTCAACTAAAAACAGTTGCCAACCAACCTTTACTGGGTTACCGGACTCAGCCGTTCATGGAGTCCAGGAAATCCGCATTTGTCTTCTGGTGCTTCAGTTTGTCAATGAGAAAATCCATGCAGTCCGCAGGATTCATAGAGCTGAGCAATTTTCTGAGAATCCATATCCTGTTGAGCGCGGCCGGTTTAGTGAGCAGATCTTCCTTACGGGTTCCACTGCGCTTGAGATCGATGGCGGGAAATATTCTTTTGTCAGCCATCTTTCGGTCAAGAACCAGCTCCATATTTCCGGTTCCCTTGAATTCCTCGAAAATAACCTCGTCCATCCGGCTGCCGGTCTCAATGAGGGCCGTGGCCAGGATGGTGAGGCTTCCTCCCTCTTCAATATTCCGAGCTGCACCGAAAAAGCGCTTCGGCCTGTGCAGCGCATTGGCCTCAACTCCACCGGATAAAATCTTGCCGCTCGCCGGGGTAACCGTATTGTAGGCCCGTGCAAGCCGTGTTATAGAGTCGAGCAGGATGACCACATCCTTTTTATGCTCAACCAGCCGCTTGGCTTTTTCAATTACCATTTCGGCAACCTGGATATGGCGCTGGGGAGGCTCGTCGAAGGTTGAACTGACGACTTCGGCGGTCCGGACTGTCCTTGTCATCTCGGTTACCTCCTCGGGCCTTTCGTCAATGAGCAGAACGATCAGAAACACTTCCTTATGGTTTCTGACAATCGAATTGGCGATTTTCTGCATAAGCACGGTCTTCCCTGTCCTCGGGGGCGCCACGATAAGACCACGCTGCCCTTTGCCGATGGGTGCGAACATATCCATAACACGCATGGATATGTTATCCGGCTGCCATTCGAGATTAAACGCCTCGTTGGGATGCAACGGCGTCAGGTTGCCAAAAAGAGTCTTTTGTTTCGCAGCCTCTGGAGGATCAAAGTTAACACTGTCCACTTTAAGCAGAGCGAAGTATCTCTCACCTTCCTTTGGTGAACGCACCAACCCTTCAATGGTGTCTCCGGTCCTAAGACTTAAACGGCGGATTTGAGAAGGAGACACATAGATATCGTCCGGCCCCGGCAGGTAGTTGTAATCAGGCGCCCGAAGAAACCCAAATCCGTCGGGCAGTATCTCAAGGACACCACTCCCACGCATTTTGCCATCTTTTACGGACTGTGCTTTCAGTATTGCAAAAATGAGTTCCTGCTTGCGCAAGGCACTGTACCCTTCTACCTTTAACTCACGGGCAAGCTGCACCAGTTCACCGATTTTCATCAGTTTCAGTTCCGCCAGATTCATTAATCTACATCTCCTTTCTCGGATTATTGGCAGTAATAAAAAAAATTATAAAGACCTTTTGTCCGTTGCTGCCAGAGCAGGCAAAAACAAAAACGGCCGCTTGTTTATCAGGTAATGCTATCGAGCTTACTCTATGCTTCGAAGGTAATAATTCTGAACAACTGCTGGCGGACGCCCGGCATATAGTTGTTTTGCGGTTCCGCTATATTGTTTTTTGCGATTAGCAGCAGAATAGGAAAACGGTCAGTTGTTCTGTGAAAAATCACTCTTGAAAATGAATCTTTTACCTGCAGGTTCACTTGTAAAGTGCTGAAATGTAATGGCAGGTTACAAATGAGATGATTCAGCTAAGACAGGGATTTGATGCCGTAATTCTTACGTGTTTTTATACGGTTTCCTACATTGACTGTCAAGTGTTTTAGCAGTCTTTTGCCAATATTTCATCTCTTTTCTTTATCTTTTAGTGAGCTGGCCAGCCATTGCAGCTGCCCAAACGTGGCCGCCAGGGTACCTGAGTTATCAATGGTGTAATCGGCCAGCATCTCTTTTTCCCCACAGGGCATCTGCACATCCAGTATTTTTTTTACCTGGGCGGCTTCAAGGTCATCTCTTGCGACAACCCTGTCAATGATTTTCCCCTCGCCGGCGCGGACCACAACCGTGACATCAAACTGATCCTGCCATCCTACTTCAAAAAGAAGCGGTACCTCGACAATCAGGATTTTTCCTTCAAGCTCAAGCCCTCGCTGCTCGATTTTTTGGAGAACAAGAGGATGAAGTATATCCTCAAGATTTTTTTTAACGGACATATCGCTGAAAACAGCAGAACGCAGACCATCTCTGTCCAGTCCGCCGTCATGCTTTACGAACCTGTCGCCATAGATTTCCACCAGCTGCACGAAACCTTGATTTCCCGGCTGCATTTCATGTCGGCATATCCCATCGCTGTCGAGCATTGCCGCCCCGAGAATGTTGGCCAGAATTCTACTGACGGTGGATTTGCCACCGCCGATGTTTCCGGTTATCGCTATCTTCACAGATTCTCCTCGTCAAAGGTGCAGCCGAGCTGCTTCAGCTTTTCCTGAAAATCAGGCCACAGTGGTGCCCTGAGCACCATCTTTCTGCCTGTTATCGGATGGCACATGATAAGTTCCCAGGCGTGGAGAAGCTGCCGCAAAAACCCGCTGTTGTCCCTACCGCTTCCGTAGACACGGTCACCGACAACGGGGTGTCCGCAATGGGCCATGTGCACCCTGATCTGGTGGGTTCTTCCTGTTTCTATGGTAACTTTTACAAGGCCATATTTACCGGCGATCTCCCCTATCAACTGCCAGCTTGTCGCTGCATATCTGCCGCCTGTCTCACGCACCGCCATCTTCTGTCTCTGGACCGGATGCCGGCCGATCGGGGCGACTATGCGGCCCTGCCTTTCCAGCGGGATTGCATGGATCAGCGCGATATAATTCTTTTCAAGATTACGCTCTTTAAAGCCACTCACCAGATTACGGTGCACTTCGTCGGTTTTGGCTACAACCATCAGCCCTGAAGTATCCTTGTCCAGACGATGCACTATCCCAGGGCGGATGGTGTCGCCGACACCTCCTATGGCGCTACAGTGATAAAGCAACCCGCTTACCAGGGTTCCCTTGTCATTACCGCTTCCGGGATGCACCACCAGTCCCGGAGGCTTGGACAGGGCCAGCATCCACTGATCTTCGTATATTATTGTAAAGTCAATTTTTTCCGGTTCAACGGTAATCTCATTCCGGACCTCGACCGTCCCGGTGATCCGGTCGTTTTCCTTGAGCCGGTAGCTGCTCTTTTTTCGTTCTCCGCCAACGCGCACGTCGCCATTGCGGATAGCGGTGGAGATGAGACTTCTTGAAAATTGAGAAAGATGCGCGGAAAGAAAATGGTCGAGACGCATTCCGGCATGACTGGCTTGTACCTGGTAATTGACTTCCATCGGCTGGTGACAGGATCAACCGGACCCGGGCTGGCTAAAGCTATCGGCTTTTATGCAATGCCATGGTCATGTGACAAATGATTATTTGTTAGGAAAAGATTGCCTCTATGGTTTTACTGACATCGTCTTCCTTGGCATTTTGAGCAAGAGACAACTCCTTTACCAGGAGATTCTTGGCGGTGTCAAGCATCTTGCGTTCGCCATAGCTGAGGTCCTTATCGACGCTGAGGAGAAACAAGTCTCTTAGCACTACGGCGACTTCATGAACCGACCCGGTCTTGATCTTCTCCATGTAGTCGCGATACCGCCTATTCCAGGTCTGGGCTCCCAGTTCAACCGATCTGTCAGATAAAATCTCCATTATGTCATCGACTTCCTCTTTTCCGACAATGGCCCTGAGTCCCACGTTTTCGCTGGAGCCAGTCGGGATCATTATGCGCATGCTGTTGTCGAGAATCTCCAGAACATAAAATGATTGATCAATTCCACCTACTGTTTTTGTTTCGACAGCTTTTATAACACCGACACCATGGGCTGGATAGACAG
The DNA here is from genome assembly GCF_900104445.1 of Desulforhopalus singaporensis. Classification (GTDB taxonomy): domain Bacteria; phylum Desulfobacterota; class Desulfobulbia; order Desulfobulbales; family Desulfocapsaceae; genus Desulforhopalus_A; species Desulforhopalus_A singaporensis. The sequence continues at coordinate 152,014 of NZ_FNJI01000006.1, read as the reverse complement.
CCATATCACCTTCTGAAAACACAGATCTCTCCTTTTCTGCAAAGGGGCCTAAACCAGGCGTAAACATCTAGAAACTACTATGCATATTGTCAATATTGACAAACAGGAACGGAAAATAAGTCAGATTTCTCGGCTTTGTGATTTTTTTCTGCCTTGAGACCAGATAAATATTTCCTTTTTCCAGGCACAAAAATTATTATACCACAAAACGCATAAAATTGCCGCACTTTTTGTCCATTGTCGGCACCACAGAGGGGGGGTACTAGAAACGATGATCGTTATTCTGAGGAAAACAAGGTGTTATTTAAGACTATTCAAAAGCCCGGTGGCCCTGCTGACATCTCCCTTGGTAAAAAGTTCTATGCCGCGGACAATATCGGGACTTCTCTTTTCGAATATAGCCGATTCTTCAGGAGTCACCGTGCCAAGAACGAACCTGTCAACCGGAAAATCCGGATGGACATCTCCTTTTCCTGGACGGCCGATCCCTATTTTCAACCGGTAAAAATCGGAGCAGCCCAACCTTTCCACCAGCGACTTGATCCCGTTGTGTCCACCACTTCCGCCTCCGACGACAAGCTTGATGCGGCCGCAATCCATATCCAGGTCGTCGTGGATAACCAGCAGTTGCCCCGGATTACTTTTGTAGAAGCGAAAAAAGCGGCAGACCGAATCCCCGCTCCGGTTCATGAATGTCTGCGGTTTAATCAGGTGAACCTTTCTTCCGCAAAAAGCTCCGCTGTAGTAGTCGGCATCCCACTTGGATTTGACGTTGTGCAGCCGCCATTTTTCAGCGAGCTGCTCAATTACCCAGAACCCGATATTATGCCTGGTATTGGCGTATTTTTCCCCCGGGTTGCCCAAGCCGGCCAGAAGCAGGTCTTCAGTTGCCATAACAGCTCTATTTATAAAACGAAGAAGGGTTCGGAAAAATTTTTCCGAACCCTCTTTACAAATTGGTCCATTAACGGCGAAACTGCTCGTCGCCCGTCACGCCCCAACAATATATCTATTATTCTTCAGAGGCTTCGCCTTCTGAACCTTCTGCAACGGTTTCTTCTTCCTCATCGTCGTCGCTGACCTTCGCGCCCGGAGTAACAACCGAGACGGCGACAGTTCTTCCTTCGGTGACCATCTCCACATTTTCAGGAAGCTCAATATGCCGGCACTTGATCTTATCTCCGATGAGTAGCCCGCTGACGGAGATCACTATCTCCTCCGGGATATCAAGAGGTTTTCCCTTAAGTACGACAGTATCGCAGCCGACAACCAGGATACCACCGAGATCGACGCCTTTAGCCTTACCCTGGTATTTAACTGGAACGTTGAAGGAACGTTCCTGCTTAAGATCGATTTCAAGAAAATCGACGTGGATCAGGGTATCTTTTACCGGATCGGTCTGTATCTCGCCAACGACCACGTCCTTTTCGACGCCGTTGTCTATTTTCAGGGTGACTATCGTATTCTTTCTGGCATACTTGATAAGTTTTGCGGTAAGATCCTTGGTGTCACACTGAAGTTTCTGGGCTTCGGCCCCTGCTCCATACACTACTGCAGGGGTGAACCCCTGCATACGGAGTTGACGCATCGGCCCCTTCCCGGAAGCGGTTCGAACCGAAGCGGACATTTCAACCTGAAGCATATTTCCTCCTTCGCCTGGCAGCCGTATCAACAATCACAGATGCGGCCTGGCAGAATATTCTGATTCTTAATCTATATTTAATAATCCGCCGATTATACGAACAGGGAGCTTACCGAATCTTCATTGTGTATTCGATTGATTGCATCAGCAAGCAGCTGTGAAACCGACAGTACTTTTATTTTCTTACAGGATTTCGCTTCTTCTCTAAGCGGAATCGAATTCGTTACGACCAGCGACTTGAGCGGCGACTTGTTCAAACGTTCAATTGCAGGGCCGGACAGCACCGGGTGCGAGCAGCACGCATGCACCTCTTTGGCACCATTGGCGAGCAGAGTTTCGGCACCGGCGCACAGAGTACCCGCAGTATCTACCATGTCATCCATGAGGATTGCGGTTTTACCATTTACATCGCCGATCACATGCATAGCTTCGCACTCGTTCGGCTTATCACGCCTTTTATCTATGATCGCCAGCCCTGAGTTGAGCCTTTTTGCAAACGCCCTGGTCCTTTCAACGCCCCCGGCATCGGGGGAGACCATAATCACATTTTCACCAAACGCCTCTCGAATATACTCAAGAATCACCGGTGCGGCATAGAGGTGATCAACGGGTATATTAAAAAAACCCTGAATCTGGCCGGCGTGCAGATCCATGCAAAGCACTCTGCGAACCCCTACCGCCATAAACATTTCCGCCACAACTTTGGCTGAAATGGGCACCCGGGGAGCGTTCTTCCGGTCCTGTCTGGCGTAACCGTAGTAAGGGACCACAGCGGTAATCCTGCGCGCAGATGCGCGACGCAGCGCGTCCACCATAATCACCAACTCCATCAGGCTATCATTCACAGGCGTACAGGTAGGCTGAACGACAAAAACATCATGTCCCCGTACGTTTTCCTTGATCTCTACGAAAATTTCTCCATCACTGAATTTTCTGACATCAGCTTTACTGAGAGGAATCTCCAGGTTTTCTGCAATCTCCTCGGCCATTTTCCGGTGTGAATTACCGGAAAAAATCTTCAAATCTCTCATGATATCTATTCTTCGGGAAATCTGATTACGTACTAATGATGGCTGGGGCGGCAGGATTCGAACCTACGAATGCCGGGATCAAAACCCGGTGCCTTACCGCTTGGCGACGCCCCAGTACATGCTCTTGACAAATAAACCTTATCTCCGTATTCCTGACGCAACCCACCAACAATACGTTGTAAATCAGCACCGATCGACTTTTCAGTGTCTGGAAATATTCCAAAAACGGTCGGCCCACTGCCGGACATCAAAACCCTGCGGGCTCCAACCGCCAGCAGCGATTGCTTCATCTTTTCAATTACCGGATACCTGGCACAACTTACCTTCTCCAGATCGTTGTGCATATCGTCGAATGTCAAGAAATCCGCATTACGCTTTTGAAAGCGTGGTAATTTAGAGTTTTTCTCTCTGCTTGTCAACGATAAATTTCCAAAAACCCACGCCGTGGATACAAAAAAATCCGGGTTGATCAGGATTATACTCCAATTTTCCGCAGAATCAACAGGATACATTATATCCCCAATGCCTTCGGCAATGACACTGCTGTGCGATGTCGCAAAAAAAGGGACGTCGGCCCCCAGCTTTTTCGCCAGCACCAGCAGCTGTTTTTCAGTCAGCTCCCCGCCGGCAATCCCATTGAGTCCGCGCAGCACCGTTCCCGCATCACTGCTGCCTCCGCCCAGTCCTGCTGCAACCGGTATGTTTTTTTCCAGACTGATGGTCACCAGACAATCACCGAGACAGCTACTTGTTGCCAAAAACGCTTTGGCTGCTCGCACGGCGAGATTGGTATCATCAGCCGGGACAGATGTATCGCTGCACGAAAACACCACTTCGCCCTTGCCTTTTCCCGCAGCAACAGTCAACTCTATTTGATCGTACAGGTCGATTTTCTGCATCCAGGTGCATAGGTCATGATATCCGTCCTCTCTTTTACCAAGCACATGGAGGAAGAAATTAACCTTTGCCGGAGCACTCAGCCGAACCTTCCTAGGTAGATTCACGCCTGTCTCTTATTTTTTGGCAACGCTGACAAACCGCAGCTTGATGTCGTAGAGAATGTTTTTCAGCAGATTTTCTTCATCGGCGGTAAGGTTTCCCTTGGTTTTTTCCTGCATAAGCATCAGGGTATCGATCGCATGTCTTGCAAGATCCAGGTCAATCGTCTTTTTTCCTGTCCCGGGTTCGGCAATTTCACCCAAATGATACAGGGCCGACGTGTTCAGCGACATGATAAAAGCTGGAAAAGTTACCTCGGGCATTACGCATTTCCCGGCTTTATTCGGTACCTTGCCTTCCTCGCAGCCGCATCCTTTAGTTTTTCCTTTTTCTTCACTCATTTGACACCTTCCTTTTGAGACACCTGCCTCTATATTTTGGGTCATGGGGTTCCCCCTGACATACACGGCCTGTTACACGAACTACCGGTCCCACAGGAATTATATAAATCCCATCGGGTAATTGACAAGTCCAGTACCTGTGCCCGGGTAACATTATGCAGAAGCTCCACTTCTGCAAGCAGTTCTCGTGACACCAGCTGATCGGTACTCAGTAGAATAATGATCTGAGTGTTCTTGTCTTCACGGCCGACCGTCATCCTCGAGTTATTCACACCCGCATTACCCGGCGCGGTTGTAACAGCACCGATCACTCCAGGTACGTCAATATTGAAAACAAACAGAGATACGTTACGCGACCAGCCGTTAACCTTCTGATTGCGCGAAATGCTTTCACACGGTCCTGACGCTGCTTTCCAGAGGGGTAACTGGCAAAACTATACCGTGTTGCCTGTCTGAGAACAACCAAAAACCTGTCCGGTTTACGGCGGGCAACCAAGAGTGCGTGGCCCGGTTAAAACCTGTACCGCAGCAGATAATTTTTGCCGGTTTCACAGCTGGTTTGTTTAACCTTTAACTGCAATGGTATTGAACAAAAAGGCCAAAAGATATATATAGCTGGCTCAGGCAGGCGATATCCTTTTTACCGGAACCACTTGCCTTAAAGCATTACACAGCTTACTCTCAGGAGAGCAAACGAAATTTTCAGATCGCCTATACGGCCCGGTTGCCAAATAAATTTTATCGAACAGAACTTGCGAAGGTCACAACCAAGAGGTATTTCCATGACAGAGACACGATTGCGATTTCCCCCCAGCCCTACCGGTTATCTCCACATAGGCGGGGCAAGAACCGCTCTCTACAACTGGCTTTACGCCAGACAGCAGGGCGGCAAACTCATTCTCCGCATTGAAGACACCGACGCTGATCGTTCCACCCAGGAGTCAATCCAGGGAATTTTGGACGGACTGGAATGGCTAGGAATAGATTATGACGAGGGGCCTTATTTCCAGACGGAGTTCGAACAGGACCACCGTGATGCCGCCCAGCGGCTGCTCGACAACGGTGCGGCCTACAAGTGTTTCTGCACCAAAGAAGAGCTTGACGCCAAACGGGAGGCGGCGCTCAGCGCCAAAACCGCACTTGGCTATGACCGTACCTGCCGCAACCTCAGTGCCAGCGAAATCGAGCAGAAGGAACAGGCAGGCCTGGCGTCCGTGATCCGTTTCAAAGTACCGGATAGAACCGGCACCCTCGGCTATGACGACTCGATCCTCGGTCGTATCCAGGCCAACTACAGCGAAGTGGATGATTTTGTCATTGTCCGTTCCAACGGCAAACCGCTCTATCTTCTGTGCAACGTGGTTGACGACATAAGGGACCGGATAACCCACGTTGTCCGCGGACAGGATCATATGACCAACACCCTCAAGCAGATACTTCTTTACGAGGCGCTGGAAGCTCCCCTCCCAGTTTTTGCTCATATGCCCCTGACCCTTGACACCAAAAAGGCCAAAATCTCCAAACGGAGCCACGGTGAGGTGGTAGCGGTTCAGTTCTACCGAGACCACGGATTCATCCCCTGGGCGTTTAATAATTTCCTCGCCCTGCTCGGCTGGTCCGCAGGAAACGACAAGGAGTTCTTCACCAGGGAGGAGTTGATTCGCGATTTTTCCCTGGAACGGATCAACAAGGCGAACGCGGTTTTCAACTATCGCAAGGACGATCCGAAGTTTTTCACCGACCCCAAGGCAATCCACATCAATGAGCATTACCTTCGTACCATGGAGATCTCCGAGCTTGGAGAGCTTGTAAAAAAAGAACTGGTAAGCGAAGGATTGTGGGACACGAGTTATGAAAAGGAACAACAGGAGTGGTACCTCAAAACAATCGATATGATACGCGATCGCTTTCATACTCTCAAAGATTTCACCACACTTGGCCGTGCCTACTTTGCAGATGATTTTACGGTGGAGGAAAAACCTCTTAAAAAGAACATCCTCAAACACGAAGGGCTCAGGGAATGGCTTGTTGTCCTGGCAGACCGGTACGCCTTACTTGACACCTGGAACCTTGAAGAAACCGAAAAAACCGCCAGGGAACTTGCCGACGAACTCGATATCAAACCGGGAATCCTCATCAACGGAATGCGAACGGTGGTAACAGGACAGTTGGCCGGCCCGTCCCTGTTTGATATCCTGATCGCTGTAGGCAGGGAGAAGGTTGTTTCGAGACTGAGAGCGATAGACAGGTTGTTCGACCAATAGACCTGGGGCAAAAGCCGGCAAGAGTAATCGTCCGGCACTATTTTCTTGAAGATCAAGAGATAACCATTTTACAATGATACTCATGGAAAAGAACACAGAGACCGAAAATAAACCGCTCGATTTTATCCGGCAGATTATCGCAGACGACCTGGCAACCGGCAAGCACCGGAAATCCATTACCCGGTTCCCCCCCGAACCAAACGGTTATCTCCACATCGGCCACGCCAAATCAATATGCCTGAACTTTGGCGTCGCCGAGGAGTTCGGAGGAACCTGCAACCTGCGCTTTGACGACACCAACCCATCAAAGGAAGACATAAGCTATGTCGAATCGATCAAGGAGGATGTGCGCTGGCTCGGTTTTAACTGGGGAGAAAAAGAACTCTACGCTTCAGATTACTTTCAGACTCTTTATGAATTTGCCGTTTCGCTCATCAAGCGAGGCAAAGCCTATGTCTGCGAACTGAGTCCGGACGAAATCCGCGAATACCGCGGTACCCTGACCGCCCCCGGGAAAAACAGCCCGTACCGGGACAGGTCGGTGGCCGACAACCTGAAGCTTTTCACAGCTATGAAAAACGGGGAGTTTACGGAAGGCAGTCACGTGCTCCGGGCAAAAATCGACATGAACTCGCCCAACCTGAATATGAGGGATCCGGTAATCTACCGTATTCTCTACGCGGATCATCACAGAACCAAAGACGCGTGGAAGATTTATCCGATGTACGATTACACCCATTGCCTCTCAGATATGCTCGAGAAGATAACCCATTCTCTCTGCACCCTCGAGTTCCAGGACCACCGACCTCTTTACGACTGGGTCCTCGACACCCTGGAGACACCGTGCCACCCGCGCCAGATAGAGTTTGCAAGGCTTAATCTCAGTTATACCGTTATGAGCAAACGCAAACTGCTGCGGATGGTGGACAACGACCATGTAGATGGATGGGACGACCCGAGGATGCTGACCATCAGCGGCCTCAGGAGAAGAGGATACACCCCCGGCTCAATCAGGAACTTCTGCCGGACCATCGGTATCGGCAAAAGCGACAGCCGCATAGACATGGCGGTTCTTGAAAACGAGATCCGCAGCGATCTCAACGTCAACGCCGAGCGCCGCATGTGTGTGCAGGACCCGGTAAAGCTGGTAATCGACAACTATCCCGAGAATCAGGTGGAGATGGTCGAGGGGAAAAACCACCCGCAGGATCCGGACAAGGGCATCAGGCCGTTACCATTTACCAGGGAGATCTTTATTGAACGCGATGATTTCATGGACGATCCGCCCAAAAAGTATTTTCGCCTCGGCCCCGGTCGTGAGGTCCGCCTCAAATACGGCTACCTGGTGCAGTACCTTTCCCACAAGGTAAATCCGGAAACAGGTGAGGTAGAGGAAATACGCTGCACCTACGACCCCGAATCCAAAGGCGGTTTCGCTCCCGACAACAGAAAGGTCAAGGGCACCATCCACTGGGTCAGCGCCGAAAAAAACGTCCCGGTGACCATCAACATGTACGACCGACTGTTCAACGTTGAGGATCCGGAAGCGGACAAGGATGTAGATTTTCTTGAACACCTCAACCCCGAGTCCAAAGTGGTCCTGAAAAACTGTATCGCCGAGCCGGATGTGGTCAACCTTTCAGTTGGCCAGAATGTCCAGTTCGAAAGGTTGGGCTATTTCTGTATCGATTCCGTCGAGTCGACTACGGACAAACCGGTATTCAACCGTACAGTCACCCTCAAAGATTCCTGGACCCCCAATAAATAAGGCATAGTATCACCGCACCGGATAATCGATGCGGTGATGATGCGGACCAAAAGTACGGCACCCCTAATTTTCTGATTGACTTCGGATGAAAGACACGCTACAACTCATCTGGCACAGGTTCGAGACGACATGATGTTTGCCGACCCTGTGAAAAAGAAAAGAAAAATTAAGATCCTAAACAGGTATGTGGTGTAACAGGTATGGCAGCGATCAACCTCAGGAAAATGGCCAAAAAACAGTCCGGAACCATAATATCGGTAAAAGTCGGTGGCGAACTGGGACGAAGAATCAGGGAAATGGGTCTTGTCCCCGGAACCGAAATAACCATCCAGGGAAGAGCCCCTCTTAACGATCCGGTGGCCTTGCGGGTACTTGGCGGGACCCTGACCCTGCGAAACAACGAGGCTGATTATATAACGGTGGAAGTTGACGACCATTGACACCGGTGGCAAAAGACCTGAAAAGCAGTAAACTTGACAGTACGTTACAATTCCTGTTCTAGGAACGTGGTGAACTATTATTAGGAGTGGCTAAAAAAAATTACCGACCTTGAGAAAACAGTTGACCAACACTATAGTTTGGTGTACCTAAAAGTCATCAAGAGGTTGAAAATGATTGGAAAGAAAAAAAAGAATCATTGCTGCTTCAGGGACAAGGTAAAAAACTGCTTTGGGCTGAAACATTGCTCTCAGGCGGTGTCCAAACTGTCGAAACACGGACGGTGCGGCCGGGTCAGAGTGTGCAAGGTCACCGGCGACAGGAAGATCTGCGCAAAAATGGCATCCATGGGAGTATACCCCGGAGTAGTGGCCGATATAATCTGCGCACATACCGGAAGCCAGTGCATCCTGAAAGTCAATGGCGGCACCATAAGCCTTGATGAACAGGTATCGGACAACATCTATGTGACAAACCTGTAAACTGCGTGGTGCTGGTGCAGTAGAGCCCGATCTGGAAATCGGGTTTTTTTTAATCAATCAAAGTTAGGCGCATCTAATTATTTATTATGTACAGCGAAAAAATTATCGTGCTTGCTGTGGTCGTCTTGGCCGCTATCTATGTCGGGAGAAAATTTTTTATCCAGTGGAAAATGGCGAGCCAAAAAGGTGGCAAAGTTTCCTGTTCCGGCTGCTCCTGCTGTTCGGACTCATCGTGTCCCGACAATAGCTCCAAATCATGATCTCGACTTCAATACCTATGTTTATCAGCCAGGGCAGTGCCAACACCTCCCATTACCCTTTGAAAACCAGACTACCAGAAGACCAATGCAGCTGAAAATGGCCCTTGCGGGCAATCCGAACGCCGGAAAGACGACCCTTTTCAACAGACTGACAGGCGCCAGGCAACATGTCGGGAACTATCCAGGAATCACTGTTGATCACAAAGAAGGATGTCTTATACACGAAAACTACAAAATCACCATTACCGATCTGCCCGGCACCTATTCGATGACCGCCTACTCCGCTGAAGAGTTGGTGGCCAGAGACCATCTGGTCAATGAGCGGCCCGACGTGGTGATTAATATCGTCGACGCCTCCAATATCGAGAGGAACCTCTACCTGACCTGCCAGCTGCTCGAGCTCGGCGTACCGGTGCTTATCGCCCTGAACATGATGGATGTTGCCAAGGCGAGGGGGATGGAGGTAAAGGCGAAGCTGCTCGAGGAACTGTTGATGGTCCCGGTTGTCCCCATCGTGGCCCGTTCCGGCTCCGGCATGGAAGAGCTGCTCAAAGGGTGCATAAGGGTTGCGACAACAGATGCCAGATGGGAACCAAGAATCATCTCCTATGGAGACGACCTGGACAATGCCATTAGCTCCCTGGTAGCCATTATCGAAGACAATGATTTTCTGTCTGATATTTATCCAAGCCGGTACACCGCCATCAAGTACCTGGAAAACGACGACCAGCTCCTCGCCAAGGGTCAGACGGAAAACAAGGAGATCGGCAGCCGCCTGGAAAACTTTGTCACCGAGGTGGCGGACCACAGTAAACGCACCCTCGACGTCTATCCCGAAGCGATAATCGCCGACCACCGCTACGGCTTTATCAAGTCAATCCTGAGACAGGGGGTGGTCACCCACAAATTCGACACCGAACGACTCTACACATCGGACCGCATTGACAAGGTCCTGACCAATCGGCTCATCGGACCGGTGATCATGCTGGCGGTGCTCTTCTCGTTGTACCAGTTCACCTTTTCCTGGAGCGAGTTTCCGGTCGCTCTTCTCGAGTCGTTCTTTAGCTGGCTGGGCGGAGTTGTCGATTCGCTGCTCCCCGATGGTATGATGAAATCGATGCTTATCTCGGGAATGATCGACGGCGTCGGCGGGGTTCTCGGCTTTGTACCCCTTATCATGTTCATGTTCTTTGGTATCGCGATCCTCGAAGACTCCGGTTATCTTGCCCGGGTGGCCTATATGATGGATCGGATATTTAGAATTTTCGGCCTCCACGGATCATCGGTCATGCCATTTATCGTCTCGGGAGGAATTGCCGGAGGTTGTGCCGTGCCGGGCATCATGGCCACCCGGACCCTGCGCTCTCCCAAGGAGAGAATGGCAACCCTGCTCACTGTGCCGTTCATGAACTGTGGCGCCAAAATCCCGGTGCTGGCCCTGCTTATCGGCGCCTTTTTTAACGAACACAAGGCCCAGTACATGTTTCTTTTTACACTGCTCGCCTGGGTGGTGGCGCTTTTTGCCGCCAAGATTTTTCGATCCACGGTACTCAAAGGCGATCCGACCCCTTTTGTAATGGAGCTGCCCCCTTACCGTTTCCCGACCCTGCGCGGTCTCTTTATTCACACCTGGGAGAGAACCTACCAGTACATAAAAAAGGCGGGTACCGTCATTCTCGGCATATCCATTCTCCTGTGGGCGCTTATGACATTTCCCTCGTTGCCCATGGAAAAACAGCAACAGTTCACCAAGGAAAAAGAAGCAATCCTCGCTTCGACCACCCAGCAAGTGCGAAACGAGATCAACGCCGGCCAACGTGATCTCTCTGCTGATGCGCAGAGCGTCCATAACCAACTGGCGCTGATCGACAATCACCAGACCCAGGCTAACCTGCGTTACTCCATCGCCGGGAGGGTAGGAACGGCGTTTGAATCCTTTACCCAACTGGCCGGATTTGACTGGCGCACCAATATCGCGCTCATCGGCGGGTTTGCGGCCAAGGAGGTGATTGTCTCCACCCTGGGGACTGCTTACTCAATGGGCGAAGTGGATGCCGACGAATCCGGCTCCCTCGGTGCGCGGCTGCGAAACGATGACAACTGGAACAGGGTCGTCGCCATCTCCGCCCTGATATTCATCATGTTTTACGCTCCCTGCTTTGTCACGATCGTCTGTATCGCCAAGGAATCGAGCTGGAAATGGGCGTTTTTTTCCCTCACATTCAACACCATCTTCGCTTTTGTGATGGCAACGGCAGTGTTCCAGGTCGGAACCTTCCTCAACCTCGGGTAACCCAGAAGATGCCAGTAATCCCGCAGCCAGCCGTTTATTTTCCGCGGCTTGTTACGCAGCGGGGTGGTTGACGACCACGACCGCCCCGCCCCGCCGGGGATCACCGGCGCCCTCTACTCCCGGGATTACTGCGTGCACCCCGCCGAAATAGACATCGCGCTGCGTCCACCTGTTGACCGGTACGAAGTTTTCGAGCTGGTCCAGCGCCTGGCTGTCAAATCCCGGTTCAATCTGCAGCAATCCCTCGTCAAGATACAGTCGCGGACTATCCACCGCGCGTTGCAACGGGAGGTCAAAGTCGACCACCTGGCTTAAAACCTGGGTTATCGCGGTACGGATGCGCTTGGAGCCGCCGCTGCCGATAACAAGCCGGACACGGTCACCTTCCATAAACAGGGATGGCGACATCATGGAGTAGACTCTTTTCCCCGGCGCCATGAGATGGAAACCTTCCGGATGGAGATCGTCTTCGCCCATCATGTTGTTGATCATGATCCCTGTTGTCGGGGCGAAATAGCCGGATCCTTCACCGTTGGAACAGGTCATACTGGCACAGTTTCCATGTCTGTCGGCCACCGATACATGGGTCGTCCCCCGACTAAAAAGCCGTATATTGTTCATGGATTTTTTTTTCAGCTTCCCTTGTTCCATAAACCCGATCAGCGCTTCAAAACTGGTAATGCCACGCTTTCGCAACCGTTCCACCTCGTTCATCAGACCGACACTGTTTACCAGTTGGAGTCCGGTTCCCCACAACTCGTCTTTGACCTTTATTTCAGCCATTAGGCTCAAAGAGAGTCCGATAAGCGTACCTCCCATGGAAGGTTCGCCGGGGGTCACCAACACACCGTTTCGGTACGGTATGTTCAAGGCTTTTCTCTCCCGCACCTTGTAGGAGGCAAGATCCTCGTAGCTGAGCCACCCACCCCTGTCGCGCATTTCCGCATCGATTTTGCCTGCGATTTCACCGCGATAAAAACTGTCATCCCCTTCAGTCGCGAGCTGGTCGAGAAAAGAGGCGATCTCCGGGTTGCACAACCGGTCCCCCGGTTGCAGGTATTTCCCTCCGGGTTCATAGATGGCGCGCCCTCTTGCAGACAGCGTCATGATGGGTCTGAGCAGCTGAAGAAAATGTCCCTGCTGCTCGTTGAGCAGATGGCTTCTGGCAAGTTCTGCGGCCGGAGCGATCACATCCCCCAACCCCATCCGTCCCAGCCGACGATGGGTGTGCAGCAGTCCTTTCAGGGTTCCGGGTACGGCAACCGAACCACACCCCACGTTAAAGTCCTGGGATGATCCGGAAAATTGAACGGTTACCGCAAAAAAATCGTCAGGCGGGCGATCAGGTTTTCTCCCCCTGCCGGGTGAATCAACGAAAAAATCAAAGAAGACATTTTTCCCTCGTTCCTCGCTTCTGCCCACCAGCAACCCGCCGCCGCCAAGGCTTGTCAGGGCGGGCTCAACCACCGCCGAGGCAAAACCGGCGGCAACAACGGCATCAAAAGCATTCCCCCCTTCCTCCAGTATCGTTCCGGCCGCCCTGCTCACTTCGGCGTGTCCGGAGGCCACTATCGATTTCGTATATCGGCTCACTTCCAGAACTCCCCCTGAAGAGATCGAATAACCTCTTTGAGGTTACCAGTTTCTGTAAATTTCTTTCGCATGTAATCGGCACCGGTCCCGTTGCTCAAAATCGGTTCCACCAACCCCGCGTATCGCTCCGACCCCAGCCTCACCGTCATCGGGATCACTGTTCTCAGCAGGGCCACCACAGCGCTTCGAAACGACATTCGTCGCCCGCCAAGCCAACCGGATGGGTCGAGAAACTCTCCGTCAAGCCCATATCTTGCCGCCTGCCACTTATTGGCCTGCAGTATGTAATGATCAAGAGGGGCGGCAGGTTCACGCTGTTCGGCCAACGTAGCCGCAAGAGCCTGTATCAAGGCGGTAATCGCCAGGATATCGTTGAATCTGAACGGCAGATCGCATATTCTGATTTCCACTGTACCAAACTCCGGGTTGGGCCTGGCATCCCACCACAGATCCTTAAACGAGTTGATCACCCCGGCAGCTTTGAGCAGATCCAGTTCACGTACCAGGTCGGCCCAGCCTGCAAGGTAGGTATAGATCCCCGCGAGCGGAAGCGCTTCAAACAGTTTGGTCCGATATGACATAAGTCCGGTGTCCTCGCTCTGGGAAAACGGTGAAGAGGTGGACAGCGATAACAGGATCGGCAGATAGGCCTGGATTTTGTTGTTGACTCTAACCGCCGTGTCTCCATCTGGCATTCCAACATGCACATGAAGCCCCTGGGCGATAAATCTTCTCCCTACTATCTGCAGTTGATCCATTATCTGCGCATACCGCTTATTGGTGGTCAGCAGCTGGTCGCTGTGACTGGCAAAGGGATGAAGACTTGCCGAAAAGAGCCGACAACCATTATCTACGGCCAGTTCTTCTGCCAGGCTGATAGTCTGCATCAGATCATTTTCCACGTCATGCAGAGAAAAACAGACTCCGGTTCGAATTTCAAGAATCGACTGGATAAATTCGGGGGAAAGCCTCGGACGCAGCAGTGATGGGGCGTTTTGCAAAAGAATCGGCGCCATTGGCGCCAGGTCCCATGATTTCATATCAAGGGTCTGGAACTCGATTTCAACACCAAGGGTGTACCTGGGACTGATGGCAAAACGATGCGATGGTCCATCATCGGGTAGCGGCAGCCCCCCCTGTTCTGTTTTTTTCACGGGCTGTGCTCCCCATATTCACCAAGCCATCTGAGGGCAACCGTTGCGAGCCAGCTGGCACCAACAGCCAGAACCTTCTCGTCAAAATTGAAAGTGCCGCAGTGGGCCGGACTCGCCTCTGCCCCCGGACTTGCACCAAAACGCACCATACAACCGTCGGCGATCTGCTGATAAAACGAAAAATCCTCGGCCCCCAGACTGGGCTGTCCCTGGGAGATGACCCCCTCGTGTCCCACCACCGCAACCGCTGCCGCCCGGGCAACGTCAGTTGCTGTTTTTGAATTGATAACAGCCGGCAGACCAGGCAGGAAGTCGAGTTTTGCATCGACCCTGAACAGCTTGCCGATGCTGTCCATAACCCTGTTAATTCCATCAAGGATATCGCTGCGCACCTGAGGATGAGAACTCCGTACCGTCCCCTCCAGCACCGCCGTATCCCCGATGATGTTATGCCCGCTGCCGCCGTTGAAACACCCGACACTCACCACCCCGGCACGATTGGGATCAGTCTCTCTTGAGACAATGGTCTGCAGCGCAGTGACCAGATAGCACCCTGCAACTATCGCGTCCCTGGTTTCATGGGGCCTTGCCGCATGGCCGGACGATCCTTTGAGGGTAATTCTGAACGGATCGGCAAAGGAACAGATTATTCCTTCGTCAACGGTAATCGTCCCGGTATCATAATGAGTATCAATATGTCCGGCGAACACAGCCTGCAAAGAATCGTCGAGGGCTCCTTCCTCAATGATTTTATGGGCACCGTTGCCGTATTCTTCCGCGGGTTGAAAGATCAGCGAGATGCGACCGCAAGGATTGATTTTGGACAAAAGGGCAGCGGCACCCAGGAGCATGGCGACATGGCCGTCATGGCCGCATGCGTGCATCACTCCCGGATTCTTCGAGGCGTAGTCGATATGGTTCAACTCCTTGACCGGCAAAGCATCCATGTCGGCGCGCAGGCCGACGTGATGATCCGCCCCCCCGCCACACTCCCCGCCTCCCAGGGTGCCGACAACCCCGGTACCGCCCCATCCGCTGACGAAAGGGATGGACAGCTCCTTTAATTTTTTCTGAATGTAAAGCGAGGTATCATGTTCCTGAAAGCTCAACTCGGGCTGTTGGTGAATGGTCCGTCGGATATCACGCATCCACTCGAAAAGTCTGTCGTCCACCACCAGTTGCCGTCTTTGTTCCATACCATTTCACCAGCAGGCTACTCAATCCGGATCGAACCTATATCGCTCTTGGCTGTAGGTTCATCTTTTGTACGAAGCAGCCGGACCGTCTGTTCATCACCGGTCAAAGCAACAGGTTGCTCACCAACCTGCTCCTTTTCTTCAACAAGCTCCGATTCAATGTGCTTCTCATCCTCGCCGGAATCATTGTCGTCTTCTTCCTCGCCCGGACTACTGCTGTCGACTTCATCGTCTCGACCGGAAATTGACAGCACCTGGCTAAAATCATTGTCCCTGCTCACCCCGACACCAAGGGGCTGCTTGAACACGGCGATCAGTCCATCCAGAGTTTCAAGCATGGACACAAGTTCCCATCCGGCCCTGCCGTATTCGTTAAGCGACATCTCAACCTCCGCTTCGTCAAGGAAAGCGGACCCCAGAAGCCCCTCTTTTTTCAGCTCATAATGTACCGTCTTATACCCCCAGCGCATTCTGGTTTACCTCATCGCTCTTTTATTATTAAAGCAGAATATTTCCGTCTTTTTCATTGTTCTTCCACCAACCGGTCGTTACGGAAAATACCCTTGTATAAACTCCCGTCGGCCAGGATCAGAGAACCTTTGCCGTCCCTGCGCCCGTATTTGAACTCTCCCTTGAAAAGAGAACCATCCGCAGACTTCAGCACGCCGTACCCATGGAGCAGGTCATCCTTGAACTCCCCTGAATAATGTCCTCCGTCGTTATACCAGAGTTCACCTTTGCCGTTGAAGAATCCGTTCCTGAAATTACCGTTGTACAAGCTCCCGTCGGCAAAACGATATTCCCCTTGACCGGAAAACAGATCGTTTTTGAAAGTCCCGCGGTATTTCGTTCCATCCGGATAGACAAACCTTCCCTGACCGTGCTTCTTCCCCTGTTTGAAATACCCTTCATACTCCCTGCCGTCGCCATGGAGATAGATCCCGTATCCGTTGATTTCTCCCTGAGACATCTCGCCACGATAGATATCTCCGTTGGTGAATTTGAGAACACCCTCACCGTCCATTTTCCCGGAGAGAAAACCGCCGTCATAAACCCTGCCGTCATCAAAACCAACCATCGCGCTGCCGGTAAAAGGCAGGTTGCCTGCGGCATCGTACACCAGCCCGTCTTTGACCGGGAAAAACCCGGTCGGTTTTTTATCCTGGCCGCTGCCAAAAGACTGGCCCCCGCCTGCGGATTCTTTTTCTAAAACAGCCTCTGCAGCAGGCGGGCTCGCCATCACGGCACTATTGCCTAAGGCGACTGTCTGCTGCCCACCCCGGGGCCCGACTCTTTTTGGCAGGCCGTTTTCAAAAAAACCGGTATATTTCCGTCCATCACTGTATGCCATGGTGCCCTGGCCATAAATCCGGTCGTCGGCGAATTCGCCTGTATAGACCGTACCGTCGGCATAGCGCAATTCGCCCTGGCCGATTCTTTGGCCCGCAACAAATCCGCCTGTATATACAGATGTATCAGGATATTCCATGGTTCCCTGACCACCCGGCAGACCACCGGTAAAGGTTCCCGAATACCTTGAACCGTCGGGATACTGCAATACCCCCATACCCTGGCACTCGCCATAACGGAATTCACCGTCATAGACACGACCATCGGGGTATGTCAGCTTACCGTCACCGTGGTACCTGTCCTCTTCGAACATTCCCTGATACCGTTCTCCGTCAGGCCTCCTGTATTTTCCGTAACCATGACGCATTTCCCCGGCAAACTCTCCTTCATAAAATGAACCGTCGCTGTAACGGTGCTCTCCAAACCCCGCCGGTTTTCCGTTGTGGAACATGCCTGCATGATAACTGCCGTCACCAAAATCGAGCCGGCCTTTGCCGTCAATAAAACTGTTCCTGAAGTCACCGGTATATTTACGTCCGTCCGAGAAATAGAGCTCCCC
Source organism: Desulforhopalus singaporensis (assembly GCF_900104445.1). GTDB lineage: Bacteria > Desulfobacterota > Desulfobulbia > Desulfobulbales > Desulfocapsaceae > Desulforhopalus_A > Desulforhopalus_A singaporensis. Next base: position 134,644 of record NZ_FNJI01000006.1, on the reverse strand, counting down.
CTTGCCGTGAAACCTGCCAAAGCTGAACTCACCAACATACCTGGCACCATCAGACAGGTTCATTGTCCCGGTACCATGGATAACATTATCCTTGAACTGTCCTTCGTAGACCCTGCCGTCGCTGCCTGTAAGCCGCCCCCGGCCGTGAAACTTGCCGTCACACAAATCACCCTCATAAACGGTGCCGTCGGGAAACCTCAGAGTCCCACGGCCGCTCAACAGCCCCTGCTTGAATTGACCGATGTACTCTCTGCCATCATCAGAAATATAGGTCCCCACACCATTTTGACAATCCCCCTTGACACATCCCCCTGGAGAATTGGAGGCCCAAACCGCCACAGCGGCAAGAGACAGCATCACACTACCGACATATCTTGTAAGATTCAAAACTTCCTCCAATACAAACCGTTCAAGCTGCAGATCTGAATATTTCTTGAAAATACGGGCTAATCGTCTTTTTTCTCCTCCGCATAGACCCTGCGCACTGTCTCGGCGATAATCCTCAGCCCCTTTTGCACATCACCGTCATCCTGGGAATAGGTCACCCTCAGACATTGATCCTTGTGCGGCCACTCTTCGACAAGGCCCGGGAAAAAATAGTGCCCGGAAACAACAAGGGCTCCTTCCTCCTTGAGCCGCTGGTACAATTCCAGGCTGGTTATCGGTAGTCCCTCGAACCAGAGCCACAAAAACATTGCCCCTTCTGGCACATGCATTCTGCAGGGCAGATCGCCAAAATTTTCCTTCACCGCCGCTACCGCCTTTTTCATTTTCGACCTGTAAAACGGCTGCATTACCGACTTGCTTACCTCAATGATGGTGCCGTCGGCTACCAGCCTGTTAGCCAGATGGGCGCCGAAATTGGTAGGCGACAGTGACATGATCGCGTTCATTGCGGTAAGGGCTGCGATAATCTCCTTACTGGCTATGACTATCCCGGTCCTCACCGCAGGCAGACCGAGTTTTGAAAGAGAAAGACTCAGGATCAGATTCTCGTTCCAGACCGGGGTCGCCTCGGTATAGATCATTCCGGGAAACGGCGCACCGTAAGCACTGTCGATTATTATCGGGATATTGCATCGCTCGGCCCTTGCCATAAGCTTTTGCATCTCATTGTCGTCAATGACATTTCCGGTAGGATTGGTCGGTCTTGAAATGCAGATGGCGCCAATGGTGTGGTCGATATGGAGGTTTTCAAAATCGACACGATACTTGAAAAACCAGTCGTCTATTATTTCTATGTTCGGCCGGTTGGAAACGAAAAGATCCTGTTCCAGGCCAAGATCGGCGTAGCCGATATATTCCGGGGCCATGGGCAAACATATTTTTTTCACGCTCCCATCGCTCATTTTTCCGGCAAGGAGGTTGAACAGCATAAAAAACCCGGTCTGGCTTCCGTTGGTCAGGCAGATGTTGTCCGGACCGACATTCCACCCGAACTCACCGGTAAACAGCGACGACAGGCTGGTGACAAACTCCCGGTTGCCATAAGGCGGACTGTAACTGCCCACCAGCTCGCCAAACTCTGCAGGATCGCTGCAAATCTCGCTGAGATGGCCGCGCATGAGTTCCTGGAACTCAGCAATCTGACCGGGATTGCCTCCCCCCATCATCACCAGATCATCGCCATATTTTTCTTTTGCCCTGCCCAGGTCCTCCATCAGAGACAGTATCCCCGCATCACAGGTCAGTTTGCGGCCAAACGTACTAAATTCCATTATAAATTTTCTGCTGTTGTTAAGCGTAGCTTCGAGTTTCCCGCACCTTGTTCACCATGGTGCGGGACAATCATCAATCTCAAGAACGGTAATCGGCGTTGATTTTCACATAATCAAGTGAAAAATCACAAGTATACAGTTCAGCGCCCCCATCGCCGTCCTGCAAGTCGATACCGATGGTGAAACATTTTTCTTTCAGTACCGCCGTGGCCTTTTCTTCCGCCTCTCTGCCGAGCCCCAACCCATTTTTCACAAGTTGCACGTCGCCGAAAGACAGATCGACTTTCTCCGGGGGAAAAACCACTCCCGCCCGGCCCATGGCCGCGAGAATTCTTCCCCAGTTGGCATCCTCACCGAAAAATGCGGTCTTCACCAGACTTGAGGTCGCCACGGTTCGACCGAGCTTTTCCGCATCTTCATCGCTGTTGGCTCCGCGTACGCTGATGGTAATGGTTTTGGTCGCACCCTCTCCGTCACTCACAATCTGCAGCGCCAGATCCTTCAGGACAGCCTCAAGGCCTGCGCTAAAAGCATTACAGTCGGCTTCATCGCCTGTTCCATCGATTACCCGGTTCCGAGCAGTTCCGTTCGCCATGACGACAACCATGTCGTTGGTGGAGGTGTCGCCGTCGACGGTGATCCGATTAAACGTTCTTTCGTTTGCCGCACTCAGAGCCTGTTGCAGCTGCGCCGATGATATATCGGCATCGGTAAACACAAAGGCGAGCATGGTGGCCATGTTGGGCATGATCATGCCGGCCCCTTTGGCCATACCCCTTATCTCAACCGGCCGGCCATCTATAGTGATGGTTTTTGCGGCAACTTTAGGGAACGTGTCGGTGGTCATGATAGCCCTTGCCACCAGCTCGAAATTATCGGCAGACAGGCTGGAGACAAGTTCTTTTATGCTATCTTCAAAAGCTCTGACATTCAACTGTTCGCCGATTACCCCGGTGGAGGAAAGCAACACATTCTCTTCATCCACCTTCATCTGTTCAGCAACCAGCCTACTGCACGCGAGCGCGGCTTCAACCCCCTCATCCCCGGTACATGCATTGGCACAGCCGCTGTTGACCAGGATTGCCTGGGCCGTACCGTTTGCAAGCCGTCCCTGGTCAATCACAACCGGTGCGGCCTTGACCTGGCTGGTGGTAAAGACCCCGGCCGTTACACAGGGGGTGTCGGAACAGATCAACCCGACATCGAGCCTGTCCTTGTATCGCACTCCGGCTTTCACCGCAGAAAACGTAAATCCCTTCATAATATTTCCTTTTATGATGTTTATCCGGAACCGACCTGCGGAGATTTGCCGTAGCAGGCTAACCGACGGGCTTCCGGATGTAAGCGAATAATCTACCTTCATGGAAGATAGCAAAAAAGTTAAAATAGATCTACCAGTTATAAATGATGTTATGATACTTTTAGAGCCGTATTGCAGCAACCATTGAGGCTGTCATTTTTCCCGAAAAAAACCGCATTGACCGGAGATATTCTCGGAGAAGAGTCCGGGGTACAAGGCGGAACCGGAGCAGGACAAGGCTCAGCAAGTAATATTATCTACTGTTTCACAGTACAGCCAATTCTCATACCAACATGGAAATAAACCAAATCAACTGGGGATACAGCCTTTTTTCAACCCTCGTACTCCTAGCCGACTTTTTTATCAGGATAACCCTCTCGGTAAGGGTCATCATGCGAAAACGGCCCTACGGCGTCTCCTTTGCCTGGCTCATCGTTATCCTTCTGGTGCCTTTTATCGGCGGGGGCGCCTATCTGCTGTTTGGCGAAAACAGGCTGCCCGAGAAGCGGATGGCCCGGGCCAAGGTCTCTTACAAAACCTATATGAGCTGGTTGCAGAACCTGAAAACAAGAGCTCCGGTCTCCTGGCACAGCCTCAACCCGACATGCATGCCCCTGCAGAGACAGGCGGAGACCCTTGTCGGGATTCCGGCAATGTCGGGAAACAAACTTACCCTCATAACCAATCCCAACAACATTATAACCTCCATAACCCACAGTATCGACAACGCGCACACCAGCTGCCACCTGCAATTCTACATCTGGGAGGAAGGCGGTAATGTGGAACAGGTTGCCCAGGCCCTGATCAGGGCCGCCGGCAGGGGAGTAACCTGCAGGATACTGCTGGACTCCATAGGCAGCAGGAAATTTTTAAAAAGCGAAAAAGCTAAACAGATGAGAAACGCCGGCATCAAAATCGAGGAATCTCTTCCCGCCGGCATTATCAACGTCTTCTTTTCCAGGATTGACATCAGAAACCACAGGAAAATAGTGGTAATCGACGGGGAAGTCGCCTATACCGGCAGCCAGAACATGGTTGATCCAGAGGTGTTCAAACTTGATTCCGGCGTTGGAAAATGGATAGACGTGATGGTCAAGGCGGAAGGACCGGTGGTGGAAAGTCTTGCGGGAACCTTTATCAGCGACTGGTTCCTGGAAACCGAGGAGACGGCACTGAACTCGGAACTGCTGCTAAAAGACATCGACTCGGTGCGCCAGGCTGGCGATATGCATCCCTGTCCCATGGTCGGACAGAGCGCGGTACAGCTTGTTCCCTCGGGTCCCGGGTTCGTTCCCGAGGCTATTCACCACCTGCTCCTCACCACCATCTACGGAGCACGCAAGGAACTGATCCTGACGACACCCTATTTCATTCCCGACGAACCTCTGCTTGCGGCCCTGAAAGCGGCGGCTCAGCGTGGGGTTGATGTCAAGATAATCCTTCCCAGAGACAACGACTCGGTGCTTGTCAAGTATGCAAGCAGAGCACGATATGAAGATCTTGCAGCCTCGGGAGTTTCCATCTACCTCTTTTACGGCGGCCTGCTTCACTCGAAGAGCGTAACCGTCGACGGCGACCTGTCCCTGTTTGGATCGGTCAATCTCGACATGAGAAGTTTCTGGCTCAACTTCGAGGCAACCCTGTTCATCTATTGCAGAACATTCACCCGGGAACTGAAATCGATCCAGCAGGGCTATCTCGCAGAATCCACTCTTCTTGACCTGAAACAGTTCAGGCAGCGAACAAAAGTGGAAAAGTTCAAGGAGAACCTGCTGCTTCTTATTTCACCGCTGCTGTAACCCGAACAACAGGCGACAACCGTCTTCTGGCCACATGGAGTGAAACTGCCCCCTCCCCCGCGCACAGAAACAATCAGTTCTCTTTGCCGCAACAGCGTTTATATTTTTTCCCCGACCCGCAGGGACAGGGGGCATTACGACCGATCTTTTCCCCTGTCCTGACTATCGGCTGCGACTCCCCGTCCCTGCCGTCCGCCCCCAGCTGGCTCATCCGCCTACTTTCCTCCTCCTGCTTTCGGCGCCGCTCCTGCTCGAGCCGCTCGACCTCGTCTTCATGCACTATCCGTACACGCATCAGGCTTGACACGGTCTGAGCCTTGACCGTGTGGATCATGGAGCCGAAGAGCTCGAACCCCTCTCTTTTGTATTCGTTGAGCGGATTCTTCTGTCCGTAGCCGCGAAGCCCGATTCCTTCCTTTAAGTGATCCATGGAAAGCAGGTGATCTTTCCAGTGGCTGTCGACGATCTGGAGCAGGATCAGCTTCTCCAGCTGACGCTGGGTTTCGGCGCCGTTCGTGTCATCCTGCTGTCGGTATTTTTCGGTGACAAAGTCGTGAATCTTCTCTCTGAAGGTATCGGCCTTGAGGCCGGTCCTTTCCTCCTCGCTCCAGTCCGGCACATGATGGAAGAGTTCCCCCATCCTTGCTGAAAATCCGTCCCAGTCCCACTCTTTTGCATCGATCCGGTCCTGGTAGAACTCTTGCGCGACCTCATCTACGAGCTCGTCGAACATATCCTGTATCACCTCGGCAACACTTTCGCCGGCAAGCACGTCTCTTCGCTGCTGATAGATGATTTCCCGCTGCTTGTTCATGACATCGTCATATTCCAGCAGATGTTTTCTGATATCGAAGTTATGTCCTTCTACCTTTCTCTGGGCATTTTCAATTGCCCGGGAAATCATGCTGTGTTCAATAGGTTCGTCTTCCTCCATGCCAAGCTTGTCCATTATCCCGGTAATGCGGTCGGAACCGAAAATGCGCAGCAGATCATCCTCCAGCGACAGGAAAAAACGAGAAGATCCCGGATCCCCCTGACGCCCTGCACGTCCGCGAAGCTGATTATCTATCCTCCTGGATTCATGCCGCGAAGTCCCGAGGATATGGAGACCTCCCGCCTCAACAACCCCTTCCCCGAGCTTGATGTCGGTACCGCGCCCGGCCATGTTGGTGGCAATGGTCACCCTGCCCAGCTGACCGGCGCCGGCAATGATTTCAGCTTCCCGTTCATGGTGCTTTGCGTTAAGCACTTCGTGGGCCAGTTTTTCCTTTTTGAGCAGTTTCGAGATCTTTTCCGACACGTCGATGGAGATGGTACCGACCAGCACCGGCCGGCCGGAATTGTGCATTTCAAGAATCTCCTTGATGACCGCACGATATTTTGCCGCCTCGTTCTTGTAAATGACATCGGCATAATCATCCCTAACCATCGGCTGATTGGTCGGCATCACCACCACATCGAGATCATAGATCTTCTTGAATTCAGCGGCTTCGGTATCCGCCGTACCGGTCATTCCCGCAAGTTTTTCATACATCCGGAAATAGTTCTGGAAAGTGATCGAGGCAAGGGTCTGGTTTTCCTTTTCGATGGTCACTTTTTCCTTGGCCTCAAGCGCCTGGTGGAGACCGTCGCTGAAGCGTCTTCCCTCCATGGTCCTGCCGGTAAATTCGTCGACAATTACCACCTGGTTGTTATGGACTATATAGTCCACATCCTTTTTAAAGATGACATGCGCCTTGAGCGCCTGGTTGAGATGGTGGAGTTTCTCTATATTGGCGGGGTCGTAGAGGTTGTCGACGTTGAGCAGTTTTTCGCCAAGCGCTACACCTTCGTCAGTCAGCGAGACCTGCCGCGATTTTTCATCGACGGTGTAGTGAAGATCGTTCTTGAACTGTGGGATGGTGCGATCGACGTTGACATACAGGTCGGTCGAGATATCGGCCGGACCGGAAATGATAAGAGGGGTACGTGCCTCGTCGATAAGGATTGAGTCCACCTCATCGACTATGGCGAAATTGAAGTCTCTCTGACAGAAATCTGCCTTTTCAAACTTCATGTTGTCCCGGAGATAATCGAAGCCGAACTCATTATTGGTTCCGTAGGTGATATCCGCACCATAGGCATCTTTTCGTTCCCTGTCATCGAGACCGTGGACAATTTTGCCACAGCTCATCCCGAGAAAGTTATACACCTCCCCCATCCATTCGCTGTCGCGCTTGGCAAGATAGTCGTTCACCGTTACCACATGCACTCCACGCCCACCAAGCCCGTTGAGGTATACCGGCAGGGTGGAAGTGAGGGTCTTGCCCTCACCTGTCTTCATTTCAGCGATCCTGCCCTGGTGCAATACGATGCCGCCCACCAGTTGCACATCGTAATGACGCTCCCCAAGCACCCGTTTTCCAGCCTCCCGTACTACGGCAAACGCTTCCGGCAAAAGGTCGTCCAACGACTCGCCTTTGGCAATTCTTTCCTTGAACTCAACAGTCTTCGCCTTCAGGTCGCCGTCGCCCATGACCCCGATCTCTTTTTCCAGATCGTTTATCCTTGAAATCAGCGGCCTGAGCTGCCTGAGGTATCTGTCATTGCTGCTGCCGAAAACTTTTGTCAGTATTTTATTAATCATTATGAGAGCCGTATCGCTAAATTGGGTTGTAAACCGTCTTTAAAACCTCCGACAGCCTTTCTGGTTGCAGAAAGAGACGGACTGCCGGTTACTGTTTGGTTGTTTTAATTGCTTTTTTTTCTGCCTGAATCACCTGCACAAAAGAGGAGGCATCCCCGGCGGCGCTGCTGTGTATATCAGCTTCGTAAGAGGGCAGAAGAAGCGACTGGCCAACCCATACTCCGAGCAGAAACATCCACAGGAATATGCAAAAAACCACAATACCTATCCCACCGACCGCGGTGACGGAAAGCTCGAACTTCAGTTTTTTTTTCTTGGGCTTACGCTTTGTTACCATCTCATACCAGCAGAATCACATCCGTTCAGGTGCACTCAAGCCGATGATGTCAAGTCCGTTCTTCAGTACAATCTGCAGAGCTACGATAAGACAGAGTCGTGCCTTTGACAATGCAGGATCGTCGGACAACACCTTGTGTTTGTTGTAATAGCTGTGTAATTGTCCGGCAAGCTCCAAAAGATAGAAGATAACTTTATGCGGCGCCAACTCCAGCGCCGAATTCTCGATCACCGCGGGAAAACCGGACATGGTCTGCAGCAGCTTCAGCTCTTCGGGTTCCTTGAGAAGTGTGGCATCGATCTGGTCAAACGGTTCCAGCTGCACATTTTTTTCCTCGGCCTGACGCAGGATTGCACAGAGCCGGGCATAACCATACTGCACGTAATACACAGGATTTTCCTGGCTCTCCCTGGTTGCGAGCGCCAAGTCAAATTCCAGCTGGCTGTCGGCTTTGCGCATCATGAAGAAAAACCGTACCGGGTCAACTCCTACTTCGTCAAGCAACTCGTCCACGGTTACGAAATTGGCTTTCCGGGTAGACATTTTCACCTGCTTGCCATCCCTTGTAAGGGTCACAAACTGGTGCAGCACAACCGTCACCTTGTCCGGATCATACCCCAGCGCCTTCACTCCGGCGAGTACATCGGGGACGGTGGCGATATGATCGGAACCGAAGATATCAATCAGCCAGTCAAAGTTTCGTTTGAACTTTTCACGGTGATATGCAATGTCCGGCAATCTGTAGGTCGGTTCCCCGCTGCTCTTGATAATAACCCGGTCCTGCTCGTGCCCGAATTCGGTCGTTTTGAACCAGACGGCATCGTCTTTTTCGTAAACGTACCCCTGTTCACGCAGTTTACTCACCACATCGTCTATATGACCGTCCTCATAAAGCGAATGTTCATTGAAGTAATTGTCAAACTTGATGTCCATCCTCGCGAGGGTGTTCGCGATATCGTTAAAAATATACTGTTCCGCTTTTTTCTTGAAAGGATCCACCGGTTCATGATCCTTCAGGTCCGCACCGTGTTCATTGCGCAGTTCCTGAGCTATTTCAAGAATATACTCACCCTGATATCCATCTTCAGGAAAAACAGCATCCTCCCCCAGCAGTTCAAGATAGCGGGCACGGGTCGATTCTCCGAGCACCCGCATCTGGCGTCCGGCGTCGTTATAGTAGTACTCCCGGAACACGTCGTGCCCGGTCGCATCAAGCAGCCGCGCTATGGAGTCGCCCAGAATGGCCTGACGACCGTGACCGATGCTCAGAGGCCCCGTCGGGTTGGCGCTGACGAACTCGACCATCACTCTTCTCCCGTTGCCGACGTTGCTCCTGCCGAACATTTCACCCCGGGACATTATCGCGGGAATGACCGCACGCCAGGCATCATGATTGACAAAGATGTTGACAAAACCAGGCCCGGCCACCTCTACGCGCTCTATGAGAGCTTTGTCAGCAGTCAGTTTTGTCGTCAGCTGTGACGCGATCTCCCTGGGATTCTTTTTTTCAATACCGGCCAGGACCAACGCAAAGTTGGTGGAAAAATCTCCCTGTCCCTCATGCTTTGGGAGCTCTACGGTGAATTTACCGGCACCCTTTTCCGTCCACAGCCCGTCGGCCACACCCTGCTCGAAACAATCTTCGAGGATTCTTTTCAGTTCTTTGCGAATCATCCTAACCCAACCGATATTCTTTTTTGTTATTCTTGCCCAGCATGCAGAGAATTTCATAGCTGATGGTATTCACCGTATCGGCTATGTTGTCCGCACTGATTTCTTTTTGTCCCTGCCGTCCCATGACAACGACTTCATCGCCAGCCTTCACCCCGGCGATCCCGGTCACGTCGACCATGCACATATTCATGCAGATTCTTCCCCGGATCGGTGCGTATTGTCTATGGATAAGCACCCTGCCGCGGTTGGACAGACTCCTGGAAAAGCCGTTTTCATAACCGACCGGAATAGTTGCAAGCCTTGTCCGGCCCCCTGTCACAAAGGTGTGACCGTAACTCACACCCACTCCTTTTTCCACCTCTTTAACCTGAAGGACGACGGTCTTGAACTCCATTGCCGGCAGAAGGCTGTGGGTGGCGGCCATGACCTTGGTTGCCTCTCTGCCTGCCGGATGGTAGCCATACAGGGCAATGCCTGCACGCACCATACCAAAGCGAGCTTCGGGAAAATGAAGAGCCGCACCCGAATTGGCGATATGATTTACGGTCTGGCCTGATTTCAGCGACTGTTCATTCAGTGATGAAAAAACGGCAATGGCCTTTTTGGTGCCTTCGGAACGGGGATTGTCCGATTCCGGGAAATGGCTCATGATCCCAGCCGCCCGCAAATTTTTCAGCGACTCGATTTTTTCCAGAAAAGCAGGCAGTTCACCTGGCATAATGCCAAGCCTGGTCATGCCTGTATCGACCTTGACATGCACTTTTATGGTTGTACCTGCCTGTTTTGCCACATCGTTAAGTGCTTGAGCCGCCTGGAGGCTGTAGATCACCGGGGTCAGGTCATATTTTACAAACTGACCGCTTTCTTCAGGATCAAACCCCATGGTGACAAAAATTTTTCCTGCAACCCCGTTTTCCCTGAGCGTTACCGCTTCGACCGTGTCGACCACTCCGAAAACCGTACATCCTCCTCTGGCAAACGCTTGAGCCGCCTCAACCATGCCGTGTCCGTACGCGTCGCCCTTAACCATTGCCATAACCACCGTCCCTGCACCTACAAACTTTTGCAGATTCTTGAAATTTCTCTCCAGAATCGCGGGACGGACCACTATTTTTCTCAGAGCTGTTTCAATTGTCATATTTATGAAAATCTGCTTTGGCTGTGTTACATTTCTATTTCGCTCCTTTCCAGGCTCTCCACGCCACCCTGCTTGACAAAAGAAGCGACCATCCGACGGCGAGATAGATGAAACACAGCAGCATAATGGGAAGAGAAGATTTTCGCAACACTACTCCCGTAACCGACATGCATAAAACCAGGCCCCAGGTTTTTTTTGAATAAACAGCACCCAGACAGGTCCCGTTTTCAAGACTGAGAATACGCGCTACCGATTTACGGGCCACTTTGTCGAGAATGGTAAAAGATTTAACGGTTCCAGTCACCAGGGACAGAGATGCCAGCTGGTAGCCGTATGATTCGATGCGAAAAAACATCAACACCCCCCTGGTCAGGAGTAGACAGCCGATAAACGTCCAGAGAAGAGATGACAGAAAGAGATGACTCTTTCTGCTTCCCCCCGGTTTGAATCTCTGCAGGCCGGTTAGCATTGAATCTCGCTTCGATTAAATAGAACAAGCCCACTCCTTCGGTAAAGAAGTGGGCTTGTCAAACAAAATCAGGTAAATAGAGCTTACATTTCGTTTACAACGATAGCTCCCTCCGGACATACTTCAACGCAGGTCTCACAACCGAGACATTCGTCTGCTTCAACCGGATCAGCTTTACCGTCAACCATTTCGAAAACCTGTGCCGGGCAAGCTGCTACACATTCTTCATCACCTGAACATTTGTCTTTGTCTACTATTACTTCAAACATGATTCACCTCCATAAAGTGATATTTAACATAAGCATTTTTAATGCTTACTCAACAACCCGAGTATCATTGAGATCCCGTTTCCATGTGTCATATTGCATTAATGTACGGTCCGGTATTTGTCAAGCAAAATGATTGATTCCACCCTGTAGTGATAAGGGTCCCGGCAATTTTCTTTTTTCCGCTTAAACTAAGGGAGATAACCGGCACAGGTTCCACTCGACCGACCTTTCTCCCTGCAGATATAAGTTGACCGGCAGGTAATTTTTTATATACTGCACCTTTCCCGGCGTTGCAGCGACGGTGCTGCTTTTCTCAATTTCAATCTCGTATGAACAATACTGACCATATCAAAACCAATGAAAAAGAAACAATCAACGAAAAAACTGATGGCGGAAAAGAGGGAATTGGCGATGATCGAAGGCATTCTGGAAGGTAGTCCGGATGGCATCGGAGTCGTCGTGGTTCGTCTTGACTGCGGCTGTCGCAAGATGGCTGCCGTGACTGAAAACGGTGAACCCGCCTCCAAAATTATAATGTACCGGGATATGGCTGAATCGATCTGTGACAAATGCAAGGAGGACAACGGCGCGTTTATGCGGGTTACGGAATCCTTCATCCACTGGGTAGAGCCTTTACCAAGCGAAGAACAGCAGAACATAATCAGCGAGAAAGTACTCGGCACCCAGACATCCCATTGACCACCGCACCAAGACGGCGCAAAACATCGCCCGGGACAGACCAGTTTCCGCCCTGCACCCGGGCCTCGACCTGTTCCGGACTCATTTTACCAATAAAGAAACGATGCCGCTGCCGGATTACCGCCCACTTCTTCCTCTTTGAGCCGTACAGCACAAATCCACGAAATTAACCGCCCACTGCGGAGTTCCTTCAGCGTGAACATGGGTATACAGGGCGAAGACATTGTTCCGAACCAGCCCGTCCCGGCCATTGATGAACCCTTTCCCCCTGGTCATCTTTACCGCGAGGTCTGTGTCGCTGCCTCCCCAGTGCAGAACGGTCGAATAGCGGAACTCATGCCCCTTAACCTCCAACCCCTGGGGATAGAATCCGTTCTTTTTCTCGACGTTAAAAATGGAATACCCGTGGGCCTGAGGTTTCGCCGACATGCCAAAACGTATTGGAAACACACCGGTCAAAGGGAATTCTTCACCATCCAGCACAAGCGACTCTCCAAGATAAATCAATCCGCCGCACTCGGCGTAAATCGGCAGCCCCGACTCGGCCGCTTTTTTGACCGATGCCCGAAAACTTTTGTTTAAAGCCAGCCGGCACGCGCCCGTCTCCGGGAACCCGCCCCCGATGTACAGTCCGTCAATTTCCGGCAATTCCTTGTCCTTCATGGCGTTGATATAGACAAGCTCGGCACCGTTTGATTCCAGCGCCTCAAGATTTTCGGAATAATAAAACTGAAAAGCGGCATCCTGGAGTACGCCGATTTTAACCCTCTTCTCTCCTATTTTACTGCTGACAGGCGACGGCTCCTGAGTATCAGATGGCGCTACCCGCACCGGAGCCATTATTTTTTCCAGCTGCACAAGATCGACATTCTCCTCAACTATGCCGGCGAGATAATCCACCGCCTCCCTGCTGCCTGCATATTCCTGGTGGGGGACCATTCCCAGATGCCGCATGGGAAAGATATCTTTTTTCAGCCTGGGAACTGCGCCGATAACAGGCAGGGACGTATAGTGCTCGACTGTCTGGGTGACCAGCGCTCTCTGACGTTCTGTGGCGATCTGGTTCAGGACCACCCCGCATATCCTGATTCTGCTGTCAAATTTCTGACACCCGAGCACCATGGCCGCAACTGTCCTGGTGGTCTTGGTACAGTCAACCACCAGCAGCACCGGCAGATCAAGGGTGAGTGCCAGCTCGGCGGTGGAATATCCGCCCTGGGCGTTTACCCCGTCATAGAGTCCGCGATTGCCCTCAACAACCACCATATCCGCCCCATCAGAGTGTTTGGCATATGAGCTAAGCAGCGACTGTTTGCTCATCAGGTAGGGATCCAGGTTGTAACATCGTTGTCCGGCAGCAAGCTGCAGCCAGCCCGCGTCGATATAATCTGGTCCCTTCTTGAAAGGAACGACCCTGTCTGCCCTTTTCGCCAGGGCGGCGGTTATGCCAACTGAAACGACACTTTTACCCGATCCTCCGGACAGTCCGGCGATGACCAGCCCTTTACTGTGCTTCATCCACTGTTTCCTGTATTGTTCAAAAAATATCCGCTATCGGCTGTGGGCGTCAATGCGCCCGTCTTCCGTGTTTTTCCCAGGCCTGATGATAGAGCTTATTCAGTCTTTGTTCAAGCAGAACCCTATAATGTTCGAGCTCTTCGGACTTAATTTTCGGGGGAACTCTGAGCGGCTCTCCAAAATAGAAATCGATCTTGGAGAATGGTTTTGGAATCGAAAGCCTGTCCCAGGAATTCACCGCAATATAACTGGAACACCCCCAGGCCATGGGTAACACCGGCACCCCGGTCTTTGAAGCCAGCAGTATCGATCCCGGTTGAGCTACCATCGGCGGCCCCTGAGAGCCGTCCGCCACCACCGCGCAGCTTTCACCACGCGAGACAACCCGCAGCAATCCCTTGAGCGCCTGTACCCCCTGATTATTCCTTGACCCCCTGACGCTGTTGAAGCCCAGACTTTTAACCAGCCGAGCAATATATTCCCCGTCCCGGCTGGCGCTCACCATGACCGTCGCCGGATAGTGGCGCATGAAGTAGATAATATAGAGGATGGAATAGTGCCAGAACGAGGCTATGACAGTGTTGTTGCCGCTTTGTTCGGGCGGAAAAAAATGCTCCCCGTTATGGACGGTTGCTCTGCAGGTACCGAACCAGATTCGTATCAGCCAGCCTGCAAATAGAGGGACAAGCCGCAGTTTTAATTTTTTCATATAGCTGCCGATCATCCCAGTTCGATCTCCAAACGTCTCATCTCTTTAATCTTGTCACGCAGTTCCGCCGCTTTTTCAAAAGCCAGCTCCCCGGCCGCCAGATGCATCTGCTCTTCGAGCTTTGCAACAATTGTTCGCAACTCGTCAAGGGAAGAAAAATATGGGATATCCTCCTCTGCCGTCTCGACTGCACCCTCCTTTTCCCCCTCGATGATATATCCGGAGTGTTTAAGGTGGTCGTGAATGTTGTCCTTGAAGGCGGAAGTCACCGTTGTCGGAGTAATGTTGTTTTTCTCGTTAAATGCCTGCTGGATCGTTCTTCTTCTTTCGGTCTCATCAATGGTATGCCGCATGGAGCCGGTTATCTCGTCACCATACATGATGACCAGCCCCTGGGCATTTCTTGCGGCGCGGCCGCACGTCTGAATCAACGAACGTTCTGACCGCAGGAACCCCTCCTTGTCGGCATCAAGAATTGCCACAAGAGAAACCTCAGGGATATCAAGACCTTCACGCAGAAGATTGATTCCTATCAGCACGTTGAACTCACCTTTTCGCAAGTCCCGGATCAGCTCGATTCTCTCAAGCGTCTTGATATCCGAATGCAGATAGCGCACCTTTACCCCGAGATTTTCGTAATATTCGGTCAGGTCCTCTGCCATCCGCTTGGTCAGGGTGGTGACGAGGACGGCCTCGTTCCGTCCGGTCCGGATTCGTATCTCTTCGAGCAGGTCGTCAACCTGGTCGGCGGCAGGACGAACCTCTATTCGCGGATCGAGCAGGCCGGTCGGCCTGATCACCTGCTCCACCACCCGGCCCTGAACTTGCTCGATTTCATAAGGACCGGGAGTTGCGGAAACGTAGACGATCTGGTTGATCCTCCGACTGAACTCGTCAAACCTCAAAGGCCGGTTGTCAAGGGCGGAGGGAAGCCGGAAACCATAGTTGACCAGAGTCTCTTTTCGCGAACGGTCTCCGTTATACATGCCGTTGAGCTGGCCTATGGCGATGTGACTTTCATCTATAAACAGCAGGTAGTCTTCAGGGAAATAATCGAGCAGGTTGGGCGGTGGAGCGCCTGGCTTTTTCCCGGTGAGATGCCTGCTGTAGTTTTCAATTCCCGTGCAGTAACCGAGCTCCTGGATCATTTCCAGGTCAAACATCGTCCGCTGATCAAGCCTCTGGGCCTCCACCAGTCTGTTTTCCTTCTGCAGGTAATCAAGACGGGCGACGAGCTCCTCCTTGATCGACAGGCAGGCCTGTGACAGCCGCTCCTTGGAGGTAACGAAGTGGCTGCCCGGAAACACGGTATAATCGTCGAGCTGTTCATGAACCACTCCCCGCAGGGGATCGATAATGGTTAGCGACTCAACGGTGTCGCCGAAAAATTCGACCCTGACCGAACGGTCCTCCTCGTGGACGGGGAAAATGTCCATTACATCACCGCGAGACCTGAATGTCCCGCGGTGAAAAGAAAAGTCATTACGTTCATACTGCATGAAGACTAACCTGCGCTGAACCTCCTCAATGGGGTATTGCTCTCCAACCTGCAGAAAAAGATGCATATTCTTGTATTCATCGGGGGATCCTAATCCGTAAATGCAGGAGACCGAGGCAACTATAAGCACATCGCGCCTGGTCAGGAGGGAGCGTGTGGCGGAATGCCTCATTTTATCGATCGCTTCGTTGATGGAGGAATCTTTTTCAATGTAGCTGTCCGACTGGGGGATATACGCCTCGGGCTGGTAATAATCATAATAGGATACAAAATATTCCACGGCGTTATGGGGAAAAAGTTCCTTAAACTCACTGAAGAGCTGCGCGGCAAGAGTCTTGTTCGGCGCAATAACCAGGGTCGGTCTCTGTACTTTCTGGACGACGTGAGCCATGGTGAAGGTTTTACCGGAACCGGTCACCCCGAGCAGCACCTGGCTTTTGGCCCCGGTGAGGACACCATCTGCCAGCATTTCAACAGCCTCCGGCTGATCCCCGGAAGGGGTAAACTCTGAAACAAGCTGAAAAGGTCTATCCATGAGATACAATCAATCAGTAGTACATCTGTACAGTGGTGCCGAAAAAAAAATCATTATCCTGTCATCAACATAGCCCGCCCCTCTGGAATCGGCTACAGCACAACCAACAATAAACCGTTTCACGACAAGGACAACAATAAAAAGATACGCCGCTTTCGATTTATCCGGGAAAAAATAGGGTAAAAATCCCCGCTATTCGCCGCCATATCTTACGATTTTTCCCAGGATATGCAATCCTTCGGACAATTTTTAATCGCTTCATCCACAAGCTGGGCAGGGTAATGCTTCAATTCGACGATTTCCATCAGCAGGGTGGAGGGATTGTACCTGAACACCTCGCCTGCGACCTCGACACACCCCTGGCAACAGTTGCATTTACTTAAATCTATAGCGGGATATAGACTGATCAATTTCACGTCAACACCTCACAACCTGCCTATTTGTTGAAACATTTACTTTTAAAGACCATATTTTTTATGGCATTTTACCTTTTAACGAGTATAATAATCATTCCTAATTGAAAATAAACCTGTTTTACGGTCGTGCCTGACACCACTCTTGTAATAGCGGGACCTGTCAATTATTATAGCATTCCAGCTATCGATAAACTGAAGATCTTCCACAACTGGCGGTTTCGGTTTCTTCCGCCCCCTTGTTGGAGATCACTATATAACTTTACATTCAACACCAATTGGAGAAAAAATGAATCAAAGCAAAATTGCTGAAGGAATTTACTGGGTCGGTGCCATCGACTGGAATATCAGAGATTTCCATGGATATTCCACTTACAGGGGATCGACCTACAACGCCTTTCTCATCATTGATGAAAAAGTGACCCTCGTCGATACCGTCAAAAGGTCCCACCTGGATGATCTTCTTTTCAATATAAAAGCGATCATCGACCCGGAAAAGATCGATTACCTGATAGTCAATCATGTGGAAATGGACCACTCCGGAAGTATGCCGGAGATCATGGAAATCATCAAACCGGAGAAGGTATTCTGCTCGCCGATGGGCAAAAAAGCACTGATCGACCATTTTCACAGGGAAGATTGGCCGCTTGAGGTGGTGAAATCAGGGCAAGAAATTTCTCTTGGCAACAGGACGGTTCACTTCATTGAGACCAGAATGCTTCACTGGCCCGATTCAATGTTCAGCTACCTCAAGGAAGACGGCATCCTCTTTTCCAGCGACGCGTTCGGCCAGCACTACGCAACCAGTGAACGGTTCGACGACGAGGTTCCGTTCTCCGAGGTGATGCAGGAAAGCGCCAAATATTATGCCAATATTCTCTACCTCTATTCCCCGCTTATCAGAAAACTGTTAAAGGCAGTAGGAGAAATGAATCTCGATCTCAAGATGATCGCTCCTGACCATGGAGTGATCTGGCGAACCCACCAGAATGCGATACTTGAGGCTTATGACCAGTGGAGTCGCAGTGAATCGAATAAAAAAGCTCTGATAATTTACGATTCCATGTGGCACTCCACGGAAAAGATGGCGGAGGCGATCAGACGCGGGATAGAGGCGGCCGGAGTACCGGTAACCATGATTAATCTCAAGGTGCACCACCGCAGCGACGTGATGACCCAGGTCCTTGGCGCCAAGGGTGTTATCCTCGGCTCGTCTACCCTGAACAATGGCCTGCTGCCCAGAATGGCCGGTTTTCTCATGTATATGCGCGGACTTAAACCAACCAACAAGTTCGGGGCATCTTTTGGTTCCTTCGGCTGGAGCGGGGAAGCGGTAGGACTTTTGAACAACGCCCTGGAAGAGATGAAAATCGATGTGATTGAAGAAGGATTGCGCCTGAAATACGTCCCCGACGAAGAACAGCTCAGTGAGTGTACCGCCATGGGCCGCCGTATCGGTGAACGCATAGCCGAAAGTTTTGAGAACCAGTAACGGAGACCGATGAATCTCATTGCCCAGCATAAGATTCTGTTGACCGGAGATTCCTTTGATCACTGCTCGGATCATGTTCACCGTTTTTTCGATCTGACCTCTCTGGTCATCTACGACTGCATCGAGACCAGCAGGGCCCACTCCTTCTCCGGTCTCGATGACCGTTTCCTGGAAGAGATCAAGCTGGCGGAAGATCGCAACCGGCAGATCATCGACAGTCTGCTGCGCGAAATGAAAAAAGGGGGTATCACCACCATCGACGGACTCGGCACCATTCCCCAGGGATATCTGAGTAAAACATTCCATGTGCTGAGTCATTTTATCGACGGCTTCATCGGTATCGACTCCTCTTTCTACAACCTCATAGATGACAGTCACTGGCTGACACAGAAGACCCGTACGGAAATTGATAAAAACGGTTCGATGTTCTGGCTGGTCCATGTCGACGGATACTCGACAACCCCTGAAGAAGCCGGAATTTTGCATCTGTAACCCGATTTGCGCAAATGAACACCTACGCCTGTGCCTTCTTTTCTGTTTTCCCGGTCGTCTGCTGCTCAGTTAAGAGCCTGGAAAATTACCATGAACCCAACAGTCGATTTACCGAAAATACCATATGAACTGGAACACCATATTCAATAACAACAAGGAATTAACGGCAGCACAAACCAGGGAGATAGTGAATTCACACCCCGCTGAAACCTATCAGCTGATAGACGTAAGACAGCCCAGGGAGTACGCCGAAAATCATCTTCCCGGGGCACTGCTGATACCGCTCAACCGGATTGAAGAAAACATCGACAAGTTTGAGAACCAAAAAAAAATCATCGTCTACTGCAGGTCCGGAAACAGATCCAACGCAGCCTGCCAGCTGATCAGAGCTAAAAATTTTTCACAGGTTTACAACATGACCGGAGGCATCCTCAGCTGGGAAGGGCATACGGCTCGAGGAGCCGAGGAGGCGGGTCTTGATTATTTTCTCCAGGGCGATTTCGACAACGCCTTACAGATGGCTTATGGACTTGAGGTGACCCTGCAGCAGTTCTACCTGATCCTGGCCGAAAGAAGCGTTGTCCGCGACCAGATAGAGTTACTGCAGAAGATGGCATCTTTTGAAAAAGGTCATATTAACCGATTGCTCAGCGAAGCTCAGCGAACAGGGGTAAATATTGCGACTCAAGGTCAGCCCACCCTGCTCGAAGGCGGTCTGACCATCGCCCATGTACGCGAAGCGTTCGGTGCGCAGCTTGACACCATTGAGTCAATTTTTCAGTTGTCCATGATGTTTGAGGCCCAGGCCTATGATCTGTATACAAGGCTGATGCGTCGCACAGACGACTCACAACAGCAGGAATTCTATTACAAAATGGCACAGGAGGAGAAAAAACACCTCGACAGGCTGACCACAGCTTTTGACTCTCTGTAGTCTGTAGTACGGTTAAGCCGTTTATGGGCAGCATCGGGTCTCTTCTTGTCACACCTAACCACCAAACATTAACCAGGACCAATCATGAGTATCTTCAAGTATTCAGCGGATCAGCTCTATTCATGGCTGACATCCAGAAAAGAGATGACCGTTCTCGACGTCAGGAACAAGGTCGATTTTTCCAGATTCAGGGTAGAATCTCCTTATCCGTTTATTATGCAGAACATTTCCTACTTCGATTTCATGGAGATTGAAGACGAGTGCGTCGCCAAGATCGGCAGAGATAAACCGATCCGCATTGTCTGCGCCAAGGAAGGTTCGGCCAGATATGTAGCGGAAATTCTGAATAGACATGGGTTCGACGATGTCGGGTACCTGGAGGGCGGGATCAAGTCGTGGGGTAATCTGCTCGTTCCCTCCCTGCTGAATCCGGATGAAGAGTACCAGCTTTACCAGTTTATTCGCCCCGGGAAGGCATCATGTTCCTATGGACTCATCAACGGCCACGAGATGATGCTCTTTGACCCCTCAAGACAGACGGACTTCTACCTGGCTTTTGCACAATCCAACAACTGTACCATAACCAAAACATTCGAGACCCACCTGCAGGCCGACTACATTGCCGGCAGCAGACTCATAGCCGACAAATGCGGCGCACGGTTTATGGCCAATGAAAATGATTTTTCCGGAGCAAAAATCAATTACCGGAAACTGAGCGACGGTGAAGTTATCGACTTTGCCCGGTCGGGGGGAAGTATCCGGTCTGTTTTCACTCCGGGACACACTCCCGGGTCCACGAGTTTTATCATCGATGAAAAATTTATGCTGAGCGGCGATACCATCTTCATCCATTCTGTCGGACGCCCCGACCTGGGAGGGCAGGTTGACGCCTGGTCAGACACCCTCTTTGAGACGCTGCAGAAGATAAAAAGCTTCGACGACAATCTCATAGTCCTGCCGGCCCACTACATGGAATGGAACGAGGCCACCAAAGATCTCACCTTCGCCGCTACCCTGGCACAGACCAAGGCGTTTAACAGATCGATCTACGACATTGACGACAACAGCGATTTTCACGCCTTTATCAAATCTAACATGCGGGAACAGCCGGAAGAGTATGCCACCATCCGCCGTATCAATGCCAACCTGGAACAGGTCGACGACGACAGGGCCGAGGAACTGGACCTGGGTAAAAACGAATGCGCCGCCTCAGCCTATGCTGCGCAGCAGGCACAAAAATAACGGACAGACGAACCCTGGTCGCAACCCCAGGTAGCGCACCAATTCAAGACATGCGGATAAGAAACTTCCAGGCTCAGTTCAACCATTAATTACTCAACCTGTATGGCAAAGATATACAGCAGTTACGACGAAGAACCGGATCCGGTTTTTGAGCCGCTGACAGATCAGGAGTACTGCACCTTCTACGATCTCGAAATGGGTTCATATACGGAGGATGGGCGATATTACGACTCCATCCTCCGCAGGGACGGCAATTTTCTTGACCTCGGCTGTGGTACAGGACGGCTCACCACCATCCTCAACAGCCAGGGACGCACAATTATAGGCGCCGACAACAGTCTGCAGATGCTGAAAAAAGCAACGTCGGTCTGCCCGGAAAACCTTTTTGTCTGCATGGATATGACCATGATGACGTTTCAAGGTTTTTTTGACGCGATCATCATTGGCTACAACACCCTGAATATGTTGACCACCGAAAAAAAAGTGGTGCAGTGCCTTTCAGGCTGCCGAGACGCTCTGAAAATGGACGGCACAATCCATCTTCAACTGTACACCCCGACGCCAGATTTCTGCCTAAGCAACAACAAATCGTTTCAATTCCAATTACTCAGGCAACCTTGCGGCGGGTTGGTCATCAAGGAAATCCTCAAGCAGTTTACCGCAGATCATACGGTGACAATCGAGGAGCGATACCGCGTCAGGCCCACCCCAAATAAAGGCAAAAACAGAGAATTAAAAAGAATATACCGGGTAACTGGCTTTAGCGGCAAACGATGGCAGACGCTATTTTCCCGGTGCGGTTTTACCGTTGTCAACAGCTTTGGTGATTTTAACGGTACCATCTATGACCCCAGAAATTGCGGGAACTTCATTGCCCAACTCAAGCGGAGTTAATTTTTTTCTACTTGACCTATGTCAAGGCCGTTGAGACACTTGTGGCGTAGACTTCTTCTAAAGTTTTGAAAAACAAAGTGGTAATTCACTATCGGCTGCAACACAAATAAAGAACGATAATTCAACTCTTAGGAGGTTCAAATGTTCTGTAATCAATGCG
The DNA here is from genome assembly GCF_900104445.1 of Desulforhopalus singaporensis. Classification (GTDB taxonomy): domain Bacteria; phylum Desulfobacterota; class Desulfobulbia; order Desulfobulbales; family Desulfocapsaceae; genus Desulforhopalus_A; species Desulforhopalus_A singaporensis. The sequence continues at coordinate 112,728 of NZ_FNJI01000006.1, read as the reverse complement.
AACAAACTGCCAAAGGAAGCGGCTGCACCAAGATAGGAGTATGCGGTAAAAACGATGATCTCGCGTCCCTTCAGGATCTTCTCACCCATGCCATGCAGGGTTTGTCCCTGGTTGCGGTTGAAGGTCGAAAGGTCGGCATCGTTGATAACGAAATTGACCGGTTCGCCCTTGAAGCGATTTTTGCGTGCCTGACCAATGTCGACTTCGACCCGCAGAGGTTTCAACAATGGATCAGCAAGGCCGTAAGTTTCAGAGAAACCCTGACAACCAGGGTCGCCGCCGCTGGCGGCAAGAGCGAGTTCGACGCCAAAGCCGCATCCTTTACCCCTGGGGCCAACCTTGCAGCCCTTATAGCCCAGGGCAAGGAGCTCGATTTCATCAACTCCCTCGATGACAACGAAGACCTCCGTTCGCTGAAACAGATCACCCTTTACGGAATCAGGGGTCTTGCGGCATATTCCGACCATGCGGCAATCCTGGGGAAGGAAAATGAATCGATCTATACTTATATATATCAGGCCATGGCTGAGATGACCAACACCGGACAGCCGCTCAATGAGCTGGTGGGTCTTGCCCTGAAGTGCGGAGAAACCAACCTCAAGGCGATGGAGCTTCTTGACGCCGGCAATACCGAAACCTACGGCCATCCCACACCGACGGAGGTTCCCCTCGGAGCCAAGGCAGGCAAGGCTATTCTCATCTCCGGTCACGACCTCAGAGATCTTGAATTACTGCTGCAGCAGACCGAAGGCAAAGGCATCAATATCTATACCCATGGTGAAATGCTTCCGTGTCACAGCTACCCTGAACTGAAAAAATACAGCCATTTCTACGGCCACTTCGGGACAGCCTGGCAGAACCAGGCGAAAGAATTTCCCGAATTTCCCGGGGCAATTCTTTTCACCACCAACTGTATCCAGAAACCGGCCGAGACATATAAAGACAACGTGTTCACCACCGGACTGGTCGGCTGGCCCGGTCTAGTTCACATCGGCAGCGACAAGGATTTCAGCCCGGTGATAGCAAAGGCGCTTGAGCTGCCGGGATTTACCGCAGACAGCGACAAAGGTTCGGTACTGACCGGTTTTGCCCGCAACACCGTACTGGGGGTTGCCGACAAGGTTATTGAAGCCGTCAAGTCAAAAGCAATACGACACTTCTTCCTGGTCGGCGGATGCGACGGCGCCAAGCCCGGGCGCAACTATTACACCAATTTTGTCGAAAAAGTTCCGCAAGACTGCATGGTTCTCACCCTTGCCTGCGGCAAATTCAGGTTTTTTGACAAGAAGCTTGGGGACATAGGCGGAATCCCCAGACTGCTTGACGTTGGCCAGTGCAATGACGCCTACTCGGCGATCCAGATTGCGGTGGCGCTGGCAGGAGCTTTCGAGTGTGACGTCAACGACCTGCCGCTGTCGCTGGTTCTGTCGTGGTATGAACAGAAGGCGGTGGTTATCCTGCTCACCCTTTTCAGCCTCGGGATCAAGGATATTCGCCTCGGGCCCTCGCTGCCTGCTTTTATCTCGCCAAACGTGCTCAACGTTCTGGTGGAAAATTTTGCGTGCAAACCGGTTGCCGAGACCCCCGAAGAAGATCTGGCAACTATTCTGGGGTAACGATTTATCAGCGTCTGTGACCCATAAGTAACAGGTCGTCATGCAGGGCGGAGCATCTTCATCGATGCTCCGCCCTTATTTTTTTATAGCTGGATTACGTAACAGTTCCAAAGGACAACCGCTTGTCATGACCTTTTTTGTTACCTTCGGGACAAATTTTAAAATAAGACAAAATTTCCATAATATTTTCAGGACTACTTGACTCAAATCAAAGAGAGATGCTTACTCTGTGGTAATATAAAGACATAAACGATGGAACGACCGTACAGGCCGATATGGCAAGGTCACTGTTATCCAAAAAAATTGTCTTACAGAGAGGAACTTCATGAAAACGGTACGAAAGATAATAAAAATTGATGAAGAATTATGTGACGGATGCGGCCTGTGCGTCCCTGATTGTGCAGAAGGCTCCCTGAAGATTATAGACGGCAAGGCAAAATTGGTGGCAGACAACCTCTGCGACGGTCTTGGCGCCTGTCTTGGCTCCTGTCCCACCGGAGCGCTGAAAATCATAGAGCGTGAGGCCGATGAGTTCGACGAGGAAGCGGTGGAAAAATATCTGGAACAACAGGAAAAGGATCAGGCAAGCGGTGCCGAAAAATTAAAAACCATGGACTGCGGGTGCGCCTCAACCCATATCCAGTCTTTCAAACCGGCCGGAGAGACCAAAACTGTTTCCCCATGCCAATCCGCCAATATGCCCAAGAAAATCGCTCCGGCGCAGTCGACCGACTCCGCCCTGACCCACTGGCCGGTGCAAATACGGCTTATTCCGCCCCATGCACCTTTTCTCCAGAACTGCGATCTTCTGGTGGCGGCGGACTGCACCGCGGTGGCGGCTGGGAATTTCCAGGGGGATTACCTGGAGGGAAAAACGGTTATGATGGGATGTCCCAAATTTGACGATGCCGAAAGCTATATCCAGAGGTTTGCAGAAATCATAGCCACCTGCAACCTGAAGAGCCTGACGGTACTGATCATGGAAGTACCCTGCTGCTCGGCGATGAGTGCAATTATCCGCCAGGCCATGGAGCGTGCCGGCAAGAACGTACCGGTCGAACAGATCACAATCTCCACCAGAGGCGAAGAGATCGCTCGCAAGTCCTGGTAACAATTGATTGTAAGGCAACACTTTTTCTCTTACTGACCCTCCGTGACCAGTAAGAGAAAAAGTGCAATCCGCCTGGAACCGCTCTTTTCACCGGATGCTTTCCCCGTGCAAAAAATACCCAGAGTATTCCGCAGCCCTGTGGCCAACGTAGGGTTATTCGATTCGATCCCCCCAACCCCTGTCGCCAGAAACTGATCGGCGGTTTTAATTCCCCCCACAGTGGTCACCAGTTACCAGTCCAGGCCGAGCCGTCCTTTGTGCTGATGTATACCTATTCCCAGCGGTTGCAACAGTTGGAACAGCGGTCTGCCGAAATAAAACAGTTCTTCTTCAAGGTTAAGATGATATTGCCGGACAACACCATCCCGGAACAGCAGATCGAAGTTGACCAACCCTTCAATTCTCTTTTTTTCCGATGCGGAAACCGCGCTTTTATCTTCGAGCAGGTTTTGTAAAAACGCCAGAGAACACTGCTGTTCGTGCTCCTTTATATAGGGAACGAGCTCATCGTCCTCTTCCATGATCGACAAGCGATCCAGAGTATTTTTCTCCATTATCGCCATAATTTCTGCCGTATCCCAGCATGTCAATACCCTGCATGCGTGCGGCCGGAAATCATAAATGGTACACCCTGTGTCCCTGTTATAGTAACAGCAGCACCAGGTATTACCGGTGCCTCGCAGCTTAATGAGCTCAACCCCGGCAGGCCAGACCCCTTGTTTTGTGGGATTATGAACAAGCTCCCCCTTTCTTATGGTGATAAGGCTGCTTTTTGGCAGTTTGCCACTTTTTATTTTATCCAGATCTTCAAAATGCAGGGCCGGTCCCCCTTCCTCACAGCAGCTGCCGCATCTCCGGCACCCTTCAGCCGATGCCTCGGTGTCGTCCATGTATGTTTTACCTGGCTGCGCCATATTGTTCCTATCGTTTTTGCCCCTCACCTACTCTTCCCCCATACAACTCTCAAGCCGCGGTTTCCCGTTGCCAAGAAACAACGCCGGTCACGGCTCCATGACATGAAATTTTTTTACCTTCAATAGCTTATAGACCTCAGCAGGCCTCTGCGTCGTCACCCGCATGAAGATCCTTGCGTCATCTTCCTTCTCTGCAAGTCGTATCAACCTGGTCAGAGGAATATTGTTGCGGTCAAGGAGTGCTGTCAGCTCGCTGAGGATATAGTCCCTCCCGTCGTCCTCCACTCCTATCAGAATCGAGCCTTCCTCCGCCACACCAAAAAGCTTTCGGTACGCAGCGGTCAGGTCGAGAAGAGAGAAGAACCCGATAACAACATCCTCTTCGCTGACAACCGGAATGCCACCTATTTTGTAGCGATCAAACAGGATAAGCGCATCATCGATGGAGGAATGAGGGTCAAGGGTCGCGCAAGTCGTGGTCATTATCTCTTCCACAGTGGTTTTGCCAACCTGCTCAAATGCAAGAACAGCATCAGATTTACTGGTCACGGATGACGGATATGCGGAGCGGAGATCTCTATCGGTAACCATCCCGATCAGCCTACTCCGGGAATCGATGACCGGGAGATGCCTGATACCGTATTCATTTAGTATCTGCCGCGCTTCCGGGAGGAGAGTGGACGAAGGTACGGTTATCGGATCTGATGTCATATATTCATAAATAAACATTGCACCTCCTCCCCGGCAAAGCCGGCTCCCTTGCGTTATCATAACGAGTCAACGTAAGACTCCTGAATATTTTCTTTTACACTGTTCCTAAAAGTATACCATATCGCAGGATAAATATCGTATATTCAAAGCAGTAAATCGTCAACGCCCCTGCGTTGTCGTATTTTTGTCCGTTTTTTTTAAAATAGAAGTCTCGGGTTGAGAAAATATCACCGTTTAGGTATGGTGTCGATCACTATATCCGCAAAACGCTTTACCCGTTAAAACTCTTTTTCGGCAACACTTTTCTCCACCGATCATGCACATTACATTTTACAAATCATCTCTGTGCCCGCGATGCTACCTGGTAAAACAGCATCTGCTTGGTTTCTTAAGCGATAACGCCGGCGCAAAACTTGAGGAAATAGATATATTAAAACACCCGGCAAGGACCTGGTCCGACGGCGTAAGGATGATTCCGGCAATCAAAATCGGCGCCAACGTCCTCAGTTCCGTATGGCTTGGCAAGAAAGACGTTATTGATTTTTTAACAAGCCAGAGAGCAAACCTGCCGTAACTCTATCCACCGTGAAAAACTTTTTAAAAAACAGCATCGAAAAGCTTGACCTGGTAGCCTGGCTTCTGGTTCTTTGTTTCTTTTGCGGCAGCGCCCTACTTTTCGGGGGAAACCTCCTCCTAGCGACAGTTGGCGCAGTCGGTGTCATTGTCGCAATGCTTCTTATCGGAATTTCCATTGAGATTATCATTGAATCCTTAAAGAATACCAAGGGCATCGGAACGTTGACAGGTTTCATAACCAACGGCCCGGAAGCCGTATGTCTGCTGGTAGGACTGGTCGCAGGCGATATCATCTTTGCCGCATCGACCCCCCTGGGTTCGAATTTCATGAACCCGATCCTTCTGCTTGTTGCTGCGATTGTTTGCGGACAGTTCAGTCGACTGTTCAGATCAAACCGGCTCTACACCATCACCACGGTATCCTTGACAACATTTGCGGCCGGTGGGTTCTTCCTTCTCCCCCGCTCATTCTATCTCTACTGGCTCGCAGCCAGTGTCGTGGTCTCCTCAACCCTGTTTTACCTCCGGCCGATGGAAACCGAACTGCCCCTGGAAGAACCTCACAGCTTCAACCCCAACTACTGGTTCCTACCTTCAATCGGCATACTGGTAGTCAGCGGATATTACCTTGACCCGATCGTCTCTTTTGCCGCGGCCAATTCACTTGCACCCAAAGGGGTCATAGGCTTTATCGTCCTGGCAACCCTTACCAGCTGGCCAGAATTCAAGTCATGTCTTGGCCTGTTGAGACGAAAGAAAATTCTTGCCGCAATACTCAACATTACCGTCTCCAACATCACCAATATCTGGCTGGCGGCAATAGGCGTGGCAACCTTTCTCGCAGGATTTTAACCGCCCACCCGAGTCATGGTTGAGCCGGACACCAGTTGCTTTCTTGAAGAATTCGGCCCCCTCCCGATCCACCGTCCGCCAACGGTAATGAACCGGGAGGGATACGAGAAGATGTCACTTCCTCGGTTTCAGGTTACTATGACGATTCAAACTGCTCAGCACAGCTTTTATTGACGCGACAATAATGTCGGTATCAACACCTATTCCCCAAGCCTTCAGCCCGTCGGGATACCTTATTTCAATATAGGCGGCGGCGTTGGCGCTGGATCCTCCTTCAAGGGCATGCTCATGGTAGCTGGTCAGCCGAAAATCACCCGTGATATTTTCCTTCAAGGCGGTGCAGAAGGCGTCAAGGGGACCATTACCTTTGGCAAAGATCTCAACGTCCCTGCCGTCTATCGATAACGTTGCTTCAATCTCCGCCCTTGATTCTGGGATCTCGGCACTGATATGCCGCTTGGCGACATGAAAGCCTTTCAGTTTATATGGGGTGTCGATTTTGAGATATTCCTGTTCAAACGTCTTGAAGATTTCTCTGCGCTGCAGCTCCCTGCCCTCTTTGTCGGTCACCCGCTGAATCACATTGCCAAATTCCGGATGCATCGACTTGGGCAGCTTGAAGCCGAAATCCTTATCCATGACATACGCCACCCCGCCCTTACCTGACTGACTGTTGATTCTGATAATCGACTCGTAGGTCCGACCGACGTCGGACGGATCTATTGGCAGGTAAGGAACCGCCCAACGTCCTGAGTCGCCATCCTGATAAGCCTGCATCCCCTTGTTTATTGCATCTTGATGGGACCCGGAAAAAGCAGTATATACAAGTTCCCCGGCATACGGATGACGAGGGTGGACCGGCAGACGGCATATGCGCTCGTAAACGTCGATCAGTTTGTTTATATCAGAGAGGTCGAGTTCAGGGTCGACTCCCTGGGTAAACATATTCAGCGCCAGGGTGACTATATCGACATTACCGGTTCTTTCCCCGTTACCGAACAGGGTCCCTTCGACCCGTTCTCCGCCTGCCATCAACGCCAATTCCGTTGCCGCCACCGCGCACCCCCGGTCATTGTGGGTGTGCAGGCTGATTATTGCCGACTCGCGATCGGTCATGTTGCGACAGAACCATTCTATCTGATCGGCATAGATGTTGGGGGTGGCAAGCTCAACCGTTGCCGGAAGATTGATAATCAACCTGTTTTCTTTGGTCGGCTGCAGGACCTCCATCACCCTCTCGCAGACCTCAAGGGCAAATTCGAGCTCGGTGCCGGTAAAACTTTCAGGAGAGTATTCATAACGAAATCGGGTTTCAGGATATTTTTTTTCTTCCTCCTTGAGAAGTTGCGCCCCCTTGACGGCAAGCTCGACAATCTCCCGTCGGTTCATGCGGAAAACAGTTCTGCGCTGAAGAACAGAGGTTGAGTTGTACAGATGAACGATAACTTCCCTGGCACCTTTTATCGATTCAAACGTTTTATGGATGAGATGCTCCCGTGCCTGGGTGAGAACCTGTATTACCACGTCCTCCGGGATGAGGTTCTGTTCTATAAGCACCCTGGTAAACTCATACTCCACCTCCGAAGCTGAAGGAAAACCGACCTCTATTTCCTTAAATCCCATACCGGTGATGAGACGAAACATTTCAAGTTTTTTCTCAAGATTCATTGGCTGAATCAACGCCTGGTTGCCGTCACGCAAGTCTACGCTGCACCAGGTCGGAGCCTTTTCTATCCTTTTGTCCGGCCAGCTTCTCTGTGGCATGACTACCGCAGGATAGGGACGATATTTGTTGATATATTTCTGTTTCATCGCATCTCCTTGTTTTACGACAGATAAATCGGTCAAAAAAAAAGGCCACGGTTTTTCAACCGTGGCCTCGGGGGAATAATTTTGCCAGCTTAGCGCAGACTACAACTCCTCCGCATTAACCACGGAACGGGTTAACGAGTCACTTAGGAGAAGAGATAGTAGCGAGTTTATAATTAACATTTTGTTTTTTATTGTCTGTAACCTGATTCGTACGATTAAGATTTACATCTTGTTGAATTCTTGTCAAGCTGATTTTCTGCCATCCCCCTGCATTTGTGAAAAAACAGCTATTGTTTTTCAGCTCTTGGCGTATTCAAAGGGCATCTTTCACCGCCTGACCAAAGATTGATGGACGCACCACTGTCGACAGCGAAATTGAAGTAACCTACGGTTCTTTGCCGGTTGACAGAAACAGGTTCGACAGATATATTTTGCTCTTGCTTAAAATTTATTGATGCACCAAGCATTTTTTTCAAATGACAAACAATTATCAGTAACAAGGAAATGGTCTGATGGGTAAAATTACCGGAGCCCAAGCAATAGTCAATTGTCTTCTCGAGCAGGGAGTTAAAACCATATTCGGATATCCCGGGGGAGCTGTTATCGATCTCTACGATGCCCTGATGGGTTCTGAAATCAACCACGTCCTGGTTCGTCACGAACAGGGGGCGGTGCATGCTGCCGACGGCATGGCCAGGGTGACCGGAAAAGTGGGAGTGGCCCTGCTCACTTCCGGGCCGGGGGCAACCAACGGCGTTACCGGCATTGCCACGGCATACATGGACTCTATCCCGCTGGTTGTCCTGACAGGACAGGTACCACGGGTTCTTATAGGCAACGATGCTTTCCAGGAAGTGGATATTGTCGGGATCAGCAGACCCTGCACCAAGCACAACTATCTCGTCAACAAAATTGAAGACCTGGTGCCTACCTTGCGGGAAGCGTTCCATATCGCCAAATCCGGTCGTCCGGGACCTGTTCTCGTAGACCTGCCCAAAGATCTCATGTCCGGCGAAATGCTCTATCCCCCGCAAAGACCTGTTTCTTTGCAGAGCTATCAGCCAAACTACAACCCGCATCCGTTCCAGGTACAAAAAGCATGTAAGAAAATGATCGCCGCCAAGAATCCGGTGCTCTATGTCGGCGGCGGTGTCATCTCGTCAAACGCCAGCAAGGAGCTGACAGAACTTGCAACCAAGTTGAAAATTCCGGTGACCATGACCCTCATGGGTCTCGGCGCCTACCCCGGCGACGCTGAACTGTCAATGGGCATGCTGGGTATGCACGGCACCTTTGCCGCCAACATGGCGGTTGCCAAATGCGATCTCCTTATTGCGGTCGGCGCCAGATTTGATGACCGGGTGACCGGAAAACTCGATGATTTTGCAAAGTATGCGAAGATTATCCACATTGATATAGATCCCACCTCAATCAGTAAAAATGTCAAAGTCCACGTTCCTATAGTAGCCGACTGCAAAATGGCTCTGACGGCCATCAACAAGTGGCTTGACGAAAACAGTGGTATCAATTTCGATGAAGAACCTGACCGGAACTGGCCGTGGCGCGAAACCATCCGCGAATGGATGTCAAAACATCCCCTCTGTTACAAGGAAAATGATTCCATAATAAAACCCCAGTACGTGATTGAAATGCTCCATAAACATACCGGGGGAGAGGCCATCATCACAACGGAAGTCGGCCAGAACCAGATGTGGGCGGCACAGTTTTATAAATTTGCGCATCCGCGTCATTTCGTCACCTCCGGCGGACTGGGCACCATGGGATTCGGACTTCCGGCGGCAATTGGCGCACAGATGGCGTTTCCGGGCAAGATGGTCATTGACGTTGCCGGTGATGGTTCGATCCAGATGAACATCCAGGAGTTGGCAACCGCCAAACAGTATAATTGTCCGGTTAAAGTCGCCATTCTCAACAACGGCTTTCTCGGAATGGTCCGCCAGTGGCAGGAGCTTTTCTACAACAAGAGATACGCCTCAACCACCATGAATGTGACACCGGATTTCGTGGATCTGGCAAAAGCATACGGTGCGGTAGGTCTCCGGGCAACAACCAAAGACGAGGTTGAGCCGGTTATACAGGAAGCACTGGCGACAGACAACATCGTACTGATGGATTTCAAGATAGAAAGAGAAGAAGACGTCTACCCCATGGTCCCGGCGGGTAAAGCGACTACAGAAATGTTGCTTGTTTAGTCTTCTGCTATCAAATCTATTATTATCAGGATCTTTAAGATGAAACATACTATTTCTGTACTGCTGCAAAACAAACCCGGAGTGCTCTCAAGGGTGACCGGCCTCTTCAGCGGGAGGGGGTTTAACATCGAAAGTCTCTGTGTCGCCGAAACTCTTGAACCCGGGGTGTCATGCCTCACCGTTGTTTCCAGGGGAGACGACGCTATTATCGAGCAGATCACCAAGCAACTGCATAAACTGATAGACGTAATCAAAGTAACCGATATCGCCGGTAAAGAATATGTTGAGCGGGAGATGGTGCTGATCAGGGTCAAAGCCGAATCCCATACCCGCGCCGAGGTGCTGCGGATCATAGACATCTTCAGGGGCAAGGTGATTGACGTCAGCGCCAGAAGCTATGCCGTTGAAGTGACCGGCCCCGCATCAAAGATCCAGGCGGTTATCGACATTCTCAGACCGATCGGCATTAAAGAGATTGTCCGTACCGGCACCATCGCCATGGCGCGCGCCAGTAAAACAAAATAATATTCAGCCAAAACGGTCATATGCTCACACCACAAGTGCCCGTCGCCCGAGAGGGCTATCCTTTTATTGGCCTGGCAGCCTTTATCACCCTGTTGCTTGCTGTTTGTGGCTACCCGGTGCTTACCGCCATCGCGTTTTTAGTGTCACTTTTCGTGTTAGCGTTTTTTCGTGACCCCGAGCGTTTTGTTCCGCCGGATGACGATGCCCTGGTTTCTCCAGCAGACGGCAAGGTAATTAGTGTCGAAGAGACTGAAGATGCGGTCTTCACCAAACATCGTGTCTGCAAGATTTCTATTTTCATGAATGTTTTCAACGTTCACGTCAACAGAATACCATTTGACGGAAAAGTGGAAAGCGTGCTCTACCGCCCTGGGAAATTTTACTCGGCGGACAGCCCTAAAGGAGGGTTGGAAAACGAGTACTGCGGGACAGTGATCACGACCTCCGCCGGACAGAAACTGGCCTTCGTGCAAATTGCCGGTCTCATTGCACGGCGTATAGTCTGCTGGCTCGAACCGGGTGATGTAATTGTAAAGGGACGCCGCTTCGGGCTTATCCGGTTCGGTTCCCGGGTCGATCTCTATCTGCCGGCGGACACCGCAATACAAGTTGCAGTCGGCGATAAAGTTCGTGCCGGGGAGACGGTGATAGGGGTGCTGAAAAAATAAGTTTCCGGTCTCGAGGGGTACTGTCAGCGACACGCCGTGTCCCTGCAGACAAGGCACTATCAAGCGCTGTGGTGGCACCAACAGATCTGCTACTTTTTCTTTGCGATACAATGCTCACCACAGGGAATCCGGTTGGCATGGTTTTTTGAATCTTTTTTACGACCTGAACGCCAATGCGAATAATAAGCGGGTTTGCCAGGGGGATGCGTCTTGCGGCACCGCCCGGTAAAAATAAAACCATACGCCCCACCTCGGACCGGGCAAGAGAAGCCCTTTTCAGCATCATCGGCAGCAAAATCGTCGGCGCCGCCGTTCTTGATCTCTGCTCCGGCACCGGTGCCGTCGGCCTGGAGGCGCTTAGCCGCAACGCACGATCTGTGATAATGATCGACCACACCAGCCTCGCCCTGCAGCTGATAAAAAAAAATGTTCTCAGCTGCCTCAAAGGCGCCCACCCTCACGGTGAGGTGAAGGTTATCAAGCACGATCTGACATTAAAGTTTTTAAAAAAGGTGTTACCCGAAGACACCACCCACAAAGGTTTTGACCTGATCTTTGCCGATCCGCCTTACGGTACCGGGATCGGTGAAACTGTACTTGACATTGTCGCACGGGAAAATTTACTGAAACCAACCGGGATACTTATTTTGGAAGAACGATCCGGTTATTCTTTTCCGGCCCCTCCTGAAAAACTTGTTTTTTATGACAAGAGAAGTTATGGGGAGGTCGGTTTTTTCTTTTATCACGTCGCAACCAAGTGAAACACAGAGGCAGGACGTATCATTGTCAGTCTGGGTACTTCCGGCCACACCACAATAGTTAAGGAGCCTTTCTAATGGGGACAGACAACAAGCAGGAATCCACGCTGGCCATCTATCCTGGCACATTTGACCCGATCACCATGGGTCACGTGGATATTATCAACCGTGCGCTCAATCTCTTTGACCGAGTCATTGTGGCAGTAGCGGTAAATATCAGCAAGGATCCCGTTTTCGGCCTTGATGAACGTATACAAATGATCAAAGAGACTTTTGTCGACAACCCAAAGGTTCAGGTGGATTCAGTATCCGGTCTTTCCGTTGATTATGCCTATAGACAAAACGCCAAGGCAATTGTCCGTGGTATCCGGGCCGTTTCCGATTTCGACTACGAATTCCAGCTCGCCCTGATGAACAGAAAACTTCAAAGGGAAGTGGAATCCGTTTTCCTCATGCCGGGATTTCGCTGGATATATATAAGTTCGACAATCATTAAAGATGCCGCACGAAACGGTGGCGACGTGAGCGATCTTGTACCGCCCCATGTCAACCGGGCTTTGCTTGAACGGTTTAGATAATCATCGACAGGACATGAACGTTTTTCGTGACACAGGATACCTTTTGAGCCGCAGGGCATTTTTTTTATTCTCCACCGCCCTGGCGTTCGCTTATCCTCTGTTCAGATTTATCGGCTACAGGGTACCCAGAAAACCAACCTACGTAGAGGTAAACAAAGAGGTGCCGGCGTCGGGCTATATCGTAGCGGAAGATTTCATTCTCTTTGACAATGGCACCAGACGTTGGGCGCTTTCACGCAAGTGCACCCACCTGGGCTGCAGGGTGAACTACCACGAAAACAGGGAAATAATCGAATGCCCCTGTCATCAAAGTCAGTTCAACGCCAGCGACGGAACTGTCACGCGGGGACCCGCCAAGACACCTCTTGCACTTTTGCCCGTCGAAAAAAAGGATAACGAGCCGGGCTATGTGGTCACGACGTAATCCGTTCGTAAGGCCTGTCACTCTGGTAAAAAGAGATTGGCTCAATAATGCCAGAGACGCGTCTTGGGGGGCCTGGGCTTTAATGGCTCTCTATATATCTCTTTTTTCCGGAATCATTGTGGGGTTGCAATACGACTGGACCGAGCCGTTTTATTCCACGGCGGCCATAGATCTTCTGGTTCCATTCGGAGAGTTCTTCAGGTCCCTTCATTTTTATTCGAGCCAGCTCTTTTTCTTCCTCAGCTGCATCCACCTGCTGGCGGTCTATTCCAGGACCACGAGATACGAAACAACCGAATGGCTCAAGCTCATAATCAGCCTGGTTGTCATTGTACTGCTGCTCTTCACCGGATATATTCTTCGAGGCGACATTACCGGCTATGCAGCTGGAAATATAGCCGAAGGTATCATGCGCACCATTCCCCTGGCAGGTCCGATATTGAACAGTTTTCTCTTCTCTTTGTCAGACAATGGCCTGCAACGGGTTTACGTTCACCACGTCATAGGCCTGGATATCGCCCTGCTGATGCTGCTCTGGAAACACCTGAGATTGTACCGGGTAAAAGCTGAAAAGCACCTGCCGCTGATCTGCTTCGTCCTCTTTTATTGCGCACTGTTTCCCGCGCCGATGGACCCGGAATCTCTTGGTATTACCTATATCGCCGGTCCATGGTTTTTCCTGGGCCTGCAGGAGCTGCTCAGGTATCTCCATCCTTTTCTTGCCGGGGTGGCCACACCGGCCATCTTCCTGGCGGCTCTTGCCGCCAGCCATCCCGACAACCGCAACAGCAGATTTTACCTCCGAATCGTCTGGGGGTGGCTTTTTATTTACGGAATCTTCTCGGCAGCAGCCTGGATGCGATAAGTGAAAGGCTCAAAGAACCCGTTCTTCCACAAACTTTTGCTGCCATTTCAGCACGTTCTTAATTGAAGAGTAGAGCAGTTCATGTTTTTTCTGTACGCTGACCAGAGCCGCGCTGTCCAGTGACATATTGACAGACTGTAACAGTTCAAAAACATCCGGATCGGCGTTTGCCTGAAACTTCTTGATATGATCAAGCAGTACAGTGTGCAACTCAAGAAATGTTTTTTCAACAGCGCTTTCCGACCATATCTTCTCAAGACGTTCAATTACGCTGTTTATCCTGGCAACCTCAGCGCTGCTCTGGTTCTGCACCATCTCACCGACCCCGAGACGCAATTCGCTTCGGTAGTCGACGTCCTGATCTACCAGGGTGAAAACTATTGCGTTATCCGGGCCGACACCGTCTTCATCAGGCGCATTTTGCTGTTTCTCCCCTTCATCACTAAAAAACCGTTCAACGGTTCCATCCACTTCATCCCCTGAAACTTCCTCTCCGGACGAATCATCGGCAAAGGCCCAGTCGCTTGTAACATCCCCTTCTTCATCGCAAAGAGCAGGCGCATAGTCTCCGTCGAGTTCTGGCAAAGCGGGCTCATCGAGTTCATCGTCCGCATCCGATTCGACATCCACGCCCTGTAACGCCACGTCGCGGGGTACGTCAAATCCACGCTCTAAGCCGGCATCACCTTCAGGGAGGACCGCGCCTTCTTTTCCGGCAGTTTCAGGCAGCATATCTTCCTGCAGGTCTTCGTCGGCAAAGAACGTTCCAACATGAGAGACGACATCGTCAGGACTGGCAAAGCCAAGGGACTCAGCCTCCTCTTGAGCCTGGAAACCGTGAATTTCGTCTTCAGGAATATCGGCAAAAGCAGGTCTGATTTCACCATCTTCATCGTCTTCATTTTGATATTCTGGAGCAGTTCCTGAATCTTCTCCCCCATCGACCTTTGTCTGGTCGCTTTTCGCACTGGCAGCAGCTTCCTCAAGCACTGTCTTGAAAGCGTTGAATTTTGTAACAGCCGGAAAGAGTATCTCCTTTTCTTCCTCCAGACTGAGGTTGCCGACCACCATCGCTTCCAAGGCTGAGTAAAAAATATGCAGAACCTTGAAGGCTTCCGGGTGAGCGTTGGACTTTTTCTGGTCAATATACGCTCCCAGAGATCCGATCCCCTGGAGCAGAATTTTTTTCGGTCTGCTTTGGCCCAGTTCACCATCGAGCCTTTGAACTTCATGGCGAAGCCCGCTCAGGTCTTCGTCGGTAATCTCCCAATCAATTCCCAAGACAATGGATTTGAGCTTTAACAGTTGCTTTTTAGCGGTTCTTTTCCGGTCCTCGTTGCCACCCCGGTCTCTAGCCGAACCATTCGACTCCTTCATTGCCTCATTCTTTATGTGCGCTTTCAGCTGTTCAAACCTCCTTACATCTTCATAGAGCAATTCCTTTTTCTGCTCGTCGCTCCAGGAGGTTTCCAGGACTATTTTTTCAAGATTCTGGTAGAGGGTGAGGAGCAGTTTGATTGCACTGGGATGTGCATCGGCTTTTTTAGTGTAAATATACTTGCTTATTTTTTCCAGCGCCTGAAGATAGATGAGATTTATCCTGCTGTCGGCCCAGTATTCCTTCAACCCAATCAGTTCTTCGTTGAACTCCAGCAGGATATCATCGGTAATTTCCCAGTCGATAGAAAGCACCAGACTCTTTAACCTGGTAATAGGCAGATCTTCGTCTGCCACATAATCGAACAAATTTTCACTTCCGCTATAATAAGAGTCATCATACTCCTCTGTATCAATTGTCAGATCATCATCGTATTGATTTCCAGTTTGCTGTTCCACCACAATGCTCTCTAGAGTAGTTTTTTCTGAATTGAGATAACAGTAGAAGAGATTATTTTCTTCAACGTTGCAGCCACGTTATATCCGGTAATTGCGCTCGCTTCAAAATACGGAACTTTAAGGCGACTGTTCAGATCCTGCTGCAGTACCGAGGTAGGCAGAACAGGTATCCCGTGTTCTTTGAGATCTATTTTATTGTACTGCATCACCAGAGGCAGCTTAAAAATACTTTCATTATAGGTGAGCAGATTTTCATGAAGCTGGTTCAGGGAACGTATATTTTTTGCCCGCTGCTTCTCCATCGAATCCGCGACAAAAACAATTCCGTCAACCCCCCTGAGAACCAATTTACGGGTTGCGTTGTATTTTACCTGTCCTGGTACCGTATAAAGTTGAATCTTTATATTGTAGCCTTTGATCTTGCCGATATCAAAGGGGAGGAAGTCAAAAAACAGCGTCCTGTCGCCATGGGTCTTCAGGCTCACCATCTCTGAAGCAATCTGCTTTCGATACGCTCTATTGACATACTCGAGGTTCGTGGTTTTTCCGCACATCCCCGGGCCGTAATAGACTATTTTCACCTGAACAACTTTTTCTTTTAAGTTGATAAAACTCAACGTTTATCTCCCTGTTGCTCGCCGTTAAGGATATCAATGGGATTCAAGACTGATCCCTCATCCCGGACAACCAAACCGAAAATTATTCCTTATCCCAGAAATTATTTATTTTGTCTATGGCATCAACAACATTGAGCCTGAGATACCCAAGGGAAATATCCTTGCCGAATATCGAGATCAGCAATAATTCGTCATCGATCTTGCTGAAATGAATATTGCACTCCTCCCCTTTATGAAACAATAATGAGAATTCTTGTTCGCCGACGAGTTTTGCCATGGCATCCACCGTTGCAAAATTCCCTGCGGCAAGGGCGGCAAATGAATAAACATCATAATTACTTGCGCCATTATCTTTTGTAGTTATTATGTTCCCAGCCATGTCTATCATAATGACACACTCGACGCCGATCTTGATCAGCTTTTCAGTCAGTATCTCATTAATCTGTTCGAGTTGCTCCTGGCTGACAATCCCGTAGTTCATTCCACAAACCTCACTGTAAAGTTGGCTGCTGCAATATTATTAACCCGAAACATATGTTAAATTTTAAATTATGCAGTATATATTACATATGATTACTTTGATGCGAGACCATTTTCACTAATGGTAACACTATACGATAGATTAAAGTTGATATGAAGGTTTATTTTTTTTCTTCTATAACAATCTGATCCCGCTACGACTGCCAATTGTTTTTACCTCCCCGGGATGCTCACTCAGCACGGCAACGGTTGGGCAAACCCCGTCAATCGGGCCCCCCGCACCAGCTTTTTCTTTGGGTACAAAAGCAATTAATTGACAAAACCCAATATTTAAAACCGATGAAAAACACAGAACTTTGCATCCCAGACCTTGCTCCAGATACATTTTTGGTCGACACCCATTGCCACCTCGATATGGATGGCTACCAGGATGATTTTGCCGGCGTACTGAAAAGAGCAAAACAATGCCATGTAAAAAACATCATAACCATTGGCATTGATCTCTCCAGCTCAAAACGAGCGGTACAACTTGCGCAAAGCTATAAACAGATAACAGCTGCCATAGGCACACATCCCCATGATGTTGCAAATATGACCGATGAGACCTATCAAAAGCTCGAACAACTGTACACTGCCAACCGTACCCATATAGTTGGTTATGGCGAGATTGGCCTTGATTACGTAAAACAACACTCCCCACCTGAAGTACAGCGCGAACACTTTGAAAAACAGCTCGAGCTTGCAGCCCGGCTGAAGCTTCCGGTAATCATTCACAACAGGGAAGCGGACCACGACACCCTCGACATCCTCAAACGAGCAGCCCCACTTGAGGCCGGTGGAATAATGCACTGCTTCAGCGGCGACTGCCATATGGCAAAAAAAATCATGGACCTTGGAATGTTGATTTCGATTCCCGGTATAGTAACATTCAAGAACGCAAAAAAGCTGATGGAAGTCGCCGCCACCATTCCCCTGTCCAAAATGGTGCTGGAGACAGACGGCCCTTTTCTTGCGCCAACCCCATTCCGGGGCAAGAGAAACGAACCCGCCTATGTCGGCTACACCGCAGCCAGGGTGGCGGAATTAAGGAACACAACTACCGATAGAATTGCCAGGGTAACTACCGACAATGCCTACAAACTGTTTAACCTCAGGAACTGATAAGCGATGATTGCAGAAAACATTGACAAAATAAAACAGACAATAGAGACCAGTGCCCAAAAAGCGGGGCGTGACCCGAACACTATAAAACTAGTAGCAGTTTCCAAGCGTTTTCCGGTTGACAAGATTGTTGAGGCGAGCAACGCCGGTCAAAAACTTTTTGGGGAAAATTACGTACAGGAGCTGCAGCAAAAAGTCGGCGATCTTCCCAGTGATGTAAAGATACATTTCATCGGCCACCTGCAGAGCAACAAGGCGAAGATTGCCGCAGAGTCCTGTGACATGATAGAGACCGTTGACCGCATCAAGCTGGGAAAAAAAATCAACAACCACATGGCAACACTGCAAAAAAAGATAAAAATCCTGGTCCAGGTGAATATCGGCAACGACCCGAGAAAAGCCGGAACAACAGAACAGCAGGCAGCCGAACTGATTGGCCAGCTCGAAGAGTTGCCAATGCTCGAAGTTTGCGGGCTTATGACCATGCCCCCCCTGGAACAGGAACCTGAACGATCAAGACCATACTTCAGTAATCTCAGACTTTTTTCAGAAAAATTAAAGCAACAGGGATTCTTCAGAGACAGAGAGTATATCGAACTATCCATGGGAATGTCGAGTGACTTTCACATCGCCATAGAAGAGGGAGCAACCATCGTAAGGGTAGGAACCGCAATTTTCGGTAAGCGCTGAGCAAGGGAGCCGGCCGAAAAGCCGGTTCACTGGGACAACGAAAAAAGGGGGTATGCCGTGAGCACACCCCCTTTTTTCATCGACTGACAAACCTGCTGGCAGCAGATTTTATTTACGCTTTGATGCCCGTTTTGCCGCTTTAAGTGGGTTGATCCTTACTGTCACGACATTGATCTCAGGCTTGGCATGTGTTGCAAAATTACACAACCCCAGCTTCCATTTGGCAGATGGGTAGAGATAACTTTTACAATATTGAACACCTTCCTGTTCTACAATACGCCCGCATCCCTCACACTTTTCTATAACAGGTTGAAAACGACCATCTCCATAGTTTGCCGTGGCCTTGTTCTGCATTTTCTTTTTTCCTCCGCTCCATCAAAAATATAGGACGCTTCATGTTCTGCTGCGCCATTTGCAATCATTACCGGGAATCCACACAACAGAATCACTCTGCATGTGCTCTAAATTTTCCAGTATAACAAAACCATTCACACTAAACAAGAGATTTATTATAATGGGTGCAGGCTGATACTACGCATCATCATTTCCTGGCTACCAGTAAGATTTAAATAGCAAGATCACTGCACTATCTTGTATTCTCTAACCTCATGATATACAATAAATTTACCAAAAAATTACCCAACCATCACCAACCATATTAATACAACATACTTACGGTCCCCTGCGACTTACTGGAGATAAAATGCCTGTATATATTTGGAAAGGAAAAAACTCCTACGGAGAAAAACGCAAAGGAGAAGTAGAGGCTGTCGACCTTGCCGCCGCCCTGTCCCAGGTTAAACGTTTTCGAATTACCGATCCGGTTATCAAGGAAAAGCCAAAGGATCTGCTGGAAAATATTCCCATCTTTCAGCCGAGGGTCACAGGCAAGGACCTGGTGGTATTCACCAGGCAACTGTCGACCATGATCAATGCCGGACTCCCCCTGGTCCAGGGACTCGAGATACTCGAAAAGCAGCAGAGCAACCCCACATTCAAGAAGTCACTCAAAGAGATACGCCAGGATGTCGAGGCCGGGGCCACCATGGCAGACGCCATGCGAAAGCAGCCGAAGGTTTTCGACAACCTCTTTACCAACATGATTGAGGCCGGAGAGACCGGGGGAATCCTCGACACCATCCTGACACGGCTCGCCATTTTTATGGAAAAGGCCATGGCCTTGAAAAAGAAGATTAAAGGCGCTCTCACCTATCCGACGGTGGTGCTTTGTATTTCCATCTTGATCCTGGCGGTCATCCTGATCTTCGTTGTTCCCGTGTTCGACTCAATGTTTAAAAGCTTTGGGCGCAGTCTTCCACTGCCCACGCTGATAGTCGTGAGCGCCAGCGACATCGTGAAGACCTACTGGTTCTACCTGATTATTGCGTTTTTCCTCTTGGCCTTGTCGGTCAAGAGGATATATGGCACCGAGAGGGGCCAAAAATTTATCGACCGGGCAATCCTGCAGGCTCCAATCATAGGTATGCTTCTTAGAAAAGTCGCTGTGGCAAAATTCACCAGGACCCTCAGCACTATGCTCAGCGCCGGTGTCCCCATCCTTGAGGCTCTTCAGGTGGTAGCCAAGACCTCCGGCAATAAAGTCATTGAAGAAGCGGTCTATCGGGTCGGCGACGCTATTTCTGAAGGTCGCCCTATTGCCGATCCGCTAGAAGAAACCGGTGTTTTCCCTAACATGGTGGTCCAGATGATCAACGTCGGCGAGTCGGTTGGCGCCCTTGACTCCATGCTGGAGAAAATAGCCGATTTTTACGACGAAGAGGTGGATCAGGCGGTTGAAAATCTAACGGCGATGATAGAACCCTTCATGATGGTATTTCTCGGCGGCATGATCGGCGGCATCGTGGTTGCCATGTATCTGCCGATTTTCCAAATTGGATCACTCATGTAAAAGAGCTTTATCACCAAACAACCAAGTGCTACAATTTACTAGTGCAAAACGATAATCACTGGTACTGACATTTGCTCATATACATTTGACATTATATTTCAAAAGTATATGATTAATCAGCGGATAGTCTGCAACAACAAACATTTAAGGAGGACAACATATGACTCTTACCAAGGCTGACCTGGTACAGCAGGTCTACAAGCACCATGAAGGATTGACGAAAGCCCAGGCGACGGATTCGGTGGAAGCTTTTCTCCGCATATCAAAGAATTCCCTGATAAGCGGTTCAGATCTGCTGTTGAGCGGGTTCGGTAAATTCAACGTTAAATATAAAAATGCCAGGAGGGGAAGAAATCCGCAGACCGGCGACGAACTCACCCTGGATGCGCGGCGGGTGGTCACCTTTAAACCATCGGGAATTCTGCGTGATAAAATCAACCAATCATAACAATCAACATTAAGAGCCTTTCATTTTCAACAGGAAGAGAACTCCAGTTGTACGCTGAGCCTGAAACAGCAGGGTCTTGTGGCACTATCCCCAAGGTACTGCTGTTTCAGGCGCCAGGTTAGACCCCACTCTCTGCTCCAACCATCGCCACCCAAAACCACCGGACTTTAACATGTATCTTGCGCTCAAAAGTGTCCCGCTGCAGTCCATCGTATTGACAACCGACTGGAATCTTCACCCGTGGACCCTTACCCATCTGCCGGAACAGCTTGCCGCATCATTTGGTTCTGTCGGCATACTCAACCCGCCGATAGTTATCCCCGCTCAAACACATGAAAACCGGTTCCACCCAGTCACCGGTTACAGGCGAATATCTTACGCAAAAAACCTTCCAGGTGACGCAATCAACTGTCTGGTACTAGAAGCAACCACGGCTCCGTTAATGATATTGCAAATTGTGCTGGAAGACCAACTCTATTCGGGACTTCCCCTGACAATTGCCGAAAAAGCCCGATTTCTTAAGATCGCCTCTTCCCACTGTTCCCAAGACGAGATAGAAACGCGGTTTGTCGATAAACTGCAGATAATGAGGAAAAGAGCCTACCATGAAATGCTGACCGCCCTGCTCGACCAGGATGAGTCACTGATTATTGCTGCCCATCGTGGAGACATCCAGGACCAGATCCTCGGAGAGATGCTGCAGCTTCAGGACAACAGGGAAAAAGAGTTTTTTGTCAAGGTATTTCAATCACTCAAACTCGGCGGCTCCAAACAGAAAAGATTATTTCACCTGGTCAGGGACAACGCCTACAAAAACCGGATTACCATAAGTGATTTTGTACGCCAACCTGTGATAACAGGTATCCTCAACCATCCCGAACTCAACAATCCACAGAAATTTGCCCATCTTGCAGATGTGCTTGAACAGTCCCTGAAACCGTCGTTTAAAAAAGCCGAAGAAGATTTTAACCTGTCTGTAAAGAAATTATCACTCCCCAAAACCCACTCATTGGCCCATTGCCAGGCCTTTGAAAAAGACGAGGTGACCCTTTCCATTACGTTTGCAACCCTCAAGGAGTGTGAGGACTATCTCAAAAACCGGCAAAGCGCCTGATCCGTCCACAACATGTCAGGTTAAGGATAGAGGATTTTTCCACTTACCATAAAATCCTCACCCAGTCTTTTCATTTGCGGATGCTCAAGTCTTGGAGCGCTCTCGCGGTCTTTCACCTCAAAAGAGGACACCAGCGGAACACCCCTGTCTCCTGCAAAAAGCGGCGCATAAAAGAGATGGGCGTAATCGTACAATCGCTTTCTGAGAAAAGCCCCGTGCAGACGCGCCCCGCCTTCCACCAGTACCGAGCAGATATCACGTTTGCCCAGGACAGTGAGTACCTGTCTCAGGTCAAGGCCATTTTCGTCGCCATCGACCTGGATTATCTCAATGTTCTTATCTCTGAACCTCGCTGTTTTTTCGTTGGACACATTTTTGCCGCAAACCAGCCACACAGGCGCCGATGATTCCTGGTTAAAAATGGTTGATGAAAGCGGAACTGCAAGATGCGAGTCGAGAATTATTCGTACCGGATCCTTGCCTTTTTTGTCGTTCAGCCTGGTGGTAAGGGACGGATTATCAATTATTGCCGTTGCGCTGCCGACCATTATACCATCGACGACATCCCGCAGCCGGTGCACCTCTTTTTTTGATTCTTCCCCGGTGATCCAACCGCTCTTGCCTGCCTGGTAATTCAACCTGCCGTCAAGACTCACTCCGGCCTTCATGATCATCCAGGGCGTGCCTTGGGTGACATGTTTTATAAAAGGATAGTTGAGTTCTACGCAACGCTTTTCAAGTAGGCCAGTATCCACGGCAATTCCATGGCGCCGCAGAAACGATATTCCTCTGCCGTTTACCCTGGGGTTCGGGTCAGTCATCCCGACAACGACCCTTGAAAACCCGGCGCTGACCAGCGCCTCGCAACACGGCGGTGTCCTGCCGGTATGACTGCAGGGCTCAAGAGTCACGTATATGGTCGCTCCGGCCAGATCCACCGATCCGGATGCGGTTATAGCGTTTATTTCGGCATGGGGAGTTCCGGCCTTTTTGTGGTATCCTTTGCTTACCAGCTTGCCGTTCTTGACAATAACGGCTCCAACACAGGGGTTAGGCGAAGTTCGCCCTTGACCTTTCCGGGCCTCCTGCACGGCCATCTGCATATAGTGTTCATCATTTGCCGTCTTCATTATTGTCCTTTGAATCGAGCAAGGTCTTCAGTTCATCCATGAACTCATTAACATCCTTAAAGTGCCTGTACACGGAGGCGAACCGGACATAGGCGACTTCATCCAGTCCCGGCAAGCCCTCCATGACCCATTCGCCCACAACCCCGGAAGGAATCTCCTTGGCACCATAATCCTGCAGTTTATGTTCTATATTGTCGGCAAACTCGTCGATCTTGTCCCTGCTGACGTTTCTTTTTTCACAAGCCTTTTCCAGACCGGCAATGAGTTTGTGGCGATCCCATGCTTCCCGGCGCCCATCCTTTTTCACCAGCATTGGCAGCATAACTTCCAATCGCTCATAGGTGGTGAAACGCTGCTCACAGGCCAGGCATTCCCTCCTTCTCCTGGTAATCGTGGCATCCTTGTTGAGCCTGGAATCGACGACCTTATTATCGAGATGGTCGCAGTATGGACATTTCATAGGACCTCCTGTTTCCTTGGCAGCAAAGACCAAAGCGCAAGCCAACAACGGAAACATAAAACTTGAAAGCCGATTTTGCAGATGCGCAAAACCGGCTTTAGGAATTTATAAATTAATCTGTCACGCCCTGTCTAGCGGCTGAACTTTTCAATCCGCCGCTGGTGCCGTCCACCGGAGAATTCGGTTTCAAGCCAGGTGTCGACCATCGCAAGCGCGTCATCAACACTGAGGATCCTCGCCCCGAGACAAAGTACGTTGGCGTCGTTATGTTCACGACTCATTCTGGCGGTATGGACATCGTGACACAGGGCGGCTCGGATGGCCATGTTACGGTTGGCTACTATCGACATGCCGATGCCGGTGCCGCAGATAAGAACCCCTCTCTGACAGTCACCTCCGACGATCTTCGCAACAGCCTTGTTCGCAAAATCCGGATAGTCCACGGATTCGCCGGAAAAACATCCCTCATCGACCAAGTCGACACCCTTGTCCGCAAGATGTGCCTTGATTTTCTGTTTCAGTTCGTATCCGCCGTGATCAGCTGCGACAACGATTTTCATCTATCTTCCGTGCCCCCTTTATTCCTGAACCCGCTTCATCGCAACCACAGCGTTGGTCCCGCCAAAACCGAACGAGTTGGACAGTCCCGCACGTATCTCCATCTTTCTTGCTACATTTGGCGTATAATCCAGATCGCATTCAGCGCTGGGTTCGTTATGATTGATGGTTGGTGGGGCAATCTGGTCGTTGACCGCCAGCGCCAGAAAGACCGATTCTATTCCCCCCGCAGCCCCCAGCAGATGTCCGGTCATCGATTTGGTGGAACTGATCGCAATGTTTTTGGCAAGCTCACCGAATACGGTTTTGATAGCGTGCGTTTCACACCTGTCGTTGAGCGGGGTCGAAGTGCCGTGAGCATTGATATAGTCGAATCCGTCAAGAGGAAGCCCGGAATCCTCGATCGCCATCCTCATGGCCCTGACACCACCCTCGGCATCTTCCGGCGGAGCTGCAATATGATGGGCGTCACTACTCAGACCGTACCCGCAAATCTCCGCGTAGATATGAGCTCCTCGGTCCACGGCGTGCTGGTACTCCTCCAGAATGAGCATTCCGGAGCCTTCCCCCATCACGAACCCGTCACGATCTTTATCAAAAGGTCTCGACGCTCCCTTGGGGTCATCATTTCTGGTTGACAGCGCCTTCATCGCGGAAAATCCCCCGACCCCGAGGCCGCAGATAACTGCCTCGGTACCGCCGCTCACCACCATATCACACATGCCGTATTTGATATGGCGATATGCCTCGCCCACCGCATGGGTACCGGCTGCGCAAGCCGTAGTCAATGACAGGTTTGGTCCCTTGCTCTTGATAGCCATGGAAATATGTCCCGATGGCATGTTCGGAATCACCATCGGAATAAAAAACGGGGTGATTTTTTTCGGCCCCCTGTCCAGACTGACTTTGTGATATTTTTCAATGGTCGGCAGTCCACCCATGCCGCATCCGGTAATAACTCCTACGCGACCGCTGTTCCCATCGTCGATTGTAAAACCGCTGTCCTCAATGGCCATACGCGCTGCGGCCATCCCGTACTGCACAAAAAGATCGAGATGTTTCGCCTCTTTCTTGTCGAAAAAATCTTCTGCCTGAAAGTCTTTTATTTCAGCAGCAATTTTAACTCCATAATCGCTGGTATCGAAACGTTCGATGAAGTCAATGCCGCTCACACCGGCACATATATTTTTCCAGCTTTTCTCAACACCAATGCCAACTGGTGTGACAAGACCTACACCGGTAACAACTACCCTTCGCTCCACGATACTGCTCCTTTAGTCTGTTTTCCTCGCCATGCGATGCAAAATTGGGTATTAAAATTGCTGCTGTTTACGCCAAAAGGCTTACTGATGCTTATTTACGTAGTCAATTGCATCCTGTACGGTTGCAATGCTCTCAGCATCTTCATCTGGAATTTCAATATCAAATCCCTCTTCCATCGCCATGATAAGCTCCACGAGGTCCAAAGAATCCGCTCCCAGATCATCGACAAAAGAGGCGTTAGGTACCACTTTATCCTTGTCAACGCTTAACTGTTCAACAATTATATCGATCATTTCATCTTGAATAGCCATGATAAATCTCCTTATTTGACATTAACTACAAATTTTAAAACTGCTACATACTTACAATTGATAATTATCTTCTTCTACCTGTACTACATATACATTCCACCGTTGACATGCAGAGTCTGTCCGGTTACGTAGCGCCCATCCTCTGAAACAAGATAGGCTACCGCTGCGGCAATGTCTTCTGCCTGTCCGAAAATAGCCAGCGGAATTTCACTTTTAATCTGCTGCTGCACCTCGTCACCCAGAGCATCGGTCATCTCTGTTTCGATATACCCAGGGGCGACGCAGTTCACCGTTATATTCCTCGACGCATACTCTCTTGCCGTCGCCTTGGTGAAGCCGACGAGTCCTGCCTTGGCGGCGGAATAATTGGCCTGACCGGAATTACCGGCAAATCCCGATACCGAGGTAATATTGACGATACGGCCGCTCTTCTTTTTCATCATAGTCCTGGAGGCAGCCTTGGAACAGAAAAAAGCGCCTTTGAGATTGGTATCTAAAACAGAGTCCCAGTCACTTTCCTTCATCCTCGCCAACAGGCCGTCTCTGGTTATTCCGGCGTTATTGACCAGAATATCGATGGACTCCGATTTTTTTACTATCTCCTTGAACGCCTGCTGCACCGCATCACCGTCGGCCACATCAAAACCGATGATTTCAGCCTGCCCTCCTAGCTTTTCAATCTCTTTTTTAACCTCTTCAGCTGCATCGGAGCGGCTGACATAGTTCACATAGACAAAAGCACCCATTGAAGCCAGCCTTATGCATATTGCCCTGCCAATCCCCCTGCTGCCCCCGGTCACCACAGCTACTTTTCCGTCCAGACGCATAATTACCGGCGCTCCTCGATTTTTCGTATCAGTTTAGGGAGGATTTCAAAAAGGTCGCCCACTATACCGTAATCGGCAACGTCAAAAATAGTGGCGTTTTCATCCCTGTTAATTGCCACCACGGTCTCCGCCGACTGCATTCCGGCCACGTGCTGGATGGCTCCGGATATTCCGCAGGCGATGTAGAGCTTCGGCGCCACGGTTTTTCCGGTCTGGCCGACCTGGTGCGGATAGGGGATCCATCCGGCGTCGACCACTGCTCTTGACGCCGACACCTTGGCTCCCATTGCATTGGCGAGTTCGCGGATCAGATCAAAACCTTTTTCACTTTCGAGACCGCGACCACCGGAAATAAGAACGTCCGCCTCCTGGATATTAACGCTTACCTCTTCCGAGACAACCTCTTCAACAACCTCGATACAGCTAGTTATCTGATCTGGTTCTGGCTCTACCGGAACAATCTCCCCGTCTCTAGCCTTGTCGAACTCGAGAGCCTTCATAACTTTGGGACGCACCGTGGCCATCTGCGGCCGTGAATCCTCACACACGATCGTCGCCATGATATTTCCGCCAAACGCCGGCCGGGTCTGCAACAACGCGCCGTCTTCTTCACGTATCTCAAGCCCGGTACAGTCTGCCGTAAGACCGGCATTGAGTTTGACAGCCACTCCGGGGATAAATGATCTTCCGATGGCGGTGGCACCGGCAAGCACGATTTCCGGCTTGTGGGACCGTATCAGCGAGGTCAGGACCCTGCTGTAGACATCCTCGCGGAAAACCTGCATGGGCTCACAATCAACCACGAAAACAGTATCCGCCCCATGTCCGATCAACTGTGCTGCGGTATCACCAGTCTGGTATCCGATAAGCACTGCACCAAGCGGCACACCTCTTTTGTCAGCCAGCCGTCGTCCGGCGCCGAGAAGTTCTAGCGCCACCGGCGCCAGCTCCCCCCGCCTGAATTCACAGTAGACCCAGACCCCCTGCCAGCTTGAGAGATCCTGCTGGACGGTTTTCTCCATAACCTCAAGCGACAAGGCACCGACTTCGCAGCTTTCGACACAGGCTCCGCATAGAGTACAGTTATCTCCGACTACGGCCAGACCATCCTCTATTTCTATGGCACCAAACGGGCAACTGTCTTCACAGATTCCACAACCGATGCACAACTCTTCACTTACTTTCAACATAATCTCAATATTCCGATCTAGGACAGATATGGCATTAGTTTGTCGACCAGCTGGTCAATCTGCTCATCAAGGTTTCCCTCGAAAACGGCGCGTCCCCCCCGTGGTTCGGGGGCGAACACCTTCACCACCTTGGTGGGGGAGCCAGGCAGACCGATACAGGCCGGGTCTGCGCCGATATCATCAGCCGACAGCTTGGTTATATCGATCTTCTTGGCCCTCATCTTACCTTTAAGAGAAGGTACCCTGGGCTCATTGATATCTTTTACTACCGTGACAAGCAACGGACACTCCACCCGGACCACATCGAAGCCGTCATCCATCATCCTCTCGAGCACCAGCTTGTTTTCGGTGAATTCCCGGATCTTCTGAACACAGGTTATATAAGGAATATCCAGCCTCGTGGCCAGACCGGGCCCAACCTGGGCGGTATCGCCGTCGATCGCCTGCTTGCCGCAGAGGATAAGGTCGAAATCCCCTATTTTTTTCAATGCCTTCTCAAGAGTGTATGAGGTTGCCCAGGTATCGGCCCCGGCAAATGACCGGTCGGAGACCAAGACCACATCGTCCGCGCCGCAGCTCACTGCCAGTCGCAGCATCTCCTCGGCCTGGGGCGGGCCCATGGTTACCGCTACAACCTCCCCTCCGTACTGCTCCTTCAATCGAACCGCCTCTTCAAGAGCGTGTTGATCGTAAGGATTCATGATCGACTCAACTCCCTCCCGTGCAAGGGTGTTGGTTTCAGGGTCCAGACGTACGTCCTTGGTATCGGGAACCTGTTTTATGCATACAATTATCTTCATTCAAAACCTGTATGTTCAACCGGAAAACCAGTGTTGTTTTTCCGTATTTTTTCAGGAATATTCTTTATTGATCTCCTGGCCGATGACATTGCGCTGGATCTGGTTGGTGCCTTCATAGATCTGCAGGATCTTGGCATCGCGCATCATCTTTTCAACCGGGTATTCACACATGTATCCGTAACCGCCCATGACCTGAACGGCGTCGGTGGTAACCTTCATCGCCACATCTGTTGCATAAGCCTTGCACATTGCGCTTACCTTGGACATATCTTTCGGATGGGCCTGAATATGCTTGGCTGAGGAGTAAACCAGTGACCTTGCGGATTCGATTCCTATCGCCATATCGGCAAGCATGTGCTGAACAGCCTGGAAACCGATGATGGGTTTGCCAAACTGCTGTCTCTGTTTCGCATACGCTGCCGCCTGGTCAAGAGCCCCCTGGGCAAGACCGACTCCCAGGGCGGCAATTCCGGGCCGGGACAGGTCAAGAGTCTTCATGACAGTTATAAAACCAGTCCCCTGGCGCCCAACGAGCCTGTCCTTGGGAATACGGCAGTCCTTGAAAATCAGTTCGGTGGTCGACGACGCCCTGATTCCCATCTTCTTCTCCTTCGGTCCACAGGAGAAACCGGGATCCCCTTCTTCGACAACGAATATAGATGCTCCCCGCGGTCCCCGGCTTCGGTCGGTTATTGCCACAACAGAGTAGATTTGCGCCTCGCCTCCGTTGGTGATCCACTGCTTGGTGCCGTTAAGCACCCATTCGTCACCGTCGAGCACCGCCGTGGTCTTTATGCCTGAAGCATCCGATCCGGCGTTGGCCTCGGTCAGACC
Source organism: Desulforhopalus singaporensis (assembly GCF_900104445.1). Classification (GTDB taxonomy): domain Bacteria; phylum Desulfobacterota; class Desulfobulbia; order Desulfobulbales; family Desulfocapsaceae; genus Desulforhopalus_A; species Desulforhopalus_A singaporensis. The sequence goes on along the minus strand of NZ_FNJI01000006.1, from coordinate 83,477 downwards.
GAATGCGCCAAATTTTTTACCTGCGGCAACGTCCGGCAGATATTTCTCTTTCATCTCTTTGGAACCGGCAAGTATTATCGGATAGACTCCGAGAAAATTGGCCGCAAATGCGGTCCCGACTCCTATACAGCCCCGGCCGAATTGTTCCACAGTGAGAACTATGTCGAAACAGCCGCCGCCAAAACCTCCATATTCTTCCGGGATCGGCACCCCAAACAGATCGGCTTTGGCCATATCGTTTAAAATTTCACGGGGAAATTCATGTTTTTCGTCAAGTTCTGCCCTATTCGGAATAATGCGCTCGTCAGTGATCTGTCTTGCAATATCGACGATCATCTGCTGTTCTTCAGATAAAAAATAATCCATGAAATATCTCCTGTTTACCACTTCATCAGGGCTGCTCCCCAAGTGAAACCTCCGCCAAAGGAACAGAATAGTATCGTATTACCCTTTGCAATAAAGTCCGAAGAATTCGCCTCGTCGAGGGCGATCGGAATAGATGCAGCAGATGTATTACCATACTTGTTTACGTTTATAAATACTTTACTCTGTGGCACTTTTAGACGGTCAATCAATTTGTTCAAAATCCTCATATTGGCCTGGTGGGGAATAACCACATCCACCTCGTCAATACTGATATTTTCTCTTTCCAGCAGAACCCTGACTGCGGTGTCCATCGCCTTGACCGCATGCTTGAACACTTCCCTTCCTTCCATGCGGATGTAGGCGCCGGACCAGTCTTCCACTACCAAGTCGGGATTGGAACTTTGCGGGCCGTGCATATGCAGAAGACGCCAGAGGCTTCCGTCGGAAAGCATATTGGAGCCAATCACCCCGCGCTCATTTTCCGCATAACCGAAAACAGCAGCACCAGCCCCGTCACCAAAAAGTATGCAGGTGTTGCGGTCCTGCCAGTCAAGTCTGCTTGACAAGGTTTCAGCACCGATGACCAGAACCTTCATGGAATGATCAGCGCGGATGTATTTATCGGCAAGATCGAGTCCATAGAGAAAGCCGGAACATGCGGCGTTGAGATCAAAGGCGAAGGCATTTTTTGCGCCGATTTCATCTTGCACAAAACAGGCGCTTGAAGGCATCTGCATGTGCGAGCTGATAGTTCCGACGACGACCAGGCCGATCTCCTCCGGTTCTACATTGGCGTTTGCCAGAGCTCTTCTCGCCGCCTTTGCCGCCAGTTGGTAGTTGAGTTCACCTTTGCCGCCTATTCGCCTGGAAACTATTCCCGTGCGAGCACGGATCCACTCATCGCTGGTGTCGACAATGGATTCCAGCTCTGTATTAGTTAAGACTCTTTCGGGCAGACAAGATCCGGTCCCGAGAACCACAGTTCCCATTACATCTCCAAATGTTCTACATTATTTCCCGCTGCGAGGCTTGCCAGTATATCCCTGTTGATATTGCCTTTCGCCATCTGGGCAGCTTTGATTATTGCATTTTTGATCGCGTGTGACGTGGATTTTCCGTGGCAGATAAAACCAACCCCGTCGATACCGAGAAGAGGGGCTCCCCCGTACTCTGCGTAATCGACACGTTTTTTGAACGACCTGAATGCCTTACGGGTAAGAAGATAGCCGATTTTCGCGATCCAGGATTTGATTATCTCGTCACGAAGCATCTGCATGGCAGCATCGGCGAGCCCTTCACTGACTTTGAGACAGATGTTTCCAACAAACCCGTCACAGACAATAACATCGATATCACCCTGAAATACATCCCGCCCTTCCACATTGCCGATAAAATTAAGCGAGCTTTTTTCCAGCAGGGGGTACGTCTCCTTGACCAGGCTGTTCCCTTTACCGGTTTCCTCACCAATGGTGAGCAGACCTATTTTGGGGTTTTGAACCCCGGTAATTTTGGAGAAAGCCGAAGCCATAATTGCAAACTGGTACAGGTGAACCGGTTTGCAGTCGACGTTGGCGCCAATGTCCATCATTACCACAGGCTTTTTGCGGGTTGGAAAAGCGGATGCTATTCCCGGCCGGGAGATCCCGTTCAGCCTGCCGAGTTTTCTGATGCCGGCGGCCATTGTCGCTCCGGAATTCCCTGCGCTCACGGCAGCATCCGCCACACCACGCCGCACCAGATCGAAGGCCACCATCACCGAGGAGTCCTTTTTCTTGCGGATAGCGGTCGCTGGGTGTTCATTCATTCCCACAACTTCGGATGAGTGAACTATAGTTATTTTTTTTGCGGTCCGGGAATCGGGAGCTAATGTCTCAAGATGCGAGTTAAGAAGGGATTCGTCACCGACCAGGCTTACATATAAACCCGTCTCTTCAACTGCTTGCAGAGCCCCGGCGATCAGCTCTTCCGAACCATGGTCTCCGCCCATGGCGTCCAGGGCTATATGCACACCACTCTCCTATTCCAATTCAGCATCAAGAGAGTAAACAGTTCTCCCTTTGTATTTCCCGCAATTTCCACAGAGGCGATGCGGTTCCTTCGGTTCACCGCACTCTCCGCATACCGACAGCCCGGGGGCAGTCAGGGCGTCATGGGACCGTCTTTTCCTTGTTCGGGAATGGGAGTGTCTTCTTTTAGGTAAGGCCATTGTATCCTCCAAATTCGGTATATTCTGTTATACCATCAGATTAGTTGGTTTTCTTTTTTAGGTTACCAAGAACAGCAAAAGGCGAATTACTGTTATCCTTCACACAAGTGCATGTTTCACTGTTAAGATCGGCTCCGCAGCCGGGGCAGATCCCTTTGCAGTTCCCATCACAGAGTATCTGCAGAGGAACCTCAAGATAGAGCTGTTCCTGCACGATTTCTGCAATATCAATCACCGGAGTGTCGAGATAGAGGGTATTGACATCGTCATCACTGCATTCTATCTCCGGCAGTTCCGGAATCGTTTCCGGTTTTGTTGTCACCAGGTAAGCAAAGCTGTTTTCCGCTTTTCGGCTCACTTTTTTTCCGCACCTCGAACAGGGAGCGGTCAACACCCCGTCGAACCTCCCTTTGAGAGAGACTCTTTCGCCATCCAGTTTTGATGCAGTTATATTTGCAGTACCCGAAAATGAGCACCCATCACCCTCTGCATGCCAGCTATTTTCCTTTACAGTAAAGTAACTTGGCCGTGCTGTGATATCGTCAAAATGCAGTTTCATAAAGTTATTTCAGCAACAACTGCTGCTCACCGGAAATTAAAAACTAGGAAAAATAATCAATTTGTAAACGAATGGCCAGAAAAAAAAGATCCGCCCTGAGAAAATCTAACAGCCCCGGATTGCCACTGCTATTACCCGCTTTATGCAGACGGTGCTCAACCGCTTGATATTGCACCGATACCCAGGCATGTTGACTGATAATCAGAGAATTCTGGCCAGACGCTCGGAATTTTTTTTCAGTCTCATAGACAGACGGGAGATCCCCCACTTAACCAGCTTAAGCGCCAGCTGCGGATAATCTGTTTCCAGTTTCTCAAACGCTTCGGTCGATAGAAACAGCAACCTGGAGTCCGTCACCGCAACCAGGGTCGAACTGCGCATCCAACCTTGCAAAAGGCCTCCTTCACCCACTGGAGCACCCGGGTCAAGAAGGGCGACCACCTGTATCCTGTCGCCAAAGCCTGTTGGTTTCTGCACCGCGATCCTCCCCTCGACCAGAACATACATCCCTTCCGCCGGCTCATCCATGGTAAAGAGGGTGCTGCCGCCGCGACAGAAAATCTCCTCCATCTCGCCGGTCATTATCTCCCTGTCCCGCTCGCTCAAAAAAGCCAGCCCCCGGGACAGGGACGATTCTTTATGCCTTTGCCTGTTCATTTCACTGACCCGTCTCAAGAAAAGATCTGTTCTTTTCTTCAATTATTTTCACCAGGCCGGTGAATTTTTCGGTTCTCAGTATGGACTTGAACTGCTCCCGGTAATTCCGGACCAGACTTACCCCCTCGATATTTATATCATAGACCATCCATTTCGCACCATCGAGCTGCATGATATAATGGATCGGTATCTGCATATCATGATCGACGAGCATGGTCGACACCTGCGCCCTTTTCCCTTTTATCATTTCACCGGAGAACTCCACTTTCTGTCCTGAATACCCTTCCAGCTTTCCTACGTAGACATTTTCCAGGAGCTTGGTCATCAACGCGGTGAAATGGACCCGCTCCTCACTTGAGATATCCCGCCAGGTCTGTCCCAGAACCCGTTTTGACATTTCGGTAAAATCAAATCCCCGCTTTATCTCAGACATGATCTTGGTGCGCCGCTTGGCGGTATTGGCAACCCCCTTGAGATCTTTGTCGGCCAGGACCTGCATCAGGTCGTCAAGCACCGGTTTGAGATCGTTGGTCGGTCCGCTGGAATAGGCAGACCCACCGCCTACAAGCACACAGCCGACCAGGAATAATCCGAACACAACAGCTCTGAATAGCTTTTTCATCTCTCATTTATTAGTAAAAATTAAACTGCACCCACCGGCAATACCGGCGCGCCAGATGTTGTTACTGAGCGCTGCCAAAAGCGAATTTGGAGATCAGCGATTCAATATCCAGCGACGACTCGGTCTCCACTATCACTCCGCCGGGATCGATGTTTTCCTCGTCCCCTCCCAGACTCAGCTGGATATACTTATCGCCGATAATCCCCTGGGACTTCACCGAAGCGATCGAATCCGTCGGCACCTTGACACCGTTTTCCAGCCGTAGCGCCAGAATGGCAACCTCCCGGTCACCAAGCCGCACATCCGCCACATCCCCGACAACAACGCCCGCCACCTGCACCGAAGCACCTTTTTTAACCCCGGCGACATTGTCAAACTCCGCACGGATAATGTAACTGTCGTTATTTTTCAGAAACGGCACCTCTCCCAGCTGCAGCGCAAGATAAACAAATGCGGCAAACCCGAGAAGCATGAACACCCCCACCGACATCTCCAGAGTTTTTTTTGTCATTTTTCCTCCAGCTGACTCTGATAGATTTTCCCCATCGTCATTTCCACAAACTCCTGTACATGGGGTTTTTCCGACCACTGAATTTCTTCAGGGCTGTCAAATACATCCATAACTCCTCTGTTTAGTATAATCACCTGATCGGCGAGGTTGAATACTTTCGGAATATCATGACTTACAATAACGGACGTAAAGCCAAACTCCGCCTGTGTATCGGCAAAAAGATGGTAAATTTCCCGGGTCATGACCGGGTCAAGTCCCGTTGTCGGCTCATCAAAAAGCATAATGGAAGGATGCAGCTGCATCGCTCTTGCAAGACCAACCCTCTTCTTCATCCCCCCGCTCAATTGGGCCGGGTACTTTGCTTCATGGCCCTCCAGCTCAAACTGGGCAAGGCTGTTGTTCACTTGTTCATAGATTTCATCTTCGCTTTTCTTCGTCCTTTCCCGCAGAGGCAATGCAACATTTTCAAATACCGTCAGGGAATCAAACAGCGCTGACCCCTGGAACAGGACCCCGAATTGGGTCCGCAGCATCTCAAGCGACCGGCCGCGCAACCCTCCGATCTCCCTGCCATGTACAAAAACCTCTCCGGAATCAACGGACATCAGGCGAAGAATAATTTTCAGGGTAACAGACTTACCCTGACCGCTTCCCCCGGCAATAACCGTGGTCTTGCCCGTGGGGATGGCAAAATCGACACCGTCAAGAACACGCTGCACCGTCCCGTCTTTTCTGGAAAAACTTTTATGCACGTTTTTAAATTCTATTGCAGCCGTCGTCATCAGAGAAGCACCGCGGTAAGAAGATAGTCAAAAACAAGTACCGAAATGGAAGAGAGCACCACCGCCTGAGTGGTAACCCGGCTCACACTTTCAGCGCCAAATCCGGCCCCTCTTATCTGTTGTACGAAATAGCCCCTTCCGCAGCTGATCCAGACCACTAACAGGGCAAAAAAACAGGACTTGACCGTACCGAGCCAGATGTCATGATTGGTAACACTGGTTTTCATTCCGTCTATATAGCTTCCCGGACTCACATCCATCAGCCCTACCCCCGCAACGTAGCCTCCGGCTATGCCGATCACATCAAACAGTGCAGTAAGCAATGGAATGGAAATTATCGTCGCCATGAATTTAGGGGAGATCAGATAACGAAACGGGTCAACAGCCATGCAGTCCAGCGCGTCTATCTGCTCTGATATTCGCATAATGCCCAACTCTGCACACATCGCCGACCCCGCCCTTCCGGCAACCATCAACGCTGTCAACACCGGCCCGAGCTCCATAATAAGGGTCAACGACACCGCAGACCCCAGCATGCCCTCAGCGCCGAATTTATTCAACGAATAGTACCCCTGAAGCCCGAGCACCATACCGGTCGAAATCGCCGTAAAAAAAATCACCGCAAGAGATCCGACCCCAATAAACCTTAACTGCCGGAGCAGTTCCCGGAACCTGAACGGACGGCGAAAGATCCCCATCAGGGCCTGCAGCAGAAACAGGGTCATCCGTCCCAGATCAGTGAGAACGTACAGCCCGGTGTTACCCAACTTTGCAAGAAAATCAGTTATCATATTTCTTATCTTAAGTGATTTCAGAACGGTCGGAACCGATCTTTCGGTTTAACCGGCGCGACATGCGAACATTCAGGCCGTCAGGGTAGAATATATCCAACCGGTCGAGATGTCAATGGTAGGAAATCCTTTATGGTTACAGCAAGATAATCAAAACAAGACCACCTGCACCCCAGACCATTCATAACAAACACACAGATCATCCCTTTCTCGGGTCAAAGGTCTCGCGCAACGCTTCTCCTATGAAAATCAGTAAAACAAGCATTCCGACCAGCACCCCGAACGCCGACAGCGAGAGCCACCACGCCTCGATGTTCGATTTTCCCTGAGCGAGCAGCTCACCTAGACTTGGCGTTGACGGAGGTACCCCCAGCCCCAAGAAGTCAAGACTGGTAAGAGCCAGGATCGAGGCGGAAACGCGAAAAGGCAGAAAGGTTACCACAGGGGTAAGCCCGTTGGGCAGAATATGGTTGACCATTATCGTAATATTGCCGACCCCAAGCGCACGGGCCGCTTTAACATAATCGAGATTTCTGCTCTTTAAAAACTCGGCCCGCACATAATCGGACAACCCCATCCAGGAAAAAAGAGACAACAGCACGAGCAGCAGCAGGAAACCGGGCTTGAATATCGACGCAAAAATTATCAGCAGGTAAAGTTCCGGCATCGCTCCCCAGATCTCAATAAACCTCTGAAGCACCAGGTCGATTTTGCCCCCGAAGTACCCCTGGATGGCGCCGGCGACCACACCGATCAGGGTTCCGGTAAATGTCAGTGCCAGCCCGAACAGCACGCTGAGGCGAAATCCGTAGATGATCCGGGCAAGCACATCCCGGCCCCTGTCGTCGGTTCCCAGAAAATTATCGCCGGTCGGCGGCGACGGCAACGGACCATCTATTTCCAGGTTGATGGAGTTATAGCTGTGTCTGTTTGGGGGAAAGATCACGTAGTTGTCCCCTTGCTCCAATTTTTCAAGGATATAAGGATCCCGATAATCGGTCTCTGTTGCAAAATCCCCACCAAAGGTGGTCTCCGGATAAAACCTGAAGAGAGGGACATAATAGTGCTGGTCGTAGTGGACAACAAGGGGTTTGTCGTTGCTTATAAACTCAGCAAACATACTTACGCCAAACAGGCAGAAAAAAATAACAAGGCTGTACAGCCCGCGCTTGTTGCGCTTGAATCGCTGCCAGCTTCGGAAACGGGGCCCTCTGCCTGCACCCCGAGGTTCATGCTGTTTTTCGACCACCCTATTCATCGATTGCCTCAAAGCTTATGCGAGGATCGACGACGACATAGCTGAGATCCGAGAGCAGCCGTGAAATCAATCCTATTATAGTAAAAAAATAGAGCGTACCCAAAACCACCGGATAGTCGCGGTCAAGGACCGACCGATAGGCCAGCAGTCCCATACCGTCAAGTGAAAAGATAGTCTCTATCAGCAGGCTGCCGGTGAAAAAAGATGCGATAAAATACCCGGGAAACCCGGTGATAATCGGAATAATCCCGTTTCTGAAGACATGCTTGTACAGCACCTTCCCCTCCCCAAGACCCTTCGCTCGTGCGGTTATCACGTATTGCTTTCTGATTTCCTCAAGAAACGAATTCTTGGTCAACATGGTCATCACCGCGAGGCTCCCCACCGCAGACGCGGTAATCGGCATCACCATGTGCCACAAATAGTCGAGGACCTTCATCGTAACGGACAGCTCGGACCAGTTTTCCGAAACGAGGCCCCGCAACGGAAAAACCGACCAGAAGCTGCCTCCGCCGAAAAGAACTATCAACAACACCCCAAGAACAAATCCGGGGATGGCGTAGCCGATCAGAATTACCGTGGAGCTCACCAGATCAAACCTTGATCCGTGCCGTATCGCCTTCTTGATTCCCAGGGGAATGCATACGCCATACACCACGACAAAACTCCACAGCCCCAGCGACATCGAAACCGGCATTTTACTGATCACCAGATCGACGACACTCCGATGATAATAGTACGAGCTGCCGAAATCAAAGATGAGATATTTCTTCATCATCTGCACAAACCGCACAACCGGAGGCTGGTCAAACCCGTATAGTTTTTTTAACTGCTCTATTTTTTCCCGGTCAAGGCCCGATCCTCCCTGATAAAGCGTCGGCCCGGATGCGACCTCGGCCCCCGCCCGGCCCACTCCCTGCAATTGCGAGATCATCTTCTCAACAGGTCCGCCTGGAACAAACTGCGTGATACAGAAAGTGATCAGCATCACCCCAAACAACGTGGGGACCATCAGTAAAATTCTCTTCAGCAGATAAAAACCCATAATTCATGCCCCTTACCGTAACAAAAAAGACCCTACTGTTGCCAGTTATCCGACATAAGGCACACCCCGCCGCACCAAGCGGTTCCGCACAGGAAAACCGGGGAGCCACCGATACCGCACCAGCGAGTTACAGCCAGCCTTAACGCCTGCCCAGGAAATAAAACAGCAGAAGAACGACCCTTGTCATTAATGTGGCTTTATGTCTTGCCAACGCTGTGGTACTGTTACCTGCACAACGTATGCTGCCGCCGAGAACACAATGAGTGTGTCCAGAAAACAGCGCTTATTCAGGAACAGTACCGGCAGCGCTTGCCGCAGTTACTATACAACAGCTATCATATTTTACCTTTATTTTAAGCACGAACAACACTCGACCTCAAGCTTATGGAAAGACCTGACACGATAATTACAGACAAAAATGACCTGCAGCTGTTAATGGACCAGGCCCACAAAGTCGATGCCGTCGCCATGGACACCGAGTTTGTCTGGGAGCGCACCTACTACCCCCAGCTCGGCCTGATCCAGATTGCTCTCTCCGATGAGCAATGCTATATTATAGACCCTCTCGCCATCAAAGATCTGACCCCCCTTGGCGAACTGCTGTCCAATCGCTCGGTAATCAAAATTTTCCACGATGCCCCCCAGGACCTGGCGATCCTTGAGCAGGCCACCGGTGCTGTACCGCAAAACATCTTCGACACAAGGCTTGCAGCAGGTTTCTGCAATCTGCCGGCAACCCTTTCCCTGTGCAAGCTGATCAAAGAACTGCTGGACATCACGATCCTAAAAGACGAGACCAGGACCAACTGGCTTAAAAGACCCCTTACCGAAAACCAGATTCGCTACGCCCTGGACGATGTACGCTACCTGCGGGCAACCAGGGTTGTCCTGCTTAACCGCATAATCGGACCGAAAATCCGCTCCTGGCTCCAAGAGGAGCTGAACAACCTTAACAATCCGGCGAACTACAACGGGACATCCACCACCGATCGGTACCGTAAACTGCGCGGCAGCAATAATCTCAACGCGCAGGAACTTGCCATTGCCAAGAACCTGACAATCTGGCGGGAAGGGGTCGCCCGGAAAAACAACAGGCCGCGGGGGTTTATCGTCAAGGATACCTTACTTGTCGAAATCGCCAGGAGCAAGCCAACATCCGTTCAGGAACTTGCAGAGAAAACCTCCATATCCGCAAGGGCAGTAAAGCAGTTCGGCGAGGTTGTCACGGCCATAGTCGACACGACCCTGGCACAGGACAACTCCACCTACCCGCAACCCAAGCGGGCGATCCGGCTGAGCAAAAGCGACAAGGAAAGCCTTGAGAGGCTCAACAACCTCATTGATTTAAAATGTCAATTGCTGGGCATCGCGCCGTCACTGCTGGGAAACAGCAATGAGCTCAAACGTCTGATCAAGACTTTGCGCGGCAAGAAATCGTTCGAGTTCAAGCAACTCAAACAGACGGCGGGTTGGCGGAAAAATTTTCTCGAAGATTTTTTCCGGCAAAATCAGTAAAATTACAACAGCACACAGAGGTGGCTGGATAGAGATGCAACAACGATCAAGAAGTGATCAGGCCTTAACCCGGATAGGAAAAAAATGAACAGAATCCACTTTTTTATTGCGCCGCTGCTTTTTCTCCTGCTGATCACCCCGCCAGCCATCAAAGCGGCGGAGCAGAGCAACTACAAAGGTTGGGAGAGGGAATCCGAATACAACCAGATGTATGATTACAAGGAACGTGATTCCCTCAAGGGTTCGATAACAAAATTCAAAAAAATAGTGCCGCTGCCGGGAATGGCACCGGGGACTGCTTTCATTATCAAGGAGGGCGACGACGAGATTTTGGTACACCTTTGCCCCTGGGAGTTCGCGTCCCCAAAACAGAGCGGCATCCAGACCGGAGTAAAAACAAAAGTAAAAGGCAGCTGGGCGGTCATAGACGACCAGGATGTCTTTATAGCGGCAAAGGTGAAACAGGGAGAACATTTCGAATTCAAGGTTCGACTCACCAGAGACGGAACGCCATTCTGGACGATGAGCCCAGAAGAACTGGCCCGGGAGCAACAACCTGAGTAGCCCGAACATCTGGTGCATTCAGCAGCCAGGACACCGATACTGGTGCAGCGGCTGACATGACATGGCCGGTCGGTTGCCGGTTGGGCGGGAGGGCAATTTACAAAAATTACCCTCCCACACCGGTCAGGAAGGCAGCTGATCAATATACCACTGCATAGGGTCGATCATTTCAAACCCCAACCCCTGAAGTCTTTTCTTTACAGTTATCACGTTATTGGTCAGCAGATACGGGAAAACTGCACGCTTACCCTTCTCCCAGTATCTGGCTACCAGTACGCTGCCAAGGGAAATGTTCTCCTCGGTTATTACATCCACGATCTTTTTCATCTGCCCCGGTTTGTTTTCCACAACTATACAGAGCAGACTCCCCGGTTCGTCGATATTGAGAACATTGACAAAAGCCTTCAGCAGATCCCTTGTGGACATGATCCCCTGCAGCGTCCCCTCGTCATTGACAACAGGGAACGCGCCCACTTTTTTCTTCTGCATCAGCAACAGGGTGTCCTGGATGGTGTAGTAGGGGAAAATGCGCAGGAGATCCACGGTCATGATATCGGATACCGTATTGTTGCCGATCTTTTCGAGACTGTTTTTGTAGTCTTGGGGTTCAAGCAACCTGGACGGCATGGCATCACGCATGTCCCTGTCAGAAACAAGGCCGAGAAGCTGTCCGGCATCATCGACCACCGGCAGGTGACGGATATTCTTTTCGATCATCAGCTGTCTTGCTTCGAGGATTTTCATTTCCGGCCCGACCGTTACCAGCCCGGTCGCCATCCTTTCCTTTACAAACATAGCACCTCCCTCGACTCACTTTTTATAAGTTGTATAAAAAACCAAAATCGGCGACACCGTCTATCTTCGAAGTCCGGCCAGGGTTCGGATATGATTTTCAACCAACACCGGCAATACCTCAAGATTATACCCCCCCTCAAGCACCGACACCACTTTGCCGTCGGTAAATCTGTTAGCCAGGTTCATCATGAGGTTGGAAATAAAATCGTAGCCGTCTGCCGTAAGCATCGTCCCGGACATGAGATCCGTTTCATGGGCATCAAACCCTGCTGAAATCAGGATAAATTCCGGGTTGAATTTTTTCATTGCCGGGACAAGATCCTGGGTCAGCAGCTTGCAATAGTCGTTATCCCCCCTGCCGGGAAGCACCGGGGAGTTAACGGTAAAACCTTTGCCTTTCCCGGTGCCTGTCTCAAACTCCCTGCCGGTACCGGGATAGGCAAACGAAGGATGTTCGTGGATCGAATAGTAGAGGACCGACGGGTCGCTGTCAAAGGTGTGCTGCGTCCCATTACCGTGATGCACGTCAAAATCGATGACGGCAACCCTCTCTATCCCATACTCCTGCTGAACATAACGAGCAGCTATTGCCACATTGTTGAAATAACAGAAGCCCATAGGCTTATCGAGCTCTGCATGATGCCCCGGAGGACGCACCGCGCAGAAAGCGTTATCGATTGTCCCGTCCATAATACGGTCAACCGCCTTAAGCACCCCGCCGACTGCCAAAAATGCAGTCTCGTACGTATCCCGACATATGGCGTTATCGGGGTGGTCAAATTCCGTCAGACCGTACATGCACGATTCTTCAAATTTCATTATGTAGTGAATGTTGTGAACCTGCTCTATCCACCGCTGATTTGCCTTCTCGGCGCCAATGACAACAAGCTTCTCGATTATCCCGGTTTCAACCAGATGTTTATAGATCACCCTGATCCGGTCAGCACACTCGGGATGATACAATCCGGTATCGTGCAGTAAAAACCTCTCGTCGTATACCAATCCTGTCCTGTTCATACCCCAGTCTCGTTGTTTTATATATCTTCATTTACGTGGATCACCACCCTGCCTCTCTGCTCTCCGTGGAGAATACGATCTATCTCTCCACTCAATCGGTCCAGTCCGACCTCCCTTGCAAGCTCTTGCAAACGGTCAATTTTCCAGTCGCCTGCCAACCTGTTCCAGATGGAGACCCGGTGATCCATCGGGCAGTTCTGGGTGTCAATCCCCACCAGAGAGACTCCCCGAAGAATAAAAGGATAAACGTTGATCGCCAGTTCGGCGGAGGCCACATTGCCGCAACAGGTCACAACCCCGTTCGTCCCGGTCGACTTCAGTGCAGACGCGAGAATCTCCCCTCCCACCGTGTCGACAACCCCTGCCCACAGAGCTTTACCAATAGGCTTGTCGCTACCCGCCAGGGCCTCCTGCCTGCTTATGATACCGGCTGCCCCCAGGTTTGTCAAAAAACCGGCAGCGTCCTTCTTCCCTGTAACCGCGACTACCCGGTAATTCAGCTTCGCCAGCAGGGCAACGGCAATCGAGCCGACACCGCCGCTTGCTCCGGTAACGAGGACGTCGCCGTCTTCCGGCTTTACCGTTTTAACAAGAGCATATACCGACATCGCCGCTGCAAGACCCGCGGTGCCGTAAACCATGCTGTCCCGCAGGCTGAGACCATCCGGGAGCGAAACGACCCAGTCACCCGGTACTCTTATATACTCCCCGAACCCTCCGGCGGTGTTCATTCCCAGGTCATAGCTGGTGACAATGACCCTATCGCCTTGTTTAAACCGGTCCAACCGGCTCGACTCCACAACCCCTGCGCAGTCGATGCCCGGGGTGTGGGGAAAATTCCTGGTAACACCCCTGTTGCCGGTTGCCGAAAGTGCGTCCTTGTAATTGAGTGAAGAGTATGCCACCCTGATCAGCACATCACCTTCTGGCAGTTGTCTCAATGTTCTGTATTGTATGGATCTTCGATAGCTGTTTTCACCGGTCTGCTCGACAACCATCGCCCGAAATTTTACAGTTTCCATGATATTCCTCCTGAACTTTTCGGCACCTGTTCCATGTGATGGGAAAATCCAATAAAGCATTATAACACGTAATTATAACCGGATCGCCCGATATTTAACGCGAGCTATCACCACCACAGAGTGCGGCAGGTTTGCCAGCAACAAAAAATTGTTATGATAATCTTGCCTCCCGCACTCTCACCAGAACATTTTCTCATCAGTTTTTTAAACAAAATAATTTATACTTTTCTCAATTTCCCTTGACAAATAATCGGCCAATACATTAACTACGTTATGTAACGTTGTTACACATCGGCCCAAAACACAATAACTATTTTTTATTTTGTTCTTATTTTTTAGTGCATATCTAGAACATTACGGCGATCAGCAGAACAAAAACAACAATACTAAAATAAATAAAAATTGTCTTTTTATCGGCGAGATATGGTATCTTTGAACGGCATTGCGATCCTGGTCTCTGATATTTTTCACTGCCAGACAGATAAAGTAACAACGTTAGACGGATGACCACGTCAACGAAACAGCACGAACAAAGAAAGCGGTGTTTTTTCAACCCGCCGCACCATCGATAGCGAGCCAAAAAACAAGAACAGGAGAGTGGAACAGGCGCGGACCATCGGTCCAGCCATAAAATTAGAGCAGGTGGCATCGGCCGAACCACCCTGGCAATACTGAAGCATCAGCCGGATACAAGACTATCAAGGAGCTCAAGACATGTCTCTGGATAACAGCGAATCCCTGCGGCAGGAAAAAGAAAAAATCGGTCAGGGAGGAGCGGGAGGAATCGAACAGCAGCGCACCACAGGCAAGATGACCCTTGAGCCAGAGTCGGCGGTCAAGGGTTGCGACCAGCTTGATTGCCGGATCTTTTCCCCATATTCCCGGTATTTCGCCACCACCGGCCCCTCTGAAATAACCGACGCACCAATTCACATCGTTAAAAACGGCAAATTCCTCCAATACCAGCCCCATCTCGCTGCAAACCCGGCAACAGGGCCTGCAAGAATAAAGGGAAAAGCTGCACAACAGCAAATACTGGAAGGACACTGTGCCAAATTCGCAACTCCACACAAAGGGGCCGAACACGGTTTCGTGAATGACGTCGCAGCCCCCCCGCACAACCCGCCAGAGAATCACCGACGCTTGCAACATGCCGAAAGGCAAACGGGCAAAACGTCCGGCAAAAAACACGGCAACCTGTCATTATAACAAGAGGACACCGCTATGACAGCAACAGAACTTCTGGCTCAATTCGCCAACCCTTCAATTGTCAAAGGGCTTGCTTTCTCTGATAAGATGACAGCAAGTGTTATCACCACTATCCTGGGGATGGGAATAACCTTTGCGGCACTGATCATTCTGCTCTTCATCATCTCCTGGACAAACAGAATCCTTCACCCGAAAAGAGCTGTCACCACCTCCGTCAAGAAATTCGACCAGGTCGCACCAGCAGCCCCGGAAGAACCAGAGCGCCCCGAGACCGACGACCTGGAGCTGGTGGCGGCGATAACAGCCTCCCTGGCCCTGGTCCTGAAGGTGCCGCCATCCGGCATCGTTATAAAAAACATCCAACGCGTCGAACACGATACCCCAGCCTGGAACAGGGCTGGCCTTGTGGAACAGATGAACAACAGATTGTAGTCGACAACCGAAAGGACACCGAAGATGAAAATATTCAGAGTAGTGGTAAACGGCAGCGAATACAGAGTAGAGATTGAAGAGTTACAGCAAACCAGCACCAGTGGTCCTGCGACATCAGCCCCCAATCCTGCCCCCCGCCCGACCGCACCAGTCCAGCCAGCACGGCAAGCGCCTGCAAAACCCGCACCTGCAAGCACACCCGCGCCGGCGGGAGATGGCGCCATCAACGCCCCCATGCCGGGTACAGTCTTACGGGTAATGGTAAAACTCGGAGAAAAGGTTACCAAAGGCCAGACCCTCCTGGTTCTTGAAGCCATGAAGATGGAGAACGAAATCCAGGCTCCCGGGGATGGGACCGTAGCAGAAATCAATGTCTCTGAAGGCGCGTCTGTTAACGCCGGCCAGAGCCTGGTTGTGGTATCATCTTAACAGGAGACCGATCATGCTGGAAGCCTTACTGGAATTTTCCAAATCTACTGGATTTTACGGCATAACTGCAGGTACTGTTGCAATGCTGGCAGTAGCTTGTGTTCTACTTTACCTGGCAATAGTGAAAAAATTCGAACCCCTGCTGCTGGTCCCCATCGCTTTCGGGGTACTGCTCACCAACCTCCCCTTTGCCGGGTTGATGGCGGAACCCGTACTGGAAATAAAGGACAACATCGTACATACGGTAGAACCCGGAGGACTGCTCTACTACCTGTTCCAGGGAGACCATCTTGGCATCTTTCCGCCCCTTATCTTCATGGGCGTTGGGGCCATGACCGACTTCGGCCCCCTGATTGCCAACCCCAAATCCCTCCTTCTCGGAGCCGCCGCCCAGTTCGGCATTTTCATCACCTTTATCGGGGCGATCAGCTCGGGACTGTTTACCGCCCAGGAAGCAGCCTCCATCGGCATCATCGGCGGCGCTGACGGCCCCACGGCAATTTTTCTCTCTTCAAAGCTTGCCCCTCACCTTCTGGGACCAATCGCTATCTCCGCCTATTCCTACATGGCCCTGGTACCGATAATCCAGCCGCCCATCATGCGGCTTTTCACCTCCAAAAAGGAACGGGTCATCAGGATGACCCAGTTGCGAGAGGTGAGCCAGAAAGAGAAAATCTTTTTCCCGATCATCGTTACCGTCGTGGTTTCGCTCATGGTACCGCCAGCGGCGACACTGATCGGCATGCTGATGCTCGGCAACCTCTTCAGGGAATGCGGCGTAGTCGGTCGGCTTGAAGATACGGCAAAAAACGCGCTGATCAACATTATCACCATATTCCTCGGAGTAACTGTCGGCGCCACCGCCACCTCGGAACAGTTCTTGAAAATTGAAACCCTTGCAATCCTCGCTCTCGGCGTTACCGCTTTTGCGATCGGCACCGCGTCAGGAATTCTGTTGGCCAAACTGATGAATAAACTGTTCAATCTCAACATCAACCCTCTCATAGGCTCGGCCGGAGTCTCGGCGGTACCGATGGCCGCCAGGGTTTCACAGGTTGTAGGGCAAAAAGAAGATCCCGGCAATTTTCTGCTGATGCACGCCATGGGACCCAACGTAGCCGGAGTCATCGGCTCTGCGATTTCGGCCGGGGTACTGCTTTCCCTTTTCGGCGGCTGACAGCAGCCTGCCCGTAGCCTGAAATCATTGATCGGCTGTTTTACACCTGTGGACCCGGATCTAATTGGCCGCTCGTTTACAACGGAGGTACAACAACCGTTTTATGCAACCGAAATTCTTCCTTGGCAAACGCGAGTCTATTGCGATTTTTCTTGAAAAATCAACGATAATAATTTAGAAAGAGAGGAGTAACAATGTTACACAACTACTCTCGCAGCACCAGGGCAGCTGGGTCCCCAGACACCGGCAAGCAGAGTTGCATTGAGAAAACTGACACAAACAACCATTTTTTCGCAGCCTGCCGACTCGGCGCTGCAAACAAATAAATAAAACAACACTCCCAACCTATATGATATCCCATGGCTGACCAACTCAGTGGTGACATTCATAAGCGACTCGAAAATGCCGTGCTGGAGATTTTTTCAAACTCCGATTTCCACCGTGCTTCAATTCGCGACATTGCGCACAAGGCAGGGGTCAGCTTCACGACCATCTATAAACACTACGGTTCCAAGGAGCAGCTCGTCTTCGCCTTCGTTGATATCTGGATGGGCAAATTGACCGATCGCATCGTAGATCACCTGCAGGGCATTGAAAACCTCAAGGAAAAACTGCGAAAAGTTTTCTGGTTGCAGCTGGACTACTATGAGCGGCACGAAGGGCTCGGGAAAATAGTTTTCATGACACTGCCGATGAAAACCTGGATGGCCGATTCAACTTTTGACCAGCCGCGGATGATGAGCCTGATGATCGATGTATTGAGGCAGGGACAGGATGAGGGCATCCTTAACCCCTACGTTAGGGCAGGCACGCTGCTTGATTTTCTGATGGGCTTTGTGCAGAGGAGTTTTTTCATGTGGATACTGAGAGGCAAAAAAGGTTCTCTCACCGCGCAGGCGAACATAATGTTTGAAATGGTTTGGCAGGGAATGGCCAACCCCGACAATTTTGGTCCCAAATCCACTTCGTAAAAAATCGATGGCACCAACGCCCAACAACAAATCTGATTTTGGAGGAACAATATGGAGATTCTCAAGATAGACCATTTGGGTATAGCGGTTAACTCAATCGATGACGGCAAGACCTTCTGGAGCGATATCCTCGGCCTGAAATTCGAAGGTGCGGAAACCGTAGATACCCAGAAAGTTACGACCGCATTTTTCCCGGTAGGTGAAAGTGAAGTCGAGCTGCTCGAATCGACATCCCCTGACGGACCTGTGGCCAAGTTCATCGAAAAGAAGGGACCGGGGTTTCAGCACGTGGCGTTCCGGGTTGCCGACATTGAGGCGGCCCTTGAGGAGTTGAAGGAAAAAGGCATCCAGCTCATCGACCAGAAACCGAGGATTGGCGCAGGAGGAGCCAAGATTGCCTTTCTCCACCCCAAAGCCACCGGCGGCGTCCTGGTCGAGCTCTGCCAGCGTGACTAAGCGCAACTCTTTAGAGTCAATCTCTACAGACCGGTCAACCAGTCATTACCACCTGTTGATTCAACTCTCCTGGTGGTGGGAAATGTACAGAAACAGCTAACAAGGAGTAGAAGATGTCAGAACATCCGAATTTATCAAAGTGGACAGAACTGGCCGAGAAACAGATGAAAGGCAAATCCCTTGAAACCCTTGACTGGACGACCCCGGAAGGGATCAAGGTAAAACCGCTTTATACAGCCGAAGACCTTGAGGATATGGAGTCGGTCAACACCCTGCCGGGAATGGAACCCTACGTTCGCGGCCCCATGGCTACCATGTATGCCGGACGTCCCTGGACCATTCGACAATACGCTGGATTTTCTACGGCCAAGGAATCAAACGCGTTCTACCACAAAGCGCTTGCGGCTGGTCAGAAAGGGCTCTCGGTAGCTTTTGACCTGGCAACCCACAGAGGATACGATTCCGACCATCCGCGAGTCGCGGGCGATATCGGCAAGGCGGGGGTCGCCATCGACTCCGTAGAGGATATGAAAATACTCTTTGACGGTATACCGCTTGACCAGATGTCGGTTTCAATGACCATGAATGGCGCAGTTATTCCAATCCTGGCAGGATATATCGTTGCCGCAGAGGAGCAGGGGGTAAAGCATGAGCAGTTGAGCGGCACCATCCAAAACGATATTCTCAAGGAGTATCTTACCCGGAACACCTATATTTATCCGCCGGAACCTTCAATGCGGATCATTTCCGACATCATGTCGTTTTGTTCCAGCAATATGCCGAGGTACAACACCATTTCAATCAGCGGCTACCATATGATGGAGGCGGGCGCCAACAGTGTGCTGCAAACCGCGTTCACCATCGCCGACGGCATAGAATATGTCAAGGCTGCCCTCAAGAGCGGTATGGACATCGACACCTTTGCCCCCCGGCTGTCGTTTTTCTTCGGGATCGGCATGAACTTCTTCATGGACATCGCCATGTTAAGAGCCGCCAGATTCCTCTGGCACCGGGCAATGTCCGGCTTCAATCCGAAAAATCCCAAGTCGTCAATGCTGCGCACTCACTGCCAGACCTCCGGATGGTCCCTCACCGAACAGGATCCGTACAACAATGTCATCAGGACGACGATGGAGGCCCTTTCGGCAGTACTTGGCGGAACCCAGTCACTGCATACCAACTCCTTTGACGAAGCTATCGGGCTTCCGACCGACTTTTCCGCACGGATCGCCCGAAACACCCAGATAATTATCCAGGATGAGTCCAACATCACCAAGGTCATAGACCCGCTCGGTGGTTCTTACTACCTCGAATCCCTGACCAGCGCCATCATCGACGAAGCCCAGAAGATAATCGACGAGATCGAAGAGCTGGGCGGGATGGCCAAAGCGATCGAAAGCGGCATGCCGAAGATGCGCATTGAGGAATCTGCGGCCAGAAAGCAGGCGAGAATCGACCAGGGGCTCGATGTTATTGTCGGCGTTAACAAGTACCAGCTCGCCAACGAGAAAATCGATTTTGAAATCCGCGAAGTTCCGGCGTCCGTGCGTGATGAACAGATTGCCCGGATCAAAGAGATAAAATCGACCAGAGACCAGGCTGCTGTTGATAAGGCTCTTGCCGATCTGAGAACTGCGGCCGAAGGCGGCGGCAACCTTCTTGAAGCTGCACTGCCGGCGGTGCGGGCACGAGCCACCGTTGGAGAAATTTCAGATGCCATGGAGGCGGTGTTCGGACGGTTTGTTGCAACCACAAGGTGTATCTCCGGTGCCTACTCGTCGGAATTTGTGGCAGACACCCGGGCCATAGACAACATCAAGAACCGCACCAACGCGTTTTTTGACAAACAGGGCCGGCGCCCACGGATGCTCGTGACCAAAATGGGGCAGGACGGCCATGACCGCGGCTTTAAGGTGGTTGCCAGCGCTTATGCCGACCTGGGGTTTGACGTTGACATCAGCCCGATGTTCCAGACTCCTGCAGAAGCTGCCAAGATGGCTATTGAGAACGATGTTCACGTGGTGGGAGCCTCCAGTCTTGCCGCCGGCCATAAATCACTGATCCCCGAGCTTATCAATGAGCTGAAGAAAATAGGCGGTGAAGACATAATCGTCGTCGCAGGAGGCGTCATCCCGCCGATGGATTACGATTTCCTTTACGAAGCCGGAGTGAAAGCGGTCTTCGGTCCCGGAACGCCAATCCCCGATTCCGCCGACAAAACGCTTAGGTTGCTCGAGGAAAAATACCTGAGTTAAGCTTTTCCCGTCCTGTGCGGTGGCACGGCGGTTTCGGTGGTTTTACTCGCTTCTCCACTGAAACCGCCGTGTTTTTCTGCGCATCACTCATTCTACGGCAAGGTACATCACCACAGACCGACATGTTAAAATCTGCAGAAGTATACGTTGACGGAGTTAAAAACGGAAACCGGCTGATGCTCGCCAGGACCATCACGTTAATTGAAAGTGCTCTTCCCGCCCATCAGGAACTGGCCAGGGAAATCGTCGACAGATTGCTTCCCGAAACCGGCAAGGGCGTGAGATTGGGTATAACCGGGGTACCCGGTGCCGGAAAGAGCACGTTTATCGAAAGTTTCGGTACCATGTTGACCGGACTTGGACACAAAGTTGCGGTACTTGCCATAGATCCCAGCTCCAGCAGGAGCGGAGGTTCTATCCTCGGCGATAAGACCCGTATGGAAAAACTTGCCATCAATCCCGACGCCTTCATAAGGCCGTCGCCTTCCGGCGGTACCCTCGGAGGAGTCGGCCGAAAAACAAGGGAAACCATGTTGGTTTGTGAAGCAGCCGGTTATGATGTTGTAATAATTGAAACGGTGGGAGTGGGTCAGTCTGAAACCACAGTGGCGTCGATGGTCGATTTTTTCCTGGTACTGATGATTGCCGGAGCCGGTGACGAGCTCCAGGGAATAAAGAAGGGCGTGCTTGAGGTAGCCGACACCATCGTTATCAATAAGGCTGACGGTGACAACATACAGCGTGCGGAAATAGCAAGAAAAGAATACGAAACCGCCCTGCACATGCTGATGCCGGCCTCGCCCAACTGGTCGCCCAGGGTTCTTACTTGCAGCTCCACTCAATCAACCGGCATCGACACCATCTGGAACACAGTGCTCGATCATCGCAACAAATTAACACAGTGCGGTGAAATGGCGTTCAAGAGAAAGGAGCAGGCCCTGGAATGGATGAGTTTTCTTCTCGATGAAGGGTTACGCGCCTGGTTCTACAATAACCCGGAGATAAAAAAGCTGCTTCCAACCCTCAAACATGATGTCGAGAACAGGAACACCTCTCCAACTGCGGCGGCGGACCTGCTGTTGAAAATCCTGACGCAATAGGCAGGGCAGGGTTTTCAATCAAGGTCTTCTGCGACCAGCGTTTAACATATGGTGCTCCCAAAGGGGGAAGATCAGCCTTTATACCACCCGGAATAGATGAGATAGTTATTGGCGATCCGCTCGATTTCACCGGAAATCAGCTCCTCGCTGATAACTTTTACCTTTTTCGCCGGAACCCCTGCATAAATGGACCCGCCTTCAACCACGGTCCCCTGGGTAACCACAGCTCCAGCCGCTATGATGGTGTTGGACTCTACCACACAATCATCCATGACAATCGATCCCATCCCTATAAGAACATTGTCTTTTATGGTACATCCGTGAACAATAGCATTGTGCCCAACCGATACATTGTTACCAAGGTTGGCCGGATATTTTTTGTAGGTGCAGTGCACTACGGCGCCATCCTGAATATTCACCTTGTTCCCCAGCCGTATATAGTTCACATCCCCGCGCAGGACGGCATTGTACCAGATCGAACAGTAGTCCCCGATCACCACATCACCTACCAGCACCGAATTTTCCGCGAGAAAGCAATCCTTTCCTATCTGCGGGACGACCCCGTTGAGTTCCTTGATAATCACACCATCCTCTCGTTAAAAAAGAACAGGGAGCTGACTGCCAGCTCCCTGTCATAACACAACGTTACGATACACCGCAAACTTCCTGCAACAACCGAAAAGTTTTCAGTGTATCAGGTTTTGTTCCATGAATCAGACGATAACACACAGCACCGCACCCTTTGCCACGCTGTCGCCGCTTGCGAACTTGATATCCTGAACGGTGCCGTCACACGGTGCGGTGAGACTGTTTTCCATCTTCATCGCTTCAAGCACGAGTACAGTATCGCCTTTTTGCACTTTATCGCCGACTTTTTTCTCGTAGCTTACGATCATTCCGGGCATTGGTGCAACAAGCAGAGTTCCGTCTGCGGGGGCTGCGGCTCTTTCCTCTTTCGGCTCCGGTTTTTTCGCGGCAGGTGCCGGTGCAGGGGCAGCAGCGACTCCGGGATTGGCCTGGGCCGGGGCGGCCACCGGTACCGTCCTGACATCCCCGGTCGGGTCCACCTCCACGCTGAAGTATTCGTTGTCGACAAATACGTTGAAGGTTCTGATATTCTCAGATTTCTCAGGGGTATCCGGTTTTGCCTCGACCAGTTGACCGGCCTTGGCCTTTTTGATGAGCTCATCCTTTTTCTTCACATCTTCAAGGGTGATAGGCTTGACACTTGCCGGCGGCTCGGATTTGCCATATTTCCATTCGAGAAACTTTTTGCCGGTAACAGGAAACTGAGCATAAAGGATAAGGTCATCCATATCCACCGCCAGGTCGCCGATCTCTTTTTTGGCCTTATCCAGCTCCGGCTCCAGAACCTCGGCGGGCCGGCAGGTGATCGGGTCCTCGCCCCGCGCGTAACCCTTGAGCGCCTTTTTCTGTACTTCAGGGTCGATCGGCACCGCAGTTTTGCCGTACAGCCCGTAGCAGAGATCCTTCACCTGACCGGTGATCATCTTGTACCTCTCATCGGGAGTATCATGCAGCACATTGTTTACCGTCTGTACACCTACTATCTGGCTGGTCGGGGTAACCAGCGGAATCTGGCCGAGCTCTTTTCGTACCCGCGGCAGCTCTTTATACACCTCATCGATCTTGTCCAGTGCATCCATCTCGCGAAGCTGGTTGACCAGGTTGGACAGCATACCGCCCGGGGTCTGGTGCAACAGCACGTTGATATCGATAATAGACACCTTCGAATCGTCGAGCAGATGCTTGTATTTGGGAAGGATCTCCTTTTCGAGCACCTCATTGATCCGGGCTAGCTTACGGATATCAAAACCGGTATCGCGGTTGGTCCCCAAAAGGCTCATCACCAGCGGCTCCACCGCCGCATGGGATGTCCTGTATGCGTACGGCGTCATACAGGTGTCGACGATATCGACCCCGGCCTCGATTGCCTTCAGGTGAGTCATCGGCGACATCCCGGAAGTAAAATGGCTGTGCAGGTGGATCGGTACCGAGACAGCTTTTTTCAAAGCCTTGATCAGCGGATAGGCGTCGTACGGCGACATCAGTCCGGCCATATCCTTCACGCAGATGGAGTCCGCCCCCATACCCTCGAGGTCCTTGGCCTTGGCGGTATAGTAGTCGAGGTTATATACATCCCCGCCGAGTCTCGGCTCGGTAAGGGTGTAGCAGATACATCCCTGAAAATGCTTTCCGCTTTTCTTTATCTGCTTAACCACAGTCTCGAAGTTCCGGTAATCGTTCAGAGCATCAAACGTCCTGAACACATCCATGCCGTTCTCGGCAGCTCTGTCGACAAACGCGTAGGCAAGGTCGTCGGCGTAATTCCGGTAACCGACCAGATTCTGCGCTCTTAGCAGCATGGAAAAGGGGGTTTTCTTGATATAACGCTTTAAAGTGCGCAGTCTCTCCCAAGGGTCCTCATTCAAAAACCGGTGCATCGTATCGAAGGTTGCACCACCCCAGGTTTCGATAGCCCAGAACCCGACTTCGTCCATCATCTCAGCAACCGGTATCATATCTTCGGTACGTCCCCGGGTAGCAAACAGGGACTGGTGCCCATCCCGCAGGGAGAGATCCATAACCTTCAGGGGATTATCTGCTTTTGGCCGGTCTGCATCATAGTTAACCTGGGTCATCTTTACTTGATCGCTCATTCTGTATCTCCTATTACCTCACCACATTATCATACAAATCTGTTTCAAAAGCGGGTAAATGTCCTTAACTGAATCAATCTCCGCATTGTCATCATTTCATGGCGACCACTATGTCCCCATGCACTGTACTGAGCTCCGCCGGCTTTCGGCACAGCTGCCTGCTGCTCCTCAAGCGCTGCTGCCTCTTCCTGCTCGAGAAAGAGACTGACAGCGGCCAGGGCGGCGGCTTTCTTCTTATTTTTTCCTGCCATCAAATCACCCGTTGATTTTTTTTTGCATCTTGTCACAGGATAGAGCTTTTTTACAGGGTGACACAACGAATTCTTTTCTCCTCCCGGACAGGCCGGAAAACAGTATCTCGTTATGAACTGTATATGGCGTAATCCGTATCCTGCCCCAGGATCCTGTCTATTTCGGCCTGGACTTCATTTCTTTTCGGGCTGTTCACCCACTTGTTCCAGTCCTCCACCGACCGCCAGGTGCTGATCACCATGCATTCATCCTTTTTATCGATTCTTGCAAGGGTCTCACCGGAGATGTAGCCTGGCTGTTCAAGGGTGAGCGTACGCAATTTCTTGAGAAGTACAGTCAGCTCAGCCATGTTGTCATTGTTTATTTTGCGCTTTATAAAAATTTTAACAGACATTCATCTCTCCTTGTATGGTCACCCGCAGCTTCGCGGTTACAGGGGAATATTTCCATGTTTTTTCATGGGGTTGGTATCCCGTTTATTATCCAGCAGCCCAAGCGCCTTGATAATGCGCGCGCGGGTATTTGCCGGCTCGATGATATCGTCGATATATCCTCTTTGCGCTGCAACCAGCGGGTTGGCAAACTTATCCTGGTACTCCTGTTCCTTTTCAGCGAGATAGACTTTGGCGTCATCGGCAGCTTTTGCATCGCGGCCATGAAGAATGGCCGAGGCGCCTTTTGCCCCCATTACTGCAATCTCGGCGCTCGGCCAGGCGTAATTTATATCTCCCCGGAGATGCTTCGGGGACATTACGCAATACGCACCACCGTAGGCCTTGCGCGTAATTACCGTAACCTTGGGTATGGTGGCTTCGGCAAAGGCGTAGAGTATCTTCGCCCCGTTTCTTATCACACCCCCGTACTCTTGGGCGGTGCCCGGCAGAAATCCGGGAACATCAACGAAGGTTACCACCGGAATATTGAAGCAGTCGCAGAAACGGACAAACCGTCCGCCCTTTACCGATGACTCTATGTCAAGAACCCCGGAAAGATGGAGCGGCTGGTTGGCCACAATACCGACCGGCAGTCCGCCGTAACGGGCAAATCCGACGATAATGTTGGGTGCAAAATTTTCCTTGATCTCAAAAAAATCCCCGTTGTCGACGGTCTGACAGATAACCTCCTTCATGTCGTATGCGGCATTAGGATTGTCAGGTACAATCTCGTTGAGTCTGGGCGACGTCCTGGTGATGGGGTCGTCAGTCGGTATCACCGGGGGATTTTCCATATTGTTCTGGGGCAGAAAGGAGAGCATCTTTTTGATGTATTCGATTGCGTCCTGTCCCGACTTGGCAGCATAATCACAGACCCCGCTTTTGGTCGAATGCATCTCCGCACCGCCCAGCTCTTCGGTAGTAACATCTTCATGAGTGACCGATTTAACGACCTTGGGACCAGTGAGAAACATGTAGGATTTATGCTGCACCATTATGACAAAATCGGTGAGCGCCGGAGAATAGACCGCACCCCCGGCACAGGGACCAAAAATCGCCGAAATTTGCGGAACAACCCCCGAGGCCATGACATTTCTCTGGAAAATATCTGAAAATCCCGCAAGGCTCTCGATTCCTTCCTGAATCCTCGCTCCTCCGGAATCACCAAGGCCGATTACCGGAGCGCCGTTCTTCATCGCAAGGTCCATAATCTTGCATATCTTCTCAGACATCGTCTTGGACAGCGAGCCGCCCAGTACCGTAAAATCCTGGGCGTAAACGTAAACCGTCCGCCCCCCCACGGTCCCATGGCCAGTCACCACACCGTCGCCGAGGTACTGTTTCTTTTCCATCCCGAAATCAGTACATCTGTGCACTTTGAACATGTCAAATTCTTCGAACGAACCTTTATCGAGCAACAGGTCTATTCTTTCGCGGGCGGTCATACTGCCCTTGGCATGCTGCTTGTCAATCCGATCTTGACCACCACCGAGCCGCGCTTCGGCTCTGAGTTTCATCAACCGGTCAAGTTGTTCATTGGTTTTCATCATCTCTCCTTGAAACAATATTTCACAGTACCTGTTCTAAAACCAGCCGAGCTGCTGGAACTTATCACGAGAATGCTTCTTTACAGAGCTTGCCCAGCGTTCCGAGATCTTCACAGACATAAAGCCCCGCCCGCTGCATGGCTTCAATCTTTGCCGCCGCAGTTCCCTGTCCGCCACTGACAATGGCCCCGGCATGCCCCATCCGCCGTCCCGGAGGTGCGGTGAGACCTGCAATAAAGCCGACCACCGGTTTTTTCATGTTGGCCTTGATCCAGGCGGAGGCCTCTTCCTCGGCATTACCGCCAATTTCCCCCACCATAACCACCGCTTCAGTCTGCGGATCCTCGTTAAATGCCTCCAGACAGTCGATAAAACCGGTGCCGTTAACCGGATCCCCGCCTATGCCGACGCAGGTCGTCTGGCCAAGCCCTACCGCGGTAAGCTGGTGAACCACTTCATAGGTCAGGGTTCCTGACCTCGATACCACCCCTACCGGACCGCCCGGGGTGTGGATGGCTCCGGGCATGATCCCTATCTTACACTCACCTGGGGTAATGATTCCCGGACAGTTGGGGCCGATCAGCCGGCTTTTCTTGACTGCAAGATAATTTTTCACCCTGAGCATGTCCATTACGGGAACACCTTCGGTAATGCACACAATAACATCCATGTCGGCATCCACCGCTTCAAGAATGGCATCTGCGGCAAATGGCGGTGGAACCAGGATCATTGAAGCATTTGCCCCGGTAGCCTTCTTGGCATCCGCGACGGTGTTATAGACTGGCACACTGTCCATGGTCTGGCCGCCTTTTCCTGGGGTTACTCCTGCGACCACATTGGTTCCATACTCTATGCACTGCCTGGTATGAAACTGCCCTTCTTTGCCGGTTATACCCTGAACGAGAACACGTGTTTGGGAATTTATTAGAATGCTCATCTTTTTCCTTTGCAGTTGATATACCTGATACTCCACTTCATTGCCAGGCAAGGCGTCGCCCGCTAATTGACAACGGTGGCCTATCAGCTGTTTTGTACAGTGATAACAATATTTCTGATACCTGTTCTGCTCCGCGATAACCGCTCGACAAACCAATAGTTGACACTTGCATCCCCTTGGTCTCTTTCATAAAGCCAAAATTCACTTTTTCTGTTTCGGTTATGATTGTGTTAAACAGTCGGAAATTGCGCGGTCCAGGTTATGTCAGGCAACGATTTCAGCTACTTTTTTTGCAGCGTCGGCCAGATCGGAAGCGCTGATCAGGCTCAGCCCCGACTCGCTGAGAATACGCCGTCCTTCCTCAACATTGGTTCCTTCCATACGCACTACCACCGGCACCGACAGCTTGACCTTTTCTGCAGCCTGCACCACCCCCTGGGCCAACACGTCACACCGAAGAATTCCGCCGAATATGTTGATAAGGATTCCCTTGACCTTTTTGTCGCTGAGTATGATTCTGAACCCGTTTTCCACCATCTCGGCGTTGGCCCCGCCGCCCACGTCAAGAAAGTTGGCCGGTTCCGCACCTGCCTGCTTTATGATGTCCATGGTTGCCATGGCCAGCCCCGCTCCGTTCACCATGTTGCCCACGTTGCCATCGAGATTAATGTAATTGAGGTTATACTTGGCAGCCTCAGCTTCGGCCGGGTCGTCTTCATTGGGATCATGCATCTCCACCACGTCGGGATGCCTGTACAACGCATTGGAATCGATATCGACTTTGGCATCAAGGGCGATAATCCTGTCATCTTCCGTTATAATCAGCGGGTTGATCTCGACCATCGAACAGTCATAATCGACAAACAAATTGTACAGATTCCGCAAGACACCAGCAAACTCCTTCATCACCGACTTTTCAAGCTCAAGGCCGAACAGTACCTGCTGCACATGGTAGGATCTGATTCCGGTAACCGGATTGATCGCCACCTTGATGATTCGTTCTGGTGTTTTTTCCGCAACATCTTCTATGTCCATCCCTCCGTCCTGGCTCGCAACTATGGTTATCGTGGCGGTAGCACGATCAGGGATTATGGAGAGATACAATTCTTTTTTTATCGCCACTCCTTTTTCAACCAGGACCGTCTTGACCAGCCTGCCCTCAGGCCCGGTCTGCTTGGTGACAAGGGTCATTCCCAGTATAGCTTCAGCAGCTTTTTTCACATCCTCACTGCTTCTGGCAATTTTAACCCCTCCACCCTTTCCTCGTCCCCCGGCATGGATCTGGGCTTTTACGGCAACGGGCAATCCCAGTTCCTTGGCAGTTTTTTCAATTCCCTCCACTGTTGTCGCGACACCGCCTTCAAGAGTAGGAACCTGGTATTTACGAAACAGTTCCTTGGCCTGATATTCATGGATCTTCATAGAAATTTGTCCTAAGAAATCGGAGTGGGATGAGCCCTACCCCTTAAGATTAGAAAAACAGGGCAACCGGTCACGGGAACAGTTGCCCTGACGATCGATTTACTTCTTCACATATCCCATCTTGGTCAATGTTTCGGTAATCTCATCCAGGATGGCCGGATCATCGATTGTCGATGGCATCTTGTACTCTTTGTTGTTGGCAATAGCTCGCATGGTGCCCCTGAGAATCTTCCCTGATCTCGTCTTCGGCAATCTTGGCACCTGACAGGCGTCACGGAAACAGGCGATCGGGCCAATGGATTCGCGCACCATCTTCACAAGCTCGTCCTTGATCTCCTCACCGCTGCGGGTAACTCCGGCCTTGACGACAAAGAAACCCACAGGCAGCTGCCCCTTGAGGGAATCATTTGCACCGAACACCGCACATTCGGCAACATCCGGATGATTGGAGATAATCTCCTCCATGGCTCCGGTGGAAAGACGATGCCCGGCCACGTTGATAACATCATCCATCCTTCCCATGACATACACGTAACCATCCTCGTCCATATAGCCGCCGTCACTGGTTTCATAATAACCGGGGAACTTTGTCATATATGACTTGACAAACCGCTCCTCGTTGCGCCACAAAGTCACCAGGGTTCCCGGCGGCAACGGAAGCTTGACTACGATATTACCCTCAGTACCCGCAGAAAGCTCTTCGCCTTCGTCGTCAACTATTTTGACGTCCCATCCAGGCATAGGCTTGGTCGGCGATCCCTCCTTGACCGGAAGCTCTTCGATCCCGCGGCAGTTGCCGACAATTGCCCAGCCGGTTTCCGTCTGCCACCAGTGATCGATGACCGGTACCCCGATCAGATCTTCCGCCCAGTGCAACGTGTCAGGATCGGTTCTTTCCCCGGCAAGATAAAGACAATCAAAACATGACGTATCGTACTTGGCGAACAACTCGCCTTTCGGATCTTCTTTTTTTATCGCCCTGAATGCCGTAGGAGCGGTAAACAGGCACTTCACCTTATGCTCTGATATCACTCGCCAGAAAGCACCGGCATCCGGGGTCCCGATGGGTTTGCCCTCATAGAACACAGTAGTGGCCCCCTGGATCAGGGGCGCATACACGATATAGGAGTGCCCCACGACCCACCCGACATCGGACGCGGACCACCAGACTTCTCCTGGATTTATGTTGTAGAGATTCTTCATAGTCCAGTTCAGGGCCACAGCATGGCCGCCATTGTCCCGCAGGACACCTTTGGGCATGCCGGTTGTTCCGGACGTATAAAGGATATAGAGAGGGTCGGTGGCATCAAGCTCAACACAGTCCACCGGCTTACTATTGGCCATCAATTCGTTCCAGTCATAGTCGCGACCGTCAATCATACTCGCAGAGACAAAGTCACGCTGGAACAGAACCACCTTGTCAACAATGTGGGTGGACTGTTCGATGGCGCTGTCTACCAGTGGCTTGTACTCAAGGGTCTTGGCTCCCTCAATGGCGCCGGACGCCGTAATCAGTATCTTGGGTTGAGCATGGTCTATACGGATGGCAAGCTCGTGGGGAGCGAATCCTCCGAACACCACCGAGTGCACGGCGCCCAGGCGGGCGCATGCGAGCATGGCGATTGCGGCCTCAGGTACCATCGGCATGTAGATAACTACGGTATCCCCTTTCCCCACCCCCAGATCGGCAAGCCCGCCGGCAAAGGTCGAGACCTGATCCAACAACTGTTTGTAGCTTATTTTTTTGATGGTCTTGGTAACAGGACTGTCATAGATAATTGCAGTCTGGTCAGCTCGGCCATTAGCAACATGACGATCGACAGCATTGTAGCAGGTATTCATTTTCCCGCCTTGAAACCATCTATAAAAAGGAGGATTAGAATCATCCAGAACTTTTTCAAACTCCTTGAACCAGGTGATTTCTTTGGCCGCTTCTCCCCAAAACGCTTCAGGATTACCTATGCTTTGCTGAAATACTTCTTCAAACTTTCCCATAATCGCTCCTTTTGCTTTGTTTTATAGCCATCCACCTTACCTCCATTGTTCTGTATACTTCATCAATAGCCAATCTTCAAGGGATAAATTTAACATTGTTACTCATGCGCAATAACAGCTTTCGGCAAAAATAATATTATTTCCTTTACATACAAATAGTTAGATAATTTTTTATTATTTCTCGTTTTTTTCATGCCAAACCATATTTATTTCCTTTGAAACCGCATTACAGCTATTATCTAACAATTATATTTACGTGTATTATCATCACCTTAACACTTGCAAAACCTAACAGTGCACTCAAAAAAAGAACATTGTTACTCCATTAAGTAATATCTAAAATCGATGTGATTTGAAGATTAAAAAATTCTGATCATTCCGCCATGCGGAGCGGCTCGCCGAAGAGCAAGATCTGAAAAGAGTAACACATTGTAATTTTGAGGTTATATATTTGAGCTGTTTCGCCCGGTGAAAACATGCAGAACAGGTTGCTTTTTACCTGTTTTTTTTTGATATAGGCACCCATGTTTCCAGAAAAGCAAAACTGTTCTGTATACAATATACGCAAACACCCGGACCATTTAAAACAAAAATCCGGGCCAATATCACCGGCGGTGGATCCGCCCCGGCTCCCGACTGTCGTCACTAATCCGATTCCTGACCGTTTTTACTTGCGCTTGCTCATTAATAGGTATAATTTTAAGCACATAGTAAGTTCATATGACGAAGACAGCCAAAGCTTGCCAATACCCGAAGCACACGAACGGGTTTAGAATCAGTGATTCACAACTTTTAACGGTTCCAAAGGTGACAAGGAGCAGACAATGCCAAGCAGAGATTACTGGGCGGACTCTTATCTGGAGAAATCGGTATCGGCGGATGTTGCAATAAAACATATTCGGTCCGGACAGCGGGTTTTTATCAGCTCGGGATGTGGAGAACCCCAGAAACTAATAAAAACCCTGGTGGAACACACCAACGATTTCAGCGGGCTGGAAATCGTCCGTCTCCTTGGCCAGGAGACCTCCTCTCTGACGGCAATTGCCGACAAGACCAGGGACACCAACCTCAATATCCGCTCCATCTATCTCGGCTCCACCGGACCGGAAATGATTGCCAGGCAGCAGCGCTTCATAACTCCCATGAACATGTCAGATGTCCCGATGCTGTTCACTACCCGTAAATTACCGCTGAACGTGGCTCTAATCCAGGTTTCGCCGGCGGACGATTTCGGCTGGATGAGTCTTGGCATATCAGTTGATGTGACCATGGCGGCGGCTCGCTCCGCAGATTTTGTCATAGCCCAGGTCAACCCCAAAATGCCAAGGGTCATGGGACAGAGTTTTATCCATGTCAACGATGTCGACCTGCTGGTCGAATATGAAGAGGAACTGCTTACAGTTCCCACTACCAACCTCTCTTCCGAACGAGCCCAGAAAATGGGTAGTCATATTGCCAGGCTTATCGAAGACGGCGCAACCCTTCAGCTAGGCCTTGACGCGATTTCTCAAGCCACCATGCAGGCGCTTTCCAACAAGAACGACCTCGGTATCCATTCGCAGTTTTTTACCGAAGACATCATGCATCTGTATGCCACCGGAAATATTAACAACAAAAAGAAGGGATTAAACGAGGGCAAGATGGTCTCATCTATGGCCGTTGGAAGTGCCAACCTCTATGAATTTCTCAACGACAACCCGGCCATCGATTTTCATCCCTCGGATTACGTCAACGATCCGTTTGTCATCGCCAGGCACAACAAAATGGTCTCCATGAATGTTGCCAAAACCATGGACCTGACCGGTCAGGTATCCGCCGAAGCATCTGCGGCGACCAGATTTGCAGGGGTGTCGGGAATTCCCGATTTTGTCCGGGGGGCGAGGAGATCTCCCGGTGGAAAATCGATTCTGATGCTTTTTTCCACCTATGAAGACGACTCCGGCCTCCATTCCAACATAGTCCCACAGCTCAACGATACGGTGACCGTAGTTCCACGCGGGGACGTACACTATGTGGTGACCGAGTACGGCTCGGTGAATCTTTTTGGAAAGTCGATCCAGGAAAGGGCTATGGCCATGATCAGCATTGCTCATCCCTCTTTCCGCGAAACGCTCTTTGAAGCCGCTAAGGAACGTGGATTTATAGGTCCGGAGCGAACTCTCGGCGAAGCCGCCCGGGCGGTCTACCCGGTCCAGCTTGAGGAAATCTATGAAATTAACGGTGAAACGCTGCTCATCCGTCCGGCCAAACCGGTGGATGAACGGCGCATTCAGGAGCATTACTACAGCCTGCCGAAAGAAGACGTGCTGACGAGATTCTTCTGCCAAAAAACCATCTTTGCCCGTAACGAGATGGAGACACGTTTCCATGTCGACTACGTCAAGGACCTGACACTGGTGGCTGTGGTCGGTGATTTCGGTTTCGGCCGAGTGGTGGGTGTTGCCGAGAGTATGAAGCTGGAAAATGAGAACATTGCGGAAGTGGCTTTTTCGGTGAGTGAGGACTACCAGGGGAAGGGACTGGGAACGCTGTTCATCAAAAAACTTGCCGCAGTGGCCAGAGAAAACGGTATCAGCGGGCTCATGGCATACACTTTCCCGAGCAATAAAGCGATGATCAACCTGTTCAAGACATTGCCGTACAAGGTCAACACCGCTTTTGAGGACGGCGACCTGATACTGACCTGCAAATTCAACCAGCTGGCCGACTGACCTGAGTGTTACACCAGAGATCAGGTGGCAACACTCGCTAACAAAAAATTTGCTGTTTGCGGTATCAGTAAAAATATGCCCCGGTGTCTACACCACCGACCGCTCTTTTCCTTCAGCGCCGGGGCTGCCACCGTGGTCGTCGACGTTGGTGCCGGGTAGTTGAAACCTGGATTTACAATTTACCCGCGGCAGCGCTGAACTCTCCTTCGGCCAGCTGGCGCAACCCGCATGACCCGCAGAATTTTTATTGACGTAAAAGCCTTCCGCGTTTTTTAACCGCAGTCAGATATGGAGCATAAAATCGGTGACTGCGCGGACAACAGGATTAAAAAACGCTCCGACTCCCTGATACCCCGAGATCCTTATAAGCAGAAAAGAGATCACTACCAGAAAAGGACCGCCGCTTTGCAGCAACTGCATTCCCCTTGTTTTCATCACCTTTTCCGGCAACAGTGCAGCCACCAGTCCAAAACCTGGAAGCGGTGGAATAATTAACAGTCCGTACAGTGCCATGGTTACATTGACCACCACAATTGCGCTGAACACCTGGTCTTCTACACCCCACCTCCCGAGGATCCACACAATACTTGCGGCTATATTGGCCATCAGGAGATTGGCAACCGGCCCTGCACAACGGCTCAGAAACAGAAACAGCCGCGGATATACCTTAAAGTTTTCCTTGTCTATCCGTACCTCTTTTGGCCAACCGAAGCCGGCTACAAAAAAATTTATAGTTCCCAGCAGCGACAGATGAAGGAATACGTTGAAATGGAGCCGATCTTTTTTCCCGGCAACCGCATCACCCAGCAAAGTCGCCACAAACCCCTGCCCTTCGGCACTGACCATTACCGCTGTCAACATGGCAACACCCATGATAACCATTTCCTCGGGAACGGCCGGGCAATATTTGATAAGATAGGGGAGATAAAATTCTTTAGCCATGGCACGTATGGGGGTGGATCATCCGGGTTCTCCGGATGGTTCCTGAACATTTATGGTTACGGCCTGTTTCCTTGTATTTCTACAGTAACACGAGAACCGCAAAACTGTTTTTATTACAATCTGTATCGCAAACAACCCGAAAACTGAAAATGGCGGGAGCCTCGGGACTCCCGCCATTTGGCGGCCGGTGGATGGAGATTAAGTTGTCGCCGCCATTTTTCAGTGGTTACCCAACCATTTTCTGGATTTCCTCGACAATCTCGGGGTTGGCCAGGGTCATGACGTTGCCCACATCCCCTTTGTTCGATATCGCGCCAAGGACCCTTCTCATGATTTTACCCGACCGGGTTTTCGGCATATCGGGCACAATCCATACGTTCCTGCACTTGGCAATCTTGCCTATTTCAAAGGTGATGGCATCTGCCACTTTCTGGACGAGCTCGGGGGACGCTTCATACCCCGGCTTCAGCGACACATACAGTTCAGGCTCTTTCCCCTTGACTTCGTGATTCACCGGCACCACGGCGGCTTCCGCCACCTCGGGAACGGTCAGCGCCGCCGACTCGATCTCCTTGGTTCCCAGTCTGTGTCCGGACACATTTATCACGTCATCGATCCGGCCGAGA
The DNA here is from genome assembly GCF_900104445.1 of Desulforhopalus singaporensis. GTDB lineage: Bacteria > Desulfobacterota > Desulfobulbia > Desulfobulbales > Desulfocapsaceae > Desulforhopalus_A > Desulforhopalus_A singaporensis. Next base: position 48,191 of record NZ_FNJI01000006.1, on the reverse strand, counting down.
ACCCTTACATATCCATCTTCGGACATCACCGCGGCATCGCCGGTCAGATAGGGCCAGTCCCTCCAATCCTTGCTGTTCGGGTCCTTGTTATACATGCCGAAATAGGTATCAACAAACCGCTGCCTGTTGCCCCATATGGTCTGGAAGCACCCCGGCCAAGGATTCTGGATGCAGATATTTCCTGCTTTACCGGCGCCCTTAATTATTTCGTTGCCATCCTCGTCAAAGATAATCGGATGAATTCCCGGAACCCCCGGACCGGCGCTTCCGGGTTTCATCGGCTGAAGACCGGGAACTGTCGAGCAGAGGAATCCGCCCGTCTCGGTCTGCCAATAGGTATCGACGATCACCGCCTTGCCTTTTCCCACCTCCTTTTCGTACCACTTCCACACTTCGGGTTCAATGGGTTCGCCCACGGTTGTCATATGCTTGAAGTGGAAGTCATACTTTGCCGGCTCATCAGGACCGACCTTCCTTAACGCCCTGATAGCTGTGGGTGCAGTATGGAAAATGTTCACCCCCAGATCCTGAGCAATCCTCCATGAACGTCCGGCGTCGGGATAGGTGGGGACACCTTCGTATATGACCGTTGAGGCGCATAGTGCAAGGGGGCCGTAAACGATGAACGAGTGACCGGTTATCCAGCCGATATCCGCCATGCACCAGTACACATCTTCAGGATGGATGTCCTGAATATACTTCGACATTGCGGTAACATAGGCGAGGTACCCGCCTGTTCCGTGCTGCGCCCCTTTGGGTTTGCCGGTAGTTCCGCTGGTATACATGAGAAACAGCGGCTCCTCGGAAAGCATCTTTTCCGGCTCTACCCTGGCCCCGTAATATTTTTTCAGTTCATCATTGACGACAACATCGCGCCCTTCCACCAGCGGCGCGTCGCTCGACATCTTGCCGGGATAACGCTGCCACACAAGCATCTTGTCAACTTTCTGGCCATCCTTTTCCGCCAGCTCACACGCTTCGTCGTCCACCGCTTTATGGTTCAGCAGTTTGCCGGCCCGGTAGTAGGCGTCCATGGTGATCAACACCCGACTGTTGGAGTCTACGACCCTGTCTGCACAGGCGCTTGATGAAAATCCGCCAAAAACAACCGAGTGAATAACCCCCAGGCGGGCACAGGCCAGCATGGTGATCGGCAATTCTGCCGACATCGGCATATGGATGGTCACCCTATCGCCTCTTTTCAGTCCGGCGGTCTCTTTCAACAGCGCTGCAAACTCATTGACACGAACATAGAGCTCCTGATACGTCATATGATGGACCGGTTCATCTTCGAGTTCGGGTACAAAATGAATTGCGGTCTTGTTCCTGTTTTTTGCCAGGTGACGATCGATGCAGTTGTAACTGGCGTTGAGTTGTCCGCCCCTGAACCATTTCCAGCAGGGCGCGTCGGAGGTATCAAGAACTTCATCCCAGTACTTGTACCAGGTCAGCAATTCGGCAAACTCGGTGTAATAGTCCGGAAAATTTTCAAGACTGAAACGATCGAAAACAGATTCGTCAGTCAAGTTGGCCTGAGCGATAAATCCGGGGGAAGGATAATAATACTCTTCTTCTTTCCAGTGTACAGCAATTTCCGCTTCAGAAGTTTCAACAGTGTTCTTGTCGCTCATAAATGTAGCTCCTTATGTATGACCCTCTATCATTAACAGGGCCGCAAGCAACCATCCCTGCGGCTCTTGCAAAAACATATCATCCAGAAATCTTTTGGGTATTGCTCAGGCAGAAGCTTTTTCCGCCTCCAGCTCGGTTGCGTGCAACGGCCGTCTGGTCAACTGGGCCAGGATTACTCCAGCCACAAGCAAAGCTCCTGAGATGTAGAACGCGTAATTCAGGCTTCCTGTTATATCCTCAATAGTCCCGCCAAGACGTGCCATGAAAAACCCGAGTCCCCAGCCCATAAAAACCAGGCCGTAATTCATGCCGAGATTTTTCGGTCCGAAGAAATCCGAGGTAAAGGAAGGCATCAGGGCAAGGCCTCCGCCATATTGCCAGTAGGCAATCCCGACCGCGACAAAAAGCAGCAGCAGGTTCTGGGTACCGATAATATAAGGCAGTGAGAACAAACAGATAGCAGAGATACCACAGTTAAGGCAATAGGCGTTCAGCCGACCGATCTTATCTGAATAAAATCCCGTCCCAACACGACCGGCAGCATTGACGAACCCGCCGTAGGAGACCAGCAGCCAGGCGTTTGCAGCAAAGAAAGGCATTCCCTGTGCGGCTCCCACCATCAACCCCTTGGCATTGGCAATAATCAGGAGCCCTGACTGAGTGGTGAGAATAAACATTATGACCAGGGCATAAAACTGCCATGTCCTGATAACCTCAGACGCTTCCCAGTTGGTGATTGTTGAACTCGCAGTAGCCACGTTTGCACCGGCAAGAGTTGGCGGTTTATAATCTTCAGGCGGAGTTTTCAGCAACTGCCCGGCAACGACAACAACCACCGCAAAGAAAACACCGAGGCCGACGAAACTTCCGGTAATGCCGAACTTATTGATAAGAAACTGACCCAGATACCCGATATAAAGGGCAGCTCCACCGTACCCACCAACCACTATACCGGCGATGAGCCCTCTTTTGTGGGGGCCAAACCACTTGAGTGCTGCGGGAGTCGGGGCAGCATAACCTATTCCCATACCTATACCCCCGAGAACACCAAACCCGATAACTATACCAAGATAGCTTTTCATCATACCAGCTACGATACATCCGGCTGCCAGGGTAAGCCCGCCAACCGTTGCTCCGAAACGCGGGCTGATCGTATCCTGTATCCGCCCTCCGGGGATCATCAACAGGGCGAAGATAATGACACAAAGAGAAAACGGTGTTGCCGCCTGGGCGTTGGTCAGGTATGTCCATCCTACATTCATTCCTGTCATTGCCTGGCCCGCCAGATCCACATTTACAAGAGCCGATTTCCAGATACTCCAGGCATATAGAATTCCCAAACAGAGATTGATCGACATACCGGCAAAGACGGTTATCCACGCTTGAGCCGGTACGGATTGATTTTGTTGCGACATCAGATTCTCCTTTTGAAATAGTGATAAGACATTGTCAACCACCCGTCCTCACATCAGCCCAATATACTGATTGGCTTAAGAAACCTCAGTACGGGTGACCGAATTGGTTCACAATGAAATGCTGTTTCACTTTTCATTTGCGGCGCTGGTTTTTCCTGTTTTCCTCCTTTTCCGTTAAGTTTATTGTTATGGGCCTGTTACCTTCTATTGGTTTTTTATTTTGAAACTTCTAAGTGATTTCACTGAAAATGTCGCTAACACACTGTAACTTCAATCGTAATTACTTTGTATCAATTTTACTTATCAAAAAATAAAAATTTACTCAAGGCAAAAACCTTGATTCAATACATTCGTCATTCATTAATTAGAGCATTCTAAATAAGTTCCACAGCCCGTATTTCACTGAATAACATAACAATATCTAATTGTTAGAAGATATAACTACAATATTGTAGCACCACATTGTAGTGATAATATCAGAGCCGAAATCGAATCCCCGACGACAACACTTTAATAAAACTCTTTTACCCTACCCTAACTACCATATTTCACGAAAACGATTCCGCTTTTACTTTTTCCAACCTGATGGCAGCTGTCTCCTCGCCATTCCACCCACGCACCAGTGCGACAATTCTCTATAACAATAATTCTCGGCGAAAAACAAACCTCCGCCCATTGCACCACCCCTCGTCCCCGGCACAGAGGTCTACCCCGTCAACATGCGATACAGATTCACCAGCTTCAGCGGCAGGGATGAGACGTTATCGACGACGACATAATTTGACCGGCCGAACATATGGGGCAGATATTGCTGCGCCTGCTTGTCGACGGTTATGCAGAAAACATGAATTCCCATCCCCTTTGCCTCCAGCAATGCTTTTCTGGTGTCCTCGATTGCGTACCGGCCTTTATAGTCGTCATAATCTTCAGGCTTGCCGTCGGAAATTACCACCAGCAACCTGACCCTGTTCTGCAGATTCATCATTTTCTTCGTCAGGTGGCGGATCGGAGGTCCCATCCGGGTGAATTCCATCGGCTTCATAGCGGCAATCTTCTGTTCCACCTTCAAGCTGTAAGGTTCTGTAAATTCCTTTATATTGTAGAATTCACTTTTCAAGCGGCGCATACCGGAAAATCCGTAAATTCCGTAAGGATCGCCGGCAGCCTCCAGGCTCTGGGCAAGCAGAACCAGCGATTCCTTGATCGCTGTTCCCACCCACCCTTCGGTCGAGTTTGACATATCGACAAGAAAACAGGTCCCGACATCCCGCTCATCCCGAATAAGCCTTACAAAAAGCCTGTCGCTGGGAACAAGTCCCGCGCGCACGTCGCCAAGAGCATCGATCAGCGCATCGAGATCAATATCATCGCCGTGCCGCCGTCTACGCGCATACCGCTCCCGACTCCTCAGCATCTCGAACCTGTATTTCAGTTTTTTCAACAGGGGCGCATACCTGGCCAGGATATTTACGACAAACTGTGATTTCACCCCCGTCAGGGGCTTCTCATAAAGGGTGCACCAGTCTCTCCGGTAACCGGCTCTCCGGTAGTCCCATTCATCGTAGACAAATTGCGACCGCGGCGGTGCTGCCCGGTCGACACCACCGCCGCCTTCCTCTAGACGGTGTACTCCATGCCCCGCCATACCGACCGCGGCCTGCACGTAAGCTTCAGGCACCACTCCCAGATCATTTTGTATCCGATTCATCGTCGCAACAAGTTCGTCCGAGAGCTCAGCCGATCTGTTATCTATGACTAGCCGGACCGCTCGTTGCCGTCTGGTGCTTTTTGCTTCACTTTTCTGCAGGACAACCGCCAGTTGACCTTCTATCTGTTTTGCTAATTTTTTGCTGTCGGCCTGCTCCGGCCCCGCCCCGGTGGTCGCCTGGTTGAGATGGTCGGCAAGCAGAAGCACAAATTTTCCCCTGTCATCACGCCTTGTTTTCCTGATTTCTGCAACACCGCCTCTAAAATCGAGCCGGCCAAGTAGCAGTTCACCACTGCCAAAGGTCAGTGAACCGCCGATGTCGGCAATCTTGGGATAGAATTCAGCCATAAGTGACAACGCACTCTTTTTGATCCATTCTCCCCCCGCCAGCAATTTACCCTCCGGCAACCATTGGTTACAACCGGCCGACAACCGTTCGCCTGCACCTGTCGCCCCGACAAGCAGCCCGTTCATGACCTGTGCCAGCGGTTCGCTCTCAAGCCTGGGGAACAACTTATCTACCAGGTGGCCCACTATTGACCTGGAGTCCCGGAAAAGTCCCGGCAAATCGAGTTTTACAAGTTGGTAGGCCCTTAAGAACTGCAGTACCCGCAAAAGATCCATTGCCTTTTTTCCATCATCAACACCGGACAACACAATCTGTTCTATCCTGTCCAGATCACCGGCTGTACGGGATATATCGGTTATTTCACGATACAGACCGGTTTCAATGTTTGCCCACTGCAGCGCCGCCAGCAGTTTATACACCAGCCTGTTGGCGTCCAGGTCCGTAAAAAACTCAACGCTGTCCGGCAGATACACTTTAGAAGTATCGGTGGCAGGCAGATCGGCAACCCCGAGTTCATAACGCTTTCCACCGATTCCGTTGAGAAAATGGGTCATCCGGGCCCCGATGTCGTCAAGACGGACCAGTGCGGGCTCACGTTGGCGGACGAGATGGTGCTCGACATCGGCCATAAATTGGCGCGCTCCCGAAAGTCCTTGTTTTTCATAAACATCGAGCAGACAGCGTATCCAGTCTCCTAGCCGCTCCCGGGGAAGGCTCTGCAGGGCCGGTATAGCTTCCGTCATATAGGCAATACAAAGGCTGTGGCTGACGGGCCAGAGCACCTCGACCTGGGACAACACCATCTCGCGGCTGCCACTGTCAAGAAGTTCAAGTCGATCGAAAATCTCGGTTATTTCCCACTCATTTGGCCAGGCAGGCAGAACGGTCTCGTAGAATTTCTGTTTCTGGGCTTTAATTTTAGAACCGGCCATAGCGGTCCCTCTCTGTCTGGTATCTGGATCCCCGCTAAAACAGAGAAGTGATCATATCATCCATTGCCTCCAGAAGCTCAGGGTCATCGGTGAGACTTTCGATTACCCCGGCACGACAGGCGTCAACTGCGCAGATTCCTCCCTGCATCAGCTTGACGGCCTGAATAATCAGCCTGGTGGAAGCTCCCTCCGGCAGGCCAGACTCCTTCAGGCTCCTGGTCATTGCCGCTAGTTTCACCATCTTCCGACTGAGTCCTGGATCACAGCCACTTTCCCTGCCCACGATCTCAGCTTCCAGCTCCGGGTCCGGATAATCGAAGTTCAACGACACAAAGCGCTGTCTGGTCGAAGGCTTCAAATCTTTAGTGACACTCTGGTACCCGGGATTGTATGAGACGGCGAGCATGAAATCGTCCGGCGCCTTATACAGTTTCCCAAGTTTTTCAACCGGCAGCTCCCGCCGGTCATCGGTCAGTGGGTGAATCACCACCGTGGTATCTTTTCTCGCCTCGACGATCTCATCAAGATAACAGATCCCCCCGGCACGCAGGGCCAGGGTAAGAGGACCATCCTGCCAGACCGCCTCGCTTGCCTTGACAAGATACCTGCCGACCAGATCTGACGTCGAGAGATCGTCATGGCAGGAGACGGTGATGAGCGGGCTTTTGAGTCTCCAGGCAAGATATTGCATAAAACGGGTTTTACCGCAACCGGTCGGCCCTTTCAGCAGCAGCGGCAACTGGTTGGCCTGAGCTGTTAAGCCGATCTCCACCTCATTGGACTGTGCCATATAGAAAGGCTCCTTCTCAATGAGGTGTTCGTCAATGTTATACTCAAGGGTGTTGGTCATAATTTTTCTCCCATTGCATACCACAAAGTGTATGACACCTGCGGACAATGGGCAAGGCACCGAAAAAAATCCGACCCTGTTAAGCGTTTACCACCGCCCCCTTGTTCTATACCTCATCAGTCATCGAGTTCCACTGTGATGAAAAGATAATTCTATGGCTCCCGGCGGTAAAATAGCGTATTGTACTTACTCTCAGGCCCAAGGCGCCTCGCTCCTGGTCCGGCCCACTTGCTCAGATTCATCCTACTTCTCAGGACTCATGAACGTTTTTGAAAAGATATACTCGGTATTTGCCATCTGTTTTGCCGCCATCCTGATCCTCGCCCTGGCCGTATACCCCGAACTTCGCTACGCCAACCGGCTTATCACGCTCTGCAGTGTGGGGTTCGTCATTAATGTCGGTCTTATGTTCATTGTATTACGGGATATTTTTTATCGACCCTTTTCTCCGATATCCCGGAAATACCTCTGGCTCACCCTGGTACTGCTGATATGGCCTACAATAATATATTACCTCCCCAGGTACGGGTTCAAACCAAGATGCTAAATCAGTGGCACCGCCGACCGAAAAGCCATGGCCATGATTCACGGCTCTTTTTTGCTCCTGCGGTCGTTCCTTTCTTGACAACACCAGCAAATCGAAGTATTTTTCATCTCTTTTGAGCTCCGGTTGACAGGCAGTTTGCTTTCTGTTGCCGCCAAACGGTTATTTTTACGCACTTTTGACATTTTTAACAGACTTAATCAACCAAGATCTGTGTGGCACGACATTGTCGTTTATAGGACTTTTCTGATTGCAATAACAAATTATGTTTGAAAATTTATCTGACAGACTTGAAGGGGTATTCAAAAAACTTCGAGGCCACGGCAAACTTTCCGAAGAAAACATAGCAGAGGCCATGCGCGAAGTTCGCACAGCCCTGCTGGAGGCTGATGTCAACTTCAAAGTAGCCAAGGATTTTGTTGCAACCGTAACCCAGAAGGCTGTCGGCAGAGAAGTCTCCGGGGCACTGTCCCCCGGGCAACAGGTTATCAAGATTGTCCACGAAGAACTGGTTGAACTTCTGGGCGGAGTAACCGAGCAGATTGAACTTGACGGCAGACAGCCGGTGGTCATCATGATGGCAGGTCTTCAGGGTTCTGGGAAGACGACCACCTCCGGCAAACTCGCCAAGATGCTGAAGGCGAAGGGGCGCAAACCTTATCTTGTTCCCGCCGATATTTACCGACCGGCCGCCATTGAGCAGCTGCAGGTACTCGGCGAGCGTCTGGAAATACCGGTACACCCTTCCACAACCGACATCAAGCCGGTCGAAATCTGCCACCAGGCCCTGAAAGAAGCCGAAGTACGAAACTATGATACACTGATAATCGATACAGCAGGGCGACTCCACATAGATGAAGCCCTGATGGACGAGCTCAAGGAAATTCAGGCGGCTATTCCACTTTCAGAGGTTCTGTTTGTTGCCGATGCAATGACCGGACAGGACGCAGTCACTGTCGCCGACAAGTTCAACAGCGACCTTGAAGTTTCCGGCATTGTTCTCACCAAAATGGAAGGTGATGCGAGAGGCGGGGCTGCGCTCTCCATCAAGAATATAACCGGTAAACCGATAAAATTCGTCGGTATCGGCGAAGGACTTGACGACCTGGAAGTATTCCATCCGGAGCGGGTCGCCTCCCGTATCCTCGGGATGGGAGATATTCTCACCCTGATAGAAAAAGCCGAGGCGGTTGTCGATAAAAAAGAAGCCGACAAAATCGCCAAGAAGCTGAAAAAAAACAAGTTCACCCTGGAGGATTTTCTTGACCAGATTCAACAGATCAAGAAAATGGGATCTCTGGATCAGATTCTTGATATGGTTCCGGGCATCAGTAAGCTGAAAAAGCTCAAGGACGTGCCCAAGCCGGACGAGAAGGAGCTTGTTAAAACCGAAGCGATCATTCGCTCGATGACCATCAAAGAGCGAAGAAATCATCAGATGATCAACGCAAGCAGAAGAAAACGAATTGCTGCCGGCTCCGGGACAACCATCGGCGATGTCAACCGGGTGTTGAAAAGCTATTCGGAGATGTTGAAAATGATGAAGAAGATCAGCGGTAAACCCGGTGCTATAACCGGAGTTAAGAGACGCAAGATACCTAAAGGTATGAAAAGAAGATAGTTCGAACCTGAAGACTGTACTTTTCAGAATTACAGGACCATAAATAAGAATAATTAAACCGGAGGATTAACCGGAATGGCAGTACGTATTCGTCTAACTCGACTTGGCAGAAAAAAACAACCGTTCTATCGTATTATCGTCGCTGACAGTGAAAGCAAGCGCGACGGCAAATTCCTTGACGTCTTGGGAACCTATGATCCTCTGCAGGATCCGGCGGCGATCAAGATAGATGAGACCAAGCTGCAGGACTGGCTTGGCAAAGGCGCCCTTCCGACAACTACCGTAAAGAGCCTGCTCAAAAAAGCTGCTGGATCAGAACAGTAGAGATGGAAGAACTGATTTCCTATATTGCCAAATCACTCGTCGACGACCCGGATGCAGTCCAGGTCAAAAGGAGTGATGAAGACGACACTGTCACGCTCGAGTTGACAGTCGCCCAGGGAGATCTAGGCAAGGTAATCGGCAAACAGGGCCGTACGGCAAGAGCCTTGCGGTCCGTTCTTGCCGCGGCGGCGGAAAAAGAGAATAAGCGCTCCCGTCTGGATATTGTCGAATAACGGTTTTGTTGCAGATGGGTGAGAATTTTCGTTATCCCGAAGACACGCACCTGCTGATAGGCAAGATAGCAAAGCCACACGGCCTCAAGGGAGAGCTCAAGGTTGTCTCTTTTTCCGGTCAGCCTGAGAGGATAGCAGACTATCCGGAGCTTGTACTGGTCAACCGTGACGGTCGTTTATCTGTGCCCCTCAAGCTTGCAAGCTGCAGGCCCCAGGGAAAAAACGTGGTGATTGGTCTTGAGGGCATATCAGATCGCCAGGGGGCAGAAGAGACGGTCGGCGCAGGGGTGCTCGTTGCCAAGAAAGATCTGCCCGAACCAGAGGCGGGAGAATTCTACTGGCATCAGTATGTCGGCAAGAACATCACTGACAGAGACGGCAATTATCTGGGCAAAGTGGTTTCGTTGTTTAATAACGGTGCCCAGGACGTAATCGTGGCCTCTGACGGCAACGACGAATTTTTCGTCCCGGTTACCAGGGAAATCGTTGTGAGCGTATCTGAGGAATGTCTGATTATCGATCCGCCTGAGGGACTGATCGAGATCAACCGGACTTCACTCTGAGACCCGGAACTGTCGTGCGATGATTTTTGATATTATCACTATTTTTCCTGAGCTTCTGCAATCTCCTCTTCAGGAAGGCATCATCCGAAGAGCGCTGGCGAAAGAGCAGATAGAGGCAAATATCATCAATCTCCGGGACTTTGCAAGCGACCGTCATCAGATGACGGATGACCGCCCTTTCGGAGGAGGCGAAGGGATGGTGATGAAGGCCGAGCCTCTTGCCGCAGCGGTCAGGTCAAGGACAGGGAAACACGCAGAAGCCACTGTTGTTCTGTTGACCCCGCAGGGGCGACCCTACACCCAGCGGGTGGCTGAGGAATTTGCCGGCAGAAAGCACCTTATCCTGATATGCGGGCGATACGAAGGAGTTGATGAGAGGTTCGTCGATCATTATGTCGATGAAGAGATCTCCATCGGCGACTATATTCTCACCGGCGGAGAACTTGGCGCCATGGTAATTATCGATTCGGTTACCAGGCTACTGCCGGGTGTTCTCGGTTGCAGCGACAGTGTAGCAAAAGACAGTTTCAGCAGAAGCCTTCTCAAGCATTCTCAGTACACCAGACCGAGATACTTTGAGCAGGTGGAGGTGCCGGAAGCGCTGCTTTCCGGAGACCATGCCAGGATAGAAAAATTTCGTTTTGTGGAATCGGTCAAAAAAACCATGAAGAGACGACCCGACCTGATCGCTGCAGAAACGTTTACCAGTGAAGAAAGAAAACTGCTTAAGCAGCACAACCTGCTTGACAGGATAGAACAAATCAAGACCAAAGCAGGACCGACGGGATGAACAGCCGCGTAAACGTACATCTGGCGCTGATACACCATCCGGTCATGAACAAGAACAGGGAAACAATAGGTTCGGCAGTTACCAACCTCGACATACATGATATCGCGAGGATGGCAAGAACCTACGGCGTGCTGAATTATTTCATTGCCACCCCCTATTCTGATCAGCACCAGCTCGTGGAGGAAATTCTCCAACACTGGCGTGACGGGCACGGTGCCAGATACAACCCGGCAAGGAAAGAAGCCCTGGCAATCGTAAAGCTTGCCAACTCGCTTGCGGAGATTAGGGAAACAGTTGCAGCTCAGTACGGCAAATCACCGCTGGTGGTAACTACCAGCGCGCTTGAACAGAAAAACAACGTGAGTTATGCGGAGTTAAGAGATAGAATTGCAGATGGGGAACATATCCTGCTGCTGTTCGGCACCGCTCACGGCCTTGCACCGGAGATAATGAAACAGGCGGATATTGGTCTGCCGCCGATCAAGGGCGGCACAGATTACAACCATCTCTCGGTCCGGTCCGCCTCGTCAATTATTCTTGACAGGCTGCTCGGATCCTGAAACCATTAGGAATAACCCAAAAAACAATTAATCTGGGTCATTAACACTGATACCTCAACCTATAAAAGACGTTATGAGCACAATAATCGAAAGAATCAATCAAGAACAGCTGAGGATGGACCACCCGGATTTTCGTCCGGGCGACACCATAAAAGTACATATCCGTATCATCGAGGGCAGCAAAGAACGTGTCCAGGTGTTTCAGGGGGTGGTCATCAAGCGCAAACGCGGTACCATGAACGCCACCTACACCGTCCGCAAGATCTCCCACGGAGTCGGCGTTGAAAAAACCTTCTCTCTGCACAACCCGCGAATTGAGAAGATCGAGGTAGTAACCCGCGGGCGGGTACGTCGGTCCCGTCTCTACTACCTGCGCAAGCGAACCGGTAAGGCCGCGCGTATCAGGGAGCGCGGACTTATTCGCTAATCTGGCCGACCAGCTGCACCATCACCGCACCGCCTCAAAAGTTGTGCGGTGATGGCCGAAGTACGGCCACGCCGATTTCCATACAGGTATGCTGACGCCGCTTTTTACCTGCGAAATGACGGGTGAAGATAATCTTGTTTTCGAAAGATATCTCAAGCGACAGGGGTACGACCGCATAGCCGGATGCGATGAAGTGGGTCGTGGTCCACTCGCCGGGCCGGTGGTGGCCGCCGCGGTGATTCTGCCTGGCGACCTTTGTGCGAGTCAATTTATCGACTCCAAACAGCTCAGCCACAAAAAGCGGGTTGAACTCAACCTGCGACTCACAGAAATGGGGGCGCATATCGGCATTGGCGTGGTAAGCCAGAGCAAAATCGACTCCCTCAATATTCTTCAGGCTTCACTTCTCGCCATGAAAAGGGCAGTTGAAAATCTGGCTCGCCCGGCTCCAGACTACATCCTCGTCGACGGCAAGTTCAACGTGCCGCTCGCTATCCCCCAGCAAGCTCTGATAAAAGGGGAATCCAAAAGCGGTTCAATCGCCGCAGCCAGTATCGTTGCAAAAGTTGCAAGAGACCAGATGATGACTGAACTGCATGATAAATTCCCCCAGTACAATTTCATCAAAAACAAGGGCTACCCGACCCGGGAACACCGGGAAGCGATAATTAAACACGGCCCCTGCCCCCTCCATCGGTTGAGCTTCAAAGGTGTCAGGGAACATGCTTAACAGGCTCCAGCTTCTTGGGAAAAATGGTGAAAAAAGGGCCGCAGGCTTTCTTAAACGGAACGGTTTCAAGCTGGTGGAACAGAATTTTCGCTGCAGATATGGAGAGATTGACATCATAGCCTACGACGGTCCGTGTCTTGTCTTTGTCGAGGTAAAGACCAGAAGCTCAAACGACTACGGGAACCCGCTTTCTGCCGTTACCGCCAGAAAACAGCAGCAGATATGCAAGGCTGCACAACTGTTTCTTGCCCAGAAGAACTTGTACCACTGCCAGGTCCGGTTTGACGTTGTGGCTGTTTTACACCAAAAAGGTCAGCCTCCCCGCATAGATCTGGTAAAAAACGCCTTCGAGTACTGCCTGTAGCGCCCGGCGAAACAGCAACCACCCCGGCCGTCTGCCCAGCTCCCCTGACATTAGACAACGAAAGTTTTCGTCCCCATCCAGACGATGCGTACCGGTGCGTGGTCGAAGCTGAAAACTTTAATGAAAGCAAAGGATTGTTTTCGTAAAGCAAGCGGATTAATGTATTCGATACATTTTCTCCATAAGGGAGCTGATCCAATCTTGCAACTTGATAAATTAACGGTACACTGGAGCTATGAATACAATTGGAATCACCATGGGCTGCCCGGCTGGAATCGGCCCGGAGATCATCCTCAAATTTTTCGCCGACCCGACCTTGTCTGCCAGCCTGCAGCCGGTGGTGCTTGGCGACGCCGCCGTACTTGAGCGATGTGCAGCAGAACTTGGTATCGGTTGCCCCCCGATCAGCGACTGGCAGCCAGGCCGCCCTTTTACCGAAAGAACCATCCCGGTACTAAATTTGTCGCAATTGCCAGAAACAGAATTCAGCTGGGGGCACCCCACCATGGAGACCGGCAGAGCCATGGCTCACTATATCGAGACCGGGGTCGACCTTATCCAGAAAAACATTATCGACGGCATCACTACCTGTCCCATTGCCAAGACAACCCTTAACAGCGCCGGCTACGACTACCCCGGACACACCGAAATGCTCGCCCACCTCACCGGCACACGGGATGTTGTCATGATGATGGCCGGCACAAGGCTGAAGGTGACCCTGGTCACCATCCACTGTGCACTAAAAACTGTACCGGCAATGATCACCTCTGAGGCGGTCAACTCACTTATAGATGTGACCAGCAATAGTCTTGTTCGCGATTTTGGCATCCCCGCGCCAAAAATAGCTGTTGCCGGACTCAACCCCCACGCTGGAGAGGACGCGCTTTTCGGCCGCGAGGAAAGGGATATAATCAGACCCGCGGTTGAAGCAGCAAAGCGCAGAACCATAGATGTTAGCGGGCCGTTTCCGCCGGATACCGTTTTTTACTCGGCTGCGTCCGGCAACTATGACGCGGTAGTTTGCATGTATCACGACCAGGGGTTGATTCCCTTTAAATTACTGCATTTCGACGACGGGGTAAACGTAACCCTTGGGCTGCCCATAGTACGTACTTCCGTCGATCACGGCACCGCCTATGACATAGCGGGCAAAGGAGTGGCCAGCCACCTGAGTCTTGCCGCCGCCGTAAACCTTGCCGACTCGATATGCACCAACCGAAAAAAGTTTGACAGCTGCCCCAAGCAATAGTTATGACAACCAGCCATAGAGGTATTCTCATAGTGTTCGAAGGCGCCGACGGCACCGGAAAGTCGACGCAGCTTAAGCTGCTCGCTGATCATCTCAACGGTCTCGGACTTGATGTCGTAACCACCAGGGAACCCACTGACGGCCAGTGGGGACAAAAAATCAGGGAGCTTTATGTCAACCGGCAGCAACACAGCCCCGAGTATGAACTCGAACTGTTTGTCAACGACCGAAAAGAACATGTGCAGCAGCAGCTCACTCCTGCCCTCATGGCAGGGAAGGTCGTCCTTTGCGACCGCTATTTTCTCTCCACCGTCGCCTACCAGAGCGCTCTGGGCTTTGACGTTGACGACATTTTCGATAAAAACAGGTTCGCTCCCGAACCGGACATGGCCCTGATCTTCCAGGCATCCGTGGAAACAAGCAGGCAACGCATTGTTCTCGGCCGCAATGAAGAACTCAACGATTTCGAACAGCTGGACAACCTGGTCAAGGTCGCGACTATCTTCTCGCGACTCGATAAGCCCTATATTCGTACCATAGACGCAGAAGGCTCAGTTGACGAGGTCCACCAGAGGGTGAAAAATGCGATAGCTCCACTTCTCAAGCGCTTACCAGGCACCGGTGACTGCCAATGAAGTTTTTTTCCTTTGCCATACTCTGCCTGACGCTGGTTACCGGGTGCGGCAGACCAACGGCGGTACTGGAGTTGCAGGAGCCACAGGAACAAACCGACTATTCCTGTTCGTACTTTTACTTTCTCTGGGCCACCCACGCAGAATACAGCGGACGCTATCCCGAAGCCCTTGAAGCCTACGAAAAAGCGCTTATATGCGACCCGTCTGCCCGTTATATTGAAGAAAAAATCCCCATCGTAATGTTTAAGATGGGCGATTTTGAGGCTGGCGCCGCCTGGCTTTTAAGCGCCATTGAAGCACAACCCGACAACGACACATTCAAGCTGTTCCTGGCCAATCTATACGTACAGCAGGACAAGCTCGACGCCGCCATCGGGTTGTATCGCCAGGTTCTCGACAAGAATCCGGCAAACGAAGCGGTACAGATTCGACTGGGCCTGCTCCACACCCATCTCAAGAACTATGACGAAGCTGAGACGATATTTCGTAAACTGCTCCAGACCAGTCCAACCTCCTACCTTCCCCGTCTCTGCCTCGCCAGGTTGCTTAAGGAAAGAGGGCGATATGACGAGTCGATCACCCAGTTCGAACAGGCACTCGACCTGAACTGGTCCAAAGAGATCGCTTTTGAACTCGGCTTTCTCTATGTGGACAGGCAGAAATATTCCGAGGCATTACGCATCTATGCTCAGATAATCGATCAGGATGAGTTTGATGAACAGGCGTCTCTGAGCCGTATCCAGGCACTTTTTGATCTTGGCCGCTACGATGACGCACTGGGCGAACTCTATCGATTGCGCGACTTCAGCTCCGCTCCGGATAAAATAGATCTTATCATCAGCAAGGTCTATCTCGGACAGAATCGACCTGACAAGGCCAGGCCAATCCTTCTCCGGCTGACCCGAAAAGGTGATGCCGGCCCCGAAGCCGCCTACATGCTCGCACTTATCTACTTCCAGCAACAGCAGTATGGCTTGAGCCTGGAACTGCTCAAGCAAATCACCCCGCATGACGAGGAGTTCGAGGAGGCCGTTTACCTGCAGACCAGGATCTACCAGAAGACAGGAGACAGCAGGCCCGCGATAAACAACCTGCTGCATTATATCGCCGACGATCAAATCGTATCCCCTCTGTTCTTCGCGCTGCTCTCTTCGCTCTACCAGGAACGTGATGAACCGGACAAGGCTGTCGAAATTTTAAAGGAAGGCGTCCTGCGCTACCCTGACGACCCTCAGATCCTTTTCGAGTACGGGTTGCTGCTGGAAAAAACAGGTCGTCACCAGGTTGCCATGAAAACCATGCAGCAGGTACTAAAGCTGCAGGCCGACCATGCTGAAGCCCTGAATTTTATCGGCTATACATGGGCGGACAACAACGTCAATCTTGACAAGGCCCTTGAATATATCGAAAAGGCCAATCGGCTCAAACCGGATAACGGCTTTATAATCGACAGTTTGGGCTGGGTATATTTCAGGCTTGGCAGGTACCGGGAAGCTGAAGAAGCTTTTCAGCACTCCCTTACCCTTGAGTCGGGCGACCCCAATATCTACGAACACCTCGGACGGGTATACCAGGTACAGGACAAGCACAGCCAGGCGCTGGAGATGTTCCAGCGTGCGGTCGAACTGTTCGGCAAAAATGCCAAAAAGAAGAAACTGGAAAAGGAAATTGAAGCTCTTAAGCAACTTCTCGATACCGGAAAAAAGTAATATCCCCAAATCGTTTCCAGGTATCTTCTGGCCCCTTTGTATGATCCTGGTCTGGTGTTGTGTTACCGGTTGTACCGCCAAGTTACCATGGGGTGATCCACTTGCGCCTCCTGAGTACACATCCGCTGCAGCACTCGTTGATTCCGCAGCGGCAAGGGATCGCCGGTGCGCCCCTACCATCGGCGCTGATCTTGCCCTTTCCTATCAATCCCCGCTAACGCGAAAATCGATACAGGGCAGCTTTCTTTTTTCCTTTCCCTCTTCGTTCAAATTTGTCGTAACCAACCCGTTTGGCCAACCGGTCTGGGCCGTGGCAGGAGACCGTCATGAGTACCGGATTCTCGACACAGCCAATAGCCAGTACACCTGGGGCAACGTCAAATCATTCGGTACCAGAAACGGTATCGCCCCTTTTCTTGTTACGGGAGACTGGGGACAATGGCTCACAGCCAGGGCCCTGTTCCC
This sequence comes from Desulforhopalus singaporensis, assembly GCF_900104445.1. Classification (GTDB taxonomy): domain Bacteria; phylum Desulfobacterota; class Desulfobulbia; order Desulfobulbales; family Desulfocapsaceae; genus Desulforhopalus_A; species Desulforhopalus_A singaporensis. The sequence goes on along the minus strand of NZ_FNJI01000006.1, from coordinate 31,091 downwards.
TGAAATGGCGCCGCTTGATATCAGAGAAGACACTGAGAAAAGAGGGTACTGGGTCGCCACCCGTCAACACAGCACTCCTGTTGTTGTGACCCGTTCACTCGTCAGCGGGGAATCGGGGCTGATACAGACAAGAATAGTGGAAACAGGCGAGGGCAAAAAACTTGCCCAGATCCACTACAGCAAATTCCAACAGCTTGGCGGATGCTACCAGCCGCAAGAGATAGAAATCACCGGTCTGGGATATAAGACATTGCTCAAGCTGCATCTTTCGGAGATGGAGCTTTACCCGGAACCTGCAACATATTCACTACCGTCGCCGCCATACTATTTTAAACGGCTGCTGCCCTGAATTCGTCCTCACTCCCTTTGGAATTCCGGTTCCAGCTCGGTGATAACCAGGACGAAAAGCCGGTCAGCCTTGAAAAGAACCTGGCGCAGGTCGTAGTTTTTTCCGGGGACAAGATCTATCACAACCCGAAGCAACTCAGGCATCCCCCGGGTCTCTATATGGATTTTCCTGACAAAATCACCTTGCGGCAGTATCGTTTCTTCCACTGTTGTATCGTGTTTGGGGTTGGTGAAGTCACAGTATATCCGTGGCTGCTCCTGTTCCTGCACCGAAACCCTTGGCAGATCATAATCGTTAAGATGAAACTTTACCATCTCACCCTCTCCGGAAGTTCTGTCAAAGGTTATATTGACCAGATCAGGAGGTACAAGACTCTCTACTTCACCGGTGGAAACCAAAACGTCGTCAGCCGCAAAATCCGCACCGGGAGGATCCTGGCTGTCCCCGCCGTCATCTTCCACACCTGAAGGCGATATCTGCTCTGCCCCGGAAACGGCGACATCCGCGCGGCCATCCTGAGCGGTCTGCACCGCCTCCGGAAGGTGTTCTGATGGCGAGGACGGAGCCGCCTTCTGCTCATCGATCTCCTGCTCCGACGCTGAGATCTCATCCGCCGGCTCGTCTGCTGCTACCAGCTCATCGGTGTCCGGTTGCGGGCCTTTTTCCGGGCTCGACTGCTCCTCTTTTACACCGTAGTCTTCGCTGTTCCTCTTGTCAGGGGCTATGGTTCCGCTCTGTTTGAGTTGCACCAGACCGGAGGTGAGGATAATCTTCAACTGCCGGGTTTCAGGCGAATATTGCTGCTGGTAACGCACCGGAATATTGCTGACAAGATCAAGTACGATCCGAGTTTTGGCGACAGGATCGTCGTGACTGCCCACCCTGATTTTCCGGGCCAGATTCGCCTCCGGCAGGGTAATTACGTTTTCACCGTGATATCTGGTGCTTGGCAGGTCGATCACGATTCGCGGTTTTTCTCCGTCGATACGAAAAATACGCGGAGTCAGTTCTTCTTGCAGGACCACCACCAGTCGTTCTTCGTCTTCTGACTGCTGCTCAAAGACCAGGCGCTCGATAGCAACATCATGCTGTTTCGCATTGGTCCAGCACGGCAGCAGCAGCAGGATTAAAAAAAAGAAGACGGACACAATTGCCGAAACAGGTTTCATAAATAGTGATCCTCAAGTAGCTTTTTCATTGGCTTGCGCGGGGCCTACTCCCTATTGCAACCCGATTAAAGCATCCCGACTTGAAAAGTCAACCAATTTTAAGTAAATGATGATACGGCTTTAAATCAGCAGGACAGCGAGTTGAACGGACGACAACTCCTTCTCACATATAACCCGATGCACAGCGATACTTCAATGACAGACAAAAAATTTCTTTCAGCAGTAACCCGGCCCGGCAGATATCTTGGCCGGGAACACAATTCATATTTTCCCGAATGGAGTGACGATGCGGTAAAGTTTGCTCTTATCTTCCCGGATCTCTACGAGATCGGCATGTCCCACCAGGGACTTCAGATTCTTTACCATATTCTCAACAGGCGACCCCGGATGGTGGCCGAGCGGTGCTACTGTCCCGATATCGACGCGGAACAGCTGCTGCGCAGCAACCGCACCCCTCTCACCAGCCTGGAGACCGGTCGTTTCCTGACCGACTTTGACGTTATCGGCTTTACCCTGCCGTATGAACTTTGCTACACTAATATCCTGACGGTACTGGAACTTGCCGGTATCCCATTCCGTTCCGCTGACAGAGACGATTCCTACCCTCTTATACTCGGTGGAGGCGCATGCTCGCTCAACCCTGAACCGGTAGCCGATTTTTTTGATGCAATCCTCCTCGGCGACGGGGAAGAAGCGATTATCGAAATCGGCGAGATAATACGGGACCACAAAAACATCGACAAGAAACAACTGCTACAACAGCTCGAGACCATTGAGGGCATCTATATCCCCTCCCATTTCAAACCGGTCCATATGGAAAACGACCACCAGGGCAGGCTGCGTGAGATCGTCCGCCTCAGCGGGAAAGGCACCGTCTCCCGCAGGATAGTCGAAAACCTCGACAGCCTCGATCATCTGCTTACCCCCCTCGTGCCCAATGCCAAGATTGTCCACGATCGTCTGGGCGTGGAGGTTGCAAGAGGATGCACCAGGGGATGCAGATTTTGTCAGGCGGGAATGACCTATCGCCCGGTGAGAGAGCGCACCCCTGAACAGGTGAAACGGCTCGCCATTGAGGGAATCACCAACTCAGGTTTTGAAGAACTCGCCCTGCTATCACTTTCCACGGGCGACTACTCCTGTCTTGATCAGAGCCTCCCGGCGCTGATGGATAAATTCGGCGACAGCTATGTGTCTGTTGCAATGCCGTCCATGCGTGTCGGCACTCTTACCAGTACGATAATGGAACAGGTCAAAAGAGTGCGTAAAACCGGGTTCACCCTCGCGCCGGAAGCCGGGAGCGAGAGGTTGCGCCAGGTGATCAACAAAGGGATAACCGAAGACGACCTGATACAGACATGCGACACCGCTTTTTCGCTGGGCTGGCGTCTGATCAAATGTTATTTCATGATTGGTCTGCCCACCGAAACTGCAACGGATATTAATGAGATTATCCTCCTGGTACGCAAGATTCTCGCGGGTCATAACCTTGGGAAATCGGGAACCAGCAGACAGGTCAACGTGAGTGTAGGTACCTTCGTGCCCAAACCCCATACCCCTTTTCAATGGGAGCAGCAGCTGTCCATTGAAAATAGCAGGGAAAACTTCCGAACCCTGCGCGATGGATTACCAAGAAAAGGATGTAACTTCAAATATCACGACCCCGAGACCAGCTTCCTCGAAGGCGTCTTCTCCCGCGGGGACAGGCGGTTGTCGCGACTCCTGGAGACCGCCTGGAAAAACGGGGCTCGCCTCGACGGCTGGGCCGAACATTTCGACCTTGAGACATGGCGCAACAGCGGCGACCAGTGCGGAATCGACCTGGATTCCTACCTAAGGCGCAGGGATATTAACGAAATTCTACCCTGGAGCCATCTGGACAGTGCTGTTTCAAACGATTTCCTGGCAGATGAACTGAAAAAATCCAAGAACCTTGTCTACACCCCGGACTGTCGCTATCATGCCTGCCAGAAATGCGGGGTGTGCGACTTCAAACGCATCATGCCGATAGTTCATAACCGCAGCCAGAAACCCCACCCACCAACACCGGTCAAAGCCCGCACCAATGGGAGCGAGACACATTTCAAGTATATGGTCCACTACAGCAGAACAGGCGACATCTGCTATCTCGGTCATCTTGAGATAATGCAGGTTATCTTCCGGGCTCTCAAGCGCTGCGAACTGCCGACCCATTATTCCCGTGGATTCAATCCATTGCCGAAGATTTCCCTTGGCCCCGCGCTGCCGGTGGGAACCGAGAGCATGGCTGAGTATTTCATCATGGACCTGAATAGTCCCCTTGACAGCATCGGACGCACTATAACCCGTCTCAATTCAAGTCTTCCTGTCGGCATCAAGGTCACCGGGATCGAGTTGCACAGCGGCAAAACACCGCAGAAAACAACAGTCGCCTATGTTATTTACCTCCCCGGCGAGTCCAAGGAATTCGACCTATTCCGACTCGACAGCTTCATGGAGGCCGACAGTTTTTTTGTCGCCAAGACCAGAAAAGGAAAAACCAAAAAACTGGACATTAGGCCGATGGTAAACAGTTGCTCCTTTGGCGATGACGGCAGGATTGAGATGGAATTTTTTTCGGAAACTGCAACACCTGGCATAAAACCGGTTGAAGCCTTGAGTGCAATCCTGGAACTTTCCCCGGAACAGGCCCAACAGCTGCGAGTGGTCAAGACCGGCTGGACCTCGCTTGACAAACCGAAAAGTCAGAAATCACCAGGGCAGCGGTGATGGAAACCGCAACGGGCTGTGCAACAACAAAGGCTCCGGTTCTGCACGGCCTGGCCCTGGCGGTAACGATATTACTGGTGTCATGTCTGCCCCTGAAGGGGGTGGCTGACACCTTTGATCCCCGCTCCCTAATTGACAACGGCGGATTTTTAGTTGACCGGTCGGACTCGTCTTTTGGCTATCGGCAGCACGATCAGTTTATACCTGCGTCCACTCTGAAAATACTTACAAGTCTTGCAGCCATTAACATATTGGGCAAAGAATACAGATTCACCACCCTCTTCTTTGTCGACCGTCAGGAAAATCTTTTTATCAAAGGTTCCGGCGATCCCTTCCTCACCTCGGAAGCTGTCCTGCACATAGCAAGGGAGCTGAAACAGCGCGGAGTTGTTCGCGTAAATACCCTCTTTCTCGACGACACCAGTTTCGCTTTGGGTAATCCGATGCTACCAGGGGTAAAAGTGCCGCCAAGCAGCAACCCGTACGATGCGCCAAGCAGCGGTCTTGCCGTAAACTTCAATTCCCTGCCAGTAAAGAAAACCGGGACCGGCCTGATCAGTCCCGGAGAACCCCAGACTCCCCTGCTCCCTCTTATGAAGGACGCCGGCCGTACCCTGCCAAAGGGCGATTTCCGGATCAATATCGCCACCGCCCCTGTACCGGGGAAGATGTCCCCGTCGCTACGTTATGCCGGGGAACTGTTTCAAGCTCAGCTGGAAAAAGCGGGTATCACTGTCAAGCGCGGATTTGGTCGTCGCCAGACTCCACCCCGGCTCAATGAAAAAGGGCAACCGCTCTATATATACCGGGGACAGAAATCCCTTCAGGAAATAATCGAGCAGTGCCTTAAATACTCCAATAATTTTATAGCGAACCAGCTCTTTCTGGCCATCGGCATGAAGGTATACGGCGAGCCCGCCCGGTGGGATAAATCCAGGCGGGTCATGGCCGAGTTTATCGACAAAATCTTGAAAACGAAAAAAGGCACGGTCCGGGTTGTTGACGGATCGGGACTGTCCAGGGACAACAAGATAACCTGTGCAACCCTTGTCGCAATACTCGACAGATTCAGGCCGTACGCTCACCTGTTGCCCCGCAAAAGAGGCCACCTGGTCAAAAGCGGAACCCTGGACGGTGTATACTGTTACGCAGGATACCTTGAGTCGAAAAAAAAACTCTGTCCCTTTGCGCTGCTGCTCAACCAGGAAGAAAATTCAAGAGATGCGCTGCTAACCCGGCTGGCCGCCCTGGTTCATCATGAATAAAACGAGCCCTGTTTATTCGGGTAAAAATCACATCATGAATGTGCGATATGCTTTCCTGCTGGTATTATTTTTCATAAAATGAAAAAAATAGTATAGTTATGCCATATGTTACCTGAAAAACCCGTTTGTATCCTGCAGTCGATGATTATTGTTTATCTTACCGACGCTTTTAAAAATGGTCATGACCGTAAATCGTTGCAGAACGTTTAGTTTATAAATCAAAACTTCTTCAAGGAGAAAAGTATGGTAGAGAGTCTCTATTCCTTACTGGAAAAAATCGGCATTACCCATCCTCTCCATCCGATGCTGACCCATGCCCCCATGGGGATGATCATCGGCATGGTCGTATTCTCATTTTTAGCACTCTTCTGGCGTAACGGAACCCTGGACAGATCGGCATACCACTGCTCCATCCTGGCCTTTATCAGCGTGTTTCCCGTTATCGTTGCAGGACTGCTGGACTGGGTCCACTTGCAGTCTGCCGAGTGGAACATTTTTATCATTGTTAAAATGATCCTGGCCGTTGTGTTGACCGTGCTGCTCGGACTCTCAATCAAGCTCAAAAGAAACGACAGTTCACGCAGGAAAATGTTTCTGATCTACCTCGCTTGCCTGCTCTGTGCAGGCGGTCTGGGATTTTCCGGTGGCGAACTTGTCTATGGATAATCAAAAAAAAAACCCGCTTCCGTGTATAAAAACACAGGAGCGGGATCAGCCCCCCAGACAGCCGGGCAGCGTTTTTTTCAGGATCAGAGGGCGGTTAACTTTTTCTGCAGGTTACTGTCAAGCGCCTCCAGGAACTGCTCCGTTGACAGATAATGATCGGCAGTGGTGTTCTTGCCGTGAATACACAAGGCCAGATCTTTGGTCATCTTCCCTTCTTCGACCGTTTCAACACAAACCGTCTCAAGAGCCTGGCAGAAATCCACCAGCTGCTGGTTGCCATCCAGCTCCCCCCGGAACGCAAGTCCCCTGGTCCATGCAAAAATAGACGCAATCGGGTTGGTTGAGGTCGGATTGCCCTTCTGGTGTTCACGGTAGTGCCTGGTAACCGTCCCATGGGCCGCTTCAGCCTCCATGGTGGTACCGTCCGGCGTAACCAGGGTGGAAGTCATGAGGCCCAGAGACCCGAATCCCTGGGCAAGGGTGTCCGACTGCACATCACCGTCATAATTTTTACAGGCCCAGACGAAACCGCCATCCCATTTCAGCGCCGCAGCGACCATGTCGTCGATCAGCCGATGTTCATAAACGACTCCCAGCTCATCCATCTTCTTTTTGTAGGTGGACTGATACAGCTCTTCAAAAATATCCTTGAAACGTCCATCGTATTTTTTCAGGATGGTGTTCTTGGTTGAAAGATACAGAGGCCACTTCTTATGAATTGCCTGGTTGAAGCAGGAGTGGGCGAACCCGTAGATCGACTCGTCGGTGTTATACATGGTGAGCGCCACGCCGCCATCTTCAAAATCAAAGACATCATAACTCTGCGGCTCGCTACCATCTTCGGGAATAAAGCTCACGGTCAGCTTCCCCTTGCCCTTCACCACAAAATCAGTCGCCCGGTATTGATCGCCGAAAGCATGACGGCCAATACAGATCGGTTTTTTCCAGGTAGTGACGAGACGGGGAATATTTTTCACCAGAATCGGTTCCCGAAACACCGTTCCGCCAAGTATATTCCTGATCGTTCCGTTGGGTGAACGATACATCTCCTTCAACCCGAACTCTTTTACCCGCGCCTCGTCAGGGGTGATGGTCGCGCATTTAATACCGACCCCGTATTGCTTGATTGCATTTGCCGCATCGACGGTAACCTGATCATCGGTTCGGTCACGCATTTCGATGCCGAGATCGTAATATTTAACATCGACATCTACGTAAGGAAAAATCAGTTTTTCTTTGATAAATTGCCAGATGATGCGAGTCATCTCGTCGCCATCCAACTCCACAACCGGATTTTTAACTTTAATTTTTTCCATAATCCCATATAGTTAAATGTTTAAAGCAGATTCTGCCAGTTAACACTTGTCGATATTTTCATCTAATGCTTCAATGGTGCGTATATTTTTTACAGCAAAATAAAAAATATACGCAACCCGTATAACAGCCATCGATATTACCTGTTTTACTATCTTCTGGCCACATTCACCTCTTAGGTTGTCAGTCCGGCATGTAATCAAAGATCTCGGCTTCCTGAAAATTTACCCCCTGAGCATCCTTTGACGATAAAACAGGTTCACCATCTACCGGCCAGTCAATGCCCAGAGTCGGATCGTTCCAGATAATGCACCGCTCGTGTTGCTGGGCCCAGAAATCGGTTGTTCGATAAAGAAACTCGGCATTTTCCGAGAGCACGACAAACCCGTGGGCAAATCCTTCCGGAACCCAGAACTGCTTTTTATTTTCAGCCGATAGATATTCCCCCACCCACTGGCCATAGGTGGGAGAGCCTTTTCTTATATCCACTGCCACGTCGAAAACTTCACCGACCACAGCGCGGACCAGTTTTCCCTGCGGCTGCTTTATCTGATAGTGAAGACCGCGCAGTACTCCCTTTATCGACCGGGAGTGGTTGTCCTGAACAAATTTTGTGTCGAGACCGGTCTTCTCCCGCCAGGTGCGCTGGTTGAAGCTTTCATAAAAAAAACCCCGGTCATCCCCGTAAACTGTCGGTTCTATGACCAGAACCTCGGGTATTTTTGTTGGAATAACGTTCATATTCATTACGGCAGGCAAGCTGCCTCTCTTTTTTTAGTTACCAAAGTTACAGCGCATACATCTGGTCGTAATAGTCCCGATATGTCCCGTTGACTATCCGAGCAACCCATTGCTGGTTTGCCAGATACCAGTCGACGGTCTTTTCAATCCCCTGTTCAAAAGTCACTTTCGGCTCCCAGCCGATCTGCTGCCTGATCTTGGTCGCGTCTATCGCGTATCTCCGATCATGTCCCAGCCGATCCTTGACGTAGGTGATAAGAGAGCGCCGCGGATTTTTCGACGGGACAAGCCCCAGCTTTTCATCCAGCAGGTCGCACACCAGGGTCACAACCTCTATATTCTGTTTTTCATTGTTGCCGCCGATATTGTAGCACTCACCGTCAACTCCCTTCTGCAAGACCTCGACAATCGCTTCGCAATGATCCTGTACGTAGAGCCAATCACGCACATTCTTCCCGTCCCCATAAACCGGCAGCGTCCGTTCGTGCATGGCATTGTTGAAGATAAGCGGAATCAATTTTTCCGGAAACTGATAAGCGCCGTAATTGTTGGAGCAGTTGGTAATCCTTACGGGAAGACCATAAGTGTGAAAATAACTGCTGGCCAAGTGGTCAGAAGACGCTTTTGACGCCGAGTAGGGCGAACGCGGATCGTAGGGTGTCTCTTCTGTAAACAACCCGATCTCCCCCAGGGAGCCGTACACTTCATCGGTACTCACATGAAGAAAACACCTGCCGTCCACCTTTTTTTCATCTCCCAGCCAATGTTTCCTGGCCGCCTCCAGCAGGGTGAATGTCCCGACGATATTGGTCTGGATAAATTCTGCCGGACCAGTGATCGAACGGTCGACATGAGATTCCGCGGCAAAATGGACAACGGTGTCGATGTGTTCCTCACTAAAAAGCGCGTCAACCATTTTGCTGTCACATATGTCGCCTTTCACAAAACGATAATTTTTCTCATCTATTCCTTGCAAATTGCTCAGATTTCCGGCATAGGTCAGTTTATCGAGATTGATTACCCGCCAGTTCCTGCAACTGCCGGTGAGCAGACGTACAAAATTAGCTCCTATAAAACCACACCCTCCGGTCACAAGCACCGTTCTATTATTTTTCATGTTTTTTCATAATTCTGTTTGCATTCCTGGAAAAAGACCATATTCTACAAGATTTTCTTGTCTGTTCTTATAATAAGTTCACCAAATAATTCAAAGTCATATTTTTTGCAGCTCATGAGTAAACAACTCCAACAGGAAATAACCAGAAGACGCACCTTCGGCATCATCAGCCACCCCGATGCCGGAAAAACCACCCTGACCGAGAAGCTTCTACTCTTCGGCGGCGCGATCAATATGGCGGGTGCAGTCAAATCGCGCAAGGTGGATCGACACGCGACAAGTGACTGGATGGCCATCGAACAGGAGCGGGGAATTTCGGTCACCACCTCGGTTATGAAATTCACCTACCGGGATTACGAGGTCAATCTTCTCGACACCCCCGGCCATCAGGATTTTTCCGAGGATACGTATCGGGTGCTCACCGCCGTAGACTCTGCGGTGATGGTAATCGACAGCGCCAAAGGGGTCGAGTCGCAGACGGAAAAACTGATGGAAGTCTGCCGAATGCGCAACACCCCGATCATGACGTTTATCAACAAGCTCGACCGGGAGGGCCGATCCCCCCTGGACCTGATGGATGAGATTGAGGAAAAGCTGCAGATCGAATGCACGCCTTTATCCTGGCCGATCGGCATGGGCAAGACCTTCAAAGGAGTCTACAACCTGTATCACAAGACCCTTCACCTCTTCAAGCCGGGCCAGACCACAAGGGACATCAAAAAAATCGTCATTGAAGACCTGAACGATCCCCAGGTCGACAGCCTGCTCGGCAGCCAGGCTGACGATCTCAGGGAGGACATCGAACTCCTCGAAGGAGCAGCCAATCCCTTTGAATACGAACATTATCTTCAAGCCAGCCAGACTCCGGTCTTTTTCGGCAGCGCCATAAACAACTTCGGGGTCCAGGAAATGCTTGACTGCTTTGTGGAGATGGCACCCGCTCCCGGACCACGAAGAACAGTGACCAGGGAGGTTCTTCCCGCTGAAGAATCTTTTTCCGGATTCGTGTTCAAGATACAGGCCAATATGGACCCGGCCCACAGGGACAGGATCGCCTTTTTTCGAATATGCTCCGGCAAATTCACCCGAGGAATGAAAGTAAAACACCATCGTCTGGGCAAAGATATAACCCTGGCCAACGCCACGATATTCATGGCCCAGGAAAGGGCCAATATCGACGAAGCCTGGCCCGGAGACATTATCGGCCTGCACAATCACGGTACTATCAAGATAGGTGATACTTTTACGCCGAAGGAGATGCTCAAGTTCACCGGAATCCCGAACTTTGCCCCCGAACATTTCCGCAGGGTACTGCTTAAGGACCCGCTCAAGACAAAGCAGCTGCAGAAAGGCCTTATCCAGCTCGCCGAGGAAGGCGCAATTCAGGTTTTTCGTCCGCTTATAGGCTCCGATTACATCATAGGAGCAGTCGGCGTACTGCAGTTCGAGGTAACCATGGCGCGTCTTAAAAACGAATACAGCGTCAATGCCGTCTACGAACCTGTCGACTACCAGGCCGCCCGCTGGGTTCGGAGCGACACCCCGAAATCGATGGATGAATTTGAAAGAAAGAACCAGGCGTCTCTAGCGTTTGACTCTGAAGGTTTTCTCACCTACCTGGCGCAAAACGAGTGGATGTTGAACTACTTTATGGAGAAATGGCCCGACATTATCTTCGATAAAACCAGAGAGAACGTGTGAGGTGCAGGACGACCTGCACGCGCGACCTGCCTATCCCGTGGTATCCTATACCTCCGATCATAACCGGGACGCGACGATACCCCGGGCAAGCCACCTGGTGCTCGGGAAAAGCCAGGTGACACGTCAATTCGGTCGAAAGTGACGGCTCAGGTTTCGTCATCATCGATGAAGATGATTGCGTGGCCTTCAGTCAGCGCCCTTGCCGTCTTCGCCCTTGCCCCGGTAATAATTCTCTGAATGGTCCCCCTTGAAACCCCCATCTTCCGGCCGGCCTCTTCCTGAGTCAGTCCCTCCCCGTCGCAAAGGCGCAGGGTCTCAAGCTCGTCACGGTACATTTCAACCTGAACCAGTTCAGTTAACGGTTTTCCGGTGGGCTTAAAAGCCCTGCCGCAAAACCGGCCTTGACAATTCCTTATCTTTTTGGGTCGAGGAGACATAGATGCTTTTTCAAGAAGGTGATACTTTGGTCCAGAGCTTACCAGGACGTATTTTTTACTTCATATCAACAGCTGCCGGTCTTTAATTTCTGCGCTATACCACATACGGCCTGTGACACCTAAGATGAGGTTATACCGGCAACTGCTGTTTTTTGCAATATTTCAATGACTACAGTTCCCAGAACCCTTGCACACCTGCTCCGGATGCATGACAGGCAATCGACCTGCTGCAAAAGATGTTGCCGCCTGGGCCACCGTCCTGATACTGTTTCGATCGGCAAAATAGACGGCTATTCCTTCGTTGGCAAACCCCTGCATGGGACGGGCACCGATGCCCCCAACAACGATCGCATCCACCCCGGCATTTTTTAAAAGAGCCACGGGGACCATGCAGCCGCCCGCCTGGTGTTCGCCGTTCTGCAGGGTAACAACCGACTTTACCTCTTTGCTGTCATCAAGTTCCACCAGAGTGAAAACATCGCAATGTCCGAAGTGATCTGAACGCTGGGCCTCCATCCCTCCGGGGTTGTCTGACGGTATTGCTATAAGCATGTCTTTTTTCCTCATAAGTTAGTATATTGTTTTTGTATAAGCTGCACAGCAAGACAGACGTGCATATGCACAATACTTTTCCCGGATCGTTTTGTCAAGCCGCAACTGACGGATATGGATCGAGGACTGATTGCAAAACTAAGTGGTCAACGAAGCGGATAGACAACGATACCGGGATCAGGTAATTTACGACAGCACAGGACGGTAGTGCCAGACTCCCCCAGCCTTCCCGCCGGACAAGTGCTGCAAGTGGCAATATCACTGCATATAAACCATTATTCACAGTCACGTATCAACACCCAGCAACCATGCCATACAAGCTGTTTACCCTTACTGTTTTTCTTATACTGCTCATTGTGCTGCCCCTCTTTTCCATCGCCGATAAATCGCGCAACGACAACGTGTCGATCAAGGAATTGACGGCAACCACCTCCGAGACCCATCTGCTTCTTTTTGGTACTCTCGGCGACGGTATTACCGAGGAGATGGTTGAAGTGCTTCACAGCGGAATTCCGCTGAAGTTCACTTTTCATGTCGAGCTGTTGAAAACAGATGGCCAGCGCCCCAATGAGAAAATAATCGACTACAGTTTTGAGCACCGCATGGTCTTCGATACACTCAAGGAGTCCTACCAGGTAACGCTGGAAGAAAACAACAACCGGATACAGTCTTTCTCTTCGTTTGTTGAGGCGCAAAACGTCATGAACGAGATAAACGGTGCCGAAGTCGTGGCCCTGAGTCAGCTGGTACCGGACAATGTCTATAAACTGACGGTAAAAGCAAAACTCTTCGAAAAAACACTGCCTCTGAGCCTGCAGGCAGTTCTCCCCTTTCTTTCCTGGGGCAATATCGAGACGTCTGCCAATACCATTGAATTTAAATATTGATACCGTTCATGAGTGTTGAGAATTCCAGAAACAAGCCACCCGGGACCTTGCTCCGGAACAGGCTTCAGGTAAGTAAACGACGCAGGCTTATCCGTCGGGTTATACTCTTCTGTATCCTCCTGATCCCCTTGCTTATCTATTTTCAAAGTGTCCTTCTGCAAAAAGAAGTTGAGCTGCCATACGACAACAATCTGCTTATTTTTGCCCTGATCAACACCAATGTGATACTTGTGCTGGTCGTTCTGTTTCTGGTGCTGCGCAACCTTGCGGAATTTCTATTTGAGCGGCGATCCAATCGCCTGGGCAATAAACTCAAGACCAAGCTGATAGCGTCGTTTCTCTCCCTTACCCTGATTCCAACCATTCTGCTTTTTTTTGTCTCCCTCCAGTTCGTATCCACCAGCATGGATTACTGGTTCAACGCATCAATTGAGGATTCCCTGACGGAATCCCTTAAACTTGCCCAATCTCTGCTTCACGAAAAAAAGGATCAGGTGACCCTGATGAGTGGAGCGATCGGAACAAAACTGGAGACCCTGGAGTTGTCGGAACAGGATCCCAAGCGTATCAACCAGACCCTTGAACAGCTGCTGTCGTTTAATCCGATCAACGGGCCGGACTCAATTCGCATTTTTGCACGGGATAAAAATTTTGAGATGTCGGTCACCGGAAATCGTCTGCGCAATACGATTTTACCCAAAATACCGCTAAATATTGTGGAAAAGGTGCGGGAAGGAGGACAACCCCAGACTCATATCCAGGAAATAAAACGGGGCGCTCTTGTCAACTGCGTGTCGTCGATTACAATCGGCAGCGAACTCCAGCAGCATGCGATCCTGGTCACCTCAATCCTGGTACAGAACAAATATCTCACACGGATGACTTCCATTTCCCAGGGGATCGAGGGCTACAGACAGCTGAAACATTTCAAGGAACCGTTTAAATTCTGGCTGCTCATTATTTTACTGATTGTAACCCTGCTGATTATCTTCGCCGCAATCTGGTTTGGGCTATATATCTCACGAGGAATAACCGACCCCCTGGAGAACCTGGTTCTGGCAACCAGGAGAATTGCCGACGGCGATCTCGAGTTTGAAATGGAACGCCAGTCAAACGACGAGATGGGACTGCTTGTCGACTCCTTTAACCTGATGACGGCAAACCTCAACCAGAGCAACAAAAAGCTCGCCGAGGCGCACACCGCCCTGCAGGTAAGCTCCCAGGAGTCGGAACAGCGAAGAAGATATACCGAGATTATTTTGCAGAACGTTTCCGCAGGGGTAATCTCTCTAGACGAAAACGGTAAAATCACAACTATAAACAGGTTTGCTGAAAAACTGCTCAATATCGACAAGTCGTTGTTTATCGGCCTGCGATACGACGAGGTACTTCCACCCTATCAGGCCGAAATAGTCAACGGCTTCATTGAGGAGTTGGATATTACCGAAAAAATAACAGTCGAGGAACACATCAAGCTCAACGTGCTGGGCAAAAGTTATTCCCTGCTCATAAACTTTACCCGCCTGGAAGACGAAGAAAACAGATCTGTCGGGTTCGTGCTGGTATTCGACAACCTGACCAAGATGGAAAAAATGCAGCGGATGGCAGCCTGGCGGGAGGTCGCCAGACGAATAGCCCATGAAATCAAAAACCCCCTGACCCCGATACAACTGTCCGCCCAGCGTCTGCGCCGCCGCTACCCGGAAATCATCAGGGAAAAGAACAGCGTTTTCGATCAATGCACCAATACTATCATCACCCAGGTGGACGAACTCAAACGGCTGGTGAGTGAGTTCTCGCAGTTCGCGCGAATGCCCAAGGTCCATAAAAGCAGCGGCAATCTGCCGGAGTTGATCAAGAACACCCTGTTCCTGTATCGGGAGGGCCACAAGAATATCTCCTTCAACTTCAAAAGACGTGAAGAAATTCCTATCTTCAGCTTTGACAGCGAACAGATCAAGCGCACCCTGATAAATCTTCTCGACAACGCCGTGGCCGTACTTCCAAAAGGAGGAGTTGTAGATCTTGATCTTTCCCTGGACGACGATCAGGAAAATGTGTTTATTCAGGTCGCCGACAATGGTCCCGGAATCTCCAAGGAAAACAAGCAGAAACTGTTCGAACCATATTTTTCCACCAAAAAGAGCGGAACGGGATTGGGACTTGCCATCGTATCGACTATTATATCCGACCATGGAGGATATATACGGGTTCAGGACAACCAGCCCAAGGGTACCGTTTTTATAATCGAACTGCCGCTGTACAACCGTGAATAAACAGAGCCGGACGGCAGCACCCCGGCGAAAAGATCATACCATGAGTAAAAGAATTCTAATAATTGACGACGAACACTCGATCAGGGAATCGCTTGAAGGAATACTCGAAGATGAAGGGTTCGAACCCCTTTCGGCACCATCCGCTGAGAGGGGACTGGAACTGCTTGCCACCAGCAACATCGACCTGGTACTGCTCGACATCTGGCTTGGCGAAAACATGGATGGCCTGACCGCCCTGGAAAAAATTCGGGAATTCCACAATATCCCGGTGATCATGATTTCCGGCCACGGCAACGTGGAAACAGCGGTGCAGGCGACCAAGAAAGGGGCGTTTGATTTTATTGAGAAACCGCTCTCCTACGACAAGATCATCCTCGCCATCACCAACGGGCTCCGGTTTGCAAAACTTGAAGAGGAAAACAGATTGCTGCGCCAGGGTTCGGGGCCGAAATCAATTCTCACCGGAGAATCCGAATCGATCCTGGCGGTAAAGAAACAGATTGAAATGGTCGCCCCGACCGATGCCTGGGTCCTCATCCGTGGGGACCACGGCACCGGCAAGGAGCTGGTCGCGCAGTCCATCCACCGCGCTTCCCAGTCAAGTCACCAGCCGATGATCGAGGTAAATTGCGCCGCAATCCCCGAAGAACTGATCGAATCCGAACTGTTCGGCCACGAAAAAGGTTCTTTCACCGGCGCCCACAGCAGCAAGAGGGGCAAGTTCGATCAAGCCGACGGCGGCATCCTTTTCCTCGACGAAATAGGAGACATGAGCCTGACTACCCAGGCAAAGATCCTGAGAATTCTCCAGGAACAGAAATTCGAGCGGGTCGGCGGCAACAAGACTATCACCGTCAATGTGCGGGTACTGGCGGCAACCAATAAAAACCTGGAAGAGGAGATTGAAGCGGGTAATTTCCGGGCGGATCTTTTCTGGCGTCTGAACGTCGTTCCCATAAACGTTCCCCCATTAAAAGATCGGCTGGAGGATATTCCGCTGCTGGTCGAGGCACTGATGAAAAACCTGGTGCAGAGAGGACTGCCGAACAAAACCTTTGGTGAAGACGCCTATCAGGTCCTGATGCAGCACGACTGGCCCGGTAATGTCAGGGAATTGAGAAACTTCATAGAAAGAATAGCCATCATGTGCCAGGAGGAAAATATTTTGGCAAGCCACATTAATTTATTTCTCTCACCCCACGGAGCGACAACTTCTGCCATGAGCGAAAAGCAGCTGAACCCTTTTCTCGCATCGGATTATAAAACAGCTAAAAAGCTGTTTGAAAAAGAGTATCTTAAACAGAAACTTCTGGAAAACGACAACAACATTTCCAAAACTGCGGAGCAGGTGGGCCTGGAGCGCAGCCACCTGCACAAGAAGCTGAAATCTTACGAAATAATCCAGTAAACCCCACCGTAAACCGACAACAAAAATTATAACAGGAGTGCATATGGTTTTCCCTGAATACAGACCCCGTCGTCTTCGTCGCAACAGTGCCCTGAGGGGACTTATCCGTGAAACCCGGTTAAGTGTTGATCAACTTGTTTACCCGCTTTTCGTGATGACCGGGACCCAAAAACGCGAAGAGATAGTCTCAATGCCGGGGGTATTTCGCATAACCGTCGACCTGCTAGAAAAAGAAGCCAGGGAGTGCCTTGCCCTGGGGATAAAGTCCGTTCTTCTCTTCGGTCTGCCGGATAAAAAGGACGGCGTCGGGTCAGGTGCCCACGCCAAGAACGGAATCATCCAGCAGGCAGTCAGGGAACTAAAGAAAAAGGTTCCCGAGATGCTCGTCATCACCGATGTGTGTTTGTGCGAATATACCGATCACGGCCATTGCGGCTGCATCATCGACAACGATGTCGACAACGACGCAACCCTTGAGATTTTAGCCAAGACAGCTCTCTCCCACGCCCAGGCCGGCGCCGACATGGTGGCCCCGTCCGACATGATGGACGGCAGGATAGCCGAGATCCGCGCCGTTCTGGATGAAAATAATTTCGAATCGATCCCGATCATGTCCTACGCCGTAAAATACGCCTCGGCTTTCTACGGTCCGTTCCGGGATGCGGCCGAATGCGCCCCGCAATTCGGCGACAGAAGAAGTTACCAGATGGATCCGGCCAACGGCCGTGAAGCGCTGCGTGAAGCCACCCTCGACGTTGACGAAGGCGCCGATATCCTGATGGTCAAGCCCGCTGTTGCGTATTTGGACGTTATCGCCAGACTTCGCGAAGAATTCGACCTGCCGGTGGCCGCATATCACGTGAGCGGAGAATACGCGATGATCAAGGCTGCCGCAGAGAAGGGGTGGATCGACGGGGAGAAGGTAATGGAGGAGACACTGCTTTCCATTAAGCGGGCTGGCGCCGATATCATCATCACCTATTTCGCCAAGGAGATGGCAAAGATCCTGCAAAGCCCCCGGTAACCTTTGTTAGACCAGACAGAAAACAGGCGCAGCATGGTAACGGTAACCCCGTTTTTTACGCTGCGCCTGATCCCCCCCCGGACCGCCAACTCTTTCAGGTCGGGAGAGGTTTGATGAGCGGCTCAGTTTCTCTGGTCCGCAGGGGCCGGCAGATGCAGCTGGGCCAGCTGCTCCTGGGAAAATCGCTTCAACATTCTTCTGGTCGCTGCGCTGAGCTCTCTGCTCGGAGCATCGGCCAGGACTCCCTTGGTTTTATCAGCGTAGGCTGTAAGAACCACCTCTTTGTTTTTCACCTCGTACACGTGGCTCCAGTTGATTTCGATGGTCTCGGAATTTTCATCGATCGGCGGTTCAAGCAGTTCACCATTGTCGGCCAGCTGTACGCAGTCACGGGCGGTCATCTCCATCATCCACGCATCACCTGCAGCGGTTGCAAAAAAGAAAAACACTCCCAGTTCCCGGCACATCGGCTCTTTGGCGAGTGCGTCCTCCTGAATTCTCTTCACCCCGTCCATCAGCGTCACCTTCATGTTTTGTCCCGAAGAATTCGCCGGTGCGGCCCGCTGATTTTTACGACCGCAGCAATATTTGTATTTTTTGCCGCTCTGGCAGGGGCATTTTTCGTTTCTACCGATTTTGACCATTACACATCCCTCATATTGTAAAAAATCTTATGCACATTTGGAGTAACCGCAATCGTGGCAGGTTTCACACCCCTCTTCAAACCGCAACACCCCGGAACATTCGGGACAGGTGGAGGAAAAACCGGCCTGGGTTCCCGCCATGAAAGATTTGAACAACTTGCTCAGCTGAGCCGGGAGATCGAGCATATGGCCGCTTGAACGATCGAGCTGCTTGATGATTTCATCCATCGGCACATTGAACCTCAGCGCCAGTGAGACCAGGCGACAGGTGGTGGTCCACATGGTGGATTTATCCTTGAGATCTATCTGGTTATCAAACGGGAACTTGGCAAAAACCTCCATCGGCTTCTCATTTTCATCGAAACAGACTATGATGTACACCGATTTCTGCTGCTGATCCTTTACCCGATAACGTTTGGCATCAAGGGTGTCCGGGAGAATCTGTTTTACCGGTCCGGCAGTCGAGACGGTCGCCTGCTGTTTCTTCTCCGAGCTCTCCTTGGTATTGAGAACCTGATGATCCCTGGAGCCATCCCGGTATACCGTCAACCCTTTGCACCCCAGTTTGTACCCGCTTATATACGCAAGCTTCACCTCTTCACGCGTCGCCGAATTGGGCAGGTTTATGGTCTTGGAAATAGAGCTGTCGACTCCGCTCTTCTGCAGCTTTCCCTGCATCCGGATATGATCTTCCGGCAGGATATCCTGTGCCGTGCGAAAGATTTCCTGCCATTTCCCGGGGATTTCCTCGTGGCCGATGACCGTTCCCGAGTCCGCGACCTTACTCATCAGCTCCTCCGAATAGAACCCTTCTTTGCGGGCGACTGACTCGAAATATTTATTCACCATCATCAACCGGTCATCGTCCATCACGTGTTTAATTGTAACGATGGAGAAATATGGTTCGCACCCGGAGGCACAATCGGCAATCATCGACACCGTACCGGTGGGCTGGATGGAGGTGAGTGCGGCGTTTCTCCGTGCGGAATAATTGTTGACCTGGGGGTCGTAAGCAGGAAAAGGAGTTTTGGTGTGGGCCAGTTCAATCGAACTCTGTTCCGCAATTGAACGGATAAAACTCATCACTTCTGCGGACACGCTGCGCCCCTTTTCGCTAGCGTAAGGAATTTCAAGCTGGATGAGCATATCGTGCAGCCCCATGATACCCATCCCGATTTTCCTGGTTTTAAGAGTCATCTTCTCAATTTCGGGAATCGGAAAACGGTTGCAGTCTATGACGTTATCAAGAAATATTGTTGCTGTCTTAACCACCTGTTCCAGCCTGTCATAATCGATGCTGCCATTGACCACAAAATTTGCCAGGTTTATCGATCCCAGGTTACAGCTCTCATAGGGCAGCAGCCACTGTTCTCCACAAGGATTGGTGGCTTCAAATTCGCCAAGCTGGGGGGTCATATTGTCCCGATTGGCGGAATCTATAAAGAGAACTCCCGGTTCGCCGTTGTGCCAGGCCAGGTCGATAATCTTCTCAAAAACCTCTCGTGCTTCAAGGGTTTTCGTAACCTCTCCGGTGGACGGTTCGACCAGGTCGTATTCGGCGTCATCCTCCACCGCCTGCATAAAAACATCGGTGATACCGACGCTGAAATTAAAATTGTTGAATTTTTCCTGATCCTCTTTGGCGGTGATAAAGTCCATAATATCGGGATGATCGATGCGCAGCACCCCCATATTGGCTCCGCGTCTTTTTCCGCCCTGCTTGATCGTTTCGGTGGCAGCATCAAAAACAGCGGCAAACGACAGCGGCCCGGATGCCACACCCTGGGTGGACCTTACCGAAGCATTTTTCGACCGCAGTCGGGAAAAGGAATACCCGGTCCCTCCGCCGGTTTTATGAACGAGGGCACCGTTACGAATAGCGGTAAAAATCCCGTCCATGGAGTCCTCGACAGGTAGCACAAAGCAGGCGGACAGCTGCCCCAGATCAGTCCCGGCATTCATCAGGCAAGGTGAATTCGGCAGAAAATCGAGTTTGTAGATTACGTTGAAGAACTCTTCCCGCAGCTGGTTGTAATTCTCCTGTCCCCTATCGACTTCCGCCACCGCATCGGCCACACGACGGGCCAGAGTTTCCCAGGTTTCAGTAGGATTTCCGGCGGAGTCTTTGAGAAAATATCGCCGCGCAAGAACAGTTTCGGCAGTAGGCGTCAAGACCTGTTTGGTTAAATCAGGAGTCATACATCCCCTCTCTTAATAGGAATTTATATTAACGATTTTTAAGTTGAAAAATTGCAGAATGCTGCTAAAAAAAAGGTCGGGGACAGCGCCCTGCCGACGCCGATATCCCCCGTTCATAAGAGTGATTTTATACCCCACATTTATGGCAACCTCAAGGTCAAACTACAACATATAGTATCTTTTTTCATAAAGTACACATTTTCAACAGCTTCTGAAAACGACATTTTTTTGCAACCAAAAAGTGATTGACAGCCTATCTTTTTCAACGATTGGCCGTCAATAGCAAAACATCTATTTTTGTCGTCTTGCAACCCCTGTCATGGCAGACGCCTTGTCTATGGAGCTGCGACGACATGCAGCCGGTAAAACATAAAATATTTCTTGCCTCGCAACAGGTGAAATAGGATACTGGGGAAAAGACTAAACCATTAACCGTTGGTCTGGCACAAGGAGGAACAATGTATATTCCCGAGTCAATACGATCCAGAGATGATTATAAAGCATGCGTCAAGTTTCACGGCCACACCTGCATGGGGCTCACGATCGGGTATCTTGCCGCCACTCTCGCTCTTTCGCTGCTGGCCGAAGCACGTGCAGAGGATGAAGAGGTCATTGCAGTGGTTGAAAATGACGCCTGTTGCTGTGATGCAATACAGGTGCTCACCGGCTGCACCTTCGGGAAAGGGAATTTTTTTCACCTCGATTATGGAAAAATGGCCTTTACCTTTGGCAGCAGGAGCACAAAACGAGGGGTAAGGCTGTTGCTCAGAAACGATATTTTCCATATCCCGGAGCGGGAAAAGTATCTTGCGGAAAAAATCAGTTCAAACATCAGCTCAGACAGCGAACTGAAAGAGTATGAACAACTCTATGAAGCAAGGGGAGAAGATCTGTTCTCCAGGGGAGCCGAATCCTTTTTCGACGTCGAACAGATTGCAAACCTGGAGCTGCCGAAAAAGGCTGTTATAGCCCAATCGGTAGCGTGTGCGGACTGCGGTGAAATGGTGATGAAGACCAAGCTGTTGGAAAAAAACCGGCGGACAGTCTGCCGATCATGCGCCACTCACCTGGACAATTAAAGGACCAGAGAACCACTTCCGGCAGGAACAGTTACCACAAATATAACAAATGCTCCGACGGACCACAGGTCCGTCGGAGCATTTTGGCAGTCAGGCAAATATGACGGCGGGACTTCGATTATCCCGATGCCGTCGTCCGCATTTTAAAATCTGAACCGCAGCCCCGCACCAAATCGCCCGTAGTCGATGAAATCGTCAAATTCGTCGGCTGCAGCACGAACTTCTACGAAGATCGAGGTGTTAAACGCGTCGGGCTCGCCAAAGAGTCTGGCTCCCGCCCCAACGATAAAATCGATCTGGGTGTCTTCAGTATCCAGGTCATCGTCCCCCTGGGAGAACCATCCACCGACACCAAAGTCGACGAAATACCTGGAGAAAGAATATTCTCCCATAAAGTCGATCAGAAAAGCGGAATCTCCGTCAATACCGTCGAACTGTTCTGCATAGCCGACCAGACCCAGCAACGCCCAATTGTCGGTCAACTTGTATTCCAGTCCAACCCTGCCAAACAGGTAATGCCCCGGATCGGGCATATGGTAATATCCGGCGTCAGCCAGGAAACGTGCCCTCTGTTCCCCACGTACTTCCGTGGTGCACTCAGGAGAAGTACTTTTTTCTCCGTCGTCGTCAATCACCGTTACCGTTACCATATTGGTGCCACAGGGTATTGCTATTTCACTGACGAGAGTGGAGGCATCACCTGCGCTCTCAGAGACAACTTTACCCTCGGCATCGGTAACCACCACGCTCATCGCCACCACCGTACCGTCACTGTCAGTTGAGCCTGTGGCGTCAATCACCGCTTTATCACCACAGTACCCAGCGGCAGGCGATACCGTCGCAGTACATACCGGAGGCTGGTTTTTTGCCGCCACCGGGGCAGCGGCTGGTACCGGTACCGGAGCGACATCCATCAGAGCAATATTTCCGCATCCCAGAGGAATGACAAAGGTATACCGCTGTCCTTCACTGTCAACAGCCAGTTTGAAGCCGGGGAAGGGCTTTTCGTTGCCCCAGGTCACATCTCGCGCCACCCGTACCTGTCCCTTGCCTTTTTTCTTGAAAAACATCCATTCAAAAGAGGTCCCTTTGGCAAACTCACCGGCCTCAATATCCGCTGTCGGAAGCTGCGAAATAAAAGGCTCCGCCAACTCAGGTCGTCCGGCGACCTCAAACCCTTTGCGTATGTCTGTTTCCTTGACCCTGACCATATCAACCAGACTCTCTATGGTTGTCAGCGGCGGTTGATGAAAAGGACTGCGACCGATCTCCATGAGGGTCGTAGCACCATTGGCCACGCTCAGAGCAAACAGCACCAACCCAACTGTTGCGACTGATATAAATTTTCCGTTCAAAACGTACCTCCTTTGCAGTTGCAAATTGTTTATTTCACACCCCTCTTGCCTGAACAACTTTAGATGCCGAATGATACCTTAACTTTTTTGTTTTGCACAATATTTTTTTGATGGCGCAAGGTAAATTTATTGGTTGACATCGTTGTTTTCTTCAACTGCGACCATTGGCAAAAAAAACGCCATACCCGTTTTAGTCAAAGACAAACGGCCGTTCTTCTCCCGCCCTCTCCTCTCCAGCAGAACACGCCATTGGCAAAACCACACAAGACATCAATTTTCCTTGCTTTTTTCAACATTATCAACTATCATTCTACTAGATTGCACAAGGTATTAACATCAGAAAAGAGGCAGCGGACCGATGGACAGAAGACATTATCCCAGAATAACTGTAGCTGATGTACAGACGGATATTTCAGATGGTAAAGGTTTTGTGCAGGGAACCGTGGAAAATATTTCAAGATCCGGTCTGCTCATCGATGACATCCCCGGAAAAATCGACTCTCAGTGCAGTAAATTTTTCCTGGTGGTCAATTGCGGACGAAAAAGCTGCAAGCTTTCAGTGATCCCCAAATGGATCCATCGTTCCGGAAGCAAGGCGAGAATGGGGGTTAAAATTCTTGACGCACCTTGGGAGTGGTTTAAGTATGTCATGGATTTGGAACCGCAGGATACAGTAATCCGGGCAGCCGTTTCCTTTTAATGCTTACACCCGTCCCAGGCCGGCAGCGCGTGGTTATTTTTTCCTGCCGGTCTGCCACTCTTTTGCCTTAACGAGAAAATTTTCAACTGTTCTGTTATACGCTTCAGGTCTTTCCACCGGGAGTGCGTGGTGACTCCCCTCAATTCTCACCAGTTCGGCATTTCTCATTTTGGCAGTATAATTTTTCACATGTTCCAGCGGAGCATAATCATACTCTGCAGAAACAACCAGAACCGGACAGACGATATTTTCCAGACGCTCAGCAATGCTCCAGTTTTTCAGCGCAAGAAGACTGTTCAGATAACTGTGCGGATCGTTACCCGACCAACGTTTTTTCATTTCCCGCCGAAGATTTCGCTGGTTGGGATCGGGGAAAAGATTCTTGGCAATTATCTTCCCCATAGTCCCCATCCCCAGCAACCGTACCACAGCCACCCTTGAATAGAATCGCCACTTCTCCGCTAATGTTCTGACAGAAATTGTTGCAGCCATGTTGGTAATAACAAGACTTTTGACAAGCTCGGGGTAGTCAAGAGCAAGGTGCCATCCAACGGCCGCCCCCATGGAAACCCCAACCACATGGACAGGGTAAAGCGAAAGTTTGATCAACAGTGCCGCAATATCTGCAGAAAACATCTCGACACTGTACTGTTCTTTTGGCTTATCACTCTTGCCATGGCCTCTCAGATCAACAGTCACTACTTTGTAATTGCTCGCAAAAAAGGAAACCTGCGACTCCCAGTCCTGTGAGCTCGACCCCAGTCCGTGGATAAAGAGGAGTGCATCCCCTCTCCCGTGAATTTCGTAATAAATGTTGATATCGCCGATCTGGATTGAAGGCATTGTTTATAGATAAGCGGAGAAGTTGTCAAAAACTAAGAATATAAACGTCATAACTAATCATAACATATTAACGGACAGGAATTCGGTAAATATCACCGCCGAGACGATGTTGACAACCTAAAAGACATAGTATATCAGCACATTGGAACCTGGGCTCCGTGCTCTCTGCAACCGGCCGAGAAAAACCAAGCAGCAGGGGCAACGTCAACGGCTACGGGGAAAACCTCAAGGTATAGTGCGATGCATCACTTTTCCGCATCAAGTTCACGGGCCGTGGAAAAGGCCCTTTCCATGTCGGGCAAGTGGCCGATATCCGGGACAACCTGAATATATCGCACGATGCCGTCCTTATCTATGACAATAACTGCTCTGGCCAGCAGACGAAGATCGTCAACAAGCAGCCCGGTGGATAAACCGAACGAACCTTCTTTGTAATCCGACAGATATTGAATGTCGGTCAAATTCGCGTCCACGGCGAAACGGGTCTGGGCAAAAGGAGTATCACGGCTTACAGTGATCCGTTTGACGTCTGCAGGCAGCATATCCCCTCTTTCGCCGAGCAGATGGGTCTGCTCTTCGCACACTTTGGTATCTATGGACGGTACAATGCTTAGAAAAAGAACATTTCCGGCGTAATCCTCAAGGTTGACCCGATCCATTGTTGCCGCATCGATAAGTTCGGTCGCCGGAATCCTTTGACCGGTCTCTATCCTGTTGCCAAGCAGAGTCATTGACTTCCCCTTCCTCACGACCTCGGTTCCAGGTAAAACACTATGGCTATCAACGGTTACGCCCGACTGCTTTACTCCGCACGACGAAACAGCCAGGGCAAGAGATATGGTGGCCAGAATAAAAATAATATGTTTCATGGCAATTCCCTGCGATGAGGATTGATGGTATGGTACTTGGCGCACAATCACAGCTTGCTGTGCAAGTAAAACTTTAATACCGGTCTGTTTCCGGTCAATGACAGGACAGTAAATCACTCTTTTTACAACCCTCCGGCCTGACTGCCGGCAACACCCTTTGCAACATTGAACAAGCTGAGCCCCAAGGCTTGATGTAAAAAGAGAAAAGTTTACAGAAAGCTTTACTGAAAAAACGTGGAGATTTTTCCTGTGACAAGGGTTAAAAAATAAATGCCACCCCGAGAACAGCAAGAAAGGCCCCAAACCAGGCGCCTGGCGCCGGTTTTTCCCTGGTTGCAACCCAGAGCACAGGTAAGATCAGAATGGGCGAGGTCGCAGAAAGGGTGGAGACGAGGCCTGCCGGACCGTGGGCTAGGGCAAACAGGAGAAATGTCATCCCTGCAGCCATACCGATAATACCACTCAACCCGGTCTGCCACATGAGTCGGGAGTTCAGGGGGACAACCGGAGGCTTCGATCCCGCCGGTCTGAGCACAAAAATAAAATTGAGGGCAAGGGCCGCAATACCAACCCGCAGCGCTGACGCGGCCACCGCATCAACTCCGGATGCCATGACCGGGCGGGCAATAAGAACAGAGATCGCCTGGCAGAGTGCTGATAGAAAACCAAAAAAGACTCCTACTCCGAGAGATCCTTCGATTTTTTCAAAAGTATGCTTCTGAGAGGAAGTTGTGCCGCAAAAAATTGCGAGAAAAACTCCGGTCATTATTAAGATGCAGCCTATGGTTACCGCTGACGACAATGACTCTTTGAGGAAAAAATACCCTATAATTACGGTAATGGGGGCATTGGTCGTAAACAGGATTCCGCTTCGACGCGGACCAAGGCGTTTGAGCGCTGCATAAAGAAGGGTGTCGCCGAGAAAAATGCCGATCATCGCCGATACCGCCAGAACCACTATTGCGTGAGGTTCAAGACTTCGCCAGCTTCCGGTTATCAGCACACAACCGATGAGAATGACAGCGACAACAGTAAGACGTATTCGATTAAACCGTACAGCCCCCAGGGCCCGGGTCGGTGAAGTGGATACCAGCCCTCCGAAAGACCAGCACAGAGCGGCAGCCAAAGCGGAACATTCGGCAATATACATGAACGTTATTCCTGAACGAAAAGGTTCATTGAACAGTTATATTTTATCGATCACCCCACTTGCACGGAGCAGAACTCTCCACATTGCCCTGATCGAATCCGGGGTATATAAAAGATCCTTGTCCCCATGTCAAGAAAAGAACGGAGGATCTGATTTGACATAATTTTTCTTTGCAAATATAAAATGTTATCGGGCACTCTACGGCTTTCTGCCAAGACAGGCAAGAGGTTAAAGCCCTCTGTTCCCAAATGGCCGGCGGATTGATCCGGAAAGAAGGATCACCCGAAAAGCCATAGCAAACGTTTTATTTTTATTTTTCACCTTAAGGAGCAGCAGATGATTTCCAGAATCGATCATATATCAATTGCCGTCAAGGATTACAGGCGTGGGTTGGAATTCTTTACCAAGGTGTTCGGTGGTGTCCCGGGAGCATCGGGAACCAGTGAGGAGCTTGGCTTTTTCTGGCAGCTTCTTTCTACCGGAGACCTCTCCAGGATGGAGCTTCTGACGCCCTCGGGAAAAAACAGTTTTCTCGACTCTTTCCTCCTGGACAAAAAAGAAGGGGCAGTACATCACATCACGTTCGAAACCCCTGATATTTATAAGATGAAGGAACGGTTGGACAACCACCAGATACCATATTTCGGGTTTAATGCTGAAAACCCTTCATGGAAAGAGCTTTTTATCCATCCCCGCGACAGTTTCGGCGTCTTGATACAGATAGCGGAATTCACCCCTGATGAATGGCTTGCTCCGGCTTTGACCATGCCAAAAGGCCCCAAATGGGCTGTGCAGAAAAAACAAAACTGTTCCACATTGGAACTACGGCATCCCGGAGGGGGAAAAACGGAACTGGATCTTTGCCGATCGGAGGTGGAACAGTTAATCGATGACCTGAAAAAATTGCTCTAGCCGTAATGTTTCCTAACCTCTTTTCTAATAAACGCGATCTTGGCTCACCAAAAGATAGGACAGCTGCAGAACCCCAGGTGCTGTTTGCCCGCAACCGACAAGTTTAACTTACAGGTCATACATGAATCCGTTTCATCTGGTGCTGGCACTGATAGCCAATTGCGCGTGGGGGTTTAATTTTATCGCCGGGAAAATAGGCGCAGATCATTTCCAGCCGCTGCTTTTCACAAGCTTTCGTTTCTTGTTTCTGCTGCTTATCATGCTGCCCTGGCTCCGTCCGGCGCCGGGATACATGAAGCCTTTGCTCCGGGTAGCTTTTTTGCTGGGTGTAGGGCATTTCAGCATGATGTTTATCGGCCTGAACGGTGGTGGCAATATCGCCTCCATAGCCATCACCACCCAGTTGTATGTCCCGTTTTCTGCAATTCTCGCCGCCATATTGTTAAAAGAACGCATTCCCATGATCAAGATTCTCGCCATAGCGACAGCTTTTTTGGGCATCATTGTCATAGGGTTTGACCCGATTGTCTTCAACCACCTGAACGCAGTTTTCTGGGTTCTGGGGGCCGCCTTCCTGATGGCTGTCAGCACTGTTTTAATGCGCCGATTTCCCGACATGGGAGTATTCAGGCTGCAGGCATGGATAGCGCTGGTTGCCACTCCTTCCCTGCTCCTGCTCAGCCTGATTTTCGAATCCGGCCAACTGCAACTCCTCGAGAACCTTCAACTCTTTGATCTCTGGACGGTGTGTTATTCGGCTGTCGGCGCATCCGTCATCGGTCACGGCATCTTATACTATCTGCTGGGCCGCTACACTGTTGCCACAGTCACCCCTCTTATGCTCCTCGCCCCCCTGCTCGCCTCGATTTTCGGGATCTGGTGGTTCGGCGACCAACTCGGCTGGAGATTGGTTGTTGGCGGAACGCTGACCATGGGCGGCATTCTGCTGGTGTCGATCAAAATCGAAAAATTGACAACACTTTTCAATATAAAGGATCGCCGCTTCCATAAGAAGTAACACCTTTTAGCCGATGATGGTGGTTACCGAAGCCAACCGCACGGAGTTGTCCTGCCAGACACTGCAGGACGGGCTCGCTCAAATGAACCGCCAGGCATAATTTTCACAGAAATATGCAGCCGGAACGTTTATCGGAGATCGTTGCCGACAGTTTTTAATCTTGCAAAACAGAGTGCTATCTTGAATAGTTCACGAGTCAGTGACCCATGAAGCCACAAACCATCGATGATCCAGTCGCGACCCGGGAAAAAGCCGGAAACGGCAATATTATCGTGCAATTTTTCCTCTATTTTATGCAATGAGTTCCATTATTTTTACCGGCCTGATCTTCTTTATGGGTGGAGCAGTCCAAGGGTTGACCGGTTTCGGTGCCGGTCTCGTCGTCATCCCGCTTCTCTGCCTTATTATCGATGTTAAGGAAGTGGTTCCGCTATGCAATCTGAACCTGGTGGTTATAAACATTTTCCTTGCCTACACATTACGGGGGTGCCTCGACAAAAGAAAAATACTACCCCTTATTTGCGGAGCGGTTCCTGGAATAATGATCGGCACCATATTCTTTGACGCAATCAACCCCGAGCTGGTGCGTGCTTCCCTTGGCACCCTCCTGATCCTGAATAGCCTGTATAATTTACTCGTCCGCCCCAGACCGCTGAAACTGCCTTCCTGGGCCGGTTATTTTGCCGGATTATGCGCTGGAACCATCGCCTCGCTCCTGAGTGCCGGAGGTCCTCCGCTAATAGTTTACACCACCTTGACTAACTGGACTAAAAACGAGATACGGTCAACGCTTATAGGGGTCTTTCTGTTCAACTCATCTTTTACCGCCCTGGCACATGCCGCCAACGGAATTTCGTCTCTGTTGACTCTGCAATATTGCACGGTAACCATCCCCATGATTTTACTGGGAACCTTCATTGGAGCGCGATTTACCGACAGGATAAACCGCCGTCTCTACCTCAAGATTATCCATTTTTTCCTCATTATCATGGGGACAATAATGGTTGCGGGATAATATATACTACAAACCTCTTCACCCGATTCCAGGCACCGTTTCAGTTACGAAACAGACATCATTTCACGCCGATCGACATGCTTTTTTTGCTACCTCATGTCAAGAGCTTGAATATAAAGACACTGCGCCTTATTCATCGCTTCCTGGGACTGGGCAATGGATCGGTATGCCTGCTGCCACTGATGCTTTCCCCAGTGATTTTTGGCTTTGCCAAGAAGGTTGCTTGTTACTTCAAGTTGAGCTTTCATGCCGAAGGGGAAAAATCTGCGGGTATGTGCCCATTCAAGGCGCCCTTCGACATCACTGAGAATCGCCAGGTACTCCTCTTCGACGTATTCCTTCTTGGCGAACTGTATGAAACAGTAAAGCATTGCCCATATAACGGCTATGATAACGAGGCAGTCCATGGCGACCTCCTGATAGATAGAGATGGCGGCGAGATTGATTGCTGTCAATGAACATATATTTATTATAGCAGGTTTTATCCTTGACTTCTAAGCCACCTCCACCTTGCAGTGTCCTCGTGAGATGAACCAGAAGCAGATGTTTCACCAGTCTGAGAGGCGCAGCCAGCCATTTAATCCCAGCCTGGCCGACAGACGAGATCTCCCCTTTTACAACTCAGCGCAGAATATATTTTCCATAAACACAGACAGGGATCGTTACCACCCACCAATATCGCCAATCCTGCAGGCTGCGAATGACCCAACCCGGTTTTCAAGGGTGGATTCCGGACATGGGAATTAACGGAAGCCCGTAGGCAGATTCCCGCAAAATGCCTAATTTCCTCAGTTATTTAAAAAGTAGTCGGAAAACATAAGCCTGTTTTATATATTCTGGTACCCACAGATCTTTTTTTTGGGTAAGTTTCATAGCCATCATTTAGCATTTTGCATGTGCAAAAAAGATATCTGTCGGCTTTACTGACTACCTGCTCAGGACGTTAAAGGTCTCAATTGTGGCTTGCAAAAGCGTTACCGGACTGGCAAAAATTCAGCACCGAAAACCGTTTGAGACGGGGCCGACAGGCGGAATAAACTGCAGCAGAGCCAAAACCATTGCTACACTGACACGTTGATTGTTCATCACCGAGATCATCGGTCGAAAACGTATTCCAGGCTCAAAGAGAACTCCCACTTGCGGAGCTTTGCGGCCCGGACGACTGGTGCCCCCCGGAGGAGGCGAATGGTGTCCGCCACATGGGGTGGAATCGAAAGTTGAACCTTAGTGTGGTTATCAAACAGCAACTTTAAAGGAGCACGGAACATGTCTTTAGACAAGAAGGAATGCTTACTACAGAAAAAAGAAAAGATAAAGTCAGGTGGAGGGCCAAAGAGAATTGAGCAGCAGCATGCCAAGGGCAAGATGACCGCCAGGGAGCGGCTTACCCATCTCTTTGACCAGGGTACTTTTATTGAGATTGATGCCTTTATCAAAAGCAGGTGTACCAGGTTCGGCATGGACAAGCTCGATTTCGAAAGCGAATCCATCGTGACCGGATATGGCCAGATTGACGGCAGGGTGGTGTACGCCTATTCCCAGGACTTTACCATGCAGGGCGGGTCTTTGGGGGAAATGCACGCCCGCAAGATAGTCAAGGTCCTGGACGCCGCGGCAAAGGTCGGCGCCCCGGTGGTCGGCTTAAATGACTCC